>NZ_JACVPO010000002.1 GCF_018881835.1 Polynucleobacter hallstattensis | reverse complement strand
ATGTTAGGGTTAATACTTAAGTAGTATGCGCTCAATTTTTTGATGGTGCAGAGACGTTAAAAACCCCTTTATTAGTAGTTTTATACGTAAAAGCCTGGACAGGTAGAAGATAAGATGTTCCTTTTGAGCCGCATCAAAAGGCTTTGAGTCGCCTTCTTGCGACTTCTTTTTTAAAGGTGACACAAAAGCGTACTAGAAATTAAAGTAAGAATCTAAAAAGCCCAAAAGCAAGGGCCATAATTTCTTATTCGTTTTTAGTGAATACCTTCAATATTAAAAATGAGATTGATTCAAAAAATGCGACAGTTTTATGACGAGATAGTCAGTTACATCAGGGCCTGTCTAAGATGAGTGCTGCAATTAAGCTTGGCATAGCCCCATATCCTAAATACTTAGAGCAAGAATTACGCTCTGACCATGCGGGCGAAACAGGTGCTGTCTTTATTTACAAGGGTGTCATTGCTGTTGCGAGATTACTTAAAGATCAAGAGCTCATCTGTTTTGCAAAAGAACATGGGGCTACTGAGGCAGAGCACTTGCGGCTAATAGAGGTTGTCTTTGAGGAAAAGTATCGAAGCCATTTGTTAGTACCATGGCGGATAGCGGGATGGCTAACAGGAGCCATACCAGCACTATTTGGCAGAAAAGCAGTCTATGCCACTATTGATGCAGTTGAGACATTTGTAGAGCAGCACTATCAAGTGCAGATTAACTATTTAAGAATACATGGTGGGTATGAACAATTGCTTAATCTATTAATTCGTTGCCAAGCTGATGAAATTGAACATAAAAATGAAGCGAAATTAAAAGCCGCACCCACTTTACCCTTGGCTCTAAGAGTATGGTGCGCTATGGTGGGTAGCGGCTCAGCCGTAGCAGTTTTGCTGGCAAGACGTATATAAAAAATATGATGAATTTAGTGAATTACTAAAGGTAAAAATACGATGATTCAGATCCAGGTCTGGGCTGATTTTGAATGTCCATATAGTTATTTTCAAACGATTGTTCTAGAGAAGATACAAGCAAAGTACCGAGACAAGGTGGAGATCATGTGGAGGGCGTTTGAATTAAGCCCAGTAGAGGGCAATATTTCGCCGTCACAATCCTATATCAATACGTTTGAATATGCAAAGTTAGAACCGATTGTTGCAGAAGAAGGGCTCAAACTTTTAATGCCAAAATTTCTAACCCATACATGGCTCGCACAAGAAAGTGTTTATTTTGCTAACTCTCAAGGACTATCGCTAAAACTTGCTAGAACGCTTTTCGATGCTTTCTTTTCGCAAGGTCTTGATATTAGTAATGAAGAAGTAGTTATGCAGCTAGCTGTACAGAGTGGAATTAATGAGCAACTTTTAAGGGAGGCGCTTGATAGTGGCGGACTGACAAAACATATCATGGCGGATGAACAAGAATTTAAGACTTACGGATTCCAAGGGTTGCCGGCAATGCTGATTGGCGAAAAGGATTTTTCCCCTAAGAGTTTTATGCCTATCTCAGGCTATAAAACCTTTGAAGAAATTATCTCTTTATTGCCAAATAATGCTTTTGATTAATTCTAGAACCTAAGTGTAAGAAACTTAGATTGAATTCTTTTTATAAATAGCAAATAAATCATCATGTCCAATTTCACAGTATTGGGATTTAGCACGTTGCTCTCCCCATTGTTTCGCAATTTCATGGCTAACCAAGTGAGTTTCAGCTACTGCCTTTGCAGTGCCGGCTGCTAATTCTTGAATTAATGAGGTGTCATTCCGAGTAAGTATCCAAGGACTTGATCCGGTTTCTACCTGAAACCCTTCTTTTTTTAATAACTGCTCCATTGCTTTAAAGGCTGAAGGCCCTAAAGCATTTCCAAAGCCCTTATCTGACCCTTGGTGATGATGAAATGCCTCAAGAATTTCGGTATCCCTAGGGTCTGATGGCAGCCAGGTTTCCTCGCCGTTATAAGTTAAAACTGTATAAAGGGAGGTTTTTAATGCTCTGCAAAATTGAACCAACCAGTCCAACGCAACTAAATCAAAAAAAGCTGCTGCAGTAATTAAATCTGCTGATTCGAAGAGTTCAGACTGAAGTTTGCTAGCAAGATCTTTTTGTAAAAATTGCACAGTAATTTCATAATTATTTTTAACTAGAGTTACCAGTCCATTGACATCATTATCAAGATGATTGTTATGTGTCCTATCAGCAATGCTATCTGCCCACACACAAATTTTTTCACGAGCAGCTTTTAAAAGTAGTGGATCGTAATCAATCAGTGTCCACTTTTGATTATGATGAATTAAGGGTGCGAGGGCACGTAGATTGGAGCCTGTGCCTGATCCTAAGTCGACAATGTGAATTGGATCGTTCTTAAGGTTGCTAATTTTCTCTAGATACCTAAGTACTTGCCCCTGTAAAACAGGATCTCGTGAGCGGTGGTCTGCGCCTTCACGTAAGCTTAACCAATCAGTGGAAAATGAAGTCATCAGTGTAATTAAAATAAATGGATATATCGTTGATTATGGATGCTGTAATCCCAATTGGATACTGACCATTTCATTAAATTGACTACTTTTCTCACAAAGAGATTGATAGGTTCCAGCTTCAACAATCTTACCGGCTTTCATCACTAAAATCATATTTGCATTTTTAATGGTGCTGAGCCTGTGTGCAATGACTAAGGTGGTACGAGAGCGTATCACCTCACTCATTGCTTTAATTAAGTTTTCTTCAGTAGCGCTATCCAACGCGCTTGTAGCTTCATCTAGAACAAGAATAGGTGGGTCTTTGAGCAAAGCACGTGCAATCGAAAGACGTTGCCGCTCGCCTCCAGAAAGAATTCTCCCTCTTTCGCCGATGATAGTGTCAAAACCCTCAGGCTGTTTTTCAATAAATTCAAGAGCTTGTGCACGTTGACAGGCTTTTCGTATCTCTTCTTCACTCGCGTTTGGCGCACCAACCAGAAGGTTTTCAGCAATAGAGCGATTAAATAACAAGGGCTCTTGAAAGACCACGCCAATATTTCTGCGCAGTGCTGATAGATCAAAATTTTTGACATCAATACCATCTATAGTGATTCGTCCGGACTGGGTATCAAAGGCGCGATACAGCAGGCTCAGCACAGTAGATTTTCCAGCCCCAGACACGCCAACTAAAGCAATTGTCTCGCCTGGATTTACACTAAAGCTAACCCCATCAATCGCTTTATGGCGATTGTTATAACTAAAGAAGACTTCATTAAATTCGATCAAACCAACACATCGCCCCGGATCTATTGCATTCGGTATATTTTGAATATCTGGTGATGTATCTAAGATTTCAAAAAACTGCTGTAGTCTGGGGGCGTCTATTGCTAACTTATCAGCAAATGTAACGATTTGTTCTAAGCGGCCAATAAAAATACCTGCAAAAGCAATAAAGGTAACTATTTCGCCTATTGTTATTAGTGACTTCGTGTAAAGCCATGATCCTAAAATAACAATACAGAGAATACTGAGTGTTGTTGCAGATTTTGTGAGTACCGTGACTATTGCCCACCATGATAGAACGGGTAACTGAGCATTGAGTACCTTTTGGCTGATGCCCTTCAAAGCTTTCACCTCAAGCTGAATTCTAGAAAAACTCTGTACTAGTGCAATATTGCTGAGAGTGTCAGAAGCTAATTCCGCTAAGTCTGAATGGTGGCTTTCAATTGCTTGCTGCAGATCTTGAGTTTTTCGTAAGATGAAGTGGGTAAGCAGTCCAAAAAATAAACAGAGCCCAATGAGCACTAAAGCTAACCGCCAATTCATATATAGCGCTAATGGAATGAGTATGACTAAAGAGATGAAAGCGGCTAGATGTTCACGAAAAAAACTTAGCCAGAGCCACCAGAGGGTGTCTGTACCTGCGATCATGATTTTCATCAAACGACCAGAGTGAGTTTGTGACTGCTGTTTCAGAGGCATATGTAATACATGCTCAAAATATTCACCAAAGACTTTATGACGTTGGCGATGTGCTAGACGATCAGAAAATAGGGCAACGAGTGTTGAAGTACCAATCGTAAAAAATCCAAAAAGTATCCAAATAATTAATAAAGGTGCGACTTCATTCCATAAAGGGGTGGATTGCGAAGCTTCAGTATTAGCTAGAGTGTTGATAACCTTGCCAAACAATATTGGTTCTGCAAAAAGTGTAATAGCAAGTGCTATATTGGCAAGCGCCAAAATCCAAGCAAGCCTACTATCAGAGCTAAGCTTTTTTAATGCACGTGTATAGGTTCTAACAAGGCTCATGAGGATGCTTAATTACTGTGGTGATGATTTAAAGCTTTTAGGCGGAGGGGTGCTAATTCATCTGGCGTAGTAATTTCTTCTGGAGAGGATAAAAGTTTGTATTTCATCATGAGATTGCTTAGCCAGGACTGCGACGTTATCACTGCTAAGGGTATCGATCCTAATAGACCGCCAAAAATTAATAAACCAAAATAGGTAGCATTTCTATGACTAAGATATAGCGTCAAGGTCAAGGCAATTCCTAATGCTGTATGTGGCCAAAATTGCTTGACTGCATTCGATATGTTGACGGTATGGTCATCCCTCGCCTGTGATGACCAACCCCCTTGACGTCCTAGAGCAAGATTCATCATAAAAATAGTGTGATTAAGCCAGGCAATTGGAGTCATCAATAGAGAAAATATCGTTTCAAGTAAGAGGCTAATGGTAAAACGCCATCGACCACCAAAACGTTGGGATTCTTTTGTATTGAGTAAGACATTGAGGGCTCCAGCAACTTTTGGTAGGTACCACATTAAGAGAGTAAGCCAAATAAACGTATGAAAATAAACTCCACTGGCAGTTTCTTGAATGGATGGAAAAGTAGCGATAGAGAGAGTGCAGATAATCATCAGCGCAATCCATGCTGGTGAGCCCAGAAACATAAATATTGCTAAAACAAGCTGTATCCGACTAATCAACTTGAGATTGGGAAGGGTGAGGAGATGGATGTATTGAAGATTTCCTTCGCACCATCTTAAATCGCGACGAATATATTCTGTCAGAGTTGGTGGATTTTCTTCCCAACTGCTATCTTCAGATGGATAAACGCGCACTTCAAAATCAGCACGACGCATGAGTACTGCTTCGACTAAATCATGGCTAAGTATCTGTTTCGTATACCCTGAAGCGGTCTTAATCTCCGAAAACTGACAGTGCTGCACAAAAGGATCAAGGCGAATAATTGCGTTATGACCCCAATAAGGACCAAAATCAGATTGCCACCATGCTGAACCCATAGTGTATGAGCGCATTCCAAGACGCATGCCGTATTGAAAAAGACGAGTGAAGGCACTGCTTGATGGCAGACCAATAACAAGACCTTGCAATATCCCTAGTCGCGGATTCGATTGCATCATTTGAACAAGTCTTTTCATTGCTGCAGCAGTCATAAAGCTATCAGCATCCAGCGTGATGGCAAAGTGATGCAATTTTCCATACTGCTGACAAAAGTTAGCAATATTTCCTGCCTTATATCCTTCATTATTTTCGCGACAGCGATAGACGATATTAATTCTTTGTCCATACTCTTTATTTAATTTCTCGAAAAGCGCACTTTCAGATTGCCTAATGGTTTCAGTAGTGCTGTCGCTAAGGATATAAACATGGAAATATTTTTCAATGCCTGCATTGATTAGACTGTCAATCATAATTTGCAGATTACGAACTACCCTTGATGACTCTTCATTTCGAATACACAGTAAAAGAGCTGTAGAGCTATTTAAAGGCATATCTTCGCAATCTTGCATATTTTTAGGTAGAACAATAGAAAGTGGATTCTTTATTAAAAGACAAATTAAAAAGCCAATAATCGCATTCCAGAAACCAATCACCATCCAGGGTAAGGTGAGCGAAAAAAGGACTATTAATGACCAGAGAATTGGGGTGGGGAAATACTGATGTAGTGTTTGATATAGAAGCCACAACATGAATACTGATGTGAGTATGAAAAGTAAGCAGAAAATGGCTCGACGAATCGACACTGCTTTTATGGGGTGTTTATTTACTGAGGTCTTCAATTTATCCTAAGCTCACCTATACTATGAAATACGCATCAGCAGTATAGGGTAGCAAGCACATTTTCACTTTTCCTAGTAAGGATTTTTACGTGGATCATCCTTTGGACTCAGTCGTTAGTCAATCTTTATGGTATGTGGCTCCTGAGCGTATTGAGATTCGCTCGGAAATTCTTGACCCCTTGCCTAAAAACAATGTTCAAGTGCGTACTTTATTTAGTGCGCTCAGTCGAGGTACAGAATCTCTCGTATTTAAAGGGCTTATCCCCGAAAGTGAATACAGTCGTATGGGGGCGCCATTTATGGGTGGCAAGTTCCCATTTCCAGTCAAGTATGGGTATTCCAATGTGGGTAGGGTCGAGCTTGGTCCCCCTGAACTAATCGGACAGCTTGTATTTAGCCTCATGCCCCACCAATCGATTTTTCAAGCCGATGCTAACAATATCCTAGTGATTCCTAGAGAAATCCCGGCCCAACGTGCAGTGTTAGCAGCCAATATGGAAACAGCTTTAAACGCTGTTTGGGATGCGTCTCCAGGGCCTGGCGACCGTATTGTGATTATTGGTGCGGGTGTACTCGGTTGCTTAATCGCCTATTTATGTGGGCATCTTCCTGGTGCTGAGGTAACTTTAGTCGACATCAATCCTGAGCGTGAAGAGGTCGCAAAAAAACTGGGTGTTCAGTTTAGCTCTCCTGAATTAGCGCCAAAAGATTGTGATCTGGTGATTCACTGTAGTGCGAGTGCCGCCGGCCTTTCAACTGCAATTTCGTCGGCAGGTGAAGAAGCAACCATTCTCGAGCTGAGTTGGTATGGCTCAAACAAAATAGATGTGTCTTTGGGTGGTGCTTTTCATAGTCGTCAGTTAAAACTCCAGTCTAGCCAGGTTGGACATATCTCTCTATCTCACAGACCGCGCTGGAGCCATCGTCGTAGACTTGCCACTGCACTAGCAATGTTGAGCGACTCTCGTTTAGATGTTCTCCTGACTAAGCCAATCAGCTTTGAAGCCTTACCATCAGAGTTACCACAGATCTTTAGCGCTCAGAGTTCTGCGCTGTGCTGTTTGATTCAATATTAATAAGGAAAAATATATGTTTACAGTTGAAGTTCGCGATCACATCATGATTGCCCATTCTTTTAAGGGCGCAGTTTTTGGGCCGGCACAAGCTTTGCATGGCGCAACATTCGTAGTTGATGCTGCTTTTATTTCACAAGAGCTTGATGAAAACGGTATTGTGATTGATATTGGCTGCGCCTTAGATGTTCTGAAGGCAACTTTAAAACCCTTAAATTATGCCAACCTAGATATTCTTCCGCAATTTAAAGGTATGAATACAACTACAGAATTTTTAACTAAATATATCTTTGATCAACTCGCTGCAGCAGCGAAAGCAAATAGTTTGGGTCGTCCGATGAGCGAATTACATGCCATCCGCGTGACTATTTCAGAATCACATATAGCAAGAGCGTGGTACGAAGGTAAGCTGCATTGAGTACAACATCTCCTTCATGTGTGAATGCTTTCGTTTTCGCATACCCTGGAGATTTGCAAACAGTCAGCGGTGGCTACATATACGATCGTCATGTTATTAAAGAGCTAAGGACCCAGGGTTGGGAGATAGAGCTGCTGAGTCTGGGGCCTAGCTTTCCTTTCCCAGATCAGGAAACGCTCAATAAAGCAGAGTACCTTCTATCTCAGATAGAGCCAGATAAGCCCATTGTTATAGATGGTTTAGCGCTTGGTGTCATGCCAGAGGCCATTGCTCAGGCGTCCGTTAACCACCCTATCATTGCTCTGATACACCATCCATTAGCTTTTGAGTCTGGTTTGACTATAGATCAGCAAGTAAAGTTTCAGAGAAGCGAGAAATTAGCGCTTTCATATGCGGATCACGTGATTGCGAACAGTCCATTGACGGCTCAAACTCTAATGGAATCATTTGGGGTTGATGGCAAAAAAATAACTACTGTAATTCCGGGAACAAATCAGGTATCCCCTCCTTTGCATCAAGTGAGAAGTCACTTTACAAGTCAAAACGAGTTTAAGTGGCTCTCTGTCGGGAGCATCATTCCCCGTAAGGGTTTTGATATTTTGATCGCAGCCCTTGCTCCCTTAAATGAATTGCCATGGAGTTTGTCTATTGTTGGCGATAACACTCGTGATGTGAAAGCCTATTCTAATTTGCTTAAGAGCATTGCATATTTTCAATTGCAGGATCGAATACATATTCATGGTGTTGTCGATAGCATGCACCTAGATTCTTTCTATCGAGAGGCCGATGGATTTGTGCTCGCCTCTCTGTTTGAGGGCTACGGGATGGCATATGCTGAAGCTCTGTCATATGCACTCCCAGTCGTGGGAACCAGTGGCGGCGCAATTAGTCAGACTGTTCCAGACTCTGCCGGGGTGCTGACTCCTCCGGGTGATGTAACAACTCTTACAGCAGCTTTGAAACTAGTAATGCTTGATGCGCATCGACGCCAGCAATTGTCTTTAGGTGCGAAAGAAGCTGCCGAAAAACTACCTACTTGGATAGAATCTGCAACAGCATTTGCAGATGTTATTAAAGCCTATAGAGCTAATTAGTTAGATTGCTGATTAATTTAACTTAGTGCGTGATGAGCTGAGGTCGCAGTCAAAAAGCACATCACTACCCAGTAAATGTGTTTGTACATTTAACCGTGATGCTTGATCCATGTGTTCAATCGCTTTTAAATTAAAGCTAGCTCTTCCCGAACCCATAATAATTGGGGCAACAATTACATGAAGGTGGTCTAAGCAATTTGCTTGCAAAAAACGAGAAATGGTTTCTGCGCCTCCCTCAATCAAAATCCTCTTGAGACCCTCTAGACTTAAGCTTTTTAAGATCATTGCCGGTTCAATATGACCATCGGTAATAGGTAATGAAATGATTTTTACTCCCTCAGGCGGTTCTAGATCGAGCCCATCGGAAACAATCCATAATCTTTTAGCATCATCATTCTCCCAAATACGTGCCTTTGGGTCTAGCCTCCCTTTGGGGTCAATGACAACACGTGCTGGATTTTTTCCTTCGACAAGCCTTACGTTGAGCTGTGGGTCATCTGCCAATACGGTCCCAACTCCAACAACAACCGCATCTACGAGTGCCCTTAACTGATGAAGGTGCATAAGGCCGTAGTGGCCGTTAATGTATCTGGATTGACCGGTAATAGTGGCAATACGTCCATCAATGGTTTGTCCCAACTGACCAACCACCATCATTGAGTCAATCGTGGATATTCTGATGGGATCAAAAATGGCTTTAAGTGTTGAATTTGCAAGTGCTTGAGATGAAAAAAATTGGCTCAAAAAAATGGACCACTGCTCAATTGCCTCTGTATCGAGCTCTACTTTTATATCTTGAGAATTTGGCTCTAGGATGGTCACAAAGAAGCTTCTTTAGGGTGATGAAAGGCGGTAAAACGAATTTACCATAAGGTGTAATAATTAGTTTATCCATACTTTTCTACTTTTACCAACATGTTAATGCTTGACCCCCTGATAGAAGTTGACCGAGTCATTTCAGAGCTCCGTAGAGGCGGTATGGTTCGTGTAGAGCATTTGGGCAGCAGTATCGTAATGCTGGCAGTTGATGCCTTGAATGCCGACAATTTCAAATTACTGTCACAGTTTGATGCTATCCCTCTTGGTCTAGTCTTAACCGGTACCCGACTCAATGTGTTGGGTATCGATAAATCAGATCGGCCAATTAGCCTTTTAACTGGCACAGACGGTCTTTCAATTGAGCTTGTTGAATTTCTAGCTAATCCATTATCTATGGTGATGAGTCCTCCCAACTTAGACGGTCTCAGTATTAGAGATGCCAATTCATTAGAGGCCTCTTGTATTACTCTCGCCAAATTATCTAGACTGCTACCAGCTGCGCTAGTGATTCAGAATTTGCCATTGACAGATATTCCAACGGTCAAAGCATCTTTAATTGATGACTATATGAAAAATGCAGCCAATTCACTGACGCAAGTGAGTCAGGCTCGTGTGCCGCTGGAGAACGCTGAGGATGCTCAAGTGATTGCCTTTCGTCCTCGAGATGGCGGCATAGAACATCTCGCCATCATGATCGGCAAGATTGATCCACTAAAACCAGTATTAGTTCGTTTGCATTCAGAATGCTTTACCGGCGATCTGGTCGGATCCTTACGTTGCGATTGTGGGATTCAGCTGAGGGGTGCTATTTCAGAAATGTCCAAATCAGGCAGCGGCATTCTTTTATATCTCGCGCAAGAGGGGCGTGGAATCGGCCTCGTTAATAAACTCCGAGCTTATCAACTTCAAGATTCAGGGTTTGATACTGTAGATGCTAATCTTCAACTTGGTTTTGATGCGGATGAGCGCAACTATCTTCCAGCTGCACAAATGCTCCAGATGCTTGGGATCCATAAAGTTCGACTCATGACAAACAATCCTGCAAAAGTGGATTCATTGCAAAAGTGCGGCATTGAAGTATCCGAGAGGGTTCCTCATATTTATCCCTCAAATAAGCATAACGACGAATATCTTCGTGTGAAAGCTAAAAAAAGCGGGCACTTATTTGAGATTTAGCGCTTTTAAGAAAATCAGGCTTCGGTAAATAAGCTAAGCCTATTTCTTTTTATCAAACCAGATTCTTTGAAAAATACCATCCCGCTTGATAATGAGGTGATTAAGGCCGGCTACGATATGTAAGAGTATGATGGCTATGAGGGTCATTGCTAGCAGTCCATGTATTTGGAAGATCTGCTTGGCAATCAGTTCGCTCTTCGGTATGCCTGGCATGGCTGGCAGTGAGTAGCCTCCTAGGGTAATCAAAGCTGGATATGCTGTAACGCCGGCCCACCCCAGCATAGGCACAACAAACAATAAGCCGTAAAGCGTGTAGTGCACTATTGATGCAACTTTGACCAAAGAAGGCGAGATGGCATTGGGATAGGGGGGTGTTTTGGAATTTAGTTTGAGGCAAAATCTAAAGATCGTAACCAGTAAGACTGTAAAGCCGATCAATTTATGCCATCCATAGAGTGTATTGGTTAGGTTGTCCCATAAATTGGCTGCAGCTCTTTGAGTCATCCAAAAGCCTAAAATTACCAGAGCGAGTATGGCCAATGCTGTAAACCAATGTATTACGCGAGCATAGCTTGAGTATCTATTAATCATCGCTTCCCTCATAATTTGTGATGAATTCTAGCTTGAGTCTCAACACCCAAAAAAGCCTAAATTTGCGACTTCAGCATGTATTTAATTTACATGATTTAATGCAAATATTATTAAATTAGCGATTTACTTTCTCATTGATGCCTCGCCGTAACTCACCCAATCAGATACAAGACCTTGAAGATCTGAGTCAGCTTAGTAATATTGTCTGCGATAAGCGCAGAGGTCAGCGTTCCATAGCTAAGAAGTCTAGGCGTAATCGTCATTATGAGAAGCAATTTATTCGTAATACCGTCACTCGAATGTCAATAATTGATAGTTTAAATTAGTTGACTACTTTAGTTATTATTAGCACCCATATTGAACTAAGGAAAATCAAGTCTTGCCTCATTATGTTCAGCACAAATGATCTAGAAGTCCACGGAGATTTTTGTGATACTGCCTTAGGAGAATCGGCAGCTTCCTTCGGGTGGTTTTTTTTGAGCGTTACTTTAAGTAACGCTTATAAATCATTCAAAAAGTACTTTGGAGCAACGAAGTGCTAAATGGTTGCTCCAAAAATCCTGTGGTTTCGAAAACCAAAGACCGATAGAGCTCTTCTAGTAAATTGGTGAATTTGCTTACACATTTACTTACACACCGACACAGACCACCCGCAGACCCCCTGTTTATGTGGATCTATCATGGATGTCTGCTCTCATAACCAGAGAACCTAAACTCAACCTAAAAGTCACAAAAAGATAGGCTTGTGAAGAAAATTATTGGTTTGGTCATTTAAGCGTTACTTTAAGTAACGCTGGGCATTCTAGAAAGTGTGCAGGCGATTACTGCACATTTTCTATACTAATGACGATAGATTATGGTCTTTGGGTGCTTAAGAGCTGCTTACGATTAACAAGAAACTTCGCTTCAGGGTGATCCAAGCAAGTCAAAATGAAATGTTAGAGCGCCAAATTCCTCTGGAGATATATATGTTTTTATTCCGAGACTCTTCCAACTGACGGGTTGTTTAAAATTTGGACCGTCATAAACAAATGTATGAAATTCTCCATTCTCTCCACAAGCATCAACACCGTCAGGTAATTTCTCGATGAATTGATGATTAAATTCAACCCCTACATGAGATTCATTCAGAAATCTTCCGTCAACACAAACTACCCTTGCTTTAAACCCTGCTTCTAAAAATTCATGGACTAGCTTTAAGCGATCTTCGTTCCAGAGTGGTAGCGTTAGTGTGAGGTTTGCTGCAAGACAAACTTTTTCCTCCCATTCCCGATGACTAATTAAATCAATATCTCCAAAGATTGCCTTTTTGATACCAATTTTATGTAGCTCAGTAAGTTTTTCTATGAATTGACCCTCATAGTCTTGCCAGGAGGCACAAATAAATTCGTTTATTAACCCAAGGGATTTGCCTTGAGAAATGATTAAATCCTTCGTAACTCCATGTGAGCGTGTCTTTAGACCCGTTTCATCAAGGGCTGTTAATAGGTGCGTCACATACACTCCGGACTGTTGGGCACGCCATAAAGCAAGGCAAGAATCTTTACCGCCACTCCAGGAGGCCATGGCTGGAATTATCATTTTTAATGTATTTCGTGCAGGTAGGTGTTTTTAGGGGGCTATTAAGCCGATGGGATATAAAATAACTCTGACACCCTAATATTGGAGAGTAATCATGTCGAGTTTATCCAAAAATCAAAATATTGCTTTAATTTTTGTCTTGTCTGCAATTATGTGGCTCACCCGAGGTCACCACATGGCATCCCTCTCCCAGTTGCCGGACGCATCTTGGGCTATCTTTTTTATAGTAGGCTTTTATTGTTCGAGTTTTGCGGTAATTGCTTTATTTTTAGCCCAAGCTTTTTTAATTGATTACTTAGCTTTTACACAGCTCGGAATGGCTTATCCCTTTCTGTTGCCTGCATACCTCTCTCTTTGGTTCGCAGGTAGATGGCTTGCTAAAAATGCCTCTTTAGACATCGCGTCATTTAAAAACTTCATATTGGCTTCAATCTTGGGAACAATAGTTTGCGAATTAATTTCAAGCGGAAGTTACTACTTTATTAATGTTGCTGGGCAGTCATCCTTGTCTGAATTTGCAAGCAGAATAGTTCAGTACCTTCCGTATGCTCTAGAAATTACTCTTGGCTATTTACTTGTTGCATTGGTGGCCCACTTAGTCGTTACTTCAATCGCAAGTCGAGTAGTTGCCCTTAATAAAATTAAATAATTAAGCCAATGAGTGTAGGGCATGAGCATTTGGGTCAGTATGTCCTTCTTGGGAAAACTGGCTCAAATGAGTGGTTGCCTATATTGCTGATTTATCCAGAATTACAGGATTATTCCTACAGATTTAACACTTTAGTTGAGGCTCAAGGGGCTAAAAGAGATCTTAAGAATTATCTTAAAGTCTATAAACCCCAAGATAAGGTGCCCTTAAAAATCACGCTACTGGATGAAACTTCGTGAGCATCACCTAAATATGTTACATTTAGCAAGTTGATGGTGCTTTGATGTCTTTGACATTGAAGTTAAACGGGAAGCACTACCCAAACGTGCGCTGTCCCCGCAACGGTAAGAGAAAGCCGAATTTGTAGTGTCGGCAAAGAATTTGAAATAGCCACTGTTCAGTCTAACTGCACGGGAAGGCCAAATTCCTAGTTTCTCCAGCCCGGATACCGGCCTCAACAGGTGAAATTTGCAACGAGGGACTTTGCATGCCGATGATGCTATCGCTATCTTGCGATGGCGTTCATTTTGCATACCTTTTTTGCAGGTTTCGTTGATTCTGACTAACAGGGATTTTGGTCAGGGAATCCACATTGAGGTATTCAGTATGTTTCGCAGCATATCCAAAAAAAACAACAGCGCATTTTTTGTATTTTTAGTTGCATCAATAGGGCTTAGTTTTACTCAGCCAGTAGCATTTGCCCAAAACGCAGCATCATCCGTTTCGGTATCAAATTTGAATAATCAGTTGGATCCAATTATTGTCACCGCAACAAGAACGCCAACTAAGGCCGATGATGTTCTAGCAGACTACGTTTATATTGGGCCAGAAGAAATTGCAGATGCGGCGCAGTCGAGCCTAGTGCAGCTGCTACAAAGACAGCGTGGCGTTGAAATATCCAGCAGTGGTGGTAACGGAGGAATTGCCAGTGTTTTTTTAAGGGGATCAAACTCCAATCAAACCTTGGTATTAATTGACGGAGTTCGGTCTCAGTCGACCCTAACCGGCTCACCTGCATGGCAAGCTATTCCTTTATCAATAATTGATCATATTGAAATCATTTTTGGTCCGCAAAGTAGCTTGTATGGATCTGATGCCATTGGTGGTGTTGTACAAATCTTTACTAAAACAGGTGATGGTCCAATGCAAGTTGGTGCTTCTACTGGATATGGCTCTTACGGCACCTCGATCTCAGATGTAAGTCTCTACGGCAGTACATCTGGTGATCAAAAGATTCGATACTCCGTAAGTGCAACGCAAGAAGTTTCTACCGGATTTAATAGCGTTGCACAAAATAATGCCTCTAGAAATTCATTTAACACCAGCTCAAATATGGGATATACACGTAGTGGAGGGGCTGGAAAAATAAGTCAGGAATGGGCACGCGGGCAAGAATTTGGGTTGCAAGTATTTGCCGCAAGAAATAATAACCAGTATGCTGTTTATTCAGCTTCCAAGCCAATTGGGAATCAAGTCAATGACGTGAGCACATATTCGCTTTTTTCAAAAAATCAAATTACCCAGAACTGGAAAAGTCTTCTTCAAGCTTCACAATCATATGACTTATCACAGTCACTTACTCCAACCAGTAATGCCATTAGTAATTCACGACAAAATATTTATACATGGCAAAATGATATTAACGTAGGGTCCGATTTAATCCAGCTTGTTGCTGAGCGAAAAGTTGCTACTGCAACTGCAACTGATGGCGCTTTAAATCTCAGTCAAACAACAAACTCTTTTGCTGGCGCCTATCAACTAAAGCGTGGATCACATCTGGGCAATGCCAGCATCCGTAATGACAGCATTACGGGGTATGGTCCACAGACCACTGGTAACCTTGCATACGGTTATTTCTTTACAAAGCAGCTGAGGGCAAATATTAATTACGGCACAGGATTTAAGGCCCCCTCGTTATATGACATGTACTATCCAGTCTATGGAGTTCCAACGCTTAAGCCAGAAAAAAGTAAAAATAGTGAAATTGGACTTAACTACGAAACTAGGCAATATGATCTTCGTTTAGCTGCCTATAGCAACTCAATTGCAAACTTAATCCAGTACTCAAGCACATCCCCTCCTTGCACTTCAACCCAAATAAATACCGCCCCTAATTACGGCTGTGCGAGTAATGTAGCAAGTGCAAAGATTACTGGTTTATCAGTTGGTGGCACAACTCGATTCGGTAACATGAGTATTCGAGGCTCTTTTGATCAACAGAACCCAATTGATCAGAGTACTGGATATGTTTTAGCCAAACGAGCACGTCAATTTGGAAATATTGGCACGGAGTACAAAAACACTAGATTGACTGCAGGAGCTGAAGGCACTTTCCAGGCTAATCGTACTAATTACGACAATACCGGCTACATGGGCGGCTATGCAATTTATAACCTGTATGGTAATTATGAACTTACCAAAGATTGGTCCTTATTTGGACGTTGGAATAATATCTTCAACAAAGACTACCAGCTAAGCTATGGATACAACACTCCAGGCTCTAACGTCTTTGTTGGAGCTCGTTATGCCATGAAATAGTAATCTTTAACGATCTACGGCCACCATTAGGTGGCCTTTTATTTGTATAGTAGGGATGGTAATTATGGTTAATGTAGGTGATTTGCATTTAGCAGCATGCAATGAGGGTCGAAGTACTTATATTGACCCTGCTACAGGATATCAAGTGCTAACAAGTGATGCTCTTCTAAAGCAGGGTAAATGCTGTGGGAACTCTTGCCGTCACTGTCCATATGGTCATATTAATGTTAATAATCACAAGCGTACCGAACTACAAATAGCTAATTCAATACTCATGAATTGGACTCCAAAAGAGGGTGGGTTGGACGTTCTCTTTTGGTCTGGCGGCAAGGATAGCTTTTTAACTTTAATGCACTTACTTGAAGAAAAAAGAAACGTTGTATTGCTAACGAGTTTTGGCACACTTACAAATCGAGTATCAATTCAAGACATCCATATTAAAAATATTGCAAAACAATCCGAGTTCTTAAAGATTCCTTTATGCTTAGTTCCTCTTTATCCCAATAGTGACTATAAAAAAGCTATTGAAGAGGCTCTAGTAATGGTTCAAGATCGAACGAGTTGTTCTATCGAACGACTAGTTTTTGGTGACTTGCACTTAGAAGATATACGTAAATGGCGAGTCGATACCTGGTCTGAGTACGAAGTATTCACCCCTCTTTTTGGCACCCCTTACAAAGAACTTCTTTCTAGATTATGGGAGTATAGAAGGGGAATGAATCTATCAATCACTCTTTCTACTGATGTAAAAACAGTAAACGGGGTTCTGCCAACGGGTACTCCATACACTCCAGAATTAGTTACAGAACTAGAAAAATCTAATATTGACATCATGCTTGAAAATGGAGAAGGACATACTTTTGTATACCCATCAAATTGGATTGCTTATGTTGAAAGTCCAGTTTGAATAACATGTCTTCTGTGGATATAAAATTCCCGAGTCGAATCGTTTGCCTGACTGAGGAAACGACGGAATGGTTGTACATGCTAGGTCAGCAAGAGCGTATTGTTGGGATATCTGGCTACACAGTGAGACCTCCAGAAGCAAGAAAAGAAAAGCCACGAATTAGCGCTTTTTTAAGTGCAAAAATCGATGAAATCCTGGCTCTTAAACCCGATCATATTTTTGGGTTTTCAGATTTACAAGCAGATATAGCATCCTCATTGATTCGTAATGGTGTTCCTGTCACAATCTTTAACCAACGAAGCGTTGAGGAAATATTTTCGATGCTTTATCAAGTTGGCTCTCTCGTTGGTCAGGTTGAGGAGGCAGTTAGACAAATTGAATTAATTCAGGCGCACCTTAAATCTATACAGACTAAGGTATCAAGTTTTACGGTTCGCCCAAAGGTGTATTTTGAGGAATGGGATAGCCCATGTATTTCTGGTATTAAATGGGTTTCACAGCTCATTGAAATTGCAGGCGGTCAAGACTGCTTTCCAGAACTGGCAGCTCAGTCTTTAGCTAAAAACAGAATAATTCATGATGAGGGATTAGTGATTGATAGGAATCCTGATATCATTATCGGATCATGGTGCGGTAAAAAATTTCGTAGCGAACGGGTTGCGCAAAGAAGTGGATGGTCTACTATTTCTGCTGTAAAAAATCAGCAGCTATTTGAAATTAAATCTTCTTATATTCTTCAACCAGGGCCTGCAGCACTGACAGATGGAATAAAGCAGATTCATCAAATCATTGAGAATTGGCAAATTCTTAAATCTAAATAAATTAGATTTTTATGTTTTCTTGGTGAATGTCCTCTTTGGGTCGTTAGCTGCCGTCCAGAAAAGTAAGCGTTACTTAAAGTAACGCTCACTCACCAAAAAGTACTTTGGAGCAACGAAGTGTTAGATGGTTGCTCCAAAATTCCTTTGGTTTCGAAAACCAAAGAGTGAGCTAGAGCTTCTTATGGATTCGTGAATTTGCTTACACATTTGCTTACACACCGATACTGACCACCCGCAGACCCCCTATTTATATGGCTCTATCATGGGCTTCTGCTCTCATAACCAGAGAACCTAAACAGTACCTAAACATCACAAAAAGCTGGCTTTTGAGACTAAAGGTGAGATTTGGCCATTTGAGCGTTACTTTAAGTAACGCTGGGAGTGATAAAAAGTGTGTAGGTAATTACTGCACACTTTTTACAGTAGTTCAATTCCAAAGCCCTTCATCAGCAAAGTAAACAGTCCAAAGCAGATCATGATTGCCACTATGCAGGCGCCCATAGTCATCCAAAATCCCAATCTTGGAAGCAGGTATGGAAATAATAGAAACATCGGCAATGTTGGAATCACATACCAGAAGGTGTAATACGCGTGATTGGCAATTTTATCTTCTGGCTGGTTTTCAATGTAAAGCCATGCAAGTGTTAGAAGAGTCATCAGCGGCAATGCCGCAATAAAGCCACCCAACCTATCACTTCGTTTGGTAACTTCAGAAATGAATACAACCATTCCTGCTGTTAGTAAGTATTTGGTGATTATCCAAGTCATCAAGGCCTCCTAATGGATTAGGGTAAATAATGGCGAAAAATTTAACATATACTAAGCAATCAATTGCCTAAACATTAAGTTGAAAATGGTGCTAACATAATTTATATGTTGAGAAAGATATTTTTAATTTCGCTGGTATTACTTTTGCCAGTCCAGGCATGGGCGGGATTGGACATGTCATTTAAACATCAAACTAATATGGCTAGTGTAGAGGCAAAAGAAATTTCTCATAATTGCCACCAAGCCTCAGCTTCAAATGAAGAGGGTGCCAAACTAAGCGCTCAGTCCGAGGGCAATGGTTGTAACTCCTGCGCACTTTGTGTTGGATTTGGTTTCATCCCCACTCATTCCAGCTTTAATCAAATCACATTTACTGCGATTTTTAATTCCGGTAAGACTAGTTTTGCTAGTCGTGATCTCTCTGCTCTAATCAAACCACCCATTCTTTAACTCTTCTAGCATAAGTCCGCCCAAAATTTGGGCTAGATTCTTATTGGAGAGTTAAATTGAAAAAAATTGTTATTGCTGTACTAAGCCTTGCTATATCTCAGGCATTTGCTAATCCATCTTCATGGATTGAGCAAAACAAACTTGTTGGTGAGATAGGGGGTTGGAGGGTTTATTCAAAGGAGCAAGTCTTACGCGAGAGCCCTGCCAATCAAAATATATTTACTTTGAATCAGGCAATTGAGAGAGCATTAAATCAACAGCTTGATTGGACTAATTATCTTCGTGGCTCCGAGTCAACATCCGACTACTATCTCTTAACGCCTGCGCAACGCTCAGCATTACAAAAGCGTTCATCAATTATTTACGATACGACTAAGTCATATTATGAGCTGGTAGCACTTAAAGAAAAGCTGATACATATGGAAGATGTTCTTGATGCTGTAGAGGCAGCGTCTGAGCTCAGTGCTCGTATGTATAAGGTTGGGAATATTAATGAGCTGGCGCTTTTAAAGCAGAACAAGGCTTTATACAAAAAAAGGCTTGAATACAAAGCATTACAGGGCAAATATCTAGAAGCAAAGGAGCGTTTCATTCAGCGCATGAACTTTGATAGTCGCGATGTCAGAGTGGATGTTGATGCTCGCTTACCAGAACCGCCCAAAGAGCAAAGAAAGTTAAGCGCTAAAGAGTTAAAAGCCATTGGACTAGGGGACATCAATAATCCAGAGTCAGTAAAAACTCGCTCAACAGCGCGCCTCTCTTACGAAGGCTATTTAGAAAAATATCAGGGCGTTAAATCATATAAAGAAGAAATCTTACCAACTCAGAAGAAAATTTCTGAAGAGAACTTGCTGAGATATAACGGCATGCTCATTGATGTGTTTCATTTGCTAGAAGATGTAGAAACTCAAAGTAAAACTGTGATGGACTATATCGATGTCAATACAGCTTTTTTAATTCAGTCTGCTCGATTAGACAAAGATCTAATGGATGTCCAGATGGATTTCTCAAATATTAATGTGAGGTAATCAATGAACACACGTAGAAAATTTTTAACTGGGGCGGCAGTGACAATGGCTGCGGCTGGTGTAAGTCGTCATGCTTTAGCGGGTTTGCCTGAGCCAGTAATCCAAAATAGCCCAAATACACAGAAACCATTGATACCGAATAGTGGCCGAGACTACAACCCAGTTGTGACATTAAATGGATGGACCTTGCCATGGAGAATGAACAATGGCGTTAAAGAATTCCATCTTGTTGCAGAGCCTGTAGTGCGAGAAATGGCGCCAGGGTTTAAAGCACATTTATGGGGATATAACGGACAGTCGCCTGGCCCAACAATTGAGGTTGTTGAAGGCGATAAGGTAAGAATATTTGTTACTAATAAGCTACCAGAGCACACATCAATTCATTGGCACGGCCAGCGTTTACCAAATGGCATGGATGGTGTAGCTGGTTTAAATCAGCCAGCCATTCCATCAGGCAAAACTTTCGTTTATGAATTTACCGCTCGGCGTCCTGGGACGTTTATGTACCACCCGCATGCCGATGAGATGACTCAAATGGCGATGGGCATGATGGGTTTTTGGGTAACGCATCCAAAAGTCAAGAATCCCGACATTGATGAAGTTAATCGTGATTTTTGTTTTCTGTTAAGCGCTTACGATATCGATCCAGGAAGCTTCACCCCAAAACCAGCAACCATGCTCGACTTTAATATCTGGTCATGGAATAGCAGAGTCTTTCCTGGAATAGATACATTGAATGTTCGATTAAATGACAAGGTTCGGATTCGTGTTGGTAATTTGACAATGACAAACCATCCAATACATCTTCATGGCCATGAATTTCAAATTACGGGCACAGATGGTGGGCCGACTCCAAAAGCAAGTCGTTGGTATGAAGTTACGGCTGATGTTGCTGTAGGGCAGATGCGCCAAATTGAATTCTTAGCAGATGAAGAGGGAGATTGGGCATTTCATTGCCATAAAAGCCATCACACTATGAATGCGATGGGTCACGATATGGCAAATTTAATTGGGGTTGATCACCGCGGATTAGCTGGAAAGATAAAAAAAATTATTCCAGACTACATGGCTATGGGTGAGCGAGGTATGGCTGATATGACAGAAATGGAGATGCCATTACCTGTTAATACCATTCCAATGATGACAGGTGATGGTCCTTATGGCTCGCTTGAAATGGGTGGCATGTTTACTGTATTAAAGGTTCGGAAAGATCAAGCGCCTAACGACTATAGAAATTCTGGTTGGTTTAAACAGCCAGCAGGCACTAGGGCGTATGAGTGGAAGGGCGCCATGCCCGCAGCCAAGCGCAGTAATAATGCTGGCGAATCAGCGATGAATCGCGTTCAACCCAAACCCGAGGTAGAAGTACAGGTTAAAAAGCCAGGTACTAATAATCACAAACACTAGGAGTAAAAAATGAAAATAATTTATTTAATGATTGGTTTAGCAATAGCTCAGCTTAGCTTTGCTCATGGGGATCAGCATAAAAAAATGAATCAACAGGCATCCTTTCAACAAGAGGAGTGGGGTATTGGCGGCACAAAGAATGAAGTGAATCGAACCATTGCTATATCAATGGGTGATGATATGAAATTTAAGCCAGAAAAAATCAATATCAAGGCTGGTGAAACTATACGCTTTGAAATTAAAAATAACGGAAAGCTGTTACACGAAATGGTAATTGGCACAAAGCAAGTGCTTGATAAGCATGCCGAGATGATGGTAAAGCATCCCAATATGGAGCATGATGAACCCTACATGGCACATATCTCACCTGGTAAAAAAGGTGAAATTATTTGGAAATTTAATCGTGCTGGAAGTTTTGATTTTGCTTGCTTGATTGCCGGGCACTATCAGGCTGGAATGGTTGGAAAGATTGAGGTACAGCAATGAAAAAAATAATAACCTTAATGATGTGTTTAGTAAGTTTTGCTGTTGGAGCTACCGAGTGGACTAAGGGCGAAATTCGTCGTGTTGATGCTGAAAATAAGAAAGTCACCATCAAGCATGAGGAAATTAAAAGCCTTGATATGGCGCCGATGTCCATGGTTTTTAATGTTGAGACTACAGAAGTTTTAAAGGGAGTTAACCCTGGGGATCAAGTTGAATTTGTAGCGGAGCAAAAGGGCACTAAGCTATTTGCAAAGCAGTTTAGAAAAGTTCAGTAGGAGGTCAAATTGAATTTAATTAAAGATGAAATGATGAAAACTGTTAGATCAGTAAATCAACAAAGAAGGCTTATTTCTTTTGGCCTAGCTTTGTTGCCGACATTGAGTTTTGCTGTGACTGAAAAGCAAGTTATCACGATGTGGCGCGGCCCAAAATGCGGTTGCTGTAAAGATTGGGCGGCGTACTTAGAAAAAAATGGTTTTAATGTAAAGGCAATTGATATCGGCAATACTGAAATGCGCCAAAAGCTGGGGATGCCAGTTCAGTTTGGCTCATGCCATACCGCTCAAATCAATGGTTATGTTATCGAAGGACATGTACCTGCTAAAGAAATTAAGCGACTCTTGGCAGAAAAACCCAAGGCAATTGGGCTCGCTGTTCCTGCTATGCCGATTGGCTCACCAGGCATGGATGGCGCTGAATACAAAGGCAGAAAAGATCCATACGATGTTCTAATAATTGGGCTGAATGGCGAGCCTTCTGTCTATCAGTCCTATAAGTAGATTGATATCCAAAATTCTGGCTGACTTTGCTCTAGGATGCCAATCTATTGAGCGTTACATAAAGTAACGCTTACAAATCACTCAAAAAGTACTTTGGAGCAACGAGGTGTTACACGGTTGTTCCAAAAATCCTGTGGTTTCAAAAACCAAAGAGTGGCTCCGTACTTCCTTTCAATCCCCGAATTTGCTTACACATTTGCTTACACACCGACACTGACCACCCGCAGAGCCCCTGTTTATATGGGTCTACCTTGGGCTTCTGCTCTCATAATCCTTTGGTCCCAGGTTCAAGTCCTGGTGGGCCCACCAGAAAAGCAAACCCTCATCAGAAATGGTGGGGGTTTTGTCATTTGAGCGTTACTTTAAGTAACGCTGAGCATGCCAAATACTCTTCGTACTCATCTTGTAATAAATATTTAATAAACCACTACTAGTATTAATCTTTATCTATTCAAGAGACTTAGATGGCAACATACAGCATCTATCATGCGGGTATATCCTTAAATACCTTTCAAAAGTTCACTCTAGCGCAAGAAATTACCAAGATTCATGCAAATGTCACGGGTGCTGAGGCTTACTTTGCTCAAGTTATCTTTAAAGAGCTAGATCTTCATGACTGTTTTATCGGGGGCGTCTTACTCGATGAGCCCCATATTTTTCTGAGTGGCCAGATTAGAAATGGACGAAGTGAGCAGATCAAAAAGCAATTGCTAGTTGAGATCGAAATTGCGATTCAAAAAATCACCAAGCTTGCCGGTCATCAAATATGGGCATATCTTGACGAACTTGCACCATCCCTGATGATTGAATACGGACAAATTTTGCCATCTGTGGGCAGTGATAAGGCATGGTTTGCAACATTGCCAGCTTCTATACAAAACAAATTAACCCGCCTTAATTCCTAATCTTTTAAATCATGATTGATCATAAGCAAGAAGAAATAATTTGAATAGTCTATTAAGAAGATTCCATGCTATGCATTACCGTAGTACAGTTTTTAAAATCTCCTTCCTCTTGCTAGCGCTTATGTGCAATCAGCATTCTCGAGCAGATCAGAGCTCTTCCCCATACGATTTAAAAGTCAGCATTGATAGGGTAGGCGCTGGATTTTCCATTGAAGCAAGTTACATTGCCAGCGTCAGTCAGTGTGAGGCATATGTTTTTCTAACGGACTATGAGGTTGTTGGGATGACGCCCGGCTTGATTGAATCTAAAGTCAAAAAGAGAGAAGGCAATAAAGTCACCATAGAAAGATTGATTGAGGAAAGAGCGCTCCTTTTTCCCTTAAGGATGCATTCTATTCTTGAGTACACAGAACAGCTAAATCAAGGTTTGAACTTTGTTCAAACGAAGGGTGATAGCAAGGCCTATTCAGGCAGTTGGCGTCTTAAAACAGGTGATAAGGGAGTTCAGGTACGTTATCAAGCATTCTTAGAGCCCAACTCTTCCGTCCCAAAAGGGGTGATTGAATATTTTATGAAAAATAATATGCAAAAGAGCTTTGAGAATATTGCTCAAGCAATGGATAAGAATCGTGATGCTCTTAATTTAGCCTGCAGGTAATATTAACGGTATCGGTCAAGATCTTAGTTAAGCTTGCTAAAGAGAGGCTCACCCATACGAATAGCGTCCCCTAGTTTAAGGTTCTCAAGTAATCGGTAGTTACTTGGTGCAAAGACAATAATGGTTGAGCCATGTTGGAACCATCCCATTTCTTCGCCTCGGTTAAATTGAACATCGCATTCAATAGTATTAGGACCTTGGTATTTAAGATGTAAAAGAAGATTAAGACAGTGCAGGCGAATGCTAGCAACTAGAATTGCTGCAACTGGAACAATAGTCAATGTAGCCCCTGTATCTAACCCATTCTGATCGGTGAGCTCGCATTCAAGAACTGCCCTTTCATTTTTGCAAAATAGTCGCTCGACTCTTTTTAGTGCAATAGGATTGACATTCCAGGTATCCCCAGAAATATAGGTCACTCTTTTCATGCGCATTGAGCTTGGTGAATGGAAGCGGTGATACATGCTAGAAGTGAGTCTGAGAGTTACATAATCACAGCCATCGTATTGCATGGCCAAAGAGGGGATAGGTATTAAATCTTTGATGGTGTATGGAAACCCCTTGGCTTGAAAAACTTCCCCATCCTTTACTTGGCCAAATGCACCCACTAATGCATCACAGGGACTATTGAGGACGTCCGGGTCCTGATGGATTGGTCTCGCATCGGGCTTAAGCTCGCGCGTAAAACAGGCATGCATGCTTTTAAAGTGGGTGTCTTTTGCTTCTGTTAGATCCAAAGCAGAGAAGAATTGCCAAATTTTGATAGAGGCATAGGCGATCAAGGGATTTTCGATTTTACTAAACCACCCAATAAAGCGAGTCAGGGTATTTCGAGGAATGCGATTGGTTAAAAGAAAATTTAGATCTTCCTGGGATAAGAGATTTTGTATGGTTTTCTTGATTGACATATTTGTGTCAAATAAATGAAGTAAAAGTGTAATGAATATTAATGGGGGTATTAATGGAAAACCAACTTGCGCTAAGTATATTCGGTGCTGGCCTCGGTCTTTGGATTATTAAGAAGGTTTATACAAGACTGCAACTTTCTATGGCAAAACATCCTTCATTGGCTGGGCACTCTAGAATGGCCAAGCGGGTGGCTCGTTTAATCCCTCATTACTCATTTAATCAGGACGTCTTTTTTAAGGTTGATGGAGCTCCTGAAGAAATTGCGCTTTTGAGAGAGGCGGGCTTTATGCGCCTCTCAAAAGCTTACAAAGAGCGTTTTACAAAATCCGTTGAGTTGACTAATCAGGCTGCTGAAGTGATATCAGATCTTCAATTTACAGGAAGATATCGCGTCCCCTTTCAATTTAGCGATCTCGTTAGTAAGCATCTAAAGTCCGGTAGTTTCATGCAATCTTCCTCTGGCGTTTCAATGACAGATTTAGATGGAAATATATTTTATGATTTGACTGGTTCCTATGGCGTCAACGTTCTTGGGTACGATTTTTATAAGAACGCGATAGAGGAGGGGGCAAAGCGAGTGTCTGACCTAGGTCCTGTCTTAGGGTTTTATCATCCCATCGTTGCAGATAACGTCAAGCGCTTAAAAGAAGTTTCTGGACATGATGAGATCTCTTTTCATATGTCGGGTACAGAAGCAGTTATGCAGGCGGTTCGTTTAGCTAGATATCACACTAAAAAGAGTCATGTTGTCAGGTTCTGTGGAGCCTATCATGGCTGGTGGGAGGATGTTCAACCAGGCATAGGCAACCCACTTCCTCCGAGGGAAACCTATACGCTCAAAGAGGTTGATCAGGATACGCTGCGCGTTCTTCGTAATAAAAAGAATATTGCTTGTGTGTTAGTAAACCCACTTCAGGCCTTACATCCTAATAAGGGTGCTCCTGGCGATTCATCCCTTTTAGATAGTTCACGTAATGCATTTTTTGATCGTGAAGCCTATACAAAGTGGCTCAAGGAACTCAGGCAGGTATGCAGCGATAAAGGCATCATCTTAATTTTTGATGAGGTTTTTGTAGGCTTTCGTTTGGCGCTAGGTGGCGCGCAAGAGTACTTTGGGGTTAAGGCTGATATGGTGACCTATGGAAAGACTCTGGGCGGTGGTTTGCCAATCGGCGTCGTTTGTGGCAAAAAAGAACTGATGATGCGATTTAAAGCAAACAAGCCTGCTGATATCTGTTTTGCAAGAGGTACCTTCAATTCTCATCCTTATGTGATGGGTGCTATGCAAGTTTTCTTAGAGAGTCTAGATACTGATCCGGTTAAAAAGATTTACTCTGACTTGGATGTCGTTTGGGACCGTCGCGTAAACGATCTGAACGAAAGTCTTCTAACACTTAATTTGCCTGTCAAGGTAGTGAATATGTCTAGTATTTGGACTATTTGCTATACAGAGCCATCTCGTTACAACTGGATGTTCCAGTACTACCTAAAGGAGCAGGGTTTGGCACTCAGTTGGATTGGGACTGGAAGATTTATCTTTAGCTTGAATTACAGTGATGCGGATATGGCTATCGTGCAAGAAAAATTCATTCGCGCCGCTCAAGCCATGAAGCAGGATGGTTGGTGGTGGAATGAAGGTGGCTTGACAAACAAAATCATCAAGCGACAAATTCTTAGAGAAATGATTTTTGGTAGAAAGTCCTAAATCATTTCTTTAGCGGAGACTTTACTGAGGAAGCGGTTCTTCCTCATAGCTGCCATGATCCATTGGGTCGATTAATTGACCCTTCAGTAAATATAGTGGGGAAGTGGCATAAATCTTTGCATCATGAAACGGATCGGTCATAATTTTTGTCATCCAGGCAAAGGCAGCTTCCACATTATGAATAAAGAACAAGTGGAATGTGCGGAACAAAACTCCGCCAACGCCAAGCCAAAGCCATAGTAATCCTGTCTGCCTTATGAATCCGTCAGTATTTGTGAAGGTATTAAGGGCAACAAATTTTTGCAACCATATTGGGTTAGCCCAGACTAGCAGAGGGATTGCAGCCCATATCGACAGAAGAACGACCTTTCTGTTGAGGTTGTAGCCCACTTTAATTTGTTCTTTATATTCATGCGTGGCTTTATTTACTTCGTCGTAACCTTTTGGCTCGAAGAAGAAGTGACCGCTTTGTCGTGTTGTCATGGCAACAAGCCATGCAAGCAATGATGCTGCAATGGGATCTATAAAAAGTAAAACATAAGCAGTCAAAAAGCTGATTGCACTAACTAAGTGTAATGACTGGTTGATTCGGCTATGGTGATAGTAGCGATGATCATCCCATCGTTGCTTTTTTAAAGTTTCTAGAAAATGAATCAATTTAGTTTCCAATACTTAGAGTGAACATCATGACAAAATAGTGACGCCTAAGTAATATTTACAGTTTAAATATGACAGTAACAAGACAGTCAAGACTAAGACTGTCATAAAACTGTTATGAAATTAACGAATACTCGGTCGATGACTTGTGTAGATAACCATTTAGAAAATAATGCTCTTTTAGCCGAGCCCTTAAATATCTCCATCGTCACAGAAACCTACCCTCCAGAGGTGAATGGAGTTGCAAGCACGCTAGCCCGATTCATCCGAGGTTTACGAGATCTAGGCCACCACATCACGCTCATAAGACCGCGTCAAGGAAGGGGTGATAACCCCGCAACCCAGGCTCATTTTCAGGAAATATTGACCCAAGGAATTCCTATCCCTGGTTATAGCTCTTTAAAAATTGGTCTGCCAAGGCGAGGGATGTTCCTCCAGCAATGGTCAGTAAATCGCCCTGATCTAGTTCATATCGTGACAGAGGGTCCTCTTGGCTGGTCAGCGCTAGAGGCTGCTAAGAAACTAGGCATTCCTATCTGCTCAGATTTCCGAACTAACTTTGATGCTTATTCATCTCATTACGGTTTGAGTTGGCTAAAAAGCCCTATACAAAAATACATGAAGTATTTTCACAACCGAACAAACTTCACTATGGTTCCGACCCAAGGGCTTAAAAATCAGCTTCACAATGCTGGTTTTGAGAGGCTGAGAGTGCTAGCCAGAGGGATTGATACTGGCTTATTTAATCCTTCCAAGCGATCGAAAGCATTAAGAGAAAGCTGGGGCGTTAAGGGTGATGAAGAGGTAGTTGTCTACGTTGGTAGACTGGCGTCAGAGAAAAATTTGCTGGTGACTGTAAGCGCTTTTAAGGCGATGCTGGCCGTCAAGCCAAATCTGAAGATAGTATGGGTTGGCGATGGGCCACAAAAAAGTTTTTTAGAGCTTACATGCCCTAACAGTATTTTTGCAGGTATTCAGTCTGGAGAAAGTCTCGCCCAGTACTATGCCAGTGGCGATATTTTTCTTTTCTCAAGCTTAAGTGAAACATTCGGGAATGTTACTTTAGAGGCAATGGCTAGTGGCTTAGCGGTATTGGCGTATGACTACGCAGCTGCTGGTCAAATTATTCAGAGTGGGGTAAACGGAATGTTGGCTGACTGCAACCAACCGAATAGCTTCGTTAATCAAAGCTTGGAATTGTTAAAGAAAGGCCCCGAGTTAGATGCTCTAAGAAAAAATGCTCGACAAACTACCTTGAATATTTCCTGGGAATCTGTCACCGCTAAATTAATCCAAAATTACATCGAGCTCTTGCACAGTCATCCTCTACAAGAAAAAAAGATGAATACCCTTGCTTTAAGCGAGGCCTGAATTAAATAATGAATCGTGTTTTCTACGTCGTTGCTTCTTCACAATTCCTATCTTCCCTAGCAGATAACGCTTTACTAATTGCATCTATTGCTTTGTTGGTTCAAATGAGTGAGCCTAGTTGGTTTTCTCCGGCACTGAAAATTTTCTTTGTTATTCCCTATGTGATTTTTGCGCCTTTCGTTGGCGCATTCGCAGACTCAAGACCTAAGGGTCAGGTCATGCTGGTTTCTAACATCCTTAAAACAGGTGGTTGCATATTGATTGTATTTGGCTTGCATCCATTATTGGGTTATGGAATCGTTGGAATTGGTGCGGCTCTTTACGCTCCCGCTAAATATGGAATTTTAGTTGAGCTACTTCCTTCGGATAAATTGGTGGCTGCCAACGGCTGGATGGAGGGTTTAATTATTGCCGCCATTATTTTTGGTACTTTACTGGGTGGATTTCTCATTAGCGACACTCTGAATCAATCGCTAGTCAAATTCGCTCCTGAACTTTTGCAAACAGGTTCATATGGCCTTATCGAGATTGCCATCTGTTTTATTGCCTTTTTATATTTACTCGCAGCGCTTTTAAACTTACCGATATTTAATGTCGGCCTGACATTTAACAAGCTAAAGTTAGATTACCAATTCCTTTTAAAGGAGTTTGCAGTCTGTTTGACTATATTATCTAGAGACCATCTTGGAAAACTGTCTTTGATGGTAACTACTCTATTTTGGGGTGCAGGGGCGACACTGCAATTTATTATGCTCAAGTGGGCTCAATATGCTTTACACATGAATCTCGCTGAGAGTGCTGCACTTCAAGCTGTTTCAGCAATTGGTGTGGCCGCTGGTGCAGTTTATGCTGCGTATACTGTGTCACTTAAAAGTTCTACCAAGGTTTTGCCCTATGGTGCCATGATGGGATTCGTAGTCTGTGGAATGGCAATCTATCATGATGGGCTTCTGCCTCCAACCGTGATTTTTAATCTATCTTCGATAGCATTGACTCTGAACCATCTGCCCGCCTATATCTTACTCATGCTTTTAGGCTATTTATCTGGCTACTTTGTAGTTCCCATGAATGCCTTATTGCAATCTAGAGGCTATGCATTAATGTCTACCGGCCAGTCAATTGCCGCTCAAGGGTTTTGTGAAAATATTGCTGTTTTGTTGATGTTGTTGATTTACTCGGCACTCTTATGGTTTGATGTAAGCCTTCCACTGATCATTTTAGGCTTTGGTGGATCGGTTACTGTATTAACACTATTGATCATGTATCAATATTTTCGCTTAGGTAAACGAGCTGTAGATCCAATAGAAAATCAAATAGCCTAGACAATTTCACTATTGGACAAGTAAGCTGCTCACATCACAACGGCAATATATAAAGTTTGAATCGGTAGCGATAATTTTTTAGTCGCGTAATATTTGATTCAAGAATGCAAAAAGTATTATCTATAGTGTTCAATTTAAGTTATTCAATGAGTAACTAAAAAAAGTATTGACGAATTGCTTTTATTTTTATCAAAAAAATCGTCAAATTGCCATCAAGCGGTCATAAATTAAAATAAGAATAAGAGCTTATTCCAAATTTGAGGGTGTTATGGGTATTTTTTTAGCAAGAATTTTATGTTTGCAACTTTTGCTAATACCCCTTGCCTGCTTTGCTGCCAGTGATGGAGTGCCTTTTGATTTAAAGGTATTTGTAGGAAGATCCGGCTCTGGTTTTCAAGTGCAAGCTACTTACGTGGCACCGGTTAATGAGTGTCAAGCTTATGCTTTTTTAACCGATTACGAAGGTGCTAAAAATATCCCCGGTATTAGGGATTCTAAAGTACTCTCCAGGGCAGGTAATAAAGTTCAGGTTGAAAGGATTGCAGAAGAGAGAGTGTTGTTTTATCCCATTCTCCTGCGCTCAATCTTGGAGTTTTCGGAGGTTTCGGATAAACGTCAGGAATTCATCCAGATAGAAGGTGATGCAAAATCCTATAAAGGTAGCTGGACTATTGAGCCCGATAAAAATGGTACCCGTTTTACACATCACGCAACATTTGAGCTGGAAACATCTATCCCATTCTTTTTAATTAGATTCTTTATGGAAAATAGTGCTACCAAGCGCTTTGAAATGATGGCCGATCGTGTGATGCTGCAAAAAAATACTTTGGGTGGGAGTTGTGCGAAATTGGCTTCATTATGATTTTCTATAAGGAGTAGTCAGGATTACATTTAAGCAGTAGAGTGGTTTGAATTGCTAATGAGGGTCACGATGCATACAAGATCTTTGTACCTCTTACGACATGCTAAAGCTGAAAGTGCAACTCTTCAGTCTTCAGATGAGGATCGCGCCTTATCTAACAGAGGTATTGATGATGCTAAAAAATTGGCCACAAAACTCATTAAAAAAGAAATTAGATTTGATCTTATTCTCACAAGTCCTGCAATTCGAGCCATCACAACTGCTCAAATCATATCGAATCAACTTGATCATAAGCAAAGATTTTTAGAAGTTGATAAAAAGTTATATCAGGCAGATTCCACTGCGTTGTTGGCGATAGTAAGAAAATTGCATAAGAAAATCAAAAGTGTCATGCTTGTAGGCCATAACCCCGCATTAGAGGATTTCGTTTTATTAATTGCCGGTGAATCAATTTTTATGTCGACCTGCGCATTAATAGAGCTTTCCTTCGAATTTAAAGATTGGAAGCATTTAGATAAAGCATCATTAGTCAAAATGAGGCTGCTAAATTAAGTCCCGTCAATTTTTAGGCCGAATTTAATCTTTGTAGCCAGATTAATGCTAACCAATTTCGCATAGCAACACTCATCTGCTCTTTAAAAAAAGTTGCCGGTGTTGGTGGCTGAAGTATCAAATTGGCCTCTGAATCACCCATCATATTGCGTGGCAATAAGCCATGCTTTTCACAGAGACGTTTGATCGGGCGATTCCAGCTAATGCAGTGCATGAAAAGGTGGCGGTAATGGCGATTGCGAGCCCACGTGATAGCTTCATCCATCATGGTGTTAGCAATACCTTGCTTGCGATATTGAGGGCTCACAATGACACCAAACTCTACTTCAGACTCACGCGAGGCAATATGAATGGTGCCTGCCCATTTGCCATCAATCTTAGCCACTAAAAAATGATTTTTTTTAGGATCACTCGCAAACTGTTTAACTAGGCTATCAATGGATTTCTTACTCATTGAATGACCAAAGTAGTCATGAAGAGTTTGTGGATCTTGGGCTTTTAACCAAGATCCATATTTTGAATACTGATTTCGCAATAGAAACTCAGTAATCAACATGGCATTACTCAATATGACTATGCTTGTTGTAATACTTTGCCTGCGCAGATCTAGCATCTAACCATGCAGCCCAAAGATCTAGAATTACTCGCTCAATATTTCTCATAATTTAAAGTCCTCTTGAAGTGGTGAAGTGATACAGGTAATCACGAGTGAGTTCTTCTAATTGCTGGTGGCTATTAGGGTTGCGGCTATTGATGAAATGCTCTAAATCGTTGCTTTTGGATTGGTCACCAAAAACTTGATTGAAGAGGCTCAATAATTGTGTCATTTAAGGCTCCTTATCTAAAATGTATTAGGGTTAATACTTAGTTAGATTATCACCTTTGCAAGTATGTTGCATGACAGCAAGGTACTTTTGACACTAAAAACCCCATTATTTCTATAAAAAATGCAATGTTTCTAACTAAGCCCCTACAAGGAAGAAAAAATGGAGCAATTTGATTTTGACAGTCTTTTTGTCAATATAAAGTTACGGGATAAAATTTAAGCCCCACCTTATATAGATAAGAAAGGACATTCCTATGAGTAGATTGCTAGAGACTGTTGAGAAATTAAAGCAGACTGGAACTATTGGGCTGGAAGACTTTAGAAATCTCAAGATGAAAGAACTTGAAGTCCTCACTGAGGAAATTAAAGAGTGGTGTCTTTATGGCAACGGTAAGCCTAAAAATTGGGCAAGAAACATAAAGAGCATTAAGGCCTAATCTTCCGAATCCTCGCTGCTGTCATCTACCCGGTATTCCAGCTGTATTTTCTTTAATACCGGATGTAAAAGTGGGTTTGCATCCTTTGGCGATGGATCGGTTAAATGGTAGTAGCCATAAAAGGGTATGGGTTCTTTTTCAGCAAGCTCACGATCTTCAGTAGTAAAGGTAGTCATTAGCGCTCTCCCTAAATTAATTAGAAGTGGTTACCTATGGGCTGTTAGAGCAAGCTGAGGAGACCGGAAAGGAGCAGAATTGCTCTTCATCTCCCATAAGTAGATTGCATTCTCAATCAATAAATGTGACAAATCTATCGTTAACTGAAATATTGAGGGCTAAATTTTAAGAGGTGAAATTGTCATATTTGGGCTTGATAAAGCGGCTTCAAATGTGACAAAAACTTTAAAGCATTCACAGAGATGTCATGAGAAAAGTGGAGCATCACAATCAAGTTCAATAAAAATTGAAGGAGATAAAAAATGCTAAATCAAAGTCTAAGTGACAAAATTATCAATCTCAGGAGAATGTCTGCTGAGTATTATCAAAAGGCGGCATGGAATCAGTTATTAGCATTAGATAACTACAGAGAAAATAATTTCATAGCTGCAGAGCGTTTCGCGCAACTGTCATTTGAAGACCAGATGAATGCGACGGAATGTGCAGAGCTAGCTGACGCAGAATTTTGTCTGCATCTCGAGCTTGAGTTTGAGTAATAAGACTAAAATTAATGCTAGCACCTGTGGTTTGAGGCTGTATTTGCACTAATTACCATCGCCTGTGTTGGGCCTCATTTGTTCAAGTATTGGTGGTGAGAAATATTTGAATAAGAGTGCACCGGCCTATTGGACGGAAATGTTCGTTAATCGAGGTTTGATTCGAAATCATCATCATAAAATTGATATTCCAAATGAAGTTGTTTTCGGATTCGGTGTTGCCATGTAAGTCGCTCTTTTAAAAGATCGTGCTTAATTGAATCTGTGTACTCATCAAATGAATCATCATACTCACTAAAATAATAATGAATTGTCATCGCTTGCTCCAGGATCTATTAAGGTTTTTGACCTATAGACTGAAGAGGATAGGCATTGCATTTTTTGATGAAATTACTTTTACTCTCAGTCACCTTGCAAGCGGAAGTGTGATCATCTAAAAATTACATGTCTATCGCGATGATAAAAATATCCCGTTTAAGCGCTTAGATGATGGTTAAAAACGACAGTTGGGTGGTGTGGAACTCCTGAATTAACAAAGATAGTATTTTTATGGCTGTTAACGCTTATCCATTTCATTAATTTCTAACAAGACTCACTTGTAATACGGAGCAATGGCCGTTTGAATCTTTAATTACTTTATGACAATTGATTGACTATTACGTTACTGATTGACATATAGCTATGCTAAATTGCTTTACGAAATTAGGAAATATTGAAGCCAAAGAAATAAAAGCCATATGAATAAAGTAGAGCTAATAGAGTTGATTGCAGTCGGGGCAGATATCCCAGATACTGTTGCTAAGCTTGCATTGGAGTCAATCGTATATCGAATTGTGGAGGCAGTTAGCGCAAATGATGTAGTCCAGATTGGAGGTCTGGGTTCGTTTCTCCAAGTTAATCGAAGTGCTCGAGTGGGGCGCAACCCTTCCACTGGGCTCTCAGTGCAAATCCCAGCCATGAAGTCAGTAGGCTTTAGAGCTAGCTCAGCTTTCAAAAGACAGGTTAATCATTCTTAATCTGATAGATGCAAAGTGAGGCTTTAATGGGTGCTTTATCGATTGGAGGAATGAGAATTATTGGCTGACTCTTTGAGTAACTTTAAGCCAGCTTATCTAAGTCCAGTTAGAGTCTGGCTAATTTGCCACTAATCTTGGCACCTTTTTCAATCGTAATTTCTTGATAAAAAATATTGCCTGCAATGACTGCGCTTGCCCGAATCGTAAGGGCGATATGTACTTGAAGATCGTTTTCAACGTTTCCAGCAATATCTGCTAATTGGCAATTGACTTCGCCTTGGACTCTACCTTCTTTCTCAACTAATAGTTCTGTCGTAGCAAGGCTGCCTTCAATTAACCCGGTTACGGTGGTTTTATTGGGGACGCTGAAACTGCCTCTTAAGCGAACCCCCTCACCAACAACTAGATTTCCTGCTCGCCTTATATTTTGCTCTTCTGGCAAAGTTGGCGCACTTTGGATTGCTTCACCAATCTCCTCGTTATGAGGCAAGTCTTTAGTAGGAATCATCTCTGATTGTGTATTTGGGGGCGCTTCTATCTCTTTTTTAAAAAACATAGTCACTACCGCTCTCAGTTAATGATTAGTAATAAAACTGTCAATTACTTACTCTAGCATCGGTTTGTGACAACTATTTAATCGGCCTCTATGTTTCTAGCACCTAAAACTAAGGTAGTCATTGTGATTCTCAAAGAAGTGCTGAAGGTAGCACGTGAGGAGAGAGGCTTGGGCTATGAAGAACTTGCTAAAGCTGTCTGCTTAAAAAAGTGGCACATAAGAGAGATTGAAGAAGCTGAAAGTTTTTCCACCTTTTACACAATGAACATCAAAATACAAGCTGCTAAGAAGATTGGCAATCATCTTGGCCTTTCAGAGGATCAGTTTCTATCTTCAAGTGAGTCAATAGGTTGAGTAATGTATTGGACTATTAAAGTTCGTCATTTTGATGAAAGTGGATCACATAGCTCAAAGATCAGAATACATGGAGAGAGTTTGAGAGAAGCTATGTCCAAGGTTCAAGATATATATCGAAAGTCTAAGCTTATCTCTTATCAGGTGGAAGATGGACCTGAGATTGAGTTTGAAGATTTAAATTAAAGTCTGAAATCTATTATTACTGAAAATGGTCAATCATTAACAGGGGTTTAGTTTTCTAGGATAGAAGGTTTATTGCACGGCGCGATTGTGATCTATTGGCTAGATCTTTGATTCACCCGCTTTGATAATTCCTCAGCACTTTCTTTTCGCTCACTGTAGCGATCAGTCAAATAGCCTGAAACTGAGCGAGTCAATAAGGTAAATTTAACCAGCTCTTCCATCACATCTACTACACGATCATAGTTTGCGGATGGCTTCATGCGATTGGTGTCATCAAACTCTAGAAATGCTTTGGGTACGGATGATTGATTGGGAATCGTGATCATCCGCATCCATCTGCCCAGAACTCTCATTTGATTGAGCGCATTAAAAGATTGCGAACCACCGCTCACTTGTAATAAAGCTAAAGTCTTACCTTGAGAGGGTCTGACAGCGCCAACGCTAAGTGGTATCCAATCGATTTGAGATTTCATCAGCCCTGTCATAGCGCCATGGCGCTCTGGACTACTCCAAATCATTCCCTCCGACCACTCTACAAGTTCTCTGAGTTCTACTACTTTGGGATGTGTTTCAGGAGCGTCATCTACTTGCGGCAATCCATGAGGATTAAAAAACTTAGTCTCACAGCCCATCGCCTTTAATATGCGTTCCGCTTCTTCTGCTAAAAGGCGACTAAAGGACCTCTCTCTCAATGATCCATATAAAAGCAAAATCTTAGGTGGGTGACTAGACAAAGAGTTGCCGTGAGTTTCATCAAGACTTGGCTTATGAAAGAGTTCTTTGTCGATATTAGGAAGGTCGGTCATAGGTAGAGTGTAATGAGTAATTGGCTGTAATAAAACTGTCATAGATTAGCAAAGTAGATTCCGTACAATCAAAAATCAATCAACAAAAAGTAGGATCTAAGCCAAATGAAGCAATACAACATTCTCTTTCTATGTACCCACAACTCCGCTCGCTCAGTATTGGGAGAGGCTTTGGCATCTACACATCAAAGTGGATTATTTGTTGGATATTCCGCAGGATCAACTCCTGGCACTTCAGTCAATCCAATTGCGGCTGAATTGACTAAAGAAATGGGCTACGATCAAAGCAAGTTGAGAAGCAAGAGCTGGGATGAGTATGGCTTGCCCGATGCCCCTAAGATGGATTTCATTGTGACTGTTTGTGACAATGCCGCCGGTGAAGTCTGTCCAGTATGGCCCGGTAACCCAGCGACAGCTCACTGGGGCTTTCCTGATCCATCGCAAGTTCAAGGTAGTGATGAAGAAAAGCGTAAGGCGTTTAAAGATGTCATGATTGGTTTGAAAAAGCGTATCGAGCTCTTGGCATCTATGCCGCTAGATAAGCTGGACTCAATGAGCTTAAAAGAGATTCATACCAAGGCTTGATTCTTAAATGGATTAGGCATCCTCAGCTCTGACCGATTCCACGCCGGGCCACCAAGAAACACCAAAACCACCTTCGGGCGGTTTTTTCATGCCTAGCCCCTTAGTTTTACTCGCGTCACACATTAAACATAAATTACCAGTAGAGTATTTACATAACCTTAAAAGGAGATCTAAATGAATCGTATTAAGAGCGTATTAATTGCTTTGATCGCTACGGCTACATTAGCCGCTTGCGCTTCAATGACTGGAGTGGCATTGGCACCATTTACTAAGGCTAACGATGGCGTTTTAGCAGGCAATAACAATATGACCTTGTATATCTATACCAAGGATGTAGCCGGTTCAGGCAAGTCAGTTTGTAATGGCATGTGCGCAACGAATTGGCCGCCCCTATTAGTTGATGGAAGTCCTGCCGTCTCTGCTGGTTATTCAATCGTTACTCGCGATGATGGCAAAAAGCAGTTAGCCTTTAATGGCATGCCTTTGTATTTTTATGCCAAGGACACAAAACCAGGGGACAAGATTGGTGATGGCCGCTCAGAGGGTGCTTGGCAGATTATCAAGATGTAACAGTTATTCAGGATTAGTGTCCTGAGGCTCTGGTTCGATTCCACACCGGGCCACCAAGAAATACCAAAACCACCTTCGGGTGGTTTTTCTTTGGGTGTCTAATATGGGTCGTTAGCCACCGTCCAGAAAAGTGAGTGTTACTTTAAGTCACGCTTATCAATCCCTCAAAAGTACCTTGGAGCAATAAGGTGTTAGATGGTTGCTCCAAAATTCCTTTGGTTTTGAAAACCAATGAGTGAGAGGCTACTTCCTTTAAATCCATGAATTTGCTTACACATTTGCTTACACACCGACACTGACCACCCGCAGATCCCCTGTTTATATAGGTCTATCTTGGGTGTCTGCTCTCATAATCCTTTGGTCCCAGGTTCAAGTCCTGGTGGGCCCACCAATGAAATCAACGACTTAGGGAGAAATTCCTAAGTTGTTTTTCTTTCTGTGTAGTTGGTGTGTAGCGCATATCACCGTTAGACCCCAATAGATATATGGCTCTAGCTTGGGCATCTTAACTATTAGTACATTTAACTGAACCTGAAATTAGTAATCTTCTTCATCGGCATCCTCATCTTCAGTAATTCCCACATAGCTTTTCTCTTCCTTGGCCCAGTAGTATTTGTATGGATCTTCTGGTTCAGTTGCAAGCTTCTTGAATAAATTTACCCTTTTCTTCAGGGGATGCTTTTCTTCTGCAAAGTGTCGAACAATATTGAGCCAATGTTCTGCGTATCTCTTTTCTTGATCTGAGAAATCATTGGTGGCAGCTTCAATGCTAATTAGATAGTTTTCTAACTCGCGTAGTTCTTGAATAAGTTTTGATTCTTGAAGGGCTTTATCAAGTTGAGCGTGTTGACTTGTAACTATGTTTTCATTATGAATTCTTATGGCTTTTTTGCGCTCGTATTCAACTTGCTCCCTGTATCGACGTTCCCGTTCAGCTTTTATGTCACTTGGCGCTTCTAAAAGATAGTGCAGAACCAAATCCATTTGCTGCTCTAGTTTGATGCGTTTTTGGTCCTTGAATATCTCAGGGTAATATTTAAACTCATGCTTAATCTCAAAGTAAATAACGCCATTGGGATAATTTCTGTAGTCGCCGCTATAAACGTCAAGCTTCTCAAGCAACTTTTGACTCTTGATTGACAAGCTGGTTTTCGAATAACCCTCTCTAATATTGATATACATCTTTTCGCCATCCTTTTCTATAGCGAATTCTTTCTGTCTATAACGATCTTTTTCCTCAAATAAGAATTTGTACCCTTCATCAGCCAAGGCTTTAAGAATTGGATCTAGGATTTTTAGACTTCGAAACATTGTGGAAAAGGATGCGCAAATGGGAATGCACCCATCTGAGGGCCGATAATGAAATCGTCCTTTATCCTCGTATGGCATATCGTCACCTAAAGATCTGTAACGTGAGTTGCCATTTTTACGATGCTTTTCAATAGCCTGTTGATAGCGTGTTGCTAAGTCGTAGATGTTCTTGGTGAGTGGATGCAACTTAGTTAGATCTTTAAGAGGTTTTAGTTTTTGCTCTGGCGATTTTTCTAAGGCCTCCTCTATGGCCTTATCACGTTGATGTGCCTCTCTCGCGACCTTGATAGCTACGGGATTAATTTCAATTTCGGGGTTGTATTTGGGTCTTGGAATTTCAGGTTTTGCAAAGCCTTTGCCGTAAAGTAGTTTTTGCCAATGACCCTGTGGCGGCAGCGGAATCTCAAACTTAATACAAGCTTTACGAAGCCCAACATCGCTGCAACCAAAATTTTTAGCAAGCTTAGTCATGGGTGTAACCCAAACTTGTTCAAAGAGCTCTAAACGGGTGGTTTTCATGGGATCCTCCTTTAGTGGAATTCTATGAAGATTACGCGAGAGCGTTACTTTAAGTAACGCTTGTTAAGATCGTTTACCTATGCTAATATGCATGAAAATTCAATAAAAAATCATGCAAAAAGAGCCAGTAAAAGCCTCCTTAAGTACTTTGCCTGAAGTGCGCAATAGCGCATTGGGGAGACTTCGCTCGCACCTTAAGAGGGGTCATGTCTATAGAAGAGAGGATCTTCTAGGTGACTCCAATGCAGTTGATCGTCATTTAAAACAATTGGTTGATGCAGGTGATTTAGAAAAGCTTGCCCAAGGACTATATTACGCACCCAAATCATCTGTATTTGGTAGGGTGCCTCCGAAAGACAGTGAGCTAGTAGAAGCTTTTTTAAAAGACGAGAACTTTTTGTTGCTCTCACCTAATAGCTACAACTCCTTGGGTCTAGGAACAACCCAGCTCTATAACAAGACTGTGGTGTATAACCATAAACGCCATGGCGTCTTTAAATTGGGTAATAGAAGTTTTGAATTTCGGGTAAAACCGCGCTTTCCAAAAAAGCTGGATAAAGAATTCTTATTGGTGGATCTACTGAATAATCTAGATTCGCTTGCTGAGAATAAAGATGATGTATTGGCTAAGGCAGAGAAGCAGTTAAATAAGTTTGAAACTGCTAAATTGCAAAAAACAGTTAGTGCTTATGGGGCAGGGAGAACGAAGAAGCGGGTTTCATCTTGGTTGCGTGATACGCAGAGAGCGAGTACTTAGTGCTTTTGCATGAACATAAGGATTTCAAAGATCTGATTGCTACTGTATCAGACAATATGGGTATTGATCCCACATTGGTTGAAAAGGATTATTGGATCATGCATTGCCTTTGGGGATTGCAGCAACAAGGATTTACATTTGAATTGAAAGGCGGAACTTCATTATCCAAGGGGTTTGGGCTCATTCATCGCTTTTCCGAAGATATTGATATCCGCATTGAGCCGCCAGCAGGCATGGATGTTAAGACTGGCAAAAATCAAGATAAAGAAGCGCATATAAAATCTCGATCTGATTTTTACGATTGGGTTGCCAGTGAACTGAAGATTCTTGGTATACAAGATGTTGTGCGAGATCATGCATTTGATGACTCAGAAAAAATGCGCAGTGGTGGGGTCCGCTTAAATTACCAATCAATAATGCCATCGTTGGGTGGTTTAAAGGATGGTGTTTTATTAGAGTTAGGCTTTGACGATACGGCACCCAATCAGCCGGTAGATATTTCATCATGGGCATACGATTATGCAATTAAGTACGTCAAAGACATTGATGATAATAGAGCCAAAAATGTCTTGTGTTACTTGCCTGAATATACTTTTGTGGAAAAACTGCAAACCATCTCTACGAAGTATCGCCAATACAAAGATGGCAAAGGATTTCCTAAGAACTTCCTAAGGCATTACTACGACGTATATTGTTTATTGGATTACCCATCAGTGTTGGAATTTATTAAGACTGATAGGTATCAGACTAGGAAGGTAGAGCGTTTTCCCAAGTCCGATAACTTAATCATTTCTCAAAACCCAGCTTTTCTTCTGAGTGATTCGGAAGACCGAAAGTTGTTTGAATCAGAATATCAAAAAGTAGCTAGCCTATATTACAAAGGCCAGCCAAATTTTCCTGATCTATTAAATCGGATAAGTCAGCATCTAAAGGTTTTGTAGGTATATCCATTTTGGAGCAACGAAGTGTTAGATGGTTGCTCCAAAATTCCTTTGGTTTGGAAAACCAAAGAGTGAGATTGTGTTTATTGTGATCTTGTTAATCTAGTCACACAAATACTCACACACCGATAATGAGACGCTGTAACCTCTTGAAATCCTAATGGTTTTCTTTGGATGTCTGCTCTCATAATCCTTTGGTCCCAGGTTCAAGTCCTGGTGGGCCCACCAGAAATGAAAATACCAACCTTCGGGTTGGTATTTTTTTGTCCATAATTAGGTATGCAGAAAAAAATTAAAGAATTCGAGAAAGCTAAAGAGCTAATAGAGCTTATGTCCTCAGTATCTAATCTAGAGGAGCATGAAGAGTATTGGAAAGAATTTCTACACAGTTTAGATAGAGGCTTTAATAAGCTAAAAGATTTATATAAAAATGATAAGCGAGCTAAAAGGGTAATTGATACTATAAACACGGCTAGAAATTCAGATCCTTTAATAGCCTACCTAATGCAAGCAAGAAATTCGGATGAGCATTCTATGCGTCAGATTACCGATAAGGCTGGAGGTTATACAAAAATTACAGGCGGATTGGGTGGTGGAAAAATAATTAGAGGAATTCTTGAAGGTGGAAAAGCGCCCGATAATTTAGTAATAGAGGGAAATTTTGATATTGAATTCAAAATTGATTCTTTACATATTATTTTGGTAATCAATTGTGGGAAAAAATTTGATCCGCCTAAAATATGTGCAGGTAAAGATATTTCTACCGAAACCCCGCATATCATTGCAGCAATTGGTCTAGATTTTTATCTTGAAAAAATATCTCAAATAGAAATAGCAATTGGCACATCATAGATAAGCGTTACTTTAAGTTACGCTCGTTCCCCGCAATCTCCCCAATAATCACCAAAAATAGCCACACTTTCTTTTGGCTAAATTGACCCCTGTTTTTGCTCCAATCAGCTTGCTCTAGCCTAGCGTCAGAAGCTAAAGTATGTGTATGGCAACTAAAAAAGAAAGTACACATCAACTCATACACCGTAACCTAACCCTCTATCAGCGCGAGCATAGCGCCGTGTGGCAATGTCGCTATAAGGTGGATAACAAGTGGATACGCTCTACTACCAAAGAGACTCACTTGATTTAGCGGTGAATAGGGTTAAAAGGGCCTCAGGGCGCATATAAGTACTATTTATTCAGGGTTTCTTGTCAATCCTTGACGAAAAACTTTACAATAATTTAATAAAACTTTACAATAATTTCACAAAACTTTACAAAAATAGATATGAAATTTGCCAATACAAAGCGCTCCCAAGAAATACGTCAGTTCTTGGTAGATGGCGTTAAAGCCAATCAACTCGATTTAGCTCATGCCGCAATGGAAAGGTTTGGCCTTACAAGGCAGGCTATCCATGCTCATTTTGCAGCGTTAGTTAAGGATGGATTTTTAGCTTCCAGCGGCAGCACGAAGGCGCGTGTATATCAGTTAGGCGTAAAACGATTTCATGATGGCCTATTTAAATTAAGTGGGCTGGAGGAGTCTGAAGTCTATTCACGTGACTTTAGTGAAATATTTAATGGCTTGCCTAAAGAAATTGCCAATATTTGCCATTACGGTTTTACTGAAATGCTAAACAATGCCATTGATCATTCAGAAGGTACTGAGGTCTATATTCATGTAGAAAGAACGCCTGATTTTGTTTCAATATCAATTGTTGATAATGGCGAGGGAATTTTTAACCATATTGCTAGATTATTGAAGTTACATGATCCACGCGAGTCTATTTTGGAGTTGAGCAAAGGAAAGCTCACTACCGATCCACGAAATCATACTGGGCAAGGAATCTTTTTCTCATCCCGTGCGTTCGATGAATTCTTTATTTTCTCTGGTGATTTAGTCTTTACGCATGCTGATGGTTCGGGAATAGATTTTTTACTTCATAACGAAAACAGTCATCAAGGAACCAGGGTTGTCATGAAAATAGCGCTTAATTCAGAAAGAGTACTACGTACGGTATTTGATAGTTTTAGCGGTACGGAAGATGAAGATTACGCGTTTAATAAAACCGTTGTTCCAGTGAAGTTGGCTCTATATGAAGGTGGGCAACTTATTTCGCGTTCGCAGGCGAAGCGAATTTTAAATCGTGTTGATCGTTTTAAGACTGTACTATTAGATTTTAAAGGTGTTGAATCAATTGGTCAGGCATTTGCGGACGAAGTGTTTCGTGTTTTTATTAAACAAAATCCGCAAATTACCATTCACCCTATTAATGAGAGCTTAGAGGTTAAAAAAATGATTAAGGCTGCTCAAAGCATTTAGGGTAGAAACAAGACGGCATCCAGCTAAGTCGAGCAATCGATATGATGAAGGCATAGTCAAGGGAGTAGTGAAAGCTACACAAACCGGAATCCTTTGGTCCCAGGTTCAAGTCCTGGTGGGCCCACCAGAAAAGCAAACCCTCATCAGCAATGGTAGGGGTTTTGTCTTTTAGCTCTTTTGAATTAGTTGCTCAAATGCATTCATAAATGACTCAGGAGGCTGAGCTCCTTGTAAAAGATGCTGGTTATCAAGAATAATCGAAGGAACAGAACTGATACCAGCGCCTGTATAGGTAGATTGTTCTTCACGCACTTCGTCAGTAAACTCTTTGCCTTTGAGTATTTCTCGAGCTCGGTCTTTATCTAATCCGGCACGCATTACTGCATCTACCAGGTTATCTTGATCATCTAAATTTACGGCAAGGCAAAAGTAAGTAATGAGTAATTCTTTTTTAAGCTCGGCTTGTTTTTGCAAGCTGTATTCTTTCGCGGCCCAATACAAAAGACGATGACAATCAAAGGTGTTGTAAACCCTTTTCCGTCCTTCCGGATGAAACTCAAATCCTGCTTCTGAAGCTTTCGTTCGTATATTAGCTTGGTTAGCTTGGACCTGTTCTACGGTTAAGCCATATTTTTCGGTGAGATGTTCAATGGCGTCTTGACCACCTAAGGGCATCTTCGGGTTGAGCTCAAAGGGTCGAAAATGAACTTCAAAATTTGCTTTATCACTTAATTGGGCAATTGCCTGATTAAGATTGCCTAAGCCTACGGCACACCAAGGGCAAGCAACATCCGATACATAGTCAATTTTGATTGTTGGTTTCATGCGCTTTATTCTACAGAAGCCAAGTTATTGGGATTGAAATATTAACTTTCGAATGTGGTGCTAGAGTTGGGGTTCTAGTAGCCTCACCAGCAACATTAATCCCACCTCTAGGGTTGGTATTTTTGGACTACATTCAGCTTAAAGGCATAGATAAATCAGCTTAGTATTACTGTAGCTTAAATCAATATACGAATGGTACTTATGTCATTAGATGCATTGTTTTCTGGATTTCAGGCACGTGTTTTTGAGGTGAATGGGGTTCAGATTGCTGGCCATGTGGGTGGGACTGGCTCACCACTATTGCTGCTGCATGGACATCCCCAAACCCACGCCATTTGGCATAAGGTTGCGCCAGAGCTCATGAAGAAGCACACATTAGTAATGACGGACTTACGGGGTTATGGTGACTCTTCTAAGCCACAGGGTACAAGTGATCATGGTAATTATTCAAAGAGAGTGATGGCGCAGGATCAAGTGGAAGTAATGCAGCAACTTGGATTTAATCGTTTTGATGTGCTGGCGCACGATCGCGGTGCGCGAGTCGCTCATCGTCTAGCAATGGACCATGCCGAATCAGTCAGAAGCTTGATCATGCTCGATATTGCTCCAACGCTCTCTATGTATGAAAAAACTAATGATGCATTTGCCAAAGCCTACTGGCACTGGTTCTTTTTAATACAGCCTTTTCCTCTACCAGAGCGACTAATTGAGGCGGATCCTGCCGCTTATATTCGGGATTTAATGGGAAGGCGCCATGCCGGACTCAAGCCCTTTGATCCTAGGGCTTTAGCTGAATACATGCGTTGTATTGCCTTGCCTGGAGCTGCTCATGGCATGTGTGAGGATTACCGCGCTGCAGCTGGAATTGATTTGATTCATGATCGCGAAGATATTGCAGCTGGTAGGAAGTTGGAGATGCCAACGATGGTACTTTGGGGTGCAGATGGAGTTGTTGATAAATGCTTTAAGCCCCTAGAGGAGTGGCAGGCGATTTGTCGAAGTGTGGTTGGTGAGACCTTGCCATGCGGGCATTATCTTCCAGAGGAGGCTCCAGAGATTCTGCTGGAAAAAGTGACGACATTTTTAAATCGGGATAGTTTATGAGCGCTAAAACCCTGTATCAAAAATTAGTGGATTCTCATACGGTAGTGAAGTTGGATGAGGAGAATGTGCTGCTCTTCTGCGATTTACATTTGATGAATGAATATACGAGTCCACAAGCGTTTTCAGGTCTCGATGAAAAAGGTCGTGGAGTGCTTATTCCGGGGCAGAACATCTCTGTTATAAGTCACATCATCCCCACCCATAATGAAATGCCCAGAAAGATTGCTGATCCAGCCTCTTCATTGCAAGCTCTCAACCTAAAGAAGAATTGTGTGAAGCACAATATCCCTTTGTTTGATACTAATCATCCATTACAAGGTATTGAACATGTCGTATCCCCTGAGCATGGCATGGTACGTCCGGGGATGGTGATCATTTGTGGCGATAGTCACACTACTACCTACGGAGCCTTAGGAGCCCTAGGTTTCGGTATTGGCACATCCGAAGTTGAGCACGTGTTGGCTACACAAACTTTGGTATACCGCTTAGCTAAAAATATGCACATCAAGATCAGTGGCACATTGCCAGTGGGTACCACCTCTAAAGACATGATATTGAACATCATTAGTCAGATTGGTGCTAAGGGTGCAATTGGCTACGTAGTGGAGTTTAGCGGATCTGCATTAAAAGATTTGAGTACTGAGGCGCGCTTTACTTTATGCAATATGGCAGTGGAGGCAGGTGCTCGAGGAGCTTTAATTGCACCAGATCAAACAGCGATTGATTACGTATTAGCAAGATGTCCTGATATTGTGGGCGAGATGAGGGACCGTGCATTAGCGTATTGGGCAGACTTATATTCCGATAAAGATGCTCAGTTTGAAAAAGAATATGAATTCGATGCAAGTGATATGGCGCCCTTTGTCACTTGGGGAACCAGTCCAGATCAAGCGATTGCCATTAATGACTCAATTCCTCAAAAGGATTCTATTAAGGATCCGCTAGATAAGCTGAGTCTTGAACAAGCGTTGAGATATACCAAGTTATCTGATGGTCAAACATTGGAGGGCACACCAATTGACCACGTCTTTATCGGTTCTTGCACTAACGGGCGCATTGAAGACTTGCGGAACGTGCTTGCCGTAATCGGCGATCGCAAAGTAGCATCTGGTGTTCGAGCCATGGTTGTGCCTGGCTCTGGCGCTGTTAAAGCCCAAGCTGAAAAAGAGGGGATTGCTGACAAGCTCATTGCTGCTGGTTTTGAATGGCGCAAGCCTGGTTGTTCTATGTGCCTTGCTATGAATGATGATGTTCTGGCTGCTGGCATACGCTGTGCTTCTACAACTAATCGGAACTTTGAAGGTCGTCAAGGTAGAGGCGCAATTACCCATTTGATGAGTCCTGCTATGGCCGCTGCTGCCGCAGTTACCGGCAAGATTACGGATGTGCGTAAATTACAAGGAGCTGTAAATGCATAAGCTATCCAAAATTCATGGTCATGCTGCCGCATTGCACATTGCTAATTTCGATACCGATCAAGTAATGCCAAAGCAGTTTTTGCGCGGTATCGATAAGGCTGGCTTAGCACAGGGTTTATTTTATGATCTGCGCTTTGATGAGTATGGAAACCCAAAACAAAACTTCTTTTTGAATCAGCCTGCTTATGAGAGAACTGATGTTTTGATTACAGGTCCAAACTATGGATGTGGCTCTAGTCGTGAACACGCTGTTTGGGGAATGCAGCAGTTTGGGTTTAAGGCAGTCATTGCTTCTAGCTTTGCAGAAATCTTCTACTCCAATGCAATGGGGAATGGCTTATTGTTGGCTGTTTTGCCTGAAGATCAAGTGCAAGCCCTAATGAAAGAGGCTGATGACAAGGGCGCACCAATGAGTCTCGATATTGATATTGAGAATCTCACGGTTCGCACTCTTCATCATGAGTTCACATTTGTCATGTCAGCAAGGCATCGCCGTATGTTCTTGGAAGGTTTGGATGTGATTGGTCTTACCTTAAAGTACAAGACAGAAATTGATGCCTTTGCCCAAGAGCACTGGAATGAGCAACCCTGGGTAAAGGATGTTGCAAGAAAAACTATGGATAGGTTAAATTGAGTTTACTCAGCGTCAGATTCAATTGCTTGCTATGCTTTGTATCATTTGAAATATCTGAATGTAATAAATGAATATCAACTCTGACTATAGCAAGAGAGTCGTGATTAATCACCATGATTTACCTTGGGTTCCTAGCCCTGAAGCAGGTATTGAGAGACGCATGCTTGATCGTATTGGCGATGAAATTGCAAAAGCAACCTCGATCGTTCGTTATTTACCTAATGCTCATTTTCCAACGCACACCCATGAATTTGGTGAAGAGATATTAGTGCTGGATGGGGTATTTAGCGATGAAACCGGCGATTATCCGGCTGGCACCTACATCATGAATCCCCCTGGGTCCTCTCATGCACCTCACAGTAAAACTGGCTGCACTCTTTTTGTGAAACTACGACATCTTGGCGTTGAGCATGTGGAACGAGAGCTCATCGATACAAAAAAAGCCCCTTGGCATCAAGGCATGGTGCCTGGCCTTCATGTAATGCCACTCATGCGGCAGGGCAATGGCTCAACTTTGGTGCAATGGGCTCCCCAAACCTATTTCAATCCACATAAGCACTATGGTGGCGAAGAAATCTTTGTGGTGGATGGTGTGTTTGAAGATGAACATGGACGTTATCCAGCTGGATCCTGGATCAGGAGCCCTCATCTAAGTTTGCATCAGCCTTTCAGCAAAGAGGGATGTACTATATTTGTTAAGACTGGGCATTTATTAGATTGATTGTGTTTACGGAATTTTTTATGAAAAATTTATTCAAAGTATTTTTATTCCCCCTATTTTTAATTGGCTTAACTCCCTCGTGCGCACAAGCAGATCCACCACTTCCTCCATTTTATGAAGCCGTAACAAAAATGAGCCCCGAAGGAAAATTGGGGCAAATCGTAAAGCAAGAGAAAATTAAAACATCAGTGAAGGGTGCGCAAGCATGGAGAATTGCTTATATTTCATCTGATGTGGGTGAGCGCAAGACTATTGCTACTGGGGTTGCTATTACCCCTCTGGGGGTTGCCCCAAAAGAAGGGAGACCCATTTTGGCTTGGGCACACGGTACTACGGGTTCAGCTCAAAATTGCGGCCCTTCCCAAATTATTGATCCAACCGCTCCTTTAAATGAATATTTCTTGGCGGATGGAAACTCTTGGACTGACTACGGTATTCCGAATGTTGAGCAATTCATTAAGGAAGGTTATGTGATCGTTGCCACGGATTATCAAGGGTTGGGTGGTGGCGGTAAGCATCAATATGCTGTTGCGGCAACCAATGGTAGGGATGTGATTAATTCTCTAAGAGCAGCAAGCTCAATGAAAGAGCTAGGTGCTGGTAAGAAGGCGATTGCTTATGGCTGGTCGCAAGGTGGTGGAGCAATTCTTGCTGCTGCAAGTCTGCCTGACTATCAGACCCTTCCAGGCACTGTCGCAGACAATCTTCAATACCTTGGTTTTGTTGGCTTGGCGCCAGATGATCAAGCAGCTATGCTCCGCAACCCACCGACTGATGAGCTTGGGGCGAATAAATTGATCAATGGATTTACTCAGGCTAACGTCCCAAACATATTTTTATTTGCGCACTATGTGATGGGTCTTTGGGGTACTCAAGCCGCATATCCACATCTCAAGTTGACAGATATTCTGACGGATGAGGGTGCAAAGTTTGTGGATAAATTGGCTAGCAATAAATGTGTCCATGTGATGGCAGACTCTTTTAACTATGCCTATGGAGATAAGTACAAGTCTTTACTGAAGCCACAGGCTAGCAACTCCTTGGCTTGGGTGAAGGCATTAATTGATGGGAGTGTGAAGCCAGTGAAGCCTGTAGCCCCAGTCGTTATCTACTGGGGCACCAAAGATACTGCAGTTCCCCCAATCGAGCATGAGCTGTATCAAAAGCAGATGTGCACTATAGGTGCAAATGTACAGAGAGTCCAGTTGCCAGGAGAGCAAACCCACTTTACTACTCCTAGTGTCTCAGCCCCAATGTATCTAGCTTGGATTAAAGATCGGATTGCTGGAAAGCAGTTAGCAAATGGATGTCCAGCAAATTAGTTAGGTGCTTAATCCTAAGCAGGCTAAAAGAGCATAATTTATTAAAACATAGCCTAATCAAGGATCAATATGGAGCCATTAGCCAAGTTAAAAGTGATTGAGATGGGCCAGCTAATCGCTGGACCATTTGCCGCTAAAACGCTGGGTGATTTTGGTGCCGATGTCATCAAGATTGAGTCACCAAAAGTAGGTGATGCCTTACGTAAATGGCGCTTGCTCAAGGAGGGCACTTCAGTCTGGTGGCAGGTTCAGTCCCGCAATAAGCGCTCTCTCTCATTAGATTTAAAGCAAGCCGAAGCCCAAGAAATTGTTCGCACCTTAATTAAAGAAGCAGATGTATTGATCGAGAATTTTCGACCGGGCACTTTAGAGGGTTGGGGGCTTGATCCAGAGAAATTACTTGAGCTCAATCCTAAGTTGATTGTTTTAAGAATTAGTGGTTACGGTCAAACTGGACCTTATCGAGATAAGCCGGGATTTGGTGTAGTTGCAGAGGCGATGGGTGGCTTGCGACATTTAACTGCTGAGCCAGGAAGAGTGCCTGTTCGTGTTGGTGTTAGCATCGGCGATACCTTGGCATCATTACATGGCGTGATTGGAATTTTATTGGCACTTCAAGAGCGTCATCAGAGTGGCAAGGGCCAGGTAATTGATGTTGCTTTATATGAAGCAGTCTTTAATTGCATGGAAAGCTTGATACCCGAATACAGCGCTTTTGGAGAGGTACGGCAAGCAGGTGGAAGCGCCCTGCCAGGCATTGCCCCGAGCAATGCCTACCTTTGCGCTGATGGCGGTTATGTATTAGTTGCTGGGAACGGCGATAGTATCTTTAAGCGCCTGATGAATTTGATTGGCAGAGCAGATTTAGCGAATGACCTAGCACTTGAAAATAATGATGGCAGGGTGGCTCGTGTTGCAGAGTTGGATCAGGCAATTGGTGTTTGGGCACAAACAATGACGACTGATCAAGCTCTACAGTTACTTGATACAGTAGCCGTTCCTGCAGGGAAAATATATACCGTAGCGGATATTGCTAGCGACCCGCATTACAAAGCCCGTGGAAATATTGAACATATTCAGATGCGCGATGGAGCTAAATTAGATGTTCCAAGCGTACTGCCAAAGCTCTCACGTACCCCTGGATCCATTAAAACTCTGGCTCCGGATATTGGAGAAAACACGGATGAAATTTTACAAAGTATTGGTTTAACAGAGGCTCAGGTGGCATCCTTAAAAGAGCGTGGCATTGCCTTTACTAAAAAATCATCAACCTAAAAACAATTCAATCTTATGACTAGAATTTATTTCAATGACGTTGTGACTAGAGACGGATTTCAGATTGAGCCCAATTTCATTCCTACGGATGACAAGGTTAAGCTGGTAGATGAGCTTAGTCAGTGTGGATTTGCCAAGATTGAAGTGACCTCGTTTACCTCGCCTAAAGCTATTCCAATGCTACGCGATGCAGAAGAGGTTATGGGTAGAATTAAGCGTGTACCCGGCGTTGAATATACAGTCTTAGTGCCTAATCTGCGTGGCGCGGAGCGCGCCTTTGAATCTCGCGCAGATGAATTCAATCTGGTGATGTCTGCTTCTGAAACCCATAACTTAGCTAATTTGCGCATGGGCCGAGAAAAAAGTTTTGCTGGATTAGCTGAAGTGATCCAGTATGTGGATGGCAGAACTCCCATCAATGTTTCGCTATCGACTGCTTTTGGTTGCCCCATGGAGGGCGATGTACCGCAAAGCGTAGTGGAGGACTTGGTGCGGCGCTTTGCAGACTTGGGTGTACGTGGCGTCTCTATTTGCGACACAACCGGGATGGCGCATCCTGGACAAGTGGCGACAATGGCAAATGATTTACAGAAGAAGTTTTCTGATCTGCAGCTGACCTTTCATTTTCACAATACGCGTGGAATGGGCTTGGCTAACGTGCTAGCTGCAGTGCAGTCCGGGATTACTCGGTTTGATGGCTCCCTAGGTGGCTTGGGCGGATGTCCCTATGCACCAGGTGCTAGCGGCAACATCTCTAGTGAAGACGCTGTTCATATGCTCGATGCCATGGGATACGATACGGGCATCAACATCCAGAAATTAATCGACTTAGCATGTGAGCTTCCTTTGATTGTTGGGCATCCCGTGCCAGGGCAAGTTGCTAAGGCTGGTAGTAGCTGTGTTTTACATCCAGCCCCAGCTTATATTGGTGAGTTGCGTTAATTCATTTTTGTATAAATTGAAGTTGATAGATGGGGGCTTGTTTGAGCTTTCTCAGATGACTAAAGATCAATTTTTAAGTATGCTGGTCTTGAGGGGATATCCGGAGCCAATCCTAGTGGAGCAGGAGGCAGGCGGATTTCTGGATGCCCATACACATCCCTTCGAGGTCAAGGCATTGGTGGTTTCTGGGCAAATTGACCTAGTGGTTGATGGCGTGAGAACAATATATGTTTCTGGGGATGTGTTTCACCTGTCAGCAAATCAAGTTCATACTGAGCGCTATGGAAGTAATGGCGTGCAATACTTGGCAAGTAGGAAAGATGGATCTGAAGGTAATTGATTGGTATCGAGCGTTGATTGTCTAGGCTAAAAAATAGCCCTACGGGTCTGCAGCTCTTCAAAGAAAGCCTATCCAAGTTAAAGGAAAAGTTTGACGGTACACAGGGCGAGCCCTATATCGTTGAAAGCAATCACTTCAAAGCGCTCTATTTTGATAGCGAATCCACGCAAAGCCTGATGGATATGCGGGCACCCATTCGTTTGGTGGTGAGTTATACGGAAACAATGATGGGTTTTCTACTGTTCCAATCTGATCCTAAAAGTATTGCCATGATTGGTTTGGGTGGAGGCTCGCTTGCTAAGTATTGCCACCATTACTTGCCAAGAGCATCCATCTTAGTTTTGGAAAATAACCCTAAGGTGATTGCACTTAAAGCTAAGTTCCATGTGCCTGAAAATAGTAGTCACTTTAAGGTGCTGGAGACAGATGGCGCAGCTTATTTACGGGATACCGAAGAAGCATTTGATGTATTACTGGTTGATGGGTATAACAAGCTCGGGCAAGCGACCCAACTTTGTAGCGAGGATTTTTATGCCAGCTGCCTAGCATGCTTAAAACCAGGTGGTCTATTGCTTATTAATTTTTCTGGTATGGCAGACCTGAATCAAGTTTATCAAAAGCGAATCGATCGAGGCTTTGCTTATCCGTCGGTATTGGTTACGGAGGATGACCAAATGAATCAAATTCTATTTGTGAGCAATGATCCAAGTCTCAGTATCCCTGCTGAGGATCTTCTAAGGCGATCTACAGCCTTGAGTAAAAAACATGATATCCATTTAGCAAGAACTGCTCAAAACTTTTTGGCACAGCGAAAGCTAGATTCTCGCTAGTTAGAGATAGGTTCTTTGATTTATATCAAGTACACTTTCCTAATTGGGTTCAGACTATTAACGTTGTTTGACTACTCTTAATAAAGTGAACCTATATGAAGCTTGAATTTGTTGGTCCCGCATCCCTTTTAGAAACTGGTGATGTCTTTTACCCGGCAGTGTTGGATGGCAAAGATCTCAAATGCAGCTTTAGTTATGAAGCTCTTCAGGACTTAGACCCTGAAGGTGTTGAGACAAATGTATTGGAATTGTTTAAAACCCATCAATTAAAGCTACTCTCGATAGTTGAGCAAAAGATTCTGAATGGTCATGCTGTAGATGGTGCCGTGCACCTTTTCAGTCATGATTTAGTTTTGGATTAATTATTTCTACTGCATTAAGCATTCCGTTTTTTAACTAGAAAGAAAAATATATGTCATTTAATCACTCAGTAATCTGGATTGACCATCAAGAGGCACACGTTATTTACTTTAACCCCACTACTAGTGAGAGCGAAGTCATCAAGACTAGATCTACGCATAAAAACGTTCATCATAAAAGCGGCTCCGTCAGTGGCGCGCGCGCTGAACCAGATCAGCATTACTTACATGAAGTTATTCAAGCGGTCATAGAATCTAAAGAGATTTTGATTGTGGGGCCAGGCTCTGCAAAATTGGATTTGATGAAACATGCTACTAAGCATGATCATGCTATTGCTGAAAAAATAGTTGGTATTGAAACAGTTGATCATCCAAGTGATGGTCAGCTATTGGCATATGCCAAAAAGTACTTTGTCAAAGTAGATGCCTTAAAAGGCGATACCATTATTACTGGTTGATTATTTATCCCTCCGAAAATGGGGGATCATTGAGCGATGTTACTCATCACCGCCTTCATCATTAATGGATCGCTGGCACTGCTTGCGATCCTATTGCATTACGAAGTTCTTTTTCAGCTTGATAAGCTGCTCCCTAAGATAGCTCATATTGCACCGCGTTTTCGGGTGCTAGTAGGGGTTGGCGCCATTTTCATGGCGCATGTAGTAGAGATCTGGCTGTTTGCCTTAGGCTACTTCTTTACCTTGCAGTTCCCTCTTATGGGCGGTCTCGTTGGTGAGCTTTCAGGCCATGGCATTTTGTTGGATTGCGCCTACCTGTCATTTGTTACCTTCACAACTTTAGGTTACGGCGAGATTGTGGCGCAAGGCTACCTACGCTATTTGACTGGAGTGGAAGCGCTGACTGGCTTCATCTTGATTACTTGGTCTGCTTCATTTCTATTCATTGAGATGCAAAAATACTGGACTACTTATAAGGCCAATCGGTATTGAGTAATGCGATTAAAACTCTTTCATGAGTCTGACAGCAAGTAAGCGCGTTTGAACATAGCCGTTTTTAATTTCTGTATCACGTCCGTATTGCAAAGAGATTCTACCAATCGATGTATGGGCTTGCCCACTTAGTAAGAATCTTTGTGTATTGGCAACGTTATTTTGATAGTTGTTGTTAATTGATGTTGCACCACCAGCGACATAAATGTAAGAGGCTGCTACGGTAAAGGTTTGATTGATACGGTAGATAGGCCCTAGCTGAGTGGTGGTCAGTGGCTTTTGGGTTAAGGATCCGTTAGTAGTTAAGTTGCATGCAGTAGCACATTGACTATTGCCGCCAAACCACATGGTGTCAACCGCAATCATGCCATCCACATTAGAGGTGATCGGCGTTTGAAAGCCCATCTGCAAGTCCGTACGAAAGCGATTTTCACCCACATTAAAAGCTCGCTGACTAGAATAGCTGCCAGTTGGACTAATGAGGTATCCCGCTAGACCAAGATAGGTTCTGGTGGCTCTGTTGTGATACGGCCATATGGCTGTTGCAATAGTGAGATCACCAATCCCGGTATCGCCTGTTTGGCTTACTAGTGAACCCCCTGGTTGAATAGATCCGTAAGGTAATTGAATAAAGCTGACTGCTGGCAGACTGCCAAGATCGTATGTTCTGGTGCCACGAAAAATCGCGCTCTGGGTATCAATAACAGGACTACTCGATGCAATGCTACCGTTTCGATAGAGTGTATTGTTCTCGGTATTCAGGTAACTCACCGTGACGTAATTTTTATTAGGCAGAGGTGCAACAATATCGTTAGGCTGCAAATCTATCGCCCATGTTTGAGCTGGTCTGATTAATACCAATAAAAGTAGGGCGACTCTAATAGAAATCATGGTGAGCGTATTCTAGGGTAAGTCAACTGTATTTCTGTTGAAGCTGAAGCGCAGTTTGGATGGTCTGAAAATGAATATCCACAGTTGACGCAATTTCTCTGCCATATCCGCCTGCCATACTAAAAGCAATTGGAATTTGGCGATCTAAGCCATACTGAAATACAGCCTCATCCCGCTGTCGCATTCCTGCTTGAGTCAGGCTGAGCTTACCTAAGCGATCCCCTTCATGGGGATCGGCTCCAGCTAAGTAAATAATGCAGTTGGGCTTAAAGCGGGTATCTACTATTTCTAGGCTTTGATGAAGCGCTGCTAAATAGGCAGCATCTCCCGTTTCGTCTGGTAGACCAACATCAAGATCGCTACGCTCTTTTGTAAAAGGGAAATTGTTCTCCCCATGTATCGATAAGGTAAATATGGAAGAGTCATTTTCTAAAATAGCAGCAGTGCCATTGCCTTGATGAACATCCAGATCAATGATGGCAACTTTTAAGTTGGTGTTGATTTCCCTCTGGAGTGCTCTAGCAGTAATAGCAGAATCATTAAAAACACAAAAGCCACTTCCTTTATTACGATAAGCGTGATGCGTACCGCCAGCGAGATTGGCTGCTAAGCCCTCATTGAGCGCTGCCTTCGCAGCGGCAAGGGTAGCACCAGCAGAGCGACGTGAGCGCTCGACCATTAGCTCGCTCCAAGGAAAGCCAATGTCTTGCTGCTCCTTAGGGCTCAAATTGCCTGAGAGGATTTTGATGAGATAACTGGGATCATGCGCATACAGAATCTGAGTATCAGAGACGGCGGGAGCCTCTACCAGATCTAACCCTGCCAGCTTACTCACTAAATCACGAAGCTGGCTGTACTTTTCCATCGGAAAGCGGTGTCCCGGCGGAAGTGGTAAAACATAGTGGTCGGTATAAAAGGCTTTCAATGCGATCTGGACTTTTCTTGGCTCTTGAGTGTGTTGAATAGTCTATTCGTTTTTCAATAGGTAAGTATGGCTCGAGCTGAAAAATTGGGTTTTAAAGGAAACAAATCATTTCTGCCTAGTAAGACTTGTGTGGTCTGCGGTAAAGAAATGACTTGGCGTAAGTCCTGGGCTAAAAATTGGGATGAGGTGAAGTATTGCTCCGATGCTTGCCGCTCTAAAAAAACAACTATAAATACCGCAGCTAGTACCAGCGGAAAGAATTAGTGACAGTCATCATCTATTGGTTTAGAAATGATTTACGTTTGGCAGATAATTCTGCCTTTGTAGAAGCATGTTTAAAAGCTGACCAGCTCTTGCCGGTTTATGTGCACGATTCAAAAGAACAAGAGACTGTGTATGGCTTTGAGCGACAAGGACCTCATCGACAGACTTTTTTAAGGACATCCTTAGATGATTTAAAGGCTCAGCTTCAGGTCCAAGGGTCAGACCTGTTGGAGTTATCCGGAAAGTCAGCGAAAGTATTACTGCAGCTAGTCAAAGATACCGCTGCAACGGCAATCTATTGCGAGCAAATCGAAGCCCCTGAAGAAATCGAGCAAGTCAGAGTAATGCAAGAGCAGGGTATTGATGTTGAAGTGTTTTGGCAATCGAGTATGTTGGATCCACAAGACTTTCCATTCACCTTGGAAAACATGCCCGATGTATTTACGGCATTTCGTCGTGATGTAGAACGGGCGCAACTCAAGTTCGCTCAGCCCATCAATGCGCCTAAGCAGATTCCGATGTTGCCAGCAGGCTTACCTCGGAGCTCAACATTGTCCTGTAGTCCTCAATCTAAGTTTCACCCTCACCCTTTCTTTTTAGGAGGCGCTACTGCTGCACAAGCACATCTTAGTCAATATCTAGAGCGACGTCTTCCTGATGGTTATAAGGAGACCCGCAATCAACTCATTGGGAGAGATTACTCTAGTAAGTTTTCAGCATGGTTGGCTTTAGGTTGCATTTCAGCGCGGGATATCGCAGCGCAAATCAACGAGTATGAAAATCACTATGGCGCCAATGATGGGACCTATTGGCTTTGGTTTGAATTACTCTGGCGTGACTACTTCCGTTTTATTCACTTCAAGTATGGTCAGCAGTTGTATCGCGCCAGTGGTTTAACTGGTGTGCCCGTAAAACCATCTTATGCACCCAGCTTTGAACAATGGCGTACAGGCACTACGGGCACTGCTTTAGTTGATGCAGGTATGCGCGAGTTGTATCAGAGCGGTTATCTATCCAACCGTATGCGTCAGATTGTGGCTAGTTATTGGATATACGATATGAAAGGTGATTGGCGCGCAGGTGCAGCGTGGTTTGAATCTCAGCTAATTGACTATGACGTCTATAGCAATCAAGGAAATTGGCTTTACATTGCTGGACGCGGAACGGATCCCAGGGGTGGCAGACCTTTTAATGTGGCCAAGCAAACCCAAGACCATGATCCAAAAGAAATCTACCGCAAACTTTGGCTCTCACCCCAATAGGTTTTTATAACTGCTCTACCGCTGCATATTGTTCTAGTACTTCTAGCGAGACTTTCTCCAAAGCTTTGATGTGTGTGCTCTCTAGCTTAATCCTAGGTGCACAGTTGGCCTCTAAGGCCTCAATCCAGCGGTTCAAACAAAGACACCACTGATCTCCAGCAATCAGTCCTGGGAACTGATATTCAGGACGTGGGGTAATGAGATCGTTGCCACGCTTGAGGCTAAATTGTAGAAAGTCATTACTCACAATCGCGCAGACTAAGTGACTACCAAGATCTTGTTCATTGGTCTTGCAGCAACCATCTCTAAAAAATCCAGTGAGTGGATCAAACGAGCAGGCAACTAAGGGTTGGCCTAAAACATTGAGGGGTAATTCAGTAGACATGAATGTTCTTTAAGTGGTGATGTATGGACGATTGATGGATTGGCGCATAAAGCTACGGGCTAGGGTAAAGCCTATGGGATACAGCTTGACCGGATGAATTTACTTTTACCAAAACCATATCCCCTGAATTAACAACCTTGCCGGTAAAGGATTGGATATTGACATGGTGAGTCACCATGATGATTGGTACTTTAGGATTTTTGCTGCGCTCATCCTGAATCAGCTTGGCTAAATCATCAGTTTGTTTTTTAGCCTGACTCATATCATCGAAAAAAGAACCCAACGCTGCCTCCTTGGTAACGGCACCCTTATTCAGAAGGATTGCCGTATCAAAGCAACGACACCAAGGACTGCTATAGACCTGCGCTTTGGTAATGCCCTGCTCGGCTAGCCATTCACCGGTCAGCTGAGCCTGACGCTTACCTGCTTCACCTAGATTGCGTTGGGTGGAGCACTGCGTTAATTGATAGCCCGCTGGATCTCCGTACCCAGGCGCGTCAGCATGTCGCATGAGTAAGACATGCTGGCCATCTTGCATTGCGTTAGCCAACTCAGTTTGGGCGAGAGCGTTGCTATGGGCTCCAATGAGGGTAGTGAGTGCAATCAGCAATAGGGATAAAAATTTCATAATCATGATTGGGTTACCAAGGTAACTTTTCTCCGGAGTAACTTAGAAAACTACCTGAATCAGTCTTTTGAAGTGAGAGTAATACCGCAAGCATATCGCTTGCAGCATCTAAAGCAGGCCTTCCTATTTGCTCGCCTTTGAAGGGCTTGGATAAAAGAGAGTTTACCGTTCCCGGATGCAAGGCCACTAAGGCCGTATTGGGTTTTGTTCTGGTAAATTCAATGGAGGCTGTTTTGATCAGCATATTCAGGGCCGCCTTAGAGGCGCGATAGCTAAACCAGCCTCCCAAACGATTGTCCTCAATGCTGCCTACTTTAGCGGAGAGGGTTGCCATAACCGATCCCGCTGGGTCGAGTAATTTGGAGAAATGCTTGATTGTTAGTCCAGGGCCAACGGCATTGGTCTGCATCAATATCTGTAACTGTTCGGCGTTGAGATCATCCAATTTCTTTTCAGGCATCCAGTGCTCAGAATGCAATACACCAATCGTATTAATAATGAGCTGGAAAGAGCCCTCCTGAATAAGACTAGCTGCAGCAGCTTCAATCGTGGTGAGATCTTGGTAATTGATTGGCTGTGCCGAGTTGCGATTTAGACCCCAAACCACCTCACAGTCAGGAGAGGCTTCTAGAAGCTCCATAAATGCTGACCCAATAGTCCCAGAGGATCCAATAATCAAAGCTCGAAAGGGTTTTGGAACTAGGGGCATAAATAAAGAGGCTTAAGTATCGGGTGAAAGCAGGCTCAGCTAGTTTATTGAATAAGTCTTAAACTTGCTTGATGGGCACCAAGATAACTCAAGCACTCTCCGCTGCCGATCTCTCACGGGTGATCGAGATGGCATGGGAAGATCGCACGCCATTTGATGCGATTGAGCAACATTTTGGACTATCCGAGCCACAAGTGATTGCGCTGATGCGCAAAGAGCTTAAGAGAGGCTCGTTCAATCTATGGCGTGAGCGGGTAACGGGTAGGGCAACCAAGCATGTCGCTTTAAGAAGTAAATTGGTAACCCGCGCCTATTGCTCGATGCAGTACAAGCAAAAGTAGCTGCCATGAAGAAACTCACTATGTTCTACGATGGCCTTTGTCCTCTATGTCAGGCAGAGATTCTGTTTTTGTCTGACCGCAATCAAGCTGGTTTATTGAGCTTTGTAGATGTGAACTCAAATCGTTATAACGCTGATGAGGTTGGCGTATCTTGCCAACAGGCCTTAGATTCGATGTATGCTCAGTATGACGACGGCGAACTGATTAATGGCGTGGATGTTTTTTCGGCTGCCTATGCGAGAGCAAATTTACCGAAGTTAGCTTGGTTATTTTCTCGACCAAGCTTGCGCCCTATATTGACCGGGGCCTATCGTTTTTTTGCCAAGAACCGACATGCTATTTCAGGTCTATTTGGACCATCTGCTTTATGGTTGGTGAATTTAACTCGTAAAGATAAATAAAGGGACGATGATGAAAATAATTTCACAAAGTAGTGTCGTCCTATTACTGTGCTTAGCTCTGCTGAGTGGTTCTGTGTCAGCTAAGAGCTTGGCGCACATTGAGAGCGTAATTAATCAAGTGCAGCCTCAGGGTACTGGCCGTCTGAACTTTTGGGGTTTTCATGTTTATGATGTGACCCTATATCGCTCTGCAGGCAAGGATTCTGCTGAATTTGCCTTGGACATTAAATATCAAAAATCATTCTCTGGGGCGGCCATCGCAAGCCGCACTGCTGATGAAATGAAGAACATGGGTGTATCAGAGGCGCAGTCCGCAATTTGGGGAAAAGAGCTTGCTACGGTTTTACCCAATGTAGAGTCTGGACAAACGCTCACGGGAGTCTACTCACCAAAACAAGGCACCACTTTTTTTTATGACGGCAAGAAAATTGCTCAATTTCCGGGGGCAGATTTTTCAAAGGCATTCTTCGGGATTTGGCTTGATTCCAAAACGAGCGTACCCAAGCTGAGATCTGAATTACTGGGCAACGGTTGCCCACCCCCACTAATTACTGGAGCCTGTTAATGTCAAAGACCTACTTCGTTAAAAAATATTTGGCTATTGGTTTGATTGCATTCGGCCTATTTGGTTGTTCCTCACCTTCAGTCAATCAATACGCACAAGAGACACCCAAGCTTGATCTAAGTGAATACTTCAACGGTACGATTGATGCGTATGGCATCTTCACCGATCGTAGTGGTGAGGTTAAAAAACGTTTTACCGTTTTATTAGTTGCCAAATGGTCAGTTGTCAATGGTAAAAAGACGGGCATTTTGGATGAGAGCTTTGAGTACTCCGATGGCACGAAGCAAAAGCGTATCTGGACTTTAGTAGAAACCGCTCCTGGAAAATACACTGGCACTGCAGATGACGTCATCGGTGAGGCCATTGGTGAATCTGCTGGCAATGCCTTGAACTGGTCTTATACATTGGCTCTGCCTGTAGATAAGTCTATCTATCATGTGCAATTTGACGACTGGATGTATTTAGTAAGCCCGAAGGTCATGATTAATAGGGCTCAAATGAGTAAATTCGGTATTAATTTGGGTGAAGTGACTCTCAGTTTTTATAAACGCTAAGCGCTGACTCCTCTCCTAATATTGAGTGTCTCTTTGAAAGATGTGAATTGAAAAAGCTTGTTCTCATTCTGGGTGACCAGCTGGATATCGATAGCCCGATATTAAAAAACCTGAATCCCAAGACTGAGCAAGTCGTCATGATTGAGTCTATCGATGAGGCTCAGTATGTTTGGTCGCATAAGGCCAAAATCGTTTTGTTCTTATCGGCGATGCGGCATTTTGCTGAGCAACTGGAAGAGCGGGGTTTGCCGCTGATCTATATTAAGCAGTCTCCGCAGTCGATCGGAGATACCTTACGAGACTTGATTCCCAAGAAACAATTTACACACTTGGTATGTCTTGAGCCGGGGGAGTATCGACTCAAGTGCGAAATAGAGAATGTCGCATCTGAATTCAGCATCGATTTAGAAATGCAAGAGGACCCCCATTTCTTTTGCTCACGCCATGAGTTTGAAAATTGGGTTGCAGGCAAAAAAGAATTGCGTTTGGAGTATTTCTACCGACTGATGCGTAAGACTCACAATATCTTGGTTGATAAAGAGGGTAATCCTGAAGGTGGTCAGTGGAATTTTGATCGAGACAATCGCAAGCCGTTTCCAAAAAAAGGACCAGGCTTAATTCCGCCGCCGGAGTTATTTGAGCCCGATGACATTACTCAAGAAGTCATCGCATTAGTTGAGAAAAAATTTCCCAAACATCCTGGATCTCTGGAGCACTTTCAGTGGCCGGTTACGCGCACACAAGCCTTACAGGCACTCAAAGGGTTTGTAGAGCACCGCTTAGTGACCTTTGGTATTCATGAAGATGCAATGTGGACAGATACGCCTTTTGGTTGGCACTCCCTGCTATCGAGTTCATTGAACTTAAAGTTGCTCAATCCCAGAGAGGTGATTGCGGCCGTCCTCAAGGCGTGGAAGAAAGACGATTTAGATCTTGCAACGGTAGAAGGATTTATTCGTCAAATTCTGGGTTGGCGAGAATTTGTAAGGGGCATGTACTACCTTGATATGCCGCAAATGGCTTTAGATAATTTTTATGACCATCAGAATGCATTGCCCTCCTGGTATTGGACTGGCAACACCAAGATGAAGTGTATGCAGCAGGCGATAGATCAAACCCTGGAGTATGGTTATGCCCACCATATTCAACGCCTGATGGTGACTGGTAACTTTGCGTTGCTTGCAGAAATCTTGCCAAAAGACGTTTGTGACTGGTATTTAGCGGTCTATATTGATGCAGTTGAGTGGGTGGAATTGCCCAATACAGCGGGCATGGCCTTATTTGCAAGTGGTGGGCGTTTCACCAGCAAGCCCTATATTGCGAGTGGCGCTTACATTAAGAGAATGAGTAACTATTGCGACTCCTGCCAATACAAGCCTGATATCCGATTTGGGGAGAGTGCTTGCCCCATGACTACCCTCTATTGGAACTTTCTCATTAAGCATCGCACCCAATTTGAGGCAAGCCCACGTACCCGGCTGATGACTGCCAACTTATCCCGTATTAGCGATACAGATCAGCAGGCAATTACACTGCATGCCAAAGGCCTTTTAGGGGATTTGAACTCCCTGTAAGAGACTCACCCTATTTGTAGCTCTAAAAAACACATTTTGTGAATTTGTGTCACACTTTCACTAAGTAAATCAGCAGGTTAAAAAAGTTATGAGAATTGAAGATACTGATCCAGCGCGGCATGCTGGCATTGAATATCCCATGGAAGTGGGTGCACCTGTATTTGCACCGATTAAGGTCTTGGAAGAAAAAGACAAGGCAGTCAATGTCGCGCGCCAGAACGCAAAGCTTGAATACGATCGCATCATGGAACAGGCCGAAGTATTAATGAAGCAAGCACGTTCTCTGCAGGCTCGTTTGGATGCTACAGAAATGGTCCATAGTGCCAAATTTAGTTTTAATCCCCTCCATGGAAAAACCTACCATCTCTACTTCGATAGCCGTATTGGCAGCAATGTATTGATTCAAAATGGACCTGATCAGTGGAGTTGTGGCATTCCGGATGCTTGGACTTATTCGATGGCAGTCAAAAAACTTGGCGATAGCACCTGGGCTATCGTTGAGGAGGACGAGGTTGTCTCTTCCTCGCTTGCAGTAAGATAATTTTTTTATAAAAATAATAAGGTGACTTGTGACAACTGCTCGAATTGTTAGTCTTTCAGAACTCGGCAATGCCGATGTGATTCAGTTAATCGATAAAGAGCTTCCAGCTCCGGGTAAGGGCGAAGTGCAACTCCGTCAAACCGCTATTGGTTTTAACTTTATTGATGTGTACCAGCGTTCTGGTTTTTATCCCTTGGAATTACCAACGGGTTTAGGTCATGAAGCGGTCGGTGTAGTTGAGGCGCTTGGTGAAGGCGTTACTCGATTTAAGCTAGGTGATCGTGTCACCTATATGAATGCCGGTATTGGTGCTTATGCCAGTGCGCGTAATGTTGCAGTGGATAAATTGGTTTCAGTGCCAGATAATGTATCCGATGAAGTTGCCGCCGCTGTGTTTTTTAAAGCAATGACTGCTCAGTACTTAGTTCAAAAAACCTATAAGGTGCAGTCTGGTGACGTCGTCTTAGTTCACGCTGCCGCTGGTGGTGTTGGTCAAATTCTATCGGGATGGGCAAAATCTTTGGGTGCTTTTGTAGTGGGTACAGTAGGGTCTGAAGCCAAGTTTGCCGCAGCAAAAGAGGCTGGCTGTGATGCTGTTGTGGACTACTCAAAACCAAATTGGGTCGAAGAGTTTATGAAGGCAACAGGCGGTCGTAAAGCGAATGTGGTTTATGACTCAGTTGCTAAGACTACTTTCTTGGGCTCACTCGATTGTGCTGCACCATTTGGGACGGTGGCTTTATTTGGTGCCGCTTCTGGACCTGCTCCAGAGATTCAGCCAGAGATTCTCAATAAGAAGGGTTGCCTCTTCTTAACTAGACCTTCTGTATTCCCGCACAATGCTACTCCCGAGTTGCTTCAGGAAAATGCTCGCGCAGTATTTGATGCGATTGCCCAAGGCCGTGTGAAAGTACAGATCGGCGCTAGATTTAAGCTTGAGCAGGCTGTTGAAGCTCATAAAGCTGCAGAAGGTAGAAAAGTTTCGGGCGCGATTGTCATCACGCCTTAATTTTTGGTTTGCTGACTAACCTAGTTTGCACCACATCCCCGCTGATTTAGTGGGGATTTTTTATGCCTACTTGTCGTAAAACAGTTGATAAAAATTTGGAGACTTACTTGAATACGATTTCACCTAAAGTATTAGAGCAGCTCGCACCGAATGGTGTTCTGTCTGCTGCAGTGTATTTAGGTAATTTCTTGTTGGTGACTGGTCGATCATCTTCTGGTGAGCCTACAGGGATCTCACCAGATATCTGTCGAGCTATTGCAAAGCGTTTGGGCGTGGAGTTAAGTCTCGTAGGCTTCAATACGCAGGCTGAGGTAGTTGAGGCTGTCGTTAGTGCAAGATGCGGTATCTCGTTGTTAGGCTCTGATCCTGCTCGTGCTCAAAAAATTACTTTCACACCAGCTTATGTCGAACTAGAAGCTAGCTATCTGGTTTCCGCCAACTCTCCTATAACTGAGTTATCACAGGTAGATCAGCCAGGAGTGAAGATTGCATCTTTTCAACAAAGTGCTTATGACCTATGGTTGCAGCGTAATCTCAAGCATGCCAGCTTAGTGCATGCTGACAGTGTGAAAGCCAGTATTGAATTATTCGTTAGCAAGAAATTAGATGCTTTGGCAGGTTTACGAACTGGCCTAGTTGCTGCTTCTCAAGATATTCCTGGATCCAGAATTCTGGATGGCCAATTTACTGGAATACAACAGGCGATTACTGCACATAAGTCCCACCTAGAGTCGATTGAGTTTTTGGATGCTTGTGTAGAAGAATTCATTAGATCTGGCTTGGTGGCTGATCTGATTAGTCAATATCAGGTGCAAGGCGTATCAGTTGCACCACTCTCTCGAATGCCTTTAAAAGACTGATAATTTTAGTATTCCCGTAATCAATGGTATCGAGCTTATAATTATCTAAGTAATTGAATTAAAAGAAGTTTCTTTTTTAAAGACCGTTTTTAGCTTGTTTGACAGCCCCAAGTGGGTCTTGGACAATGCCTGAGGTGGTTTGATTCAAGCCATTGCTTCCAATGACAACGACCAACTCCTCCTTTCCAGCATCTACAACCGCAGCCCTTGAGGCTCGGAACATCACTTGCGTGCGTGGTGAAAGAGCTCTTTTTTCAGGTCTTGATTTGCAGTTATTTGCTGGGCAGTGCCTCCATATTCGTGGCGAGAATGGCGTTGGTAAAACAAGCCTATTACGCTTGCTCACGGGCTTGGCTTCTCCCGAGTCTGGAGAGGTGCTTTGGTATGGTCAACCCATCAAAAAACAAGCATCGGAATATCACAGCAAACTATTGTTTTTAGGTCATCGCGATGCACTGAAAGAAGACCTCAGTGCTATTGAGAACTTGCGTATGTATGCTGCGATCGATGGCATTGCACTCTCCGAGCAAGACGCTTTTGCTAGCTTATGGCGATTTGGCCTAAAAGGGCGCGAAGACCTGCCTGTCAATTGTTTATCGGCCGGACAGAAAAAACGTGTTTTGATGGCGCGGATGCTAACGCGACGGGCGCAAGTCTGGATTTTGGATGAACCCTTTAATGCCCTAGACACCCATGCCATTGGGGAGTTGCAAGATTTGATCGTCGAGCATCTTCAGGGTAATGGTTTGATCGTACTGACTAGTCATCAGTCCTTAGCTATTTCTGGTCTGCGAGTGCTAGACCTATGAACGCCTTTATCGCCATTGTTCATCGCGACCTGTTGCTAGTGATGCGTCGTAAGAGCGAGGTTCTTACTGCATTATCTTTCTTTGTGATTGTGACGAGCTTATTTCCATTGGGAATTGGTGCTGATACTGCCTTGTTGAGAAAGATTGCGCCTGGTGTGATTTGGGTTGCAGCCTTACTCTCAACCTTGCTTGGTTTACAGCGGATGTTTGCGGCTGATTACGCAGACGGCACCTTAGAGCAACTGGTCTTGTCCCCGAATTCATTTACCGCCTTAGTATTTGGCAAGATCGTAGCCCATTGGCTGGTGTGTGGGCTGCCCTTGGTGTTGTTAGCGCCGGTGATCGGTATTCAGTTTGACTTAGATGCCCAGTCTTTAGGTGTGCTAATGGCAGCCTTGTTGCTCGGAACACCTGTTTTATCATTGCTAGGCTCTGTTGGGGCGGCCCTAACCCTTGGAGTGAGGGGTGGTAGCGTATTGATGAGCCTTCTGATCTTGCCGCTCTATATTCCGGTATTAATTTTTGGTGCAGGTGCCGTATACGCCAGTAGTGTAGGGCTCGATATCACAGGGCATTTTTCACTGTTAGGCGCTTTATTGATTTTGGCATTAGCATTTGTACCTTGGGTTTGTGCGAGCGCCGTAAAGATTGCTATTGAATGAGTAATGTAAACAATTTATCTTCTAGTCACGTAATGAGCTGGTTCAAATTCTCGAGTCCGAGCGCCTTTTATCCGCTAGCTGGAAAAATGATTCCTTGGTTTTGGGCGCTCACCATGATTTTTGGAGCTGCCGGTTTGTGGGTCAGTTTCTTTGTGGCGCCAGTAGATGCAGTTCAGGGTCAGGGCTACCGCATTATTTTTGTTCATGTACCCGTTTCTTGGATGTCGATGTTCATCTATGTAGTGATGGCTGTATGGGCTGGACTGGGTCTGATATTTAATACTCGCCTATCGGCCATGATGGCTCAGGCTTTAGCCCCGATCGGCGCCTGGATGGCTTTCTTATCCCTATGGACTGGTGCATTTTGGGGTAAGCCTATGTGGGGCGCTTGGTGGGTATGGGACGCGCGCTTAACTTCGGAATTAATCCTACTCTTTTTGTATCTCGGTTTTATCGCTTTGCAAGCCTCTATTGATAATGTCCGCCGTGCCGATAAAGCGGGTGCGATCTTGGCCTTAGTGGGCGTGGTCAATGTGCCTATTATTTATTTTTCAGTGAAATGGTGGAATACCTTGCACCAAGGTGCCTCTGTTTCGCTCACTAAGGCACCAGCCATGGCCCAGACTATGCTTTGGGGGATGCTACTGATGGCTTTATGCTTGTGGATGTACTCAATTGCAGTAGGGTTAATGCGTGTGCGCGCCATCATTTTGGAGCGCGAAGCTCATACTGATTGGGTTAGGCAATTAAATGAGGTGAAGCATTGATGTGGAATAGTTCGGCTGAATTCTTTGCCATGGGTGGTTATGCCCTATATGTATGGTGCAGCTTTGGTGCCTGCGCCTTGGTGTTCTTATTAGAGCCTCTGGCTGTTCGTACGCGCCATCGGGCAATCGTACGCAGACTGCAACGTGAAGTTTTGGCTGAGCAGTTTGATCAAAAGGGTGGCAAGTGAAACCAAGACATAAGCGAGCTGCCATTATTGTTGGCGCACTGATTGCCATTAGCATCGCGGCAGTATTAATTTTGAATGCCCTTAACAGTAATATTGCTCTGTATGTCACCCCGAGTGAGGTAGCTGCTGGTAAGTCACCGGCTGGTCAAGTCTTCCGTATTGGTGGCATGGTCAAGGATGGATCGGTTAAACGAGATGGTTTAACGGTGCACTTTGTGATTACCGATATGGTGAAAGATATTTCGGTGGCATACACTGGCATTCTTCCGGATTTGTTTAAAGAGGGTAAGGGCGCAGTGATTCAAGGTCGTCTCGATCCAAGTGGACAATTTGTTGCAAGTGAAGTTTTAGCTAAGCACGATGAGAACTATATGCCTCCAGAGGCGAAGCATGCTTTGGAGCAGGCTCAAAAAAATGGAAATAAATAATGATTCCTGAATTTGGACATTACGCACTAATACTTGCCTTATGTATCGCCATCATTCAAGGGGCACTTCCATTAGTCGGCGCGCATCAAAGTCGCCGTGAATGGATTTTGTTAGCAAGACCAGCTGCACAAACTGTTTTTCTATTGCTTGGTATTGCGTTTGTGATTTTGGCTTGGAGCTTTTACTCAAATGATTTTTCTGTTCTTTATGTAGCAGAGCATTCAAATTCACAAATGCCCGTCATTTACCGCTTGGGTGCGGTATGGGGCGGTCATGAAGGTTCACTATTACTCTGGGTTTTCTTGCTATCGACTTGGACATTTTTAGTGGCTCAGCTTTCGAAGGCGCTAGATGAATTTATGGTGGCGCGCGTAATCGGTGTATTGGGTTTAGTGACTACCGGTCTACTACTGTTCGTGATCGCCACCTCCAATCCTTTTGAGAGATTGCTACCAGCCGCCCAGGATGGACGATCTCTCAATCCACTCCTGCAAGATCCAGGCTTGGTGTTTCATCCGCCAATGTTGTATATGGGATATGTTGGTTTCTCAGTGGCGTTTGCATTTGCGATTGCATCTTTGTTGTCCGGCCGTTTAGATGCTGCTTGGGCGCGCTGGTCGCGGCCATGGACAACGGCTGCTTGGGTATTTCTCACGCTCGGTATTGCACTGGGTTCTTGGTGGGCTTATTACGAACTCGGTTGGGGTGGCTGGTGGTTCTGGGATCCTGTGGAGAATGCATCATTTATCCCTTGGCTGGTTGGTACCGCTTTGCTCCATTCGCTTGCGGTCACCGAGAAGCGCGGCGGCTTTAAGAGTTGGACGGTGTTGTTAGCAATTACCGCTTTCTCACTATCGCTTTTGGGAACCTTCTTGGTTCGATCTGGAGTGCTCACTTCAGTACATGCATTTGCAACTGACCCTACACGCGGCGTCTTTATCTTGATTTTCTTGGTACTGGTGGTGGGCTCTTCTTTGACGCTTTACGCTTGGCGTGCTCCCAAAAGTACTCTTGGCGGTAAGTTCAGCTTAGCGTCGCGCGAAACCTTTATCTTGCTTGGTAATGTTTTCTTAGTGGTATCTGCTGCATCAGTACTCTTGGGCACTCTTTACCCTTTACTGATTGATGCGCTGCATTTAGGAAAGATCTCAGTAGGGCCTCCATATTTCAATAGCGTCTTTGTGCCCATCATGATTCCTTTGTTAGTTCTGATGGGGATTGGGCCTTGGACAAGTTGGAAGAACTCGAATCTCTTGGATGTGATCAAGCGCTTATGGATTGCAGCCCTAGTAGCTGTGATTGCGGCGGCTTTAATTCCGTTTGCTATGGGTGAATTTACTTGGCTTAGCAGCCTTGGTTTCTTATTGGCTTTCTGGGTGATTTCTTCTGGGGTGCTGCAAATTATTCGCCAAGCAAAGGCGGGTAAGCCAACACGTTCATTTATTGGTATGCAGCTAGCGCATTTAGGGATAGCAGTCTTTACGATTGGCGTCACCATGGTGGGCACCTATCAAGAGGAAAAAGATGTGCGTATGCTCGCCGGTGAAAGCGTTAGTGTCGGTGGCTATGACATTCAGCTGCAGGGCGTTAGCCCTGTTCCTGGGCCAAACTATAAAGCGATGCAAGGTACTTTCTTGTTAACTCGCAATGGTAAGCTAGAAGCGACGATGTACCCAGAAAAGCGCAGTTATTTTTCATCAACGATGCCTATGACCGAGGCGGCGATTGATGCCAGTCTTACGAGAGATATCTATGTTTCATTAGGTGAAGAGTTGGATGACAAAGCATGGGCAGTCCGGGTTTATTACAAGCCATTTGTTGATTGGATTTGGGGTGGTTGTGTATTGATGGCTCTGGGTGGTTTGCTGGCGATGTCTGATAAGCGCTATCGCATGAAATTAAAGAAGGCAGCAGCATGAAAGCCAAGTTTTTAATTCCGCTAATTTTGTTTGTAATTTTGGTTGGATTTTTAGCGGTAGGCTTAAATCGTGACCCACAGGAAATACCTTCGCCACTGATTGGGAAGCAGGCGCCTGCTTTTGAATTGCCTCAACTGGCAGATCCTCAAAAGACCTTTTCACCAGAGAGCATGAAAGGTAAGCCTTGGATTTTGAATGTCTGGGCCTCTTGGTGCGTAGCTTGCCGTGAGGAGCACCCCGTACTTGTTGAGCTGGGTAAATTGCAAGTGGCGCCAATTATTGGATTGGATTACAAAGACAAGCGTGAGAACGCCATGACCATGCTTGCTCTTCAAGGTAACCCGTACCTATTATCGGCTTTTGATGCCAATGGCCGAGTGGGTATTGATTATGGTGTCTATGGCGTTCCAGAAACCTACGTGATTGACAAGACTGGCGTCATTCGGTTTAAACATATTGGACCGATCACGATGGAATTACTTCGTAAGAAGATCATTCCTTTGTTGGATGAGCTCAAATAATGTTGAAAAAGACGCTTCAATCCCTCTTGCTCACTTTTGTCGTGCTGTGTTCTATCAGTGCGTCTGCTAAGGATGCAGTACCTTTGGCTGATGACCCAGTCACCGAGCAGCGTCTGATTGTGATTTCGGAAGAAATGCGCTGCTTAGTTTGTCAGAATGAATCCCTTGCGGGATCACGCTCTGAGCTAGCAAATGATTTGCGCCGAGAAATTCGTATCCTGATTAATGAGGGCAAGACGGACGAGCAAATTCGGAATTTTATGGTGGAGCGTTACGGCGACTTCGTTTTATATCGCCCTCCTGTTAAGCCGATCACCTGGCTCCTATGGATAGGCCCTTTTGTAATTTTGCTTGCAGGAATTATTGGCTTGATGGTGTATCTGCGTCGCAGAAATCAGGCTGTGCCCAGTACCACGCTATCTGAAGCAGATAATCGTCGCATTGATGCACTACTTCAGGATGCCAAGTCCAGTTCAATAGAAAAATAATATGACTAGTTTTGTAATTTCCGCTCTTCTTTTATTGATCCTGGTCTTGGTACTGCTACTACGTCCATTGTTTTTTCCTGCAAAAGAATCTGCTACCTCGCGTCGTCAGATGAATGCAGCTATCTATCGGGAGGAGCTTGATAAGCTTGAGGCTGATCGTTTAGCGGGAACTGTAGATAGTCATAGCTATGAGCAGACTCATGCAGAAATGCGTCAACGGCTTTTTCAGGATACGGATGAAGCGGATGATCATGCAGTATTAGGCTCACCTCAGAAAACCATTATTGGGATTTGCCTTTTTGTATCGATACTTTCAGCGGGTTTCTATTTCTACCTTGGTGATGCCGCTCAGATTGCCGAGAAGAGTGCTGAGAAACCGATGACTCAAGAGTCAGTTGAAAAGATGGTTGCAGAGTTTGCAGCCAAGATGGATAAAGAGCCTGATAATCTCAAGGGTTGGGCCATGCTGGCTCGCTCATATCGTATTTTGGGTCGCAATACTGACGCTGCAAATGCTTATGCTCGTGCAGGCTCTTTTGTTGATTCTGACCCCCAATTATTGGCTGACTATGCCGATGTATTAGCAGCCAATGCGAATGGTAATTTTGCAGGTAAGCCACAGCAACTCATTAATCAGGCATTAGCCCAAGATCCAAATAATTTATTGGCTCTTTGGCTTTCTGGAACTGCTGATTTTAATGCGCAGAACTATAAAGCGGCAGTGCGGTCCTGGGAGAAGTTAGCAAAGCTATTGCCCCCCGAGTCCGATGAAGCTCGTACGATTGCAGCTTCTATTGCAGAGGCGCGTAGCAAGGGTGGACTTGCGCCGGCTATTGCGCCAGTAATCAACAATCAAGGCGTGAGCGGACAAGTAGAGATTGCGCCAGAACTGAAATCTAAAATTAAAGCAGGCGATGTTTTGATGGTGATTGCTCGTAAGCCAGGTGAGCGTATGCCGGTGGCTGTTCTCAAAACTCCGGTGGCTGCATTCCCAATGAACTTTGTTTTGAATGATGCATTGGCAATGAGCCCCAATGCATTGATTTCTCAAATGGCTGAAGTGTCGGTTGAGGTGCGTATTTCAAAAACAGGAATGGCAATGCCAGAAGCCGGTGACTTGATATCTACGCCACAAACGATCAAGGTGGGCACGACTAATGCTCGCCTCATCATTGGACAGATTAGGCCTTAATTAGCCCCGACCAACAAATGGCATATTGCTTGCCATGATGGTCATCGACAGAATATTACTTTCTAAAGGCAGTTGAGCCATCTGCAGGACGGCTTGCCCGACATGATCTACATCCATGAGTGGCTCTGCCTTTTTTGAGCCATCTGGCTGCAAAATACCGGCAGCCATAGGAATAGTCATTTCAGTGCCGGCATTACCTATATCGATTTGACCGCAGGTAATCTTAAATTGACGACCATCCAATGCAATAGACTTGGTTAATCCAGTCATGGCATGTTTGGTGGCTGTGTATGGAGCAGACATCGGGCGGGGCGCATGTGCAGAGATCGAGCCATTATTAATGATTCGCCCACCTTGCGGAGTCTGAGCCTTCATCATGCGGATAGCCTCTTGAGAGCATAGGAAAGCTCCGCAGAGATTAGCATTAACAACATTCATCCATTGTTCGTAACTCAGATCTTCCATAGGGATGGCAGGTGCTCCCATGCCGGCATTATTAAATAGCACGTCAATGCGGCCAAACTGTTTTTGGATTTCAGAAAATAACTTCTTTACTTGCTCTGGTTTGCCGACATCGCAACTCACTGCGAGACAGTTTTGACTACTTCCTCCAATATCGCGAATGGCTAAATTGAGCTTCTCTAGATTTCTACCAGTGAGAACGACTCTAAATCCACCTTGCAGCAGCGCTTTTGCTGCAGCTTTTCCGATACCTGTTCCGGCTCCTGTGACCAGGGCTACTTTGTTGGCAGCTGAATTCATTATTCTCCTAATGGCTCTTTAAAACCCCCATCTTATCCTGAAATAATTCGAATCAATTCATTCCGCTCCAGATCCTTGGGCTCGGGGCATAATGGCAAAAACAAGCTGAATTCTTATGAACTTCATTCGCAAAAATATCCATAATCCTGTGGCAGTGGTCATCGCCTTTTTGATGCTAGTTGTCATACTATTTGCCACACTCTGGGTGTTGGTGCCACCCCCACCTAGGTCGATTGAGTTAGCGACGGGTTTCCCAACCGGTCTTTATCAACAATTTGGTGAAAAGCTCCAAAGTGAACTTGCTGGGGAGGGCATTTCTCTCAAGTTGAGAACCACTGGTGGAACAATTGATAACTTAGCGTTGTTAAAGGATCCACACGCTGGCGTTGATTTTGCGATGGTTCAGGGTGGCGTAGCTGACTTATCCAAGCACCCCGATTTTATTTCTATCGCCGGTGTATTTTATGAGCCGGTATGGGTTTGGTATAGAGAGTCTAGTTTTCCAAGTGAATCCGGACGATTAGGTTTATTGAGTCAGTTAAAAGGTAAGCGAGTATCAATCGGCAATGAAGGTAGTGGCACCTTGTCCCTGTCCTCTCAATTACTTGCGGCAAGTGGATTGAGTCTGAGCGATATTCGTGCTGAAAAATTAAAACCACTTGATGCTTTGGAGAAGTTCAAAAAAGGAGAGCTAGATGCTGTATTTTTGGTAAGTGCTGCCGAAGCTCCTTTAGTCAAAAAATTTTATGAAACTCCGGGCATTCGCTTAATGAGCTTTGAGCAGGCTGAAGCCTATGTTCACTTATTCCCTTTCCTCTCAAAAGTAACAGTGCCACGTGGTGTCGTCAGCATCGCCTACGATCTTCCGCGTCAAGACATTCAGGTGCTGGCTGCAACAGCTACCTTAGTGGGTAAGAACGATGTTAGTCCTGCATTAGTAACACTGTTGCTTGGCTCCACCTACGATATTTTAAAAACTTATTCATATTTACAAAAGCCGGGAGAGTTTCCATCCGGTACTGGCCTTGATTTTCCTTTGCATGTTGATGCTGAAATCTACTTAAAGGATGGCCCGTCTTTTTTGCATCGTCACTTGCCTTTCTGGACGGCAGTATGGATTGGACGCTTCGCAAAAATTGTGATTCCACTTCTAGTGATTTTGATTCCTTTATTTACCTATATCCCTGCAGCTAAAAATTTACTCTTGCGACTCAAGTTATCGCAGGTCTATGAGGAACTTAAGGTGGTAGAAAAAAATGCCTCCAATCCCGATTTAAAAGAAAAGAACCTGAAGGATTTGGAGAATATTGAGCGAAGGGTGGGTAATATCAAAGTGTCCATGTTGGATGCAAAAGAGTTGTATGACCTAAAAGGCCATGTGGGAGAGGTGCGCAGCCGTTTGAGTCGTTATTCCTAAATGAATTGGTATGCGCCTAAAATAAACCCATGACTCTTTCCAGCCTTTTGCCTCCACTAACGCCCGCTAGGGAGTTGGTTCAATCTTTACGAGATGATGGTTTTGCAGTTGTCTCTGCTCATGATGTTGCGGCAATTGCACATGTGGATCTTGATCAGCTACGCAATCTCACTCAGTTCTGGGAAGGCTTGCCCAGAGATCCCTATCTTAAGGACGGTGGGCGATATCGCTTTCGCCGCCACTCAAGCTTTGAGGTCAAGGGAGAATCTTTGGCTATCGTGCCGCATCGTGCTCACTGGCAGTCTGTTAATTACAACGCCCTTCATGGAGGTATCGAGCGTTGGTTTGAGCCTTCGCAAGCTGATCTCACTAGCAAGCCTACTTGGCATGCTCTTTTACTGGGATTAACTCATATTCTCAATAGCGTTAAGCAAGTAAATACCTGGTTTATTGAGGCTCACCAATTTCGGATTGATACAACGGATGGGATAGGGCGACCAACTCCAGAGGGAGCTCATCGTGACGGTGTTGATTTTGTAGCCGTCTTTTTACTCAATCGGGTTGGCATTAAGGGTGGCGAGACCCGAATTTTTGCTGCAACCGGTTCTGCTGGTTTGCGATTTACTCTCACTGAGCCCTGGTCTTTATTACTGATGAATGATGAAAGAATGATTCATGAATCTACTCCGATTCAGCCCTTGGATCAGTACGGCTATAGGGATACTTTGGTACTCACTTTCCGCTCAAACGGCTTCCAGGATTCCCCTAATAGCAGTCAGCAGTAAGTTCTTATGCGTTTGAAACCCACTGGTTACACACCCCTAATGCTGGTAGCGCAAACTTGTGCGCTCTTGGGTTTTGCCTGTTACGCAGTGGTGTTAACAACATTGCAAGATGAATGGCATCTCAGTAATTTACAGTCTGGACTCATTGCTAGCGCCTTCTTCTTTGGTTACATGCTGATGGTTCCATTAGCAACGGCTCTCACTGATCGCGTTGATGCCAAACAAGTCTATCTTGTAGGCGGTCTCTCAGCGACTTGTGGATTACTCGGCATGAGCTTCTTTGCCTATAACTTTTGGACCGCTTTGATATTTATGGCGCTCAATGGAGTTGGTTTAGCGGGCACTTATATGCCTGGCTTAAAAATTCTGTCAGATCGTATTCAGACTGGCGAACTAACCCGCCACATTGCTTTCTACACTGCATTCTTTGGTATTGGCACTGGCTTCTCTTATCTTTGCTCTGGTTGGATCTTAAGTAGCTTGGGCTGGCGCTATGTTTTTGGAATCATCGCCTTGGGTCCATTCACTGCACTGTTGATTGTGCTCTTATTTATTCCTGCGCTCGCCCATGAAAAGTGGCACGGTCCAGTAAGCATTCGTTTACAAGATATTTTTCCGCTTGATAAGTGGCGCTTAGTCTTGCAAGATAAAACAGCCTCAGGGTTTATTTTTGGCTATACCGTCCACTCAATCGAGTTATTTGCTTCCCGCAGTTGGATCGTAGCCTTTTTTGGTTTCTGTGCAATGATGACAGGCGATCCCTTTCTATTCACTGCCACTACTCTTGCAGGTGTGATTAATTTCTTTGGCGTTCCTGCATCCATTATCGGAAACGAGATTGCCTTAAGAATAGGGCGCCAAAAATGGATTTTCTTTGTCATGCTATCTAGCGCAGCATTTGGAGTGGCGCTCGCTTGCTCTACCGGACAATCTTGGTGGTTGATTATTGCTTTAGCAGTGGGGCATACGATTTTCATCATGGCCGATTCTTCCACCTTAACCGCGGGCTTAGTCATTAGTGCTAAAGACAATATTAAAGGGGCTGCAATGGGGCTCCATTCCCTGATGGGCTTTGGAGGCGGGTTGTTGGGCCCAGCTATTTTTGGTTTTGTGCTTGATTTAACTGGCTCACGTGCCTCCCAAATATCTTGGGTCTGGGCCTATGCTGCGGTGGTAGTTTGGGGTGTTCTGTTTGTGCTCTATGAGCGTCGTAACGGCTGGGTTAGTAGGTCTATCACCCGCAAGTCATGATTCATTTATGAGCTCTAGCTTGCCAAGCAATAGCTGTTATCACTGTGGCAGCTTTATTCTTCCGAACGACCCTTACGAGCTTGAGCTTAGCGGCATCAATAAAAAATTCTGTTGTGCTGGTTGTATGGCAATTGCACAAACGATTCATGGCGAAGGCCTAGAAGTGTTCTATGCACGCCGCGCACAGTCAAGCGATAAGCCAGCAGCCTACCTTGCTTCAAGTGAAATTCCTGACAGTCTGACCCCCTACGATGATCCTTCTTTGCTCGGTAGATACACGCGGCCGAGTAGTAAAGAAGCTTATTTAGAGACTACTCTACGATTGGAGAAGATTCGCTGCGCTGCTTGTGTGTGGTTATGCGAGCAGCACTTACGCCGTATCCCTGGTGTCAAAGAAGTGCAGATTAACTACGTCAGTCAAAAGGTCAAGGTGGAATTTTCGCCTGAGAAAACTAGTCTTGCTCGCCTACTCTTTGAAATAGAGCGTATTGGTTACGAAGCGTGGCCTTTTGAGCCTTCACTCTCAATTGAGAAGTCTAAAAAAGAACGTCGTCAATTACTGACTAGACTAGGGGTTGCATTACTAGGCATGATGCAAGTCATGATGTATGCCTGGCCAACGTATGTGGGTGACAGCGATATTACGGTGGAGTATGACCTTCTATTGGGCTGGACTAGCTGGATCCTCACGGTTCCAGTGATGACTTATTCAGCAGGCCCTATTTTCAGGGCGGCCTTGAGGAGTGTTGCTTCGTTTCGGCAAACGCATATGTTGGGTATGGATGTGCCGATTGCTCTAGCTCTAGCCCTAGCATTTAGTGCGGGTACCGTAAATCTTGTGGCAGGCTCAGGTCAGGGTTATTTTGATTCCATCACCATGTTTGTTGCCTTTATTTTGGCGGCACGCTATGTAGAGTTGTTGGCTCGACAAGATGCGCAGGGTGGAGCAGAGGCTCTGGCAAAGCAGTTACCTGCTACGTGTGAGAGAGTGCCAAGCTATCCCACCTCTCAGCAAGTTGAAATTGTGCCGGTGGTTCACTGTAATCCTGGTGAAGTGATTCGTGTTCCTCCGGGTGATGTAGTTCCAGCTGACGGAATTTTGATTGAGTCTGAGAGCTCTTTAGATGAGTCGCTTCTGACTGGTGAATCTAAGCCGATTGATAAGAAGATTGGTGATCGAGTGTACGCAGGTACGCACAATATTCTCAATCCGATATTGATGAGAATCGATGCGGTAGGCCAATCTACTCGTATTGCAGGTATTGCCTCATTACTAGCTCAAGCATTGCAAGCCAAACCTGTCATGGTGAGTCTCGCAGAAAAGTGGGCTGGATATTTTGTAGGCTTTCTGTTGATGGTTGCTTTTTTATCTTCAGCAATTTGGTATTACGTCGACCCTAGCAGAGCTTGGACTGTTTTAGTCTCCGTACTGGTTGCCAGTTGTCCTTGCGCCCTATCTCTTGCCGTACCAACGGCAATGGCTGCAGCTCAGGGTGCTGTAACAAAGCTCGGCTTATTGATTGTGCGTGGTCATGTGCTAGAAGGTTTGGTCAAGGCAACGGATTTAGTGCTGGACAAAACTGGTACCCTCACTATGGGTCAACCAGAATTACAAGAAGTCATAGTTGTTCGCCCGGAGTTTTCTCGAGCAGATGTATTGAGCATTGCTGCATCAATGGAGGCAGGTCAAAAACATCCTCTTGCACTATCGCTATTGCGTGCTGCAGAAGCTGACAATCTTTCGCTAGGCACCTTGCCTGAGGCGGTTATTAATCAATTGGGCAAAGGCCTGAGCTCGGGTATTTATCGACTGGGAAGTGCTGCGTGGGTGGGTGCTCAGCAGATTGCGCAAGACGGTCAATATGGACAAGTGCATCTAGCGGATAACAAAGGGTTGATTGCGAGCTTTCTATTCTTAGATACTCCAAGAGCAGGATTGGAAAAGTTATTAACTGCAGCGCGGTCTCGCAAGATTGCGGTCCATTTGGTTTCAGGTGATGATGAAGTGACGGTGGCATGGTGGGCGCACCATGTTGGTATCGATCGGTTCAAAGGTGTGTGCTCTCCAGAAGATAAATATCGCTATATTGAGAGCCTGCAAAACCAGGGTCGTGTTGTTTGGGCAATTGGTGATGGTATTAACGATGCCCCTCTATTGGCGCGGGCGGATGTTTCTATTGCGGTCGGGGCCGGCGCGCCCCTCGCTACAGCGGGTGCAGATGCGATTTTGACTGCAAGCTCTTTAGCCCCTTTGGCCAAATCGCTCTTACTGGCTGATAAAACACAGCGGGTTATTAAAGAAAACTTGATTTGGGCGCTAGTCTATAACTTGCTGGCTATTCCAGTGGCGATGATGGGGTGGGTCAACCCCTGGGTTGCCGGTATCGGCATGTCTTTGTCTTCTCTCGCAGTTACATTAAATGCTTGGCGCCTCAGAAAGGCCTAGACTAGAGCTATGGAAAGCCTTTATCTATTGATCCCCATTTCCTTACTCTTAATCGGGCTCTTGGCCTGGATTTTCTTTTGGTCTGTGAAAGCCGGTCAATTTGATGATCTAGAGGGTCCAGGGGAGGCGATTTTGATGGATGACGATACGCCTCAATCTAAAAATAGGAATGATTGCAATAAAAAATAACTCTATTTTTTTAGGTAGTTAGGTAATACAAAGAACTCAATCCAGTTGCAAAAAGCGTAAATGCACGCATCCTTTTTGATATAGATCAAAACGACCCATCAGGCTTACTTTGATAATGAATTCAGTCTATTTAGATTATGTCGCTGTTAGGTCACAAAAAAGGAGAAACCATGGGACTTACCGTGGGGGGCAATCAAGATACCTTCAATTACAAGGTTGTCAGTCAATTTGCCATCGTTACAGTACTTTGGGGAATTGTGGGTATGCTCGTGGGAGTGATTCTTGCAGCACAGCTTATTTGGCCTGATATTACTTTCAATATTCCCTGGTTAAGCTATGGTCGCTTACGTCCATTACATACCAATGCGGTCATCTTTGCATTCGGTGGATCAGCCTTGTTTGCGACGTCTTATTACATCGTGCAGCGCACATGTCAGGCAAGACTTTTTTGTGACAAGCTAGCTGCTTTTACTTTTTGGGGTTGGCAGGCTGTGATTGTGTTGGCAGCAGTAACCTTGCCATTGGGCATCTCAACTTCTAAAGAGTATGCAGAGCTAGAGTGGCCAATTGATATCCTAATCACTGTGGTTTGGGTTGCCTATGCTGTAGTATTTTTTGGTACCATCATGAAGCGCAAAACCAAACATATTTATGTTTCTAATTGGTTCTTTGGTGCGTACATCCTGACGATTGCCATTCTGCATATTTTTAACAATTTGGAAATGCCAGCAAGTATGTGGAAATCCTATTCTGCATATGCTGGTGTACAAGATGCCATGGTGCAGTGGTGGTATGGCCACAATGCAGTTGGTTTCTTCTTAACGACCAGCTTCTTAGGCATGATGTATTACTTCATTCCCAAGCAAGCAGAGCGTCCAATCTATTCATATCGCTTATCCATCGTTCACTTCTGGGCTTTGAACTTCACCTATATGTGGGCTGGACCCCATCATTTACAACACACGTCCTTGCCTGACTGGACACAGTCCCTTGGAACAGTGTTCTCAATTATTCTGCTGGCTCCATCATGGGGCGGCATGATCAACGGCATCATGACTTTATCTGGTGCTTGGTTTAAATTACGCACCGATCCCATCTTGAAATTCTTAGTAGTGGCATTGTCTTTCTACGGCATGTCTACGTTTGAAGGTTCAATGATGTCTATCAAGACTGTGAATAGCTTGTCCCATTACACCGACTGGACTATTGGCCACGTTCATTCAGGTGCCCTTGGATGGGTTGCCATGATTACGATTGGATCCTTGTACTATCTCATCCCCCGTTTAGTTGGGCAAAAGGATATGTACAGCACCCGTTTGATTGAGGTCCATTTCTGGATCGCTACGATTGGTGTTGTGCTGTACATTGCTGCAATGTGGATTGCCGGAGTAATGCAAGGCTTAATGTGGAGAGCATTTGAACCAGACGGTACATTAACTTATAGCTTTGTTGAATCTGTAAAAGCAACCTATCCTTTCTATGTGATTCGTTTGTTAGGCGGCCTCTGTTACTTAAGCGGCATGTTCTTGATGGCATATAACGTTTACAAGACAGTAATTGGTAAAACATTCGTCAATGCCCCTATTCCACAAACATCGGTAGCTGTTCACTAAGGGGAAGAAAAATGTCTAACGAAAATAAATTCTTTTCCCACGGAACGCTTGAAAAAAATGTTGGTTGGTTAATTATTGCCACCATTATTGTGGTGTCGATTGCTGGTTTAGTTCAAATCGTCCCGCTATTTTTTCAGCACACCACAACTGAACCAAGCTCTGGCGTAGTGCCATACACAGCATTGCGTTTGGCTGGCCGTGATATCTACCAGCGCGAAGGTTGCGTTGGCTGTCACTCACAACAGATTCGTACATTACGATCTGAAGTTGAGCGTTACGGTCCTTACTCTTTGGCTGGCGAGTCAGTATTTGATCGTCCTTTCCTATGGGGTAGTAAGCGTACCGGCCCTGATTTAGCTCGGGTTGGCGCTCGTTACTCGGATGATTGGCATCGTATCCACTTGCGTAACCCGCGTGATGTCGTCCCTGAGTCCAATATGCCCGGATATCCTTGGTTGCAGCAGAGTGCTGCCGATGCGTCCTCGATTCAGTCTCATATGATGGCGATGCGTCGTTTAGGCGTTCCTTACACTGATGAAATGATTGCAAAAGCTCCCAAGGAGTTGGAAGGTAAAACTGAAGAGGATGCCCTGATTGCCTACCTTCAAGGTTTGGGTGTCAATCGTCGCTACATCATGGTTGATGAAGTTGTTGTGAAATAAATCAAATGGAACAGATCACAGCTTACCTTTCCGCTTTTTCAACAGTCATTGGACTCGCCTTTTTTGTAGGAATTATTTGGTGGGCTTGGTCACCCGGTAGAAAGTCTGCCAACGAAGAATCAGCTGAACTGCCATTTGATCTCCCGGATGAATTTAGTAAGGACAAATCATGAGTGACTTTTTTAATAGCGGTTGGAGTAACTACATCGCGCTAGTTTCATTGGTCGGTATTGTTTGGTGTATTTGGCTTCTGGCTTCACAACGTAAGGCCAAGGTAATTCATACAGCAGACGGTGCAGTAGCGGATACGGGTCATGTTTGGGATGGCGATTTGCGCGAACTCAATAACCCATTGCCACGCTGGTGGGCCTGGATGTTCTTACTATCTTGCATCTTTGCCTTTGGCTACCTGATTTTATTTCCGGGGTTGGGCTCATTTCCGGGGGTGGTTGGCTACACCACTGACGGCGCTTTGATGAGCTCGATGACAGAGGCCAATGATGAGTTAAAGCCCGTCTACGCTAAATATGTGAAGATGAACATTGAGGAAGTTGCTGCAGATCCTAAGGCGCGTGAAATGGGCCAACGTTTGTTCTTGAACTCCTGTGCTCAGTGCCATGGTTCAGATGCCGGCGGCTCTAAAGGCTTTCCAAATTTAACCGATGGTGACTGGCTCTATGGTGGATCTCCTGAAAATATTAAGACGACCCTCATTAATGGACGCAATGGAGTGATGCCTGCATATGGACATCTCGAGACTGTGCAGATTGTAGATTTAGCCAACTATGTTCGCAGTTTGTCTGGTCTACCTGCTGATGATATAAAAGTCGCTCGTGGCGCAGAATTATTTAAATCCAATTGCGTGGCTTGTCATGGTGTGGATGGTAAAGGCAATATTGCCATGGGAGCACCTAACCTAACTGATAAGACATGGCTATATGGTGGATCAGAGGCAACCATAGTGGAGACCATCACTAAAGGCCGAATGGCTATGATGCCATCTCAAGATAAAGTATTGAGCCCTGAAAAGATTCATCTTTTAACGGCTTATGTTTGGGGTTTGTCTAATAACAAGACGTCTGCAGCCAAGTAATCAGTGTCAGATCATTCGCCGATAGGCAAGCCTATTCCGATAGATGTCATAGAGGAATCTCTTTATGAGATCCGGCGAAAGATTTACCCACGATCTGTTAGTGGCTTATTTGCTCGCTGGCGTCTCATTTTGGTATTTGCAACGCAATTATTGTTTTATGGTCTGCCTTGGATTAGTTGGAATGATCGTCAAGCAGTACTCTTTGATTTAATTCAGCGTAAGTTTTATATCTTCGGTCTCGTGCTGTGGCCACAGGATGTAATTTATCTCACGCTCCTGTTAATTCTCTCTGCCTTAGCTCTCTTTTTATTCACGGCGATTGCGGGTCGATTATTTTGTGGCTACGCTTGTCCCCAAACGGTCTATACCGAAATTTTTATGTGGATCGAGCGTAAGGTTGAAGGCGATCGTTTTGCGCGGATTCGCTTAGATGGTGAGGAGTGGCCTTGGGGTATTCATAAGTGGCGCCTCAAGATTACCAAGCATTTCCTGTGGCTCTTGATTGCTTTTTGGACTGGGTTTACCTTCATTGGCTATTTCACCCCAATTGAAACGCTCGGTGCCGCAATCCTGCATCTATCTTTGGGACCATGGCAAACCTTTTGGTTGTGTTTCTATAGCTTTGCAACCTGGGGTAATGCGGGTTTCATGCGTGAGCAAGTGTGTAAATATATGTGCCCTTATGCGCGCTTTCAAAGTGTGATGGTCGATAAGGATACTTTCTTGGTTACCTACGATAAGGTCCGCGGTGAGCCACGGGGTAGTCGTAACAAATCAGCAGATCATGCAACTCTTGGTCTTGGTGATTGCGTAGATTGCAGTATTTGTGTACAAGTTTGCCCAACCGGTATTGATATCCGTGATGGTCTGCAATACATGTGCATTGGTTGTGGCGCCTGTATTGATGCTTGTGATCAAGTAATGGAAAAAGTAGATTATCCAAAAGGCTTGATTCGCTATACAACCGAGCGGGCTATTGAAGATCAAGAAACCAATCAGAGTGCTATTCGCCATATTTTACGTCCACGCGTTTTGATTTATGCTGCTTTTATTACGGTTCTTACTAGCGCTTTCCTGATTTCATTAATTACTCGAAATCCATTGCGGGTAGATGTGATGAGAGACCGCGGAGCTTTAGCTCGCGAAGTAGATGGCGTTCGTATCGAAAATATTTACCGCATTCAGATCATGAATGCATCAGAAAATAATATGAATGTACAGCTCAAGGCAAGTGGCTTATCTGATTTAAGAATTCTGAATTCGCAAGGGCAAGTTATTACTGAAGTTGAGGTGGGTCCAGCTAGCAATCTATTAATTCCGGTAAAAGTAAGTACTACTGTTGGGGCGCATGAGCCCGGTAACTACCGAATTCATTTTGATGTGATTGGTCATGAGAGGTCTGGCAATGAGTTGATTACCAGAACTCGCGATGAAAAATCCAGTTTTATTGTTCCCCGCTAAGCTATATTGCAAGAGATAGAGAGGATGAATATGTCACAACATGAAACAAGCAAACCATGGTTTAAGCAGCTATGGCCATGGTTGCTAATTAGTGGACCAGCAGTCGCTGCCATTGGTTGCGTGATTACTATTTATTTGGCTGTAAATTTATACTCAGATAAGCCAGTACGAGATGGCGTTCTGAAGCGTGGACTCAAAGTAGAGCAGCTTAAAGTAGAGCGGGGCAGCAAATGAAGCACCGTCTATTTATTTGGATTATGTGGCCATCATTCTTAGTTTCTATTTTGGCTGAAGGTCTACTCTTTAGTATTGTGCATCCTGCCGAGCTGTTGTTCTTTGGTGTTCACCCTAACATTTCGGATGAAGGCATTTACACAATTGGATTTTTTGTTATTTGGATCTTTTGCTCATTTTCAAGCGCTCTTACGGCCTACATCTTGCCAGGCATCGACTCGGATGGCAGTAATGGACAGGATCGCGGCTTGATTTAAGAGTGTATAGGCTTGATTTGAAGGGCGCGATCTGGATTGGGGACTCCAGCTAGTTCATATAGCCCATCCATGTCAATCAGTTTGATGTGACGCTGTTTGATTTGAATTAGCCCTGACTCAGTAAAACGTGAGAGCATTCGGCTGACCGTCTCAATCTGGATGCCAAGGTAGCTACCAATCTCTACGCGACTCATGCGTAAATCAAATTCATTGTTTTGATAGCCGCGAGCAGCTAGGCGCTGAGAAAGGCTCAATAAGAAGGCCGCTAAACGCTCTTCTGCGCGCAGACTACCAAGTGAGAGTAGGTGACGTTGATCTTGTGTGAGTTCGCGACTCAGAATGCGGTGGAACTGTTTTTGTAGAGCTGGAATTTGGCGTGCCAAATCCTCAAATGCCTCATAGCGAATAATGCAAACTTCACTCTCCTCTAGAGCAATCGCTTCAGATTGATAACTTCCCTCGCCAATGCCATCGAGCCCCAAGATCTCGCCAGGCAGATGAAAACCAATTACTTGTTGACGTCCATCCTCCAGCCCGTATTCAGTCTTGAGGGTGCCAAAGCGGACGCTATAAACCGCAGAAAGTGGGTCACCGTGACGGTAGAGGCTTTCACCTTTTTGTAAGTGAACCCGTTCTTTTACGAGAGTATCAATCTTGGCAATGTCAGATGGGCTGATGCCTGCGGGCAAGCAAAACTGACCTAGTACACAGACTGAGCATTTGCCGCTGGGGACATCTGAGTTGGTGTAATTCATATTAGATCAAGTTGCCGTATCAGTTTATTCTACTCGGATAATGTGCAATTTTAATATTTCTCTGCAATGCTGACTGCTAGCCTTCTGTTAGCCATCTTCTTGGGCACTTTAGTCAGTGGGTGGCACTGTGCCTTGATGTGTGGCGGTATTGCTGCAGCAGTTGAGCGTCAAGGTAACTCTAGTAAAGCGACTTCTGTTCCGTTGCTAAGTAAGTCTGAGCTTTTTTATCTTCAGCTCATCATGCATGCTGGACGTTTGACGACCTATGTTTTGCTCGGCGCCTTAGCGGCTCGGGTTGGAGCAGTTCTTTGGCAGCAAAATATAGTGCCCATTCAGCGCCCTTTATTTGCAATTACATCGCTCCTTTTATTGCTCATGGGTTTACGTCTTTTGCGCCCAAGATCTAATGCTTCTCCATTGCCCGGGAAGTGGCTTGGCGCACGATTGGCTACTTATTGGGCTCAATATTTAGGGGGTTTCACAAGCCGTTCATCGCGCTGGTTTAGTGGGATGGTATGGGGGCTTGTTCCTTGTGGTTTGGTCTACAGTGTTTTGCCGCTCGCCTTTTTATCGGGCGATACCTTAGCAGGTGCAGCGCTCATGTTGGCGTTTGGTTTGGGCACCTTACCTAATCTATTGCTGATTTCAAAGTTTTCAGCGACTATGGCGCAACTGAGTCAATATGCTGTGGTGAGATACATTGCTGCAGGCCTTTTATTGTCAGCCGCACTATTTGGTCTTTATCGTGCCTGGTATTTGCCAGAAGCTTTACTTAAAGGCGGTTTCTGTATCAGTTAATAGGATTAACTAATTGCTCGAGCAATTCCCTGTTGCAGGTCCGGGTAGATGCAATCGGCAGGCAGGTGCTCTAAGAGGCCTGCTCGAGTGGCCATCTCGTAGGGTTGATGCGCCAGTCCACAAACTATGAGCTTAATATTGCGATTTTTACAAACTGCTTCAAGTTCAAGTACGGCATCCATTCCGGAGACGTCGATGTAGATCACATTCTTAAGATCAAGTATCAATACTTTTGAGGGTAATTCGTTTTCAATGTTCTCCAGAATTTTGACTGCGCCGAAAAAGATGGCGCCATAAATTCTAAATGCAGCAATGGTTCCCTGATATTGCTGTAGCTCTGGAAAATCCATGAGATTGACCGGTTCATAGCGCGACAAACTCGAAATGCGATAAACGAAGGTAATGAATGCAAGCAGTAGCCCCACTTGTATTGCGATGGTAAGGTCTAAGACGATGGTCAGAAAAAATACACTCAACATAGTTAAGCGATAAGGGAGACGAAATTGCTTGAGGTCTGCAAACTTTCTCCATTCACCCATATTCCAAGCAACAAACATCAGGATGGCAGCTAGACTAGCCAGAGGAATATTTTTTGCTAGCGGTGCTCCAAATAAAATAATCACCAGCAAGGTTGCCGAGTGAACGACCCCGGCAATTGGGGTGCTTCCTCCGCTTTGTATATTGGTCACCGTTCTAGCAATAGTTCCTGTGGCTGGCATGCCACCAAAGAATGGAGTGACTACATTGGCAACACCTTGAGCCATCAGCTCTTGATTGGAGTCGTGACGATCATGAATCAGCCCATCAGCAATCCGGGCGCATAACAGTGATTCAATCGCCCCAAGTAGGGCAAGAGTAATGGCAGGTGCAATGACAAATTGAGCGGTACTCCAGCTAATGGGGATCCATTCAAAACTAGGAAGACTAGATGGGATGCCGCCAAAACGACTACCGATGGTATCTACTGGAAGATTGAATGCACTCGTCACTATGGTGGCCGCAGCCATGGCAATGACAGTTCCTGGGAGGCGGCTAAGATAGCCAAGCTGTTTTTGAAAGGCTCGCCAAGCAATCAGAATGGCGAGGGTTCCGATCGATAGTATGAAAGCGTGAGGATTAATAGTGTCTGCAGCAGCATACAGAGTTTGGACTGCTTGAAAAAACTCAGCAGGCATTTTAGTGATTTGAAGACCAAAAAATTCTTTTACTTGAGATAGTCCAATCAGTACGGCAATGCCATTAGTAAAACCAATAATGACCGCGATCGGAATAAAGCGAATTAATGTCCCTAGCCGAAAGAGACCCATCAGAAATAAAAATACTCCAGACATTACAGTCGCTAGGAGTAAATTGGCAACGCCATAGTTCTCAACAATGCCGTATACGATGACAATAAATGCACCAGCTGGCCCACCAATTTGTACACGACTGCCGCCCAAGATAGAAATGAATCCACCAGCGATGATTGCGGTAAAAATACCTGCTTCTGGTTTGAGTCCGCTGGCAATCGCAAATGCCATCGCTAAAGGTAGTGCGACTACCCCAACCGTAATGCCTGCCAATATATCTTTGCTTAAAAGGGCGCCGTTATAGCCCTTAAGAGAATCGAGTAGTTTGGGGTGAAAAAAACGCATGTGCAAAAGACTCTTAAGTCACTCGATTGCCAACCCAGTAGGCGATAGTTGCGGATAGCGCGGTAACAGCCGATCCCCAGACAATGTCTACAAATGCCAAGCGCATAGAAAAGTCGCGAATCACTGCGAGATTGGTTAGATCGTAAGTCATATAACAAAAGAAACCAAAGAGGGCCCCATACTGCGCCGCATATATCCAGGACTGTTTTGAAATCGCTGGAAAGATCACGAAAATCGAAGCCCCAAGTGCATATAAGAGATAAAAAACTAATCCTGCCCATAATTTTGGCTCGCTAGCCATGAGCGAACCCATCTCGTCACGATAGAGATTTTTGGCGATGACAAGAAGCCAAATCAAATCAATGATGATCAGTGATAAGAGGAACGAAAAATACACTGCAAAGTACTTGAGCAATTTAGTTTCCTTTTTTTATGCTTTTACAGTTGAACAATAAAGATTATGATGGAATGAAAGGTATTAAGGTTAATTTAATAGGAGTTGATATGTTCAAGCACTTATTAGTACCAGTGGATGGTTCAGATGTAAGTAAAAAGTCCTTAAAAAAGGTAGCTGAGCTTGCAAAAGCCGATAAAGCTGCAGTGACATTGGTTTATGTTTCTGATCCAATGCCACCGATGGTCTATTCCGATAGCTCTATGGGTTACGGCATTTCTCAAAAAGACCATAAGAAGGTCTGCGAAGCTTATGCCTTGGATGTCTTTAAAAAGGCTTCTCTTTTATTGGGTGCTAGCGTAAAAGCAAGCACGCTCCATATTCCTAATAGCAATTTATCAGAGGGTATTTTGGATGGTGCCAAGAAATCAAAGGCTGACGTGATTGTGATGGCCTCACACAAGCGCACTGGTATTAAGAGTATCTTATTAGGTAGTGAAACACACGAGGTGATCGTGCATTCTAAGATACCGGTATTGGTGCTTGGTTAATATCTGGCGCATCTAAAAATAAAGAGGCCTTGGAGGCCCCTTTTTCAATTGCTGATTTGTATTTCCTAATTCATTAGTGGTGTACCCAGCAGTAGAATTTCTCGGGTAAGTAAGCCGCTATCGCTATCACGCATACTCCATAAATCCAGCTGGGTTTTTACGGCATAGGGATCAACATAGACCCCATCTTTTCTCAATTCAAAATGGAGATGGGGGCCGGTGGAGCGTCCGGTTGATCCGACATAGCCAATCTCTAGGCCTCGTCGTACTTCATTACCCACTTCTAGTTCGGTGTTATAGCCACTCAAGTGGGCGTAGTAGGTGCGGTAATTACCGGGATGCTCAAGAATGATGAGGTTACCAAACGCGCCGCTATAGCCCAAATGCACTACCTTGCCTGTGGCTACACTAAAGATTGGCGTCCCAATTGGCGCAGAATAATCAATTCCCATATGGGTGCGATATCTTTGCTTGGGGGCAGCGACAGCAGCGCTGCCGTTCTTTGGCGGCGCAGCTTTTTTGCTTGATGCTCTAACACTACCAACCCCGCGGGAGATGCGTCGATAGCTCAGGGGGTTAGTCCAGAAGGTACGTTCAATAGATTCCCCACTGCCGGTATAGAAGCCCCCGGGAATATCACTTCTTTCGACCCAAAAAGCGCTGGCAAATACTTCACTAGAGGATGCTTCAATAATTTCGACTGCCCAGATTTGAGCCCAACGTTCCTTATCACCAAAGTCGACAATCAGACGAACAATGCTATTGGTATTTTCAAGCGCATTATTTTCTTCGGGGTAAATTTGCTTGATGATGGAGTTCAGTTCCCAAACCAGTTCAACGGGTAATTTATCTCCCACTTTTTTGGGGTCATATAAAACAGCACTCAGAGGCAATTGGATTTCCGTAAAGCGCTTGGACTCATCTTTCAGGTAGTCTTGCTGAATCAAGAAGTTGCCCGCTGCTGATGGCGTAAAAGTCCAAATCTCAGTCTTGGCATCCTGTATCGGACCATTCATTACACTCAAGGATTCAAAGCGGTTGCGGCTACCTAGAGCTAATGCATAAGGGATGCAATCACCCCGCATTCGATCAAAGAACCCTTTAGTTTGAGATTTGAAGAAATCATTCAATTCTCGGTTTTCTAAACCCAGATTAGCTGGAAGATTTTCCTCATTAAAGCTGCGACGTAGGCAACCACGCTGGACCCGATAGTCCAGATTCGCACCGCTTTCATTGCTATATACGCCCTCAATCCGTTTAAATAATTCAGGATTTAAGTTCATGCTTTTGGTGGAGCGATTGAGTGAATTTTCTTTCAGCTGAATGCCAGCCTGCTTATTACTAGTACTGACGGCTTTTTGTTTTATCTGAGGGGTTTTGCTAGCCTGACTTGTTTGACTTGCTGGTTGTGCTTGCGCGCTTGAAATAAATACGATCAGAGAGAGGCTGACAACGTTGATGACGTTTCTCAATAAGTAAGGTAATTGGCCCGCTATTTTTTTCACCATCCAATTATCCAATATTGTCACCAAGCCCCCTATTTTTTATGTTGTAGTGCAGCAATTTTCTATTGAAGTTGGTCAAGGAAAGTGGCAAAAGTTGTAGATACAATAAATTTTTCGTTAAAGGAATTTTCATGCCGATTATTGAGTCTGTATCAGTTGCTGCTATAGCGGTGCCTCTAGATAAGGTCACCTCTTTTTCCACTCGAACGGTTTCAGAGCGGCACTATTGCTTGGTTAAAGTGCGGGGTAAGGATGGTAATGAGGGTATTGGATTTTGCTATGTCGGCAGTGCGGGTGGAGATATTGCCAAGATTGCCGTTGAGCAGTTACTAGCCCCAAAACTGATTGGTCAAAATAGTCATCGCAGTGAAGGTCTCTGGATGGATATGTATAACGAGTCTATTTTGCAAGGGCGGGCCGGCGCAGTGATGCGTGGCATCTCAATTCTCGACACTGCCCTCTGGGACTTAAATGCGCGTGCTGCGAAATTACCTCTTCATCAATACTTGGGATCAGTCGTAGATGATCGCGTCCCAGCTTATGCCAGCGGTGGCTACTACCTTGATGGTAAAACACCCGCCATGCTGGGTAAAGAAATGGAGTCCTACGTAAAACAGGGCTTTAAGGCCGTCAAAATGAAGGTAGGGCGCTTATCCCCAAGAGAAGAAGAGGCGAGGGTTAAAGCTGCTCGTAAGGCTGTAGGCGACGATGTTTTGCTGACCCTAGATGCTAACAATGCCTGGCGTGATCTACCGACTGCCCTTGAATACGTTCGTCGCTTTGAGGCTTACAACCCCTATTGGATCGAAGAGCCATTTTCCCCGGATGCTATCGATCTGCATGCGGCCCTAGCTCGTCAGACCAAAATCAACGTTGCTACTGGTGAGATGGAGGCTGGACGCTGGCGTTTTAGGGAGTTAATTGAAGCTGGTGGCGTCGCTATTTTGCAGTCTGATGCGGCAGTTTGCGGTGGCATCACGGAATGGCGCCGTATTTCTGCTTATGCGGATTTGAAGGGTGTGATTGTTTGCCCACATTGGATGCATGATCTGCATGCTCCTTTAGTGGCAGCAACGCCAAATGCACGTTTTGTGGAATTCTTCTTAGATGATCAGGTCTTAAACTTCCGTAGATTGATTAACAAGCAGCTCACCTTCAAGAATGGCGATTTGATCTTACATAAGACACCAGGCTTAGGATTTGAGTTTGATGAAACTGCTATCAAAAAGTATGCTGGCAAGGCTGCTTGGACGAAGATTGTTTAATGTATTTACATACTAGGTAATAAAAAATCCCGCTCAAAAGGCGGGATTTTTTTATGATCTTGAACTACTTCAATATGTTCAGGTAGATTTGGGATTGAGTTTGTAATGAGTAATGAGTTGGGTGATCAGTACCAAAGCAAACCCAATAAAACCAATGAGATCAGCCTCCGTGGAGGGATAGGCTAAAGCCACCCCGGAGATCACCATAATGACGCGCTCAAATACTTTGGTTTTTTCAATAAACCAACCCTGCAAGCCACCAGCTAAACAAATGATGCCAACTACAGCAGTAAATGAAATCCATGCAATCTGCGTCCAGTCAGCCTGCTCTAGTGCACTGGTAGACCCCATCAGGAGCAAGCTCACGCCTGATTTATCGAGGACAAACATAAATGGCACCAAGATTGCTGGGGCAACGTATTTCCAAGTTTGTAAAGTGGTTCTATAGGGATTGCCTTTACAAATTGCGGCTGCAGCAAATGGAGATAAAGCTGTTGGGGGCGACACCTCAGAAAGTACGGCGTAATAGAAGATGAACATGTGCGCAGCAAATGCAGGCACACCTAAGTTAATGAGTGCCGGCGCAGCAATCACAGCGCAAATAATATAAGAGGCGGTTACTGGTACTGCGAGGCCAACGATCCACACAATCAATGCTGTAAAAATGGCCGTTAGCAGCAATGAGCCTCCCGCATATTGAATCACGATGGAACTAAATTTGAGACCTAGGCCAGTGAGGGTAACAGTACCAACGATGAGGCCTGCACCTGCACACGTTGCCGCAATCGCCAATACGCCCGTAGAACCAGATGAGAGCGCCTTCGATAAGCTGGATCGATAAAGACCAGAAATGAAAGGTTCTTTACCTTTGAACCAGGCCCATGGAATGATTGCGGTATCTTCGCGCAACATGCTAGACAGCGCAGAAACAACGGTAGCCCAAAAGACTGACATCACTGGCGAGAAGCCAAACATCATGAAAACTACAATAGAAATCAAAGAGAAAAAATGAAACCAATATTTTTTAGTTAACTGCCAGGCGCTTTCTGCGGATGGAAAATGAATATTTTTCATACCGTACTTACGTACGTCAATTTCAACCATGACAAACAAGCCAAGGTAGAACAAAATTGTGGGGATAGTTGCCATGAGCAACACATCTAAGTAGGAGATTTTGAGGAAGTCGGCAATCAGAAAGGCGGCCGCTCCCAATACTGGTGGTGAGATGATCGCACCAAGTCCGCCTGCAGCCAAAAGACCACCCGCGGCATTTTTTTCGTAACCTACTTTTTCAAGCATAGGTGCAGCTACAGAGCCGACCGTGACGGTAGTTGCCACACCGGATCCTGATGGGCCACCCATGAGGAAGGAGGACAAGACAATCGTTCTACCTACCCCAGATGATTTGCCGCCCATTGCGGCAAAAGAGAAGTCGATAAAGAATTTTCCCGCGCCAGTAAATTGTAAAAAGGCGCCAAAGATAGTGAAAAGAATAATCAGAGTCGCAGAGACGTCGACTGCGGTGCCATAAATACCCTCAAGACTCATATACATATAACCCACGAGCCGATCTAAGTCGTAACCTTTGTGAGTCCATGGGGCGGGAAGGTAATTGCCAAAGAAGGCATATAGCAAGAAAAGTACTGTAACGGTGACGAGCACCATGCCATTAGTTCTTCTCACGCCCTCAAGAATGAGCAGGATGAGGGCGATACCAACCATGACATCGGTAGAATTTGGGGCGGTGTTTCTGTCCATGAGATTATCGCCGCCGGCCATAATGTAATAAGCAATGGCAATGGAGCCTATGGCAAATAAAACATCCCAAAACTTCAATTTATTTTTAAAACGAGCGGCAATCGGAAAGCTTAAGAACACTAAAAACAAAACCAAGGCAACGTGGATGACTCTAAGCTGATGCGTTGGAACGATCGAATAAGCTGCATATAGATGAAATAAAGACATGCCTATTGCTACCAGCGTAATGAATACGGCCAGCATACCTTTGTAGTCGTTAGAATCACCCTCCTCTTGTTTAATGAAGGCATCTAATTTTTCTTGGGTTTCGTTATCAATTACATTTTGATTCATGTCTTAATCAATCTATTTTTATATTTATGTACGGCAATAAAGCAGAAGGGGTGAGATTGACTCACCCCGATATCGCTTAGTTTACTTTGATACCTTTTTCTTTAAAGTACTTTAGTGCGCCTGGATGATAGGCAATCGGTGAGGCATTTGCTTTTTGGTTTTCTAACTTGATATTTCTGTACTCAGCATGTGAGCGGACGAGTTCAAGTTGGTTATCAAAAATAGCCTTAACAATTTTGTATGCCTCTGCATCAGACATCGTAGCGTTCACAACCAAAAGATTGGCAACCGCTGCTACTTTGTTATCTTTCTCCATGCCGCTATAAGTTTGCTTTGTAATCTCGGATGGGAAATAAAGATTGCCATATTTTTTATTCATAGCAGGGACTTCAGCATTAGTGTCTACCATGACAATTTTCATGCCAGGACTGTTTGCTAAATCGGTTACAGCAGCAGTTGGTAAGCCACCTACCCAAAAGAAGGCATCAATCTTGCGGTCTTTTACAGCGTTGACAGATTCTGCAACGCTCAAACGCTCACGCTTGACATCTTTGTCTTTGTCCAGCCCTGCAGCCTCTAACAAGCGAAAAGCCATTACTTCTGTAGCACTGCCTGGTGCGCCTGTACTGATGCGCTTACCTTTGAGGTCTTTCATGGTCTTAATGCCAGTGGATTCCACGGTAGCAACGTGCATGAGGTTTGGATACAGAATCAGTAAATTGCGTAAATCTACTGGCTTGCCCTTAAATTTATCCTCACCATCTTTAGCATCTTTAGCAGCATCAGCCATTGAGAAGCCAACGTATGGTTTACCAGTGCCAACGAGTTTTAAATTATCTACTGAACCACCTGTCACTTCAGCAGTTGCTGACATTCCTGGTACATGCTTGGATAACACTGAGGCTAGGCCTCCACCCATTGGGTAATAAACGCCGCCGGTACCACCGGTTGCGATAGAGATGTTTTGTGCTTGTGCAGCACCGAACAACATCGTGATAGATACGGCAATTGCTTTTATAAGTTTCATTTTTGTCTCCTGTTTTGCATCTATTAAATTAAAGGCCTGGCATGCTGAAATTAATTTTTTGTAGCTCACTCAATAGCTTTGCTTGCTGGTCTGCACTCAGTTGCATCAGTGGTGGGCGCACGCGCAACCACTCTGAATCCTTACTGTAATGCGCAACCGCAGTTTTCATACCGGCAATCATTTGATATTGAGCAAATATAGAGCGTACTTGATCTAAAGCAGTTTGCCGTTGATCTGCATCAGATTCTTTCCAGTGCGCTGCTAAATGGGAGATAGCCCCCGGGTTTACGTTAGCTGTGGCAGAGATACAACCTACGCCACCAGCGTGCAAGGTGCGCATGAGAAAGACTTCGCTACCAGCATAAACGCGGAAACCGGAGGGTGCTAACAGTTTAATCACGGATTCTGTGTAAGCCCAATCACCGGAACTATCTTTCATGCCAACGATCGTCTTTGGATAGGCTTTGGCGAGACGCTCTAATAAAGAGAGGCTTAAATTAATCTTAGTAACTGGTGGAATGTTGTAAATATAAATTTGTAAACCAGCATCACCTACTTTTTGGATGACTTCTGAGTAAAAGGCGAACAGACCATCATCAGTGACATCTTTGTAATAGAACGGTGGCAACATCAATACGCCGGCACATTGGTGTTGAACTGCATGACGGGTCATCGTGACAGTGGCGTCAATCGAAGTTGCGCCGGTACCAGGCATCATATGGGCGGGATTCAAGCCGCCTTTAATGAGTGCTGTTAGCGTATCCATTTTTTGTGGAGCTGAAATAGAGTTGGCCTCTGAATTTGTACCGAAGATTGCTTGTCCAACACCATTAGCTTCGAGCCATTGGCATTGCTTGAGCAATTTTTGTGCATCAGGGCTACCGTCAGCTTTAAACGGAGTCAATACAGGCGAGAGTACCGCAGGTAATGTTGAGGGATGTAAGGTAATAGTCATACTTGCTCCGTTTTAATTTTTTACTTCGGTCAGAAGTGGTTTTTTATTATAGAAAGCTTCTAAATTATCTATCGCTAAATTTGTCATTAATTGCCGTGTTTCGGAGGTTGCACTTCCAATATGCGGAGTTAATAGAACATTATCGATATTTAAGAACCCTGGGTTTGGATTTGGTTCATTTTCAAACACATCGAGCGCTGCCCCAGCAATCCATTTTTGCTGCAGTGCAACTAAAAGTGCAGCCTCATCTACTACGCTACCGCGTGCAATATTAATAAGATAGCCTTGAGGTCCGAGAGCTTCTAAGACTTCAGCATTGATCATTTTTTCTGTTTCTGGGGTGGCAGGGCAAGCGAGAAAAAGGACGTCAGATGCCTTTGCCAAAGATTGAATGTCGGAAAAGTACTCGTAGGGCAGCTCTTTTCGCGTCGGGCCGGTATAGGCCAAATTAACCTTAAAAGGCTCTAAGCGTTTTGCCAGATCTTGTCCAATGCGACCCATGCCTGCAATCCCGACCTGTTTACCAGCAAGCGTTGTGGTGACGGTAAATAAACCCTTGGACCAAGCAGTACTTTTAACAAACTCGTGCGCCTGTGGAATACGACGCAATAAACCAAAGAGCATGCCAATCGCCAGCTCGCAAACTGCGTCATTTAAAACACCCGGAGTATTGCTAGCCTTGATTCCATTGACCTTCAGGTAGTCCAGAGGAAGATTGTCATAACCTACGCCACAAGTAGCCACCATCTTTACCGTAGGAAGCTTCTCAAGTAATTGGGCGGGTAGCTGAGTGTTTGAGCGAATCAAAATACTCTCATAAGAGCCTGGAGGTAGATTGGCGTTGAGATCGGGAAAGCGAACCGGGCTAATGCGCCGGTCAATTGCCGCTTGCATTACCTCAGGAAATTGCCCGACCTGCAGCACTGAATTGACTGGGATCATGTCTCACTTACTTTTTTATTGGAATAATGAAGGCATTGTAAGAGGATTTTTGATCCTTATCTTGCCCCTGAAGGAGAAATTGAGATGTTATTTACCCCATCTGAAACTAAGGTCGTTATCGTTGGTGGCGGCACTATGGGCGCTGATGTAGCTGCTGTTTGCGCACGCGGGGGCTGTGCGGTTCAGGTGCTGGAGCCCACTACCGAGCGCCGTGCACTTTTACCGGATTACTTTGCCAACACCATGATCGATCTTGGTTATGAGCACCGCCTTCACTTACTCTCTACAGCAGGCTCCCTGGAGGAAATAGATTGGTCAGAAATCGATTTAGTGATCGAGTGCGTGCCTGAGCGCTTGGATATCAAGCAAGAGTTATTTGCCAAACTAGAGCAATATGCAAAACCAGAGGCGGTCTTGGCGAGTAATAGCACCAGCTTTCCAATTAGTGATATTTCAGCGGGACTGAAAACAGCGGCACGGATGATTGGCTTGCATTTCTTCATGCCTGCGCATCTAGTGCCTTGCGTAGAAGTGGTTTACGGTGCAAAGACTTCGCCGATGGTGGGCGAAAGCCTTTCTCGTCTGATGACAGCTTGCGGCATGGTTCCCGTAACTGTGAAAAAAGATTTGCCAGGTTTCTTGGCAAATCGCTTGCAGCATGCCTTGTCCCGCGAAGCCTTCGCAATGGTTGATGCTGGGATTGCTAGCTTAGAAGATATCGATAAGGCCGTACGTTTTGGCTTTGGCTTTCGTTACATCGCTGCAGGACCTGCAATGCAGAGAGATCATGCTGGATTGGATGTGCATGGTGCCGGTGGCGCAACGATTTATCCAACCCTCAATAACTCCCCCGATATTGCCAAATGCTTAAGTGATCGCATCGCTAGTGGCAAGCTGGGTATGAAAACCGGCGAGGGTTTTTATGCTTGGACTGCAGAGACCATGAAGGCGGAGCGAGAGCGCTACCAGGAGGCCTTGCGCGAAGGTCTAAAGATTATTCAAAAAGATCTGCCTCAGATTGACTAAGACTAACTAAGTCGATTTAGGTAAGATCTTTGAGATTGAGTTTTCTGAGTTGGGGTGCAAGCTTGTAGGTCAGCAAGACAACTAGCAAGGTCGCACCTCCACCAAATACGATTGACGGAATAAGCCCCATAAGACTCGCTGCAATGCCAGATTCAAGTGCCCCCAATTCATTGGAGGAGCCAATAAATATCCCATTGATTGCACTGATCCTGCCCCGCATCTGATCTGGGGTAGTCAATTGCATAATGCTGCCACGGATGACTACCGAGATAGAGTCAAAGCAGCCGGAAATGAATAAGAAGAGTGCACAAAGCCAAAGATTGTTTGAAAGTCCGAAGGCAATAATGGAAATCCCGAAGCCTCCAACCGATAGCAATAAATGCCTTCCAGAATCTTCCAGCAGTGGTCGACGCGCTAAATAAAGACCTGTAATAACGGCTCCAGCTGCTGGTGCCGCCCTCAGAATTCCCAAGGTTTCTGGACCAGCATTAAGAACCTCCTTAACAAAAGCGGGGAGTATAGATACTGCGCCACCAAATAGCACGGCAAACATGTCGAGCAGCATGATGCTGACAATCAGTTCGTGTTTTCGTACGTAATTGAAGCCTTCCAAAAAGCTTTTGAGGAAATCATTACTCATACCCTCTGACTTTTCATGTTTGATGCGAATAAAGCTCACTCCATATAGGCCGACAGCTCCACTCAATGCAGCCAGCGCATAGGTCCACTCCAACCCAGCAAATCCAATCATGAGCCCGCCCAGACCTGGTCCAGCTACTACGCAAATCTGAAATGCAGAGGATGCATATGCGGTATAGCGCGGCATTTGATCTCGGGGAATAATTTGTCCAAAGATGGCCTGATAAGAAGGACGCAATAGTGCGCGAGCTAAACCTAAAAAAGCTACCGCTGAATAAATCAAGAGAACGGGCGGCGCTAACCAGTCAAGTGCTATTGCAACTAGAAATAAGGCAACGGCAATATGGAAAGTGCAAGCAATCGCAGCGATCCATTTCCGAGAATGGCGATCTACTGCATGGCCAGCATAGAGTGCTAACGCAAAGTAGGGAATCAGCTCCGCAAGACCAATTAGGCCAAGAGAAATAACGCTATTGGTAATCTCATAGATATGCCACCCCACTGCAACCATCATGATTTGATAGCTCAAGGTTGCGCCTATACGGTAGAGCAGCAGAGTTTTAAAGGCTTGGCTAGTTTTCATGAATTTTTCTTATTCTAAAGGGGGTAGTGATTTATTCTTTAGATATGAAAAAAATCATCCGCGTTTGGGATTTGCCGATTCGCTTGTTTCACTGGCTCTTGGTTGCCGGCATTATTCTGAGTTTTGTTACTGTCAAGATCGGCGGAAATGCGATGAGTTGGCATGCGTTTTCTGGATACTGCGTATTCAGCTTGATTGTCTTCAGAATCATATGGGGCTTTGTTGGCTCTTACCATGCGCGCTTTATTCATTTTGTAGCAAGTCCAAAGGACTTAATACGTTTTCTGAGCGGTAAAACTAAGGTGGGGCTTGGCCACAATCCCTTGGGCGCATTGTCTGTTCTGGCTTTACTTTTTTCAGTTGGACTTCAAGCGGTAACCGGTCTTTTTGCAAATGATGACATTTCCTTTGAGGGGCCTTTTGCAAAATATGTTTCTAATGATGCAGTACAGCTGTTTACGTCAATTCATTATTTTAACGAGAACATTCTCATTATTTTGATTGCACTTCATCTGTGCGCGATCTTGTATTACCAAAAATTCAAAGGTGAGAATTTAATCAAACCCATGTTAGTGGGTGATAAAGAAATTGACCCAAGCGAAACAGAAATCAATCCCTCTGCAGACTTGGGTCAGGCTTCCAAGGATGGAAGTTTGCAAAGAGGCTTTGCGCTATTACTACTCAGCCTCATTGCGATAACTCTGGGTTACTTCATTTCTAGGTGATTACTTTTTCTTAAAGTCATCATGACAACCTTTGCAGGTAGCGCCTGCTGCACCAAAAGCCTTTTTAATTGCTTCTTGATCACCTGACTGCGCAGCGGTATTCAGATTGGCAACAGCCAACTGCATTTTTTCACCAGCTGCTTTAAATTTAGCGTTATCTGACCATACGCCTGGAAGTGCATTACCACCCTCTGTACCTGGGCTAAATGCTTGCCATGGCAAAGTCGAGATCATGGCAACAACTGCCGCGTTTTTCGCTACTTCATCTTTATTAAATGGCACCTCGCCTTTAACAACCGCAGCAATTTTTCCAAAGGAATTGGCCATCACAGTAAAAGCACTTTGACGATATTTAATAGCGTCTTCTGGTTTTTTAAATTGTGCATAAGCAAGGCCTGTTCCTGAGACTAGTGCGGGCATGATGGCGGCCAAAATTACATGTTTTAGTTTCATAGTTAAGCTCCAGTGAGGTCAGTGGGTTACTGTTGATGAGTTCGAATTTTTTTAGAATACTTCAGAAAAGCATTTGCAGGGGAAGTGTGACAAAGTAAACAACACTCTTAAAAAAGGCCGTCAAGGGCTCCATCCAAAAGCTGCCAATGATGCCTGTAAAGACGAGGGCTAGAACGATAAAGAATCCGTAAGGCTCTAGTTTTCCGAAGGCGATGGATTGTCGTGCTGGCAGTAAGCTGGCCAGAATGCGACCTCCATCTAGTGGGGGTAGCGGAAATAGGTTAAACACGAGTAAGACTAAGTTCCAGGTGATTCCCGCTTGAGCCACAGCCAAGAGAAATCGCTCATTGACGTCAAAACCAAAGAGGGTAATTAAGTAGATGGCCCAAATGAGGGCTTGGATGAAATTGGATCCAGGCCCAGCTAAGGCCACCCAGATGGAGTCAATTCGAGGGTTGCGTAGTCGCCCAAAATTGACTGGTACCGGCTTGGCATAACCCACTAAAAAGGGGGAACCACTCAGAATCAACAGTAGGGGAATAAGAATAGTTCCCACCGGATCTATATGTTTAATGGGGTTGAGGCTGACTCTCCCGAGCATATAAGCGGTATTGTCGCCAAATTGACGGGCTGCATACCCATGGGCAGCCTCATGAATCGTAATGGCGAAAATCAAAGGAATCGCATTAATGGCTACAGCTTGGATAGAATAGTCAGTAAACATGGCAATATGATATCCATAGGAGCAAAAAGTGACTGACGATAAAAAACCTGAATCAAAAACCCCCGCTAAGCCTGTAGTAGCTAAGCCCGTAGCCCGTCCACCAGCCCCCAAAGGCCCATCCGGCCCAGGCGGTAGGCCTCAGGCAGGCTTTGGGGGTGGAAAAGCCATGATGCGCAAGGCTGGTCGCGGCCGATAGTGGATAATTAAGCTATCAAATAATGTGTTTAATAGGGAATTAGCATGAACGAATGGCATAAAGAGTCAAAAGAAGAAGTTAATAAGAAAATCATCACCTTGATCGTGATGTTGGCAGCCGCTACTAGTTTGGCTATTTTGTTTGCATTGGTTGCAGCTCACACTGGCTACGTATTTGGCTAATCTGCATTAATGACTAGCCATCGCCAACCTGCAGTATTTGCTGGCCATGGCAGTCCGATGTACGCCATTGAGCCCAATCGCTATACGGCTGCTTGGGCCAATCTTGGTAAATCACTCAAACGCCCAGATGCCATCTTGGTCATCTCGGCCCATTGGGTAACCCGTGGAGTTTGGGTTACAGCAATGGCTAAACCCAAAACTATTCATGACTTTGGTGGATTTCCTCAAGCCTTGTTTGATATTCAATATCCAGCACTAGGTAGTCCTGCGCTGGCAGATCGCGTAAAAGAATTATTGGATGTTCCCGTGGTGCTTGAGGAGAACGAGTGGGGTGTTGATCATGGCGCATGGTCTGTTCTGACATACCTCTATCCAAATGCAGATGTACCGGTAGTACAACTAAGTCTAGATGGCTCCATATCTGCGAGTGAGCATTACGAGCTTGCTAAAAAATTGCGTCCTTTGCGTGACGAGAATATCTTGATCTTGGCTAGCGGTAATGTTGTGCATAACTTGCGCACCATTCATTGGGAGGAGGGTGCAACACCTTATCCATGGGCTAGAGAGTTCAATGATTTTTTTGTTTCTGAGATGCATGCAAATCATCACGACAATTTAATTCATTGGGAGCAGTGTGGTGATGCCGCGCATTTATCTATTCCGACCCCTGAGCATTATTGGCCAGCTTTGTATGTGCTTGCCCTACAAGAGCAAGGTGAGGCTCCTAAGGTATTGATCAATGGAGTGGAAATGGGATCCATTAGCATGCTGACTTTCTCAATCCAATAAATATCTAATATGTGGCCATCTATTTTTGCAATTTTTTGTGGTGCTGGTCTTGGAGCCTTGCTAAGGGCGGGCTTTAATCTCGCAACAGTCAGCCTTGCCTCAACCCTGCCATTAGGAACTTTTATTTCCAATATGGTTGGCGGGTATTTCGTCGGAATTGCCGTGGCCTTTTTTGGTAACAACCAAAGTCTCTCCCCCGAGTGGAAGTTATTTGTGATTACCGGTTTTTTAGGTGGCCTTACTACCTTCTCTAGCTTTTCTGCTGAAGTGGTCGGTTTTATGCAGCGTGGCGAAGTGAGCTGGGCACTGGGTACTGCGCTCCTACATTTAGCTGGCTCACTCTGCTTAACTTTTTTAGGTATTCTGACTTACCAGGCACTGAAGTAAGTTTGCGTATCTAGCTTACTCGGGCTTGATGTTTCCGGCCCTAACCACAGCACTCCATTTTGCAGCCTCTGATTTGATCAGGGCTGCAAAATCGGCGGGACTACCACCGCCAATTTCATTTCCTTGGGAGAGCATTAACTCTCTTAGCTGTGGATCTTTCAGCGCCTCATTAGCGGCCTTATTTAATGTGTCGATAATGCGCTTAGGTGTGCCAGCAGGCGCAATAAATCCTTGCCAATTGAGTACTTCCACCTTAGGGTAGCTCAGCTCTGCAAAGCTGGGTACATTTGGAAATAGTGGAGATCTCTTTTTACTCGTGATGGCAATAGGACGCAGTTTATCTGCTTTGATATTGGGAACTGCAGAGTACATCTGATCAAACATCATATCGACGTTACCTGCCATCAAATCCGTTAAAGCAGCAGAACCACTCTTATAGGGCACATGAATCATTTGAATGCCGGCATTTTGCATAAACAGCTCAGCTGAGAGTTGATGACTGCCACCGATTCCTCCTGAGGAGAATGTCAGAGTCCCTGGTTTTGCCTTAGCTGCTGCAACAATATCTTGAATAGTTTTGTACGGGGAATTTGGGTTCACCACCAGAATTAGTGGACCCTTTTCTATTAGGATGATGGGGGTCAGATCCGTCTCTGGGTCATACCGTAAATTGCCAAAAAGCGTTTTGTTTACCGCCATTGGTGCAAAGTTTCCCATCCCAATGGTGTAGCCATCTGGCGCAGCTTTTGCAATAAACTCAGTGCCGATATTTCCACCGGCACCTGGTTTGTTATCAATCACAATAGCTTGCTTCAGAATGATGCTCATTTTCTGAGCCAGTTGTCTGCTCCGAGAATCTGCACTGCCACCTGCACCATAAGGCACTATTAAATTAATTGATTTGTTAGGGTACGTATTTTGAGCCTGCGCAGTCAGCGCTAACGAGAGCGCCAAGCCAGGAATTAAAGTGCGAAGTAAGGTAAGTTTCATATCAATCCCATTAGTCCAAGGGCTGCGCCCAGTGCAATCAAATATAAAGGGTGCCAGCGGGTAAATACCGTCAATCCAATAGTGAGTAGAGTCAATCCATATGCAGCATAGCTATGATTGATTTGCAGCGCAATCTGCCATGCAGAGGAAAGCACTAAGCCAATTGCTAGTGCTGCAGCAGCATACTGAATCGCCTTCTTTTTTTGTTCATCATTCATACTCAGGATCAGCCGTTGTACAAAGTACACCAAAATAGATGATGGCCAGGCAATAGCAAAAGTAGCTAGTAGCGCCCCTAGGACCCCTCCAACATGCCAGCCGATTAGGGTAACCGTCATGAAATTCGGGCCGGGAGCAGCTTGCGCAATTGCAAAGTAATCAGCAAAAGTTTGTAGGTCGATCCACTGCTCTTGATTAACTGATAGCTCCAAGAGACTGGGAAGTAATGCATTAATCCCGCCGAAGGCAATGAGAGAAAAAGCAGAAAGCTTTAAGAATAGACTGAGAAGTATGCCCATCACTTACGCGCCTTCTTAAATGCTAAAAGCAAAGCAAGCGGTGATACCAGGAGAACAACCCAGCCAAGGCCTAAATGGAAATAGCTTGCGGCTACCACTGTCAGGGCTACGACCAATAGCATTGCGGGATATTTAAACTCATCACGCAACATTTTGATGCCGGTAGAGGCAATTAATCCTACGCCCACTGCAGAGATACCTCTGAGTAGTCCTTGAATATTTTCTAAATTGCTGTAATGCTGATACAAGACTGCTAGCAACATCACAATGCAGATTGGCCCAAGAGTCAGACCAAGCGCTGCGGCAAAGGCACCCTTAGCTCCACAAAGACGAGAGCCAATGCAGACGGCAAGATTGAGAATATTGGGCCCTGGAACAATTTGACATATTCCAAGAATGGCGCTGAACTCTTCTGAACTCAGCACCTTATCTCGCTCTACCAAAGTACGGCGAGCCCAAGGCAACACCCCACCAAAACCAGACATACCGATTTTGCTAAAAGTAATAAATAATTCTGTTGGAGTCAGCGTTTTCAAAAGCGTTAAGGCTGGTATGGATAAGGTGCTGGCTTTTGATCCAACCATGCCTCCAGAGTTTCAGTAATCCCTTGAGAGAACATTTTGAATACAGGTTCAGCGATAAAGCCTAAGTGGGGAGTTACCAATAGATTTGGGGTATTGCGTAAGGGATCATTGGACGGTAATGGTTCAATATCAAATACGTCAACAGCAGCTTGGCCGGGGCAACCTTTTTTGAGGGCGGCGCATAAGTCGGACATATTAATCAATGCAGAGCGCGAGGTATTAACCAGGAGGGAGTCTGGACGCATTAAGGCGAGTTGATCGGCGCTGATGAGGCCTTTAGTTCCAGGGCCTGCTACTAAGTGCAAGGTAACTACTTTTGATGTGCGTAGTAATTCATCGAGACTGACGGAGCTTGCATTTTCAATTGCAGCGCGTTCAGGAGTCATATTGGGACTCCAGGTGACAATCTCCATACCGAATGCCTTGCCAACGCGAGCAACAGCGCTGCCGATTGCGCCAAGACCAATAACGCCCAAACGCTCACCCGAGAGCATGGGTAGAACGGAGAGTTCATCGCGCCAGCCACCGGAGCTCACCAGATTATTTTGGCGAACCAATTGTTTTGAAGCGCCCAAAATTAATGCCCAGGTTAACTCGGCAGTAGTTTCTTTCGAAGGGCCTCCAGGCGAGCAGGCAATCGGAATGTTGCGAGAAAGAAGGGCGGCGCTATCTAGCGTGCCATTCCGCTTGCCTGTGAACATCAATAATTTGAGCTTTGGCAGCCTCGCAATCATAGCTTCGTTAAATGGGGATCGGTCGCGTACGATGGCAATCACATCAGCGTCTTTGACTGCCTCATACAAGGCCTCATCCTTTAAAGGCTCATGATGAATGATGAGGTTTGAATTTTGCTCTATCCGGTCCCATTGAGAGAAGCGACGCAGAGCGCGCTCGTAATCTCCTAGGATGACAATATTGGGTAAATTGGCCATGACTCTCTTTGCTGATTTGTTATTCTGCTTGAGTTTACTATCGATCACTGAGTAATTTTGACAAAGGAAATCCCCATGATTTTGGAGCACTGCGATATTGAAATTGACCCAACTAAGGGTGCTGAATTTGAAGAGGCTATTGTGCGTGGCGTCAATACGGTGATAGCTAAAGCTAAAGGCTTTCAGGGCTTTAAGGTGAATCGCAGTATCGAAAGTCCTGCCCGTTATTTATTGTTGATTTACTGGGATACCCTGGATAACCATACAGTCGACTTTAGGGGGTCAGATGCTTTTGCTGATTGGCGAGCTATTGTCGGGCCATTCTTCGTAAAACCCCCTTTTGTTGAGCATATGACTTTAGTGGGTAAATCGAGCTAGTAACTTCAGTAATTACGCGCTTTGTTTTTTTCGGATTGAGCGCTCCAGTGGGATGGTGTCTAGATTGGGTTCTAGCGCTTCCCGCTCATCAAATACAAAACAGCTGCCGGTGTAATGTGCGGAGCCTACTTCTTCAAAGTACTTGAGAATGCCGCCTTCAAGCTGATAACTGTGTTGCATGCCAATTTCGCGCATGTACAGCCCGGATTTTTCACAACGAATTCCGCCGGTACAAAAGCTTACTAAAGTTTTATCAGCTAGCTCATCTTTATGTGCAGTGATGGCCTCGGGAAATTCTGTAAATTTCTCGATATTGAAATGCAGTGCATTTTCAAAAGTTCCATACTCAACTTCAAAAGCATTGCGTGTATCGACCATGACGACCGGGCGTCCTAAATCATCTGTTCCACGATCAAGCCACTCTTGTAATTTTTTTGGTGTGATGAAGTTGGCGCGACCCTCTTCCGGACGAATCGCTGGATGATTCATTCGAATAATTTCATTCTTAATTTTGACCAGCATCTTCTTAAAGGGCTGCGTTTCAGACCAGCTATCTTTGGTTTGCAGGGGTGCAAAACGCGGATCCTGGCGCAAGTAATCTAGAAAGCTACGCAATGCTGGTTCGCTTCCAGCTAAGAACATATTGATACCCTCACCAGTCAAGAGAATGGTGCCCTTTAACTCGCCAGAATTACACTCATCCAAGATCTTGGTGCGTAGCTCAGTTAAATTGTCTAGACTGACAAATAAGTAAGCAGCTATGTTCAAAATTGGTTTCATGGGTAATCTCATCTTGCTCTGGCATCTATTATCAAACAAGCGGCGAGGATGGGTGGTAATCTTGCAGTCTTAATCGAGGGAGACGTTGTTATGCCGATTTACTTGAAAATAACTAAAAAAGCGCTTTTATTTAGCCTATTTGTGATGTTTGCTGGTTCTTTTGCTAGCGCTCAAACTACCGGTGTGGGCGCTTGGCCCACTCAAAAACCGATTCGTCTGATTGCTGTTTTCCCGCCAGGGGGCTCTGTGGATCAAGTGGCGCGCACCTTGGCCCCAGCATTACAAGCGGAATTAAAGCAAAACGTCATTGTTGAAAATATTGGTGGGGCATCTGGTGTGATTGGAACTGCTGCTATGACAAGGTCAGATCCCGATGGTTACACCTTTGCAGTGGTATTTGACACGCACGGTGTCAATCCAATCCTCAAAGATAAGCTCCCATATGACACGATTAAAGATATAGCGCCTGTGACCTTAATTGGCACTTCACCGATGGTATTAGTCGCTAGTAAGAATTCTGGGATCACCAGCTTTAAGCAGTTGGTAGACCAGTCTAAGGCTGGCAAACCATTTAGTTATGGATCTATTGGCATTGGTAGCTTGGGTCACTTAGCGATGGCACGTTTAGCTAAGCAAGCAGGCTTTGATTGGAATCACGTTCCTTACCGTGGTGGAGGCCCATTGATGCAAGATGTACTGGGTGGTCAAGTTCCACTGGCTGTTGGCTCAGAATTCTTAGTGAAGCCCCATGTCGATAGTGGCGGTGTTATTCCCTTAGTAATCACTACCGCCAAAAGATCTCCTGAGTTGCCGAATGTGCCAACGATTGCTGAAAGTGGTTTCCCTGGATTTAATGCGCCAGCATGGTGGGCAGTATTGGCCCCAGGTAAAACCCCACCAGCAATTGTGAATGCCATGAATGAGGCTGTCACTAAAGCATTAAAAACACCAGCTGTATCGGAGAAACTGAAGTCTCAAGGGATTCAGATTGTCGCCGGTAACCCAGAAACTTTGCGTGACTTTATCGGTAAGCAAATTGCGATTTGGGGTAAGTTCGTGATTGAGAACAATATTAAAGAAGCGCAATAAGGAATTGATATGAGTGAGCGTTTAATCCCCTATCAGCCGATGGACTTATCTGAGCCTGCTGAGTTGGTAGCAGCTATTCGTAAAAGACGTGGTGGCCAGTTTATTAATTTGGATCGCATGCTGTTACATAGCACCCCCATTGCCGAGGGTTGGAATCATTTCGTGGGTGAGATTCGCAATAATCTCTCCTTGGATCCAAAGCTGCGCGAGCTTGCAATGTGTGGGGTGGCTGTTCTTAATGGCGCCGAATATGAATTTTTTCACCACGCCCCGCCGTTTATTAAAGCAGGTGGTACTGAAGAGCAAGTTCAAGCACTACGTTTAATTGGCCAGCCAAGCTTTCCTAGCCCCTTATTTTCTACTATTGAAAATGATGCAGTAGCACTCACATTTCAGATGACGCGCAATATCCAGGTTGATAGCGCTCTGATGAAACGTTTACAGTCCGCTTTGGGAAATACCGATACCGTTGAGCTTGTCACTGTAGTGGCAGCTTACAACATGGTCTCTCGGTTTTTGATCGCCTTAGATGTCAATCCTGAGGAGCATCCTCCTGAGTAATTCATGAACGAGGGTAGCTCCATTTATTGGGAAGAGGGTGGCCAGAATTGCTGCGCAGTTTGGCATTCTGAAAATGGCATAGCAGCACATAAAAAAGTGGTGATTGCCGACGATACATTAACGGCAGATGATGCTTATCATTTGGCATGTGAAGGTACGGCTATTCTTTGGAAGGGCGATTTCCAAAACGCTAGACAGCTATTGCAGGCTTTAGTTCGTCGTATAGATAAACCATCAAAAAAATCAAAGCGTGCCGGCAAGAGAATAGATAAGTCTAATGATGTCATCCCTAAGAAAACAGCAAAAGATATTTTTAATCAACACCGCTTGATTCAATCTCAGCGTGCCCGAATACTAGGTATGTTGTTAATCCAATGCAATCCGGATCACACCATCCCCTTACGTCGTGCGCCCGATATCACGCAAGCATGTTCAGAGGTGTATGGCACCGTTGATCAGTCTTATGTAGTTTCTTTGCGTGAGCTCTTGGGCGTAGTCAGCGCTCATGAATGGCGCAAAAATGGATTACCTATTCTGGCTGATGAAAATGGCGAGCCAATTTACGTTTACCCTCATTACGGCGTTTTCTCACCTGTTCGGGGTGAGTACATTGAGTTAGTTTGTAGCGCCCCTTTACCCAAATCCCTTGATGGGGCATCCATAGCTTTTGATATTGGTGTTGGTACTGGTGTGCTGTCGATTATTTTGGCAATGCGGGATGTCCAAAAAATTGTTGCCACTGATCAAGATGATCGAGCGTTTATATGTGCCAAAGAAAATATTGCACTCCTAGGTTTGGGTTCTCAAATAGACATTGTGAAGGCCAATTTATTTCCAGCAGGAAAGGCTTCATTAATTATCTGTAACCCACCATGGGTGCCTGCAAGACCTAGCTCCTTATTAGAGCATGCGGTCTATGATCCAGAGAGTCAGATGCTTAAAGGATTTTTAGCGGGATTGAAAGAACATTTGCTGCCTCAAGGTGAGGGCTGGTTGATTCTGTCTGATTTGGCTGAGCATCTTGAACTCAGATCCCGACAAGAACTACTCTCTTGGATTGAAGACGCCGGATTAGTTGTTCTTGAACGTATTGATACCAAACCTAAACATCCGAAAGCATTTGATGATTCAGACTCTCTTCATTTTGCAAGAGCAGCTGAAATCACTTCACTCTGGCGCTTACAAATTCATCAGAAGCATTAGCTTAATCTAGTAAGCCTTCCTAATGTCCTTGGAGCAAGCAGGCCTTTGATTTAAAGGGTTGTTGGCGCGCAAAACATCCAATAAAATAAATGAGAATGATTATCATCTTTCATATTTGAGTTGATGTATTTAAGGGCTTTATTTCTTGATAGGAAAAAAATTAAAGATTAGTGCGTCTAAGCTCATTCCTCTTTGGGTGATTGGTATTCATATTTCCATTATTTTTGGAGTGGGGATATTTCAAGAGAGGGCTCCACAGACTTTTGCAACAGAGAGGTTCTCTATCAGTTTGAGGGACTCGCTTGATCATCGCGCTGTATCTAAAGTATCAAAACAAACTCAGGACATCAATATCACTCCAAGTTACCTTGCATCAACGCTTGCGAAGGACTTCAGTAATCATGAGCCAAGCATGTTGTCTCCAGTAGCTAGAACTTTTCGTGATAGAGATATATTTTTCAATCCAAAACCCATTTACCCCCTTTTAAGTAGGCGTATGCGTGAGCAAGGGGCCGTTCAACTCAAGTTATGTATTGATGGTCGAGGGCGCGTTGAACATGTTCAGTTGGTCAAAAGTTCTGGCTATGAAAAACTAGATAGATCCGCCATAGAGGGTGTTAGAGAGTGGAAATTTTCTGCTCTAGAGACTAAGGATCAAGCCTTATCTCACTGCTACCATCTCCCGGTCCACTTCAGGTTAGAGACTTAAATTGGAATCAGAGTTAAATGTCTCGACAGCAGATTTTGTAAATCCTCAATCGAGTTTGAACAAGGTGATTGCCAGTACGACTTTATTTGGCAAAGATAAAACCCTTGTCATCATCCATGATGGCGAAAGATATATTTTAAGAATTACTAAATTAAAGAAGCTTATTTTGACTAAATAGTGATGCACTAAGCACCCTAATTTATTAGCCAGCAAAAGTATTTTGATATGCGATTAGCCAGCGATTTGATGTTTTTATCTCTGGAGATTGCATATGAAGCAAAAAAAATTGGCCTGGGCTTTACGCTTAGCCTTAGTTTTCGGATGTTCCTTAAGCTTGGGTATTGGGGCTAAGGAAATAGATTTACCAAGAATGGATATTGTCGGCAGCGAGGAAAATGCGCGTTCGAAAATTCCGGGTACAGTCGATGTGATTAATCAAAAGCAGTTAGAGTTACTTCAACCCTTATCTATTCAAGATGCCCTTAAGACTATTCCTGGCATCAATATACGAGGCGATGAAGGTGGCTTAGGTTCCATTCCTAATATTGGGATTCGTGGGCTGAATCCTAGTCGTAGTCAGAAAGTGTTGTTACTGGAGGATGGCGCTCCTATTCATCCTAGTCTATTTATTTCTAGCGCCTCTTATTACAGCCCGCCTGTTGATCGTATGAGCGGCATTGAAGTTTTAAAGGGGGCATCAGGCTTGCAGTATGGTCCTTCCAATATTGGAGGTGTTATTAATTACCTGACCAAGACTCCGGAGGAGGGCTTTAAGCTTTCTGGTAAAGCGGGTAATTATGGTTATCAATTTGCCCAAATCGAGGCCGGCGGAAAGTCCGAAAGCAATGGAGCGATCGCAGGCATCAACATCATTAAGTCAGAGAGTGATGGGTATCAAGGCAATGGCTTCAAGATGTACGACATTCTTTTCAAGGGTGGGGTGGCCATTGATCAAAATCAATGGCTCAGCCTGAAATATACCCACTATGACAACAATATTAATACCTCATATGTTGGCTTGAGACCAAATCAATATGCTGCTCGATTTTCAGGAAATCCCGCTCCTAATGATTACTTTGTTACGCAGAGAAATGCGGTTGACCTCAACCATTCCTGGGAGCTCAGCGCCGGGACAAAGCTGAATACATTGCTTTACTGGAGTCGCCTAGATCGAGATTACTGGCGTCAAGTCGTTAGTGGCCGGACTTCAGACAAAACGAGTTTTACTCCGTGCAATGGTGATAATGATTGTATGTTCGGGCGCAACCGTGAATTTCAAATGCTCGGAGTAGATTCGCGTGTGACTCATGCCTATGAGGCAATGGGTATGAATAATGAGTTTGAATTCGGACTGCGCTTGCATACTGAGTCGCAATCAAACCAGCTAGTGGCATCCCGAAGCTTAGCTAAGTCTGGAAGAGTGTCGGGGCATGAAGAAAATAAAGCCAATTCAGTGGCTCTCTTTGCGCAAAATAGATTCTTGCTATCAAAAGACTTTGCAGTGACTCCTGGGATACGTATTGAAAGCTATAACCAATCTCGAAATAATGTCCTGACTGAAAAGTCAGGTAGCGCAAAGAATTTAGAAACTGTTCCGCAAATTGGAGCAAGCTGGCAACTGATTCCAGAGATACAGATTTACTCGAGCGTATATAAAGGATTTGCGCCTGCTCAATTAACAACTGCCATTAGTGAAAAGGGCGTGGATCAGCAATTGGATCCTGAGAGATCAACCAATTTCGAGTTTGGTCTAAGGGGATTTAATAATGGTTTTAGCTATGATGCGGCGATATTTAGCATGAACTTTAGTAATCAAATCGTCAATCAAAGTCTTGCTGCGGGTATTACTAAAGCCAATGGCGGCAAGAGCTTACATCAGGGCATGGAATTATCTTTAGGGTATGGACTTGAATCTGGATGGGGTCTGAGTGGGAATCTGACTTATATTCCAGTTGCTAAATTTGTTGGTAACTCATCCATGGGAAAAGATGGAAACCGTATCCCATACACATCAGAGTTGGTATCGAATTTAGGTATCAGCTATCAGAAAAATGGCCTCAATACTTTAGTTAGTCTGAATTACTTATCACCTCAATTTGCCGATTCAGCAAATACTGCTTTGCCAAACTCCATTGGCACTCTAGGGGAAATTCCTGCCATCACCACCGTGAATTGGAGTGCAAATTATGCTATCAATAAAAGTTTGAAAGTATTTGGTGTGGTGAACAACTTGTTGAACAGGCGCTATATTTCCAGTAGAAGTCCTGACGGGATTTTTGCTGGCGCACCCATCAATTTCCAGGCGGGTATGAGTTACCAGTTTTTCTGATGCAGTAGATTGCTTGCAGTCAGCTTCTCTATCTCGGCCGATTATTTAGCAAATAGTTGGCTGGGATCCTCAAATGCCTTGAACTCCAGGGCATTACCAGCAGGATCTAGAAAGAACATCGTAGCTTGCTCGCCTACTTTTCCTTTGAAGCGAATCTGTGGCTCGATGATGAACTTCATGCCACTACTGCTTAATCTATCCGCCAACGCATGCCAATCTGGCATTGTCAGCACCACCCCAAAGTGTTTTACGGGAACTTGATGCCCGTCAACCTCATTTGAAGCTGCATGACTGCATTCTTCAGGTGCTAGGTGGGCAACTAATTGATGCCCAAAGAAGTCAAAATCAATCCACTCATCGGAGCTGCGACCTTCCGCGCAACCTAAGGTGCTACCGTAAAAAGTGCGGGCTGCCTCTAAATTGTCTACTGGAAAGGCAAGGTGAAATGGTTGAATGTTGGACATAGCGACCCCTGATGAAATCTTGCTGGTTGTAGATACGATAATTTACAAAGTTTAGTATATTTAACTAAGAACTACATTGATATTCAACGGAGACTAAGATCTTGAGCATTCTATTGGGCAAGCTATGAGCAACAGTTCGGACGAGACCAAAAAACTGGCACCAGAGGGCGGGCTTCGCAAAGGCTTAACCAGTTATGGTGATAAAGGCTTCTCCTTGTTTTTGCGTAAAGCATTTATCAAGGGTGCTGGCTATACCAATAGCGCCTTAGATCGCCCCGTCATTGGCATTATTAATACTGGCAGCGCTTATAACCCCTGTCACGGCAACATGCCGCAATTGATTGAGGCTGTAAAACGTGGCGTGATGTTGGCTGGTGGCTTGCCGATGGATTTTCCAACAATCTCAATCCATGAAAGCTTTGCCGCTCCTACCAGCATGTATTTGCGTAACCTGATGTCAATGGATACGGAAGAGATGTTACGTGCTCAGCCGATGGATGCGGTAGTGATGATTGGTGGTTGCGATAAAACCGTACCCGCGCAAATGATGGGCGCTGCTTCTGCCGGTCTTCCAGCAATTCAGTTGATTACTGGCTCCATGCTGACTGGCTCCCATCGTAGTGAGCGTGTGGGTGCATGCACTGACTGTCGCCGCTATTGGGGAAAATTCCGTGCTGGCGAAATTGATGAAGCTGAAAAAGATGAAGTGAATGACCAATTGGTAGCTAGTGTAGGTACCTGCTCAGTCATGGGCACTGCTAGTACGATGGCATGTATCTCTGAGGCCCTCGGTATGACTGTGCCTGGTGGGGCAACGCCGCCAGCGGTCACTGCCGACCGCATTCGGATTGCAGAAGAAACTGGTACTCGCGCTGTGCAAATGGCAAAAGACGGCTTAACGATTGATAAGGTATTAACAGCAGATGCTTTTGAAAACGCGATGCGTGTTTTATTGGCGATTGGTGGCTCGACTAACGGCATCGTACATTTAGCTGCTATCGCTGGTCGTATGGGTCTAGAGATAGACCTGGATGCACTCGATAAGATGGGTGATGAGACGCCAGTGTTAGTCGATTTAAAGCCATCTGGTGATCACTACATGGAAAACTTCCATGATGCTGGTGGCATGACTACGCTGCTACGCGAGCTCAAGCCTTTATTAAAACTCGATGCGATGACGGTAACGGGTCGTACTTTAGGCGAAGAGATTGATGCAGCTCCGCCAAGCTTTAAGCAAGATGTAGTGCGCAAGTTCGATAACCCGATTTATCCACGTGGCAGCATTGCAGTTTTGCATGGCAACTTAGCGCCCGGTGGCGCCATCATCAAACAATCCGCGGCCAATGAAAAACTCATGGAGCATGAGGGCCGCGCTGTTGTGTTTGAAAACAGTGAAGACCTAGCCAATCGCATTGATAGTCCAGACCTAGATGTGACGGCAGATGATATTTTGGTACTGAAGAACATTGGCCCTAAAGGCGCACCTGGTATGCCTGAGGCGGGGTACATTCCGATTCCGATGAAGCTTGCTCGTGCTGGCGTAAAAGATATTGTGCGAATTTCTGATGGACGCATGAGTGGTACAGCGTTCGGAACCATTGTGTTGCACGTGACTCCAGAGGCCGCAGTAGGTGGACCACTGGCATTTGTAAATAATGGTGACCGTATTCGCTTGAGCGTGAAGAATCGTGAGATTAGTTTGTTGATCTCTGAGGAAGAGTTAGCCAAGCGTGCAAAAGAGAATCCAGTGATAGAGCCCACTGCAGAGCGTGGCTATCTCAAACTATTTTTAGATACTGTTACGCAAGCAGACAAGGGCGTTGACTTTGATTTCTTGCGAGCGGTAAAGATGGTGGGCAAAACACCAAAACGTTGAATCAAGATTGCGCAATATAAAGAGAGGCCTGATCATCGACCTCAACCTATACGGGTGCGAACAGCAAGTCTAGGTGCACCGGTGGCTAGCTCTGAGCAACCGATGGATCGTATTGCCCAGCACCTAGGCAATATGTGGATTTAACTAAGCATCAAGCTTGATATCAACCTTACTTTGAAATCAAATCAATGTAAGGTTGATAGCTAAAGCTGCGGTTGCGAGATTGACCAGTTACCTCGGTAACGATTCCAAGTCCTTCTAAAGTCCTGGCCGCAGCATTCGCAGTTGGAAAGGTTGTCTTTAGCTCTGCCTTGATGCGATCAATCGTAAAGCGCGGCATCATTGGTAACAATTCAAAGAGGCGCAAACTCGCAGGACTTGCATTTTGAGATGCAAGCAACAGACGCCTATCAGCTGATACTCTAGATGCCACTTCAATAATTCCTCTTTCAGCTGATGTAGCTGCCTCGGTAACACCTTCTAAAAAGAAGCTGACCCACGACTCCCAATCACCCTCAGTTCTGATAGCGCCAAGTAAGCGGTAATACTCCATTTGATGCTCTTTTAAGTAAGAGCTTAAATACATCAGAGGCTCTGGTAGCAAGCCAAAATATTCCATCAATGCCGCAATCAGAAGTCGCCCAATACGACCATTACCATCTAAGAATGGGTGAATGGTTTCAAACTGGGCATGAGCAAGGGCGATATTTACCAGACGCGGTAGACCATCATCTTCCTTGTGAATAAATTGCTCGAGATTGGTGAGAAGCTTAGGCACCTCATCTGCCGGCGGTGGAACAAAAACTGCATTACCCGGCCTTGTGCCACCAATCCAGTTTTGGGATTTACGAAGCTCACCCGGTTGCTTGCCTGTACCTCTTACGCCATTGAGCAGTAATTGATGGGCACTACATAAAAGACGAACGCTAATAGGCAGACCAGGCTCATCGCGCAAGTTTTCTCTAACAAACCGAAATGCTTGCATGTAGTTGGTGACTTCTTCAATGTCATCAGCATTCTTAATATCTAAGCCAGCCTCATCATCAAACAGGTCGGCGAGGGTGGCTTGAGTGCCTTCAATCTGGGAGGTCAGCAAAGCCTCTTTACGGATGGCGCCATAAAGCAACCAATCAATCGATGGCACTAAACCTGTCACACCAGATAGGCGCGCTAATGCGAGCTCAGCAGCTTGGTTTTGCTCTACATAACAGGCAGGTGAGAGCGCAGGATCTTTGGGTGGTAGTAACGCAGGAACAAATGCCTTAACGGATTCGCTAAGGGTAGTTGTAACAACGTAAGTACCGCTAACTCGGTTCATATTAAAGAGCTCTTTAATGTAAATATGTATATTAAAGGATTCTTTAATAAAGAGTCAAGCTATTAAAGTCCCCATTAATTAGGGGTAAATCAAGCTTGCAAGTGCTTTAAATGCAGATTTTACCCATTTCTACACCCAATTACACCCGATTGGTATTCCGTCAAGGGCGCTCCAAAGGGGGATGGCTTGCGCACCCTTGACGAGCCTTTATATATAAAGAAAAACGCCACCCTGGTGGGTGGCGTTGGACTGTTACGTACTACAAAATGGTGGGTCGGCGGAGATCGAACTAAAAGCCTCTTTCTGCTCTAAATACAGGTACTTGGAAGAGGTTAAAAGAGTTCGAATTTCACTAAGTACCCCCAAAAGTACCCCCACATTCCATCCTTACAATTTGCTTTAATTGTCTTCACATTGTGAAGGGGGTTATTGATGGAAAGAGAATCATACACACGCACTGAAATATATGAACTCCTGTGGACTGAGCCGGCCACTAAGGTTGCGCTGCGGATTGGGCTCTCCGATGTTGCCCTTGGCAAGTGGTGCAAGCAATACGGTGTACCAAAGCCGCCATTGGGTTACTGGGCCAAGCTGGAGCATGGGAAGATAGCAGTGCAGAGGCCTCCATTAGAGCCTTGGTGGAACGAGCATGATCCCCTGATACATGTCCGGACTCGGGATAAAGCGATCATGGAGGCTAGGTTAAATAAACCTGCTGAGCCCATTCCTGTCATAGAGATTTATAAGGGCAATAAATTCCATGAAGAGATCGAGAAGACCTTCAAAGACTTCCAGATGGAAAACCATTCCAAATTTGGAAGGTCAGAATCTAAAGCTGGCTTTGATGTCCAGATTGGTCCACATAGCGTTCCACGGGTAAAGCGAATACTTCAGACCCTCATCAACGAATTTATCTCTCGCGGCTATAGGCTGGGTGGTCATAGAAAATACTCCAATGCAGAAGTTACTGCATTTAAGAGGGATGATGACGTAGTGACAATTGAGTTCTATGAAGTAAGTACTAAGCCGCCAAAGCCAATGAAAAGAAAAAGCAGCTGGACTAGTGGTGGGCACACTCACTCATACATGATGGATATTGAATACATCCCATCTGGAAGGTTAGAGCTAAGAATTCGTCATAACGATATATATGGCTGGAAGATTGTTAAAGACTCTGAAAAGACTAGCGTTGAGGAGCAGCTTGGGAAATTGATAAATCTCATTGCTGAGCTTTCATTTGATGCCAAGATAGCAAGAGTGGAGCGAGAGGCTAGCGAAGCCAGAGAGCAGGCAGAGCGTAAGCGCCTAGCTGATATCAAATGGGCCAAGGAGGTCGATGCTTGGAAATGGGGTCAGCTCAAGGATGCAGCAGAGCGCTGGAATGAATTGGCCGTACTTAGAGAGTTTGTAAAAGCCATAAAGAGCAACAGGGTTGTAAGGCGTAAAAACAAAGAAGAGCTAGGCGGCTGGATAAGTTGGGCGCAAGAGCAAATTAACGCAAGGGATCCAATTTATAAGGTGGCAAGCGGTATGAGTCTGCCCGGACAGAATGAGCCCATTAGAGACGATGGATTTGAATAAAGTTTTCCGAGTACGCACTCGAGAAAGAATTATGATTAACGCATGAGTGATCTTGAGTATGTTGGAAAAATAAAAGGCATGAAAACTCTCAAGCAGATGATTGACAGTAAAGATGTCGTGCCTGCTTCCGAGTTAGCAAAAAATAAGGCTGAAGCAGAGGCTCAAGAGAAGGCTTTCGAGGAGGCCATAAGATCAGAGGAATCGCACCGTAAAACCAAGATCTCTACAGGCAAGGTCGAGGGGCGCGATCATTGGACTCGGGAGCCCTTTATCGAGTAAGTCAGGCGAGTGGCTCACCTGATGAGCTTTACTTGCCTTATCGTGTGTTCAGGCTGTAATGGAGTCTAGTGGCACTAGACAAACCTTATAGAATGGAAGAATCATGATTAATCAATTTGTCACTGCCCTTGCATTTTCTGCAACTAAGCATCGAGACCAGCGCCGCAAGGACGTTGAAGCATCTCCATACATCAATCACCCAATCGCATTAGTTGAAGTTCTTGTAAACGAGGGCGGTGTTCAAAATTGGGATGTCCTATGCGCTGCCTTATTGCATGACACGATTGAAGATACCCAAACTACGGCTGAAGAGTTAACTAAAGCATTCGGAAAGAACGTAGCCTCAATCGTTTTGGAGGTGACAGACGACAAGACGCTACCTAAGGCAGAGCGCAAGCTGCAGCAAATTGCACACGCCCCTCATTCATCTCATGAGGCTAAGTTAGTCAAACTTGCCGATAAGATTTGCAATCTTCGGGATATCTTGGCTTCACCCCCAAGTGGTTGGGATACCAAAAGAAAGCAGGAATACTTTGAATGGGCGGCTGCTGTGGTTGCTGGAATTAGAGGGTCAAACTCCAAGTTAGAGAAAGTATTTGATGCTTTACTTGAAAAAGGTAGGGCCGAGTATCAATCTGAGATAGGTAAGTAACTCTCATGGCAAGTCTGAGCAAGTCAAAGATCATTGCCCACCGCCAGTGCCCTAAACGCCTATGGCTGCAAATAAATCGGCCTGAGCTCATCCAAATTAGCGCAGCAACCCAGGTTAGATTTGATGAGGGCAACAAAGTCGGAGATATTGCTCGCCAGAATTATCTAGGCGGAGTTTTTATAGAGACTCTTAATCGGGTAGAGGCTATCGCCCAAACTAAAGAGGCTGTATCGAAACACCAAACAATCTTCGAGGGTGCCTTCTTTGAAGAGAACGTCATGATTCGCGCAGATTTACTCTTCCCAGAAAAAGATGGATATCGTCTAGTGGAAGTCAAATCTTCTACTGGCGTGAAAAGCTACCATGTTGATGATGTAACAGTTCAAAGTTGGGTTATGGAGAAGGCGGGTTGTTCACCAACTAGCATGGCCTTAGCTTATATCAATAATAAATTTGTCTATCAGGGCGATGGAAATTACGAAGGTTTATTTGCTGAGGCTGATTTATCAAACCAGGTAAAGCCGAATATCTCTCAAGTGCAATCTTGGGTTGAAGCCGCCGAAAAAACCTTAGCATTAACAATTGAGCCTGCGATTGCTCCTGGTGAACAATGTACAGATCCATTTACCTGTGACTTTATTGCCTATTGCTCTCCGCCTGAAGAGGGCGTGGAGTATCCAGTCGAAATCTTGCCCTACGGCAAATCGATTGCTTCCGAATTAAGGAGCGATGGCTACAAAGATTTGCGTGATGTGCCCTCCGAACGTTTGAGTAATCCCAAGCACCTCAAAGTGCATGCGGCCACTCTCAGTGGTCAGGCCATACTAGAGTCCGAGGCTATTAAGCAAATACAGGCTTTGCCATATCCACGTTATTACCTCGATTTTGAAACTATTGGTTTTGCTGTTCCGGTCTGGGCGGGCACGCGTCCTTATATGCAACTGCCATTTCAGTGGTCATGTCATATTGAGCAGACCGACGGATCGATCACGCATAAAGAGTTTTTAGATCTTTCGGGAAACGACCCCAGGGAAATGTTCGCCAGAACATTGATTGAGGCCGTTTCTACACAGGGACCAGTAATTGTTTACAACGCTGGTTTTGAAGGGGCGCGTATTAAAGAGTTAGCCACAGCCTTCCCACATCTTTCTTCAGGGCTATTAGCAATTCCTGATCGCTTCTTTGATTTACTGCCACTAGCGCGTAATCATTACTACCACCCTGATATGAAGGGGTCTTGGTCAATCAAAGACGTCCTGCCCACAATTGCACCTGAATTGGATTATGCAAACCTAGAGGTTAGTGATGGGGCAATGGCACAAGAAGCTTATAAAGAAGCTATACATAGCCAAACTACTCCAGAGCGAAAAGAGAATGTGCGGCATGCCATGCTTAAGTACTGCAAGCAAGATACGATTGCAATGGTCAAGATTGTGCAAGCATGGGGTCAGAAATCATCTTGACAAGATTTAACTAAAGTTAGCATAATCAAATCTACATCAAGAGATGGCTTTGTCGCCACAGCAACCTGCTAACGCTAGTAAGGTGCTAAAAAGATGAGACCCTGAAAGGGTAATCAAAAGCGACAAACCCATCAAATTTGGTGGGTTTTTTATTGGGCAAAGAAGATCTAGCTCAATATTTGAGCCTCCCAGTCTTGATAATTTGTTTGTAAAGCTAATTAATTTATTTGGAGGTCTTATGCGTGACTACACATATTTAGGCGGCGCCCGTTTTACTGTAAATAATTTGTTTCGCAGCCTTCGGTTTGATATTGACCGTCTCGATATGAGTTGGGTTGATAGTGAAAAGCCTGTATTTTCAAGAGGCCTTAGGGTTGTTGATAGCGATGAAGGAAATACCGTCACAGTTGATGGTGAAGATGCGGATAACTTGATTTATAGCCTTACCTACATCTTTAGCAAAGAAGATGGCGTAGATAACTTTAGAGCTGCTACTGATGAATATCTGAAAGTTGCCCTAGAGACTAAGGAATTCTTGGTTACTAGCCAAAAAAAAGACCCAGAGGGAAAGCCTGAAGTAGCGGAGGCAGTGATCCACTAGATTCATAAAGTAGTGAGGGCGGAGTTAAACCGAATTGCCAAGCCCCGACATTTGTCCAATTGGCTAAATAGGAGAAGAAAATGAATTTCCAATTAATTAGTGTTGAACTGCATTCAGATGAGTTCAAGAAGTTTGATCCGGCCGAGCAAGGGTTATCGGAGTATCGATATACCGGCATAGCAATTGAAGACGGTGGCAAGTATTACTACTGGGCAAAAGGGGTAAGCCTAGAAATTAAGGATTGGGAATACGCCAACATCAAGTTAAACCCAAAGTTGTATTACTTCTCAACGGCCTTAAAGCTGCATCATCGTATTAACAAGGCGTTAGATGCTACAACACCTACAGAACTAGCTAGGAGATAACGATGTCACACTTAAAACCTGGAACCTTATGTGTCATCGTTGGTGGCTGCCCCGAAAACCTTGGGTTAATAGTTGAGGTAGTCTGTCATTTAGGAATGTATGACGGCCGCGAAGATGCGTATGAGATTAAAACAGTGACAAGTCGTAAATTTAACCAAATGTGGCGTGGAACAAAGCTGGTTAAAGGTTATTCCACGGAGGCCATCACCGATAGGTATAAATTGAGGCCACTTATAAACCTAGGGGATGAATCTCCGATGGCAGAAAGCCAAGAAAAACTAGATGAGCTCACGATATGAGTAATCCAATCCAGGATATTCCTGCTGATTTAGCAAAGGCATATAGCGATGCGTTCTATGTTATTCACGGAGAAGATGGAGATATCCATCTTAGGGTTGGTCAACCCAGCCTAGAGTTGATCTCATCGATGAAGAGATATGGGGCTAAGAGTGCTGCATTCTTAACTGCTTTTAATCCTCACAGCATTCTTGCGACTGCAGAAGTCAATGTACATAAACACAATGCCTTAGTTGAAGATATTAAATCTCTTGGGCTGGAGTTTATTGCAGGAGAGGGCGGGGACCCATTAAATATTTGGCCTAGTGAGCCAAGCGTTCTTGTGCTGGGAATCTCACATCAAAGTGCAGAACTCTTAGCGGGGCGATATGGACAAAATGCCTATCTATGGATTGAATGCGATGATGGCTTAGTGAGCCTCAATTTGCGCTACCCCGTTAGAGGACTTAATTAATGAAAGCTGAATACGATTGCTCTGGCATGATTGCCCTCATCAGATCTGAATTTAAGCTCGATTGGCAAGGGATTCATGGTGCCAACCACTGGGCGCGAGTCTTGCATCATGGAAAAAATATTGGCCAACTCCGCAAGGCTGACTTGATGGTGATTGAGCTTTTTGGTTTTTTGCATGACAGCTGCAGGTTAAATGATGGGCGTGATCCCTTACATGGGCAGCGAGCTGCCGAGTTTGCACATGGTATTCACGGGGACTTCTATGATCTAGAGCCAAAGCAATTAGATAGACTTTGCTACGCGTTGAAGCACCATTCTGGCGGAGATGTCTCTCTGGATGCAACCATTCAAACTTGCTGGGATGCAGATCGATTAGATTTAGGTCGCGTGGGGATTTTTCCATCATCTGAGTTCCTCTCCCCAGAGGCCGCCATCTTTATTGATTTAGCTCACGACTGGAGTCTTGGAAAGTAGGCCATACCAATTCTATTTATGTTCCGTAGAAGCTTGTGATATCGAAGTAAAACTCTCTTTTAAATCGATATGCCTTAGATTCTCTATAGGCATCTAATTCAACCATTTTTTCAAGCTCACCGCTCTTTTGGATTACTTCAAAACGACTGGTGAGTTCATCCCATATAGCATCGGAGAACCCGAGGACGTTAAAGATTAGCTTGTCGTAGTGCTTTTCATCTCGAGATATAAGCTCTTGCTTTTCAAGGTCCCAGCGTATTCCAGAAAACTTCTCGTGGGATTGGCGAAAGATAATCATTTCTTCATAAATTCGTTTTTCCACAAAGACATACTCAATACCTAGACCATCGAAGGGCATATTTGGATTCACCGAAGAATCTTTTTTATCTATTACGCAAGCTGTATCAAAGTCGTAACCCCAGCCACCCGTAATAGGCAAATCCATTTTGAAGTCTTCAAGGATTATTTGTCTTGGAGATTCTCTTGTCAGTAGTGGGGATGGTTCTCTTAGGAGGTCTTCCATGATTAATATCTTTCCAGGGATTTAGTGAGTTCATCTTTAATTCGCTTCTTAAGACTTGCTGGTCCTAGAACCTCAACCCCGGATCCATGTTTTAGGATATCCATTACCAACTCAGGATCTTGGTTGTAGTCAAACTCAAGTGTGTAATAACCATCCTTATCAAAACTGCCAACCTGTTGACCGTGCCAATTCTCGCCAGAAACCCAACGAGCATGTTCAGGAGTAAAGCGCAACTTGGCCCTTTGGGTGGCTTTACCAGAGAAGATGCCATAGCTTTCTGAGAAGTGTTCTTGACACTCCTTCTCCGATATCTCTTGTGCCCTCTTATTGCTTAAGGTTGCCTTGCGAATCCCATCCACTGCAAAACTTCGCAAACCATCGCGTAAGTGACAATATCCATCCAGGTACCAGTTCTCGCGATAAAAGATAAGGCGTTGGGGGGATATCTCCCTCTCTGTGAGTTCATCCTTCCCTTTAGCGTAATAAGAAATCTCCAGGCGATTTCGTTTGAGTAGAGCTGCACCAATTTCAGAGAAGTTATCGATTGAATTTTTTCGCGCACCCATTCCAAGCACTTTGATTCGCTTGCGAAGTTCCTTGGCAGATGTCTCGCTCTGACCTAAGATGCCATCGATGATTGCAGTTAAGGGTTCAATATGTGGGCCAATAAGTCCACCCTGATCAAGCGAAGAGAGTAAGTGCTGCATGAGTACTAAAGCAGTAGCCTCTTTTTCAGAGAACCAAAGCCCTGGCATTTCGATCTTGTCTACTTGGTCTGGGTTCTCAAACTTATATCCACCCATAAAGCGGTCATAAACGATAGAAGCCTTTAGGCGGCTACGTAGGTACTCAAGATCGCGCTTAAAGGTTGCTGGTGATACCTCTAGCTCAGACAAGAAATCTTCCCTAGGTACGCATTTACGCTGCTGAATCATGTACTTAATGCGGTGCAGCCGTTCCATATCACTCATAAGAGCCCCTAATGGTTATATCTTTTGTTGTTTTTATAACTTTAATCACTTTATAGCTCATTTCGTGAGCTAGTGGGTCATTAATCTGACCTATATCAACAAAAGGGGTGAAAAATGGTTAAGTTATTAGGTCTATTCTTAATGTTTATCAGTGCTTATTGCCTAGAGCAGGGCGGGCTGGATTTGGGGCTAGTTCAAGCCTTCTTTATCGGCTTATTTATGTTTTTCAGCGAGGCATTAATTGCGCATGTGTCATTTGTGCAGCGTGAAAAAGTGCGAGCTAAGTATCGGAGACGTTAATGAGCATGCTCAATTACGCCGTGCGAAGAATTACTCCCTCCATAGGGTATCTATTGGATGAGTTTTCAGAGTCGGAAGAATTGCAGGCTCAATTTCATGAAGTGGATCTTTCTTTAATAAATCCGGAGGCTCTATGAGCATTTCAAACATAAAGACGATCGTTTTTGCAGTTACTTTATCTTGCATTGAGTTTGTAGCGGCCCAACCTATTCAGACATTGCCCAACGGTGCGGGTGGCTATAACACCTATGGTCGCAATGGAGCGCTAACTCAGACCTTACCCAACGGCGCTGGTGGGTACAACACCTATGGACCAAATGGACAGTTGACTCAGACGTTACCCAATGGCGCTGGCGGGTACAACACGTATTCACCTAATGGGCAGCTCACACAAACTTTGCCAAATGGTGCGGGTGGTTACAACACGTATGGGCCAAATGGTGGGGTGACTCAAACATTGCCTAGTGGTGCGGGCGGTTACAACACCTACACACCTAATGGAAAACTCATACAAACTTTGCCTAATGGAGCTGGCGGGTGGAATACTTACTAAAAATAAGCAACTGTCAGATAAGCATCCATTTGCTTAATTCCTGGATCTGCTTATCTGAGATCCCGGTATTGGGGTTGCAGCGAATGAGTTCTGGGCATGGAGTTGGAAACTCCCAGTAGGAGTCATCTAAAGCTCTCCAGTTACTATGTCCATGAGATTGTAAGAAGGCCCGAATTTCCAGATAGCGCGGATGTTTGCCAATGACTGGTGATCCAGTAACGCCAATAACCATACTGGAGATTGAGTTTGGTAATAGTTTCTGTAGTTTTTCAAGGCTATGTGTAAAGCGCCAACTCGAAGAAATCACAATTCCGATATTTGATCCTTCAAGAGTTTCCTCAAGCAGATGAACTCTATTGAAAGGGTCTTCACCAGCGAAGTGGGTTGGGTGGAGTGCTCCATCAAAATCCAAGAAGAGTAATTTATTCATAATGGGTCGTTAAATTCTAGCCATTCGTGTCTACAAGCTGCACATTTTCTTGAGCTTGGATACTTTGGGGGAGGTGGATCACCCAGTTCCCTTTGCTTCACAATCTTTTGTTTAAAGAATTCCCCGCGCTTCTTGCCGCATTTTGGGCAATACAAATTGATGGTGTGAGGTTTAGCTTTAGGATCGTCATGTAGGTGAGCCTCAAAGCTCATTGCAGTAATCCACTCTGGGGATTGCATGGTCTTACAGGGCACCTTAATGTTCTCTATCTGAAATACATCGCCACGAACGCTCAGCTTGATATTCGACCCGGCAGGTCTTGCAGCTAAGAATGACAGCACAACCCCAGAATTAACTTCAATATAGCCCCTCCAGTTGATTGATTTCTCAACCAAGCATTTAGTTTGGACTCCTCTTACGCAGAAGATGGCCTCACCATTAAAGAGCGCAATATAAAGCTCTTCAGCTAAGGAGGCCTTTGTCGTTTTTCTAGGCTTTAATCTTTTCAATACCGCCAGAAACTCCTCGGTATCGATGATCATTTCGGCGATCATTGTCTTTTGCTAGGGGAGTACCCAATCCGATTTCCGTTGTTATCAAAGACATTAGTCACGCCAGTTGGTGATTGGGTCTCATAGCCAATACGATTGCCGCTGTTGTCATACACCCCATTATTGGCGTTGTAGTTGTACTGACTGTTGTTGTAGTTATATGGGGAGTTATTGTAGTTATACGAACTGTTGTTGTAGTTGTACTGACTATTGTTGTAATTGAAGGGGGAGTTTTCCCAGCTTGTTACTTGAGCATAGCTGAGGCTAGAGATAAGAAGGGTGCCAATAAAAAGTAATCGTTTCATTTGGGTCTCCTTAAGATTTTTTAGCGTATTTATGACGGGAGGGCGTATAGGTGGTACTTAAGTCCTTCCAGCAGTAATAGCAATTTTCATGACCACTTGGGTTGTTATATTTTTGAGAACTCTTTTTGCCCCCACCATCAGTCCTTGCAAAACTAGGGATCGTGAAGCTCGTCAACAAGGCGGCAATAAGTAATCGTTTCATTTCTTACCAACCTTTCACTGAAGGCGCCTGAGGTGCTTGGCGTGGAGTATTGATCGTTGTATTAGGACTTGCAAATACAGGAGTTGTAGAGGCTCCTTGATACGCGCCTTGAGGGTTATAAAAATTAGTCTGCCCGTTATCAGTCTGAAATGACTGAACATTCTGGCCGGTAGCGTTATAGACATTAGTCACGCCACTGGGGGATGTTTGGCTATATCCAACATAGTTACCGGTTGGGCCATAAATGGCTTGGGCAGATACGCCCCGCACCAATAGAACTGCTTGAGCAATTAAAAATAGGGTGATGAGGTATTTCATGGGTGACTCCCAAAAAGTTATCTGAAAACACAACAATTTCAGAATAAAAACCATGGAGCTCACCTAATGAGCTAGTGGATCAACACAATAAAAAAACTAAATAACTAAAAAAGATCCCCTTGATTAGCTCCCTTATATTCATTGCCCTCATGCCGCTCCAGGTATCACCAGCTGGAAAATCAGGTGTACCCCTCTCTACCCCATTAGCGGTTGCTGTCTATGTGGATACCTCTAGGATCCTAGGATTGCCTAAATTTAGGCTCAGGGATCGAAATGGTAATCCTTATCTTCCAGATAAGACTCTATTACAAGAGCCGTTAGCCATGGTTCACGACAGCGCAGGAATTATTTTTACAGGCGAAGTAAACAAACGAAAGGCTTACATACAGTCGTATGTGAGACGTTAAAGATCCTATGAAATTTGCACTTCAATCCATCAGTAGTCTTGGAGCGGTTCTTCTAGGATTTTTATTGCTAGCCAATGTTGGTATCACTAGTGCAGGTAGAGGAGAGTTGGAATCTCTCTCAGCAGTAGAGCGAGCAGTAATCACTGAAACTATTCAAGCTGATGGCACTGTAGTTGAAATTGACGAACTAACTACGCTAGTTAAATCCCAATTGGTGGTTGATGCAGAGTCCCAGGCGGATCTGCCATACAACTCAACGCTATCTAAGCTAGAGGTCTTAGAGGCTTACACCATTACCCCTAAGGGCGAGAAGATATCTGTAGCACCCAATGCTATTAGAACTGTGGAGGATGACAACAGCGCTGGGGCGGCAATGTTCTCAGACCAGAAGCACAAGATCATCATCTTTCCAAAGGTAACCCCTGGTTCAAAGACTTATTACAAAACCAAGCTCACAACCTTTAAGCCTCTATTGCCAGGATACTTTTATACGCGCCTGACGTTTTCTCCGAATGCAGAGGTATTGTCTTATGAGTACAACTTAAATTATCCCGAAGATCTAAAGCTCTATAGCGATATCAAAGACGTTAAGCAAACCAGGGATGAGGTAATAGACGGTGTGCGCCATGTGAGTTATACCTATCAAAATCTGAAGATGAAAAAGAAAGAGCAGCTTCAGGTAGCTAGCAGTGATTTTTCCCCTCATATCTATATCTCAACCTTTGCTAGCCAAGAAGACTTTGCTAAAGCCTATGAGGCTCGCATTACGGATAAGTCATTGGTAACTCCTGATATTCAGAAGATGGCTGATGAAATTACTAAAGACGTGGATAAGAAGGTGGCTGCAGATAAGACGCTGAACCTAAAGAAGGAGCGGGCTCGAGCGCTTTATAACTGGGTATCTCGAAATATCCGATATGTAGCCATCTACCTTGGGGATGGAGGTATCGTGCCCCATGACGCCACAAGCATTCTGAAGAATCGTTATGGCGACTGCAAGGATCACAACGCGTTGCTCATAGCCTTGCTGGCAGCTAAAGGTATTAATGCAAGTAGCGCCTTAATTAACTCAGGCGTAGCCTATACGCTTCCTAAATATCCAGTAATTGGGCCCTTTAACCATGTCATTACCTATATTCCAGCTTGGGACCTCTATTTGGACTCTACGGCAGAGATGGCGCCATTTGGTACCTTGCCATCAAGCGAGATAGATAAGCCGACCTTATTAACTAAGTTAGCTAAGGTGGGGCATACGCCGAAGCCAAAAAAAGAAGATAGCAAAATCCTTACCGGTATCACTATGCAAATAGAGAAGGATGGCCGGATTAAAGGAAAAACGCACACCATGTACTTTGGCAGTGCTGAAATTAATGCACGTTATAGATATGAGGGCGCGGAAACTACGCTTTCAGAAAAGCTCGTCAGAAGTGATCTGGCTAAATTTAGGCAGACTGGTGAAGGAAAGATCACGACCAGTTACGTATATGACTTAAATGAGCCGTTTACGACAAATACTGAGTTCACATTAGATGCTATTGCCAATGTGCCTGGCCCAGGAGCTATAGCCATACCTGTAGGCCTCGCACCCGGTGAGCTAGCGCTCATTGCAAATGACAGGCCTCCAGAGAAATTCACTGTGCCATATACATGTGCCACTAAGTGGATAGGGGAAAGCTACAAGATTGGCTTCCCAAGCAATGCCAAGGTAACGCGAATCCCGCCAAATACGAGTTATAAGAAAGGCGGCATAGAGTATGAATCAACCTATGAAGAATCTAAAAACGTTGTCTCTGTAACAAGAGTCTTGAAAGTCCAGCGACCTGGTGCCGTATGTCAGCCTGAAGAGCTTCAGAAGTGGAAAGACTTTTATCAGATTTTTATAAAAGATATGCGAGCACAGGTTTTTTATGAGTAGGGGGTTTTATTAATCATGGCAAAGATTGAATTACTTTTTGGAGGTCCCATTGCCCATGATGAGGAAATCTCGGTCGAGAATTATGCATATAACTGGGATGTATCCATAGAGACTGCTGTAATAAGGAAATTCAAATCTTGGATAAGTTACCTATCAATTAAGTCCGATGATAAAGACAACACTTTTTTTGAATTACTCCTTTTTATTGGGATTAACCAGATGCTTAAGCTACCAAAGATAACGTCAGGAACCTATAGTCACAAGGGCTTTGTACTGCCAAAAATCATTATTCATGGTGATCGTGGCGTAGATAAGCAAACTGGTAATTCAGTCTCACTGACGGAAAGTTGCATCAACATTATTGGCAATAATTTTGAGGGTGAGATTGGATATGAATACTTTGAGTATCAGCAGATTGAAAGCGGCAGATTGCCCCAGCCGTCCGCTTATTTGTAATGTAATTTTGCAAAAAGGAATGAAAAATGAATGATGGGTTAACAATACGTAATTGCGTATTTGCATTTAAATGTACGGCACAGTGGACTGGGTTAACGCCTACGGACGATGAAAAGATAAGTTTCTGTGACGATTGTCAAAAAGAGGTTCACCTATGTGAGGATGATGAAGAGTTGGCAAAGTCTGTCCGTTTGAATCGATGTATTGCAATCTATCGAGAAGGTGGCATGATTATGGGGGATTTGGTAGGCAAGGTTAACCCCTCCGATATAAAATGACTCGACTAATATTTTGAATTGCAAACAATGCCTAGCGCTAAAACTAGTAAACCAAAGCCTAAATTAAGATTTATAGATCTATTCGCAGGGATCGGCGGCTTTCATTTAGCCTTTCATAGACAAGGCGCTGAGTGCGTATTTGCATCTGAAAAAGATCCGTTCGCACGCCAAACATACTACGAGAATTTTAGGAAAATTTCCCCTAATTTATTTGAAAAGGATTTGCTTGAGAGCCCATTATTCAACAATGACATAACGAATTTAACGAATATCCAAAAGCAAATTAAAGATCACGACATTTTGTGCGCAGGATTTCCTTGTCAGCCTTTTTCTCAGGCTGGGCATAAAAAAGGATTTAACGAAGAGCGGGAAGATCGGGGCAACATGTTTTTCTGGATTCGCGATATTTTGGAAGAAAAAAAACCAAAAGCATTCTTTTTAGAAAATGTACGCCATCTAGAGAATCATGATGATGGCCGTACTTTTGACACAATCAAGCAGATTTTAAAAAATGAGTTGGATTACACGATTTACTACAAGATCGTTAAGGCATCCGATTACGGATTACCCCAGCATAGACCAAGAATTTTCATTATAGGATTTAGTAATGACTATGCTTACCCAGAGCAGTTTGAGTTTCCTGAAAAGAAGAAACTAAAGTTCAATATGTCAGACGTGTGGGGCGGCGATTGTTCAAGGGAGGTTGGATTCACCCTTAGGGTGGGTGGAAAGGGCTCCGGTATCAACGATCGGCGTAATTGGGATGCATATTTGGTTGATGGAGAGGTTCGACGACTTGGTCCAGATGAGGGGAAGAGGATGATGGGCTTCCCTAAGTCCTTTAAATTTCCAGTTGCAAAGGGTCAGGCAATGAAACAGCTGGGGAATAGCGTGGCTGTAGACGCGATTGAGGCGGTGGCAGAGCAAATGGTTGCCTATTTAGCCACAGGAAAAAAACCTAGAATCAAAAAGTAATTACATTTAATGTCTGATTCGTACGTGCAAGGCCCCTTTTAGCTCCCCATTTAATTGGCGCGACCATTGCATAACGGATGCTTTTTCTTGTACTGTCATAGAGGAAAACATTCTTGCGCTGGGCATGCCTTTCTTGCTTCTGATCGAGAAAACTAACCGTGGCCATAGGCTGGCAATTAGCTGCGTCTTATTAAGCAGTCTCCATGTTGTGATGTCGCAAGGGTCTGAAAATTCAATCACTTCATTGGCAGGATGGTATGAGAGTTTTGTGGCTGTCCCGTCAAATGCGAAGTACTCTAAAAATGGAAGTAGAGTATTGAAATGCTTTGAAAACGGTGAATTTTGGTCTGAATTGGCCGTATCTTCAGAGATAACGCCCGATAGACGTAACCTCCAGTAGTCCGATATTAGGATATCCAGCTGGGCTATGCTTGCCCCAGTGTGCTGTGCTGCAAATTCCCAGCCAGTACGTCTAGTGTGGTTGATTAAGGCTGGTGGACTAGAGTTTGTATATTTCAGCGAATAGCCAACCCCATTAATAAAAACATCTGCTTTTGAATAAGGTCCAGCCTTACCAATAGAATGGTTCTTACAAAAGGTGACTAGTCCACTTTCAGTAAGCTGCTCAATCACCTGTGGCGTAGTTGAGGCTGGGAATACTCCAACTGGCCGTAGTGATTGCTTAAAGGGGGTTTCAAGCGTTTTAATTGTGATCGGAGGGCTTTGTGCTGGCAATAGTTGAAGCCTTTGGCCTATAAGGCAGCCCAAGGTAGCGATAAATTTTTTTTCAGCAATTTCGCCACCGTTCATTTAATTTCCTCTGAATCCTCTAGGTTTGTTAACAAATTCTACAGAACTCAAAGTGTATTTGACATTTTTGTATGAAACTCTGGAAATCCCATGTTTAATAGCTCATTAGGCGATCCTTATGAATAGTAAAATTAATATTGAATTTCTTAATTTAGGTATATAAATCATATTCATAGCCCTAAAAAGATGAAAATCTAAAAAATTTATAAGGTCGATATTCCGTGCTTGAACAAAAAATAAATTCTCATGTAACCAGAATGAATCGGCATTTGCCATTCACCCCTGCACACGATCAGATATATGAGGAGTATCAAAAGGATGCAGATGCACTGGACATCGAAACTAAGGCTCTAGATTATCTGTTGAAAGCGGTTGAATCGGGTGCAAAGTTAATAGTTTTGACGGGGGATGCTGGGCACGGAAAAACTCATTTATGCAGGCGTTTATTGGAGAAATATTTTGAATATTCACCCGCAAAAGCTCGCGAATTGTTGCGTAATTCATGCGATGGAACGGTAAAAATTACTGGCGAAGAAAAAGAAAAAAATAAACCCCCTCTAAAAATACATAAAGATTTTTCTGAGCTTGAAATATCCGAGGCAAAAAAATTTATAAGCGAAATTGCCCTAGATGACGATTCTATTACTGTAATTTGTGCAAATGAAGGACGTTTGCGCGCGGTAATATCGCGCGGAGAAAAAGGTGGTATCTCAGAAAAAATAGAGAAAGTATTTGCAGGGTCTTTCGATACAGGTTTGTGTACGCTAGATGGGCAATTACATATTATTAATTTAAATTTCCAATCAATAGCAGGATCCGATTCTGAGGATCGAAGCATCTTAGGCAGTGCAATTAAAAAATGGGCTGAGGATGGGGGTAAGTGGAATAAATCATGCGGTAGTTGCTCCAATCAGGCAAGATGCCCTATCTATAAAAATAGAAATTTACTAAGCGAGTCTGCAAGCGGGTTAGGTAGTTCTCGATTAAACAGATTGGAAGAGCTATTTGCAACAGTGGAGAGATTGGGCGGAGTTGTTACGGTACGTGAAGCATTGATGTCGGTAGCATATTTGTTAACTGGTGGCTTGGTTTGCGAGAATGTTCACGAAAAATGTAGAACAAATAAAACTGATGGCTGGCAGCATGAGTACGCTTTCTATAATTTAATTTTTTCGAGGCCAAGCACTATACCGCTTGATAGACTTGTAAAAGGTATACCCGTCTTAGGCAATCTTTTAAAGCTAGATCCAGGCAGAAGAGCAATTCGAGAAGTTGATGATAGATTGCTTAACGAGGCAAATGTTTTTGAACACAATGAACTCGATTTAAATTTCAGACTGCTTCTTGACGGACGTTATAAAAACATTGATGCCGCAAATGGAATTGATGAAATTAATACAAACCCAACAAATAAAAAAGAAAGAAACCAGGAGGCTGAGCAAATCGGAAAGGTTATTACAGCCTTGCGAAGAAGAGCGTTTTTTGATGATGATGCCTCACATGGAACATTGCTGGAGAGGCTAGGCTTTAAGTTTGGGGATGTTTTTAGCGAAATTTTGAATGGAAATTTAACCAGTCAAAAAACTATCCAATATAAAGGTCAACTTTTGGCAGGCCTTCATATGATCCAGGGCGTAAGACTGGCGTTACGTGCTAACTTTCTATATCTCGTGGATCCTGCTTTTGGTAGGGCAACTTCTGATGCAGCAATTATTTCAAGACAAATACCATCAAATCAAATTCAGATGATTCCAATGCGTGATGGATGGAGTCTTGGGTCTGACCAAGTGGATCATTCGCTTGTTTCTTCGGTGAACTGGATTGATCGACATATTATTGTGCGCTTTGAGGGTGGCAGTGGATCATATGATGATTTGGTGTTGGATTTGATGGCTTTTGAATGTGTACTCAAGGCTGGAACGGGATATGTTGCTGAAGAGTTCTATTCGCACGATTTACAGAGGATAAGAAACTTCCTAGCAAGAATTGCAGAAAAGGGCAGATCTGAGGATGGTCAAATTAATTTATTTATAGCAGGCCAAATCTTCTCAGTCTCACTTGATGAAGACATTATTCAAGTCAATGGGGGTAAATAATGACCGCAATTAAGGCCCCAGATTTATCAATTGAGATGTTTGGCGGTGTTTTATACGCAGATAGCGCTGGAGCATACCCAGGTCTAGAGCTGTTTAGTTTTTTGCTTGGCGTAGAAGAGGGCATTCTTCCATCATCCCCAGATATTAAATTAAAAAGATATGCCCACGACTTCGCAAGGCGATTGGTGCATGATGAGTCTTTGCCGCAAGAATCCAAGACAAATGTCCTTGCAGATAAACATAGCGAAGAATCCATCAGAAAGCTTCTATCATGCCTCGAGCTAGAACAAAAGGCTGGTACTAAGAAGCCAACCTGGAAGGGCGCACATTTTTTCCCTTATACCAAATCACTGGTTCACTGGGATGCTAGGTTTCGAGGTGAAAACACCAGTAATGTAATACTAGAACGACAATACTACAGAGGTGCAGGAGCATACATATTCAATGTGTTGCGTTTTGATCCAAATCAGGAGCGCCTAAATTCAATTCGTAATGGTATCTCAGAGCTTTTTGATAATAAGGAAGACTCCCCTTTAGAGAATTTGTCGAGAACTTTGAGAAAGCACGGCTCATTCGATAAGGCGCCTGTGAGCGATGAGGTAGAAAGCAAATCTCGAAATGTTTTCAACGACGAGCTTGAGGATTTATTTAGAGATGGCGTATTCAATATATTGAGCCATAAGTCTATTCCAGCTGTTTCTAAAATTAAAGCTATTGTTAATTGGACCGGCATTTGGCTCATCATTGTAGGGAATAAAAGAACACGTATTGCTGTAGAAAATAATTCATATTTCATTATTGACTGTGCTGGAACCAATCAACAATTACGTAGAGCATCCCAGAAATCACTCAAGGATTATTTAAAGCAGATAGCAGATGGAATAACCTATTTCAGAGCTGGGCGTGATATCACGTCTGCTCAGTCACAGAAAATCAAAGGTTTTTTTGCCTCTACAGCTGCAAATATGAAGTTGATCAATGCCCTAACAGGTAGAAGACACTTTACTTTTGGGTTGAATTGTATCGAGACTCTTGCTTTGGTGGCTGTTCATTCAAATTCAGAAATGCCATTTGAAGATTTTGTATATGACTGGCTGTACAAAAAATGTTCATTTGTTATCGGCAGAAGATCAGCTAGTGAAGCAGGTCTTTTAAACGTTCTTGATGCATCTATTTTTGAAGAGAACGAACGAAAATTGGCTGATCAAGTGAAGGCGGTTGGAATGTTGAGGGTTTATTCAGATGCCACCAAAATGGTCGGCTTGGGGTCAGAAAAATGATTAGTAAGGCAATAGCTTTAACTGCATACCAAATTGTAATTAAGCAGCTATCTCAGGAAAATTTAGGCGAGCATAAGTGCTTCAGAATCAAGAACTTTACAGAAGTTGAGGTTCTTGAATTTATTGAAATTTGGGATAAGGAGCTGCGGCCAAATGGCCTGGAAAAGGTCTCTCTGGTAATTGCTGAGAATGTAAGGGGTCAAATTAACTCTCAATATCTTGCAGAGCCAAAAAAATCAATTACCTATTACCGGAACAATAATCCTACTGGGCTTGTATATATTGAAACTCGCGTTCAGAGTGACGAGCAAGGCCTCCAAAACATTTTTACACTTCAGGATAGTAATTTTCTTGATGGAAGTTTTGATTTTCACGCGGATTTCGATGATTTTGTTGTGTCTGAAGCGTTGGTCAATAACTGTTGGATGGTTTTGGGTCGCGAAGGACAAGCCCCTCAATTACTAAAAACAAGAATTCTCCAGATCCTGGGTTATCTGGATGATATTTCGGTACGTCGTTTTACCAAATTCATCCTTAAGGCTCTTGAAAGTTATCTTAAGTCAGGTGGCGCCTTATCGGAGCAGCAAATAAATGAGCTTGTTGGTGCTGATCTGGTTGCGTTAGATTGCTTCCCAGATTTTTATTTATTTCAGGATGAAAAGAAAACAAAGAAAAGATTGATACAGAACCGCAACTATGCAGACTTGGATTCTGGGTCTGGAGATATTGATGCAGAACTATTGTTGGTGAAGGTAGAAACATTTGAATTTAAAGATGATGCAGGAAATTTATTTAGCCACTCTGAAAACCTAGCATATCGTGATTTATGTTCTGAATTCATTTCAACTCAAACTCCTAATTCTCGTACGCAAATTCCATTTTATGTATTTGAGCAATTATTTTCCCTTGACATGAGTGGGTTGCCGCTAGGAGATAGAGTATTAACGGAAATATCTGCTGTTGATAGCTCGAGGGTGCAAGAGCTATTAAATGCGAATGTAATAGATGGCTTAAACAAGAGGCTTGAGGATGAGGCACGTCGCTTTTTGGAGCTTGAGCCAAGCGAGGGCCAGGAGCCCTTACTTTATTTACTTAATCGACCAACTAAAAAACTTATCGAGCAACTTGCAAATCCACGAGCCCAACAATTTTTTAATCCCATTTTAGAATTTGTCGAAGTTATTGATCTTCTTAGGGAGGGGTCGATAGAGGGAGAGGCGTATACTCTTCAACTAAGGCTTGCAAATAAAGCCAATAAAGAAAACCTTGCAATAAAGCTTTTTGCTTTTATTTTCGGTGAAACATTAAGAGCGGCTGAAGCTAAATGTATCCCCGATGCGTTTAGTGTTGGGTTAAAAATTGACCCTGAATTGATTGGCGCAATTGACGTTCCAAAATTTACAGAATTGGAAACGGCTGATGATGAGGATGATGCACCCGAGCTAGTGTGGGAGCCTATACCTTTGGTATTTGATCTTCTCGATTCATCTGGAAACGTAGCAAATAGCATTGGTAAGAAAGAATGGTTTCCTTCAGTTGATAACCTTGAGTACTTATCTTTTTTGTGGTTGCTTGTATGTGCCCCAGAAAGTAGCTATGCTGAAATCCCATCGGGCTTGAATTTGCCCGAGGACAAGCCTTTAAATTCTGTGATGTCTGATTTTTCTAAGCGGATACTACCAATCTCATTGATTGTTTCTGATTCAATCTATCGAGAGCATACCTTTACCAATAAATTCCTCCCAATAAGAAAAAACTTTTTTTCTAAACTAAGAGTTCGAGGATTTCATTCCGAGTTGATCGATGAATATCTTGATGAGTGGATGCCAATTTTTGAGGAGTCCAGGACGGCGCTTGTGCCAGATGGGGCGAGGCTGCCAGCTGTAACTCAGCTAATGGACATGGATTTCATTAATTTTGGGGGTAGAAATAAATTGATGTTACCCACTCACCCAATTCGTCTTCGTTGGATTTCAAAATATTTAAGCGAGTGTGAAAGATTGGTTGGGGCGGTTTTATCTGGAGAAAAAGAGCTTTCCAAAAGAAATCCAAGTTTTTATCTAGATTGGCTAAGAAACCTTAGTCCTAACCAGGCTCCCGCAATTAGCTCAAATAAGGTTGGGGAGATCTTGTTTTCTTCAGGAGAGCAGGCATGGTATGAGGAATTTACCCCCAGAAACAATGAAATAGCTGGCGTAACACTAGATGCACACTCTACAAAAAGAATCGCGAGGCAAATTACTTCGTATTTGGAAGCTCATCCCTATAAAAAAGACGGCTTATCAATTCTTTTGGTTGCACCATATGCAAACAAGTTTCCAGCAGAGCTTATCAGTACATTCCGAACACTTGATTGGAGGGATGCTAGGGTTGATCTAACTGTAATCTCAAAGAGATCTACATGGCCTGAAATTTCTAAATTCTTCGATGTCCTTCACAACGAGGATAGAATGACCTCGGGCGCTAGCCTTTTCCCTTCATGTGAATTAAGCTTTATTGATTACACAGAGAATTTTTCACTTAAGGAAAGTTTGGCTGATGTCAAATTTGATTTGGCTATAGTTACTCATCTCCTTAATGAGAAGGTTACCGTTCAGAATAATACTGAATCGCCCGTTTCTTTCGGTGGTGCCTTTAGACCACTTATGGACCGCCCCACCCATTTAAAAGGTGGCGTATCAGGTGGTGCAATCTCCATACTGATGAGACCAGATGAGCCTGATGTAATGCTTGAAACCTGGTCTACTCATGTTGTACGCTCCCAGAGATTAAGGCCAATTGCACCAGCGCAGCCGGAAAATACTGATTTTCTCGAGTTGAGAGTCAATTTCGAAGAATCCGCGAAGCTATTTACGGAACTCCACGCAGTCTGCCATTGGGTTATCACCCTTGAGCGTCATATTTCTAGACAACAAATAGAGGCACTGGAGATATCCCCAGATATTCTGAGTGTGGAAGAGGGTGTAGGAAGTTCAAATAACTTTACTTTAATTGTTTCCGCGAGTTCTGGAAAAGAATTAATTGTTTCTCGTTTAAACAGAAAGCTGAATCGTCTAATCTCTGATAAGTCAACTTTGATTAAGCACGGCACAACCTTAGAAGAAGTTTCGAAAATGATTTATAGCGAAACAAGGCGCTTTGCCCCGAAATTGGCGCTCAAAGCTATGGGCGTATCTAGGGTTACAGAGGAAGTAATAGGTTTGATGGTTGCAAGATCTCTATCCAAGCTTGAACAGGTGCGCAAGAATTCTTTGAATAAGAACATATTTGCATCCATCTCTCTTGATGAGCACCAGAATTGGTTTGGTGGTCCAACTGAGGTACGGGCTGATATCGCTAACTTCCTCTTCGAGCTTGAGGGGGATGATCTGATCCTTGATATTGAGGTGATAGAGGGGAAATTACGGCAAGCGTATGATATTCATGGCGTCTTGCAAGCATCCGAAACAATAAAATTTTTGCAAGATATCCTTGTAAATTCAGACCGTATTGATTCCTCGCTGTGGAGGGAGCAGATTATTTCCGCAGTTGAAACAGCCGATCAGAGCATGATTCAGATCTCTGGATTTGACTTAGACGGGGATTTCCAAGTCTTTCCACCAAATATTAGAGATAAATTTAGAAAGGGTTTGTTTACACTACGCTCGATTAAGGGCCTCTACTCAATATGTATGTGGGATGACATTGGCAAGGAAGTGTCCCGAGAGACACAGGGCGATGTTGAAGTAGTCAAGTCATGTAGTTCAAACATAATTCCTCTGATTTTGAATCGAATATCAGCAACTCCTGATATAGCTTCAACAGTAACTCCATTGTCGCCTGTGGAGGGTAAACAAGAGGAGGTTAATCAGCCGAAGGTTAAGCTTGAAAATGAGGGGGCTATTGTATTGAACACTCCGGATACACCATCTGCGAAGTCAGCCAACCCTATTGCTCCTAGTGCCGCTAAGAAAAGGCTCTCATCAGAACAGTTGAGGGACATGTATCAAGTAATTCTCGACTGTTATTCAGAGCAAGGCATAGATGTAATGCCTGCGCCTGTCGAAGACATACCATTTGTTGAGGGGCCAGCCTCGATTCTTTTCAAAGTCATGCCTAAAGGGGCTACAGATCCAAAGAAATTGATGGATAAAAGTCAGGTTCTAAAGTTAAAGCTACGTTTAGAGCAGGACCAAGAAATAATGTTCTCAATAGATAGAGGTTACGTAAATATTGACGTTCCAAAATTGCCTTCGCAAAGATATTTCGTGGATGCAAGTCAAATGTGGGGTCGATGGAGTCGCCCTGGTTCTACTTTAGAGGCCCCATTGGGTGAGGATAGGTACGGTGATGTTATTTCCATCAACTTCTCCGATACTTTGTCACCGCATATTTTAGTTGGTGGGACTACTGGTAGCGGTAAGTCGGAAGCATTAAACGTACTTTTATATGGGTTAGTAAGGGCTTATTCTGCCGATGAACTTCGTTTGCTTCTTGTCGATCCTAAGGGCACCGAGCTTCAGGACTTTGCTAGAACCCCTCATTTACTGGGAGAGATAGGCTGGGGCGATGCTGAGGCACTTGAACTTTTGAAGCATGCGGTCATTGAAATGCAAGCAAGATATGAAAAGATGCGTGAAGAAAAAACTAGAACAATTTCTGAGTTTAATAGTAAAGTTGCTGCCGAAAAAAGGATGCCTTGGTGGGTTGTAGTTCTTGATGAGTATGCAGATTTAACATCCGAGCCTGCTATGAAAAAAGAAATTGAGTCTGAACTTAAGCGTCTGGCACAAAAGGCAAGGGCAGCTGGCATTCATGTAGTTATCGCTACTCAAAAGCCAAGTGTAGAAGTTATCAGCACAGTTTTGCGTTCGAATTTACCTGCGCAGCTAGCTCTAAGAGTAAAGAGCGCAACTGAAAGTCGAGTAATTATGGATGAGTCTGGTGCTGAAATGCTTAATGGTAAGGGTGACTCATATCTTAAGCTTGGAAGCACATCAACTCGTGTGCAGTGCGCCTTAGTCTCCAAGGCTGATGCTGAAGAGATCTTGAATAAATTTACCATCTAATATCAGATTCATTTCGGGCATGATTGGCCCAATGGGCCAATCATGCTTTCTAGATATCCTGTTGATTGACTCTGCCCTTAATAAAACCCTGTACTTGGTCAATAGTCCAAAAAGAGGACCTTCCAATTTTGATCGGCTTAGGAAACTCGCCTTTCTGAACCATTAGCCAAAACTTAGATTTAGAAATTGGCATTACCTCCAAAATCTGTGGAATTCGCATTAAGGTGACTTCTGAGTTTGAATTACTCATGACGACCTCCTTGACGGGCGCGCTTCATATTTTTCCGATAAACCTGCAAAGCCATTTTTGCTGAACTCATCTTCGTGTAACCGTATGAACGGTACAAACTGTAAAGCCGAATTGCTACCATCAAATTGTTCTCCATCTAGTTTTGTTATATATCAATATGTGTGCTACTGAGATGCAATGTAGTCAATGAAATTTTGGTGGTCAATCAAATGTCAATACCCACTTTGAAGACGCATATTAATTTTTGACTACAAAAAAATATTTATTCACATAAATGCTACAAGCTAATCCAGTAAAGGGCTACAGCCTTGTCAGTATTTTCTGATGGCATGAGTAGAGCAGTGGACACACATAGATCAATTAACACTTCAAGAGGAAAAAATAAATAACCCAAATTTCTTAAAGATGGATTACAGAGAATAAGTAAATAAATAAATTCAAAATAAATTCATAAAAAACACGTTTGACGATACGCTTTCCGATTGTTAGATTCATCTCTTGCGAAAAATCGTTAGCAAGAAAAAAGAACTACACGGAGACTGTTTTAGATGAACTACTACGAGCATCACATTGGGGATTATTCAGAAGCTACTGCGCATCTGACTTTTATTGAGGACTCAACCTATAGCCGTCTCATTCGGAAGTATTACGCCACGGAAAAGCCGCTGCCAATCGATATGAAGACGGTCCAGAGATTAATCAATGCCAGATCAAAAGAGGAAAAAAATGCAGTTGTCTCAGTCCTTAATGAGTTTTTTACCCTCACAGACGATGGCTGGCGACAAGAGCGCTGTGACCATGAGATAGCTCGCTTTAAAGACCGGCAATCCAAGGCTAGGCGGAGCGCTGAATGGAGGTGGCAGACATCTCCCGCAGAGCAAATACTGTCTGACTGTACGTCAAATTCAGCATGCAATCGCAATGCGAACGCATTGCCAACGCAATGCTCACCAAACACCATACACCAAACACCAGTCACCAATCTCCATACTCCAAGAAAACAAAACAATGGGGGTGAAAAAGAAAAATGTCCGAACGATGATCTTGAGACAAGGCAGAAGATTGCCAATGTCTTTTCTGTTCATGGAGTGAGCATCACCCCTAAGGATGAAAAGATTGGGGAAATTGCAAAGCTCATGGCTGCAGAGGAAGAAATTCGGGAGGCGATAACCCAGGCAAAAGAAATGAGAAAAAAGGCTTCAAGTTCTACCCCCATCAACCCGGGGCTAGTTCTAGCAATTCTCAAAGGAATGCGAAAAAAGTTTCAAGGCCAAGAAAGCTCAGAGGATGCCTGGTGGAAAACCAATGAAGGCATAGATGCTAAAGGGCGAGAGCTTGATATGAGAGCCCAAGGTTCAGAAAGCTATGAATCATTCAAGGCAAGAATTCTTATTGAGTTACGTAAGCGTAAGGAGATGGCGAATGCTGGTTAACCAAACCTTAGCTGGAGTTGTTCATCGCCCTGATATGGAAGACTTTCCTATTGGGTCCATTGTTAAGACGCCTAGTGGGCGTGTAGGTACGGTCGTTAAGCATCGCGGTGCCCAAAGCCGACATGACTTATTCCAAAGAATCATCGTCGAGTTTGAGGATCCGATAGGTGATTCAGTAGCACTTCAACCCCACCTGCTGACGATGATCAAAAAACTATGATTGAAAACAATCAAAAGAAATCAAAGGGAGGCGCAAGGGCTGGGGCGGGTCGAAAGACTGGCAGCTTAACTAAACGAACCCGTCAGATAGCCGAAGCTGTTGCAACCCAAGGAATCACGCCCTTGGAAGTCATGATGAAGGTAATGCACCAACTTTATGAGGAGGCCGGCAACGTTAGTGAACAAGATCTTGGCGATAAAGAGTTGGCAAGCGAAGCGAGAATCAAGCTCCTTAATATGGCAGCCACCGTTGGAAGGCATGCTGCACCTTATGTTCATCCACGACTATCTGCTATTGAACATACTGGTAAGGATGGCGTGCCCTTACAAAGTGGCGTGTTAGTCGTGCCAAGTGCTATGAGTGTTGAGGATTGGGAAAGATCCGCCCAGCCCAAGCATTAGTGCAATAAACGTAAGTCATGAAAACTATTTGGGCGCCATTGCCCGGTAGTCAGACTTTGTTTCTGACTTGTCCTGTCTACGAGGTATTGCTGGAGGGAACTAGGGGAGGGGGCAAGACTGATACCTTGCTAATGAGCTATGCCCAGCATGTAGGTAGAGGTTTTGGTGATCATTGGCGAGGTACCTTATTCCGTCTAACCTATCCGCAATTGGCTGACGTGGTGGCCAAGAGTAAGCGCTGGTTCTATCAAATCTTCCCGGGTGCCAAGTTCAATGAATCTGACTATGTCTGGAAATGGCCAACAGGAGAGATGCTGTACTTTCGCTATGGAGCGAATGAGGATGACTACTGGAACTACCACGGGCATGAATACCCATGGCTAGGGTTCGAGGAGCTAACCAACTGGCGTAATCTTTCTTTCTATGAAGCCATGCATTCCACCTGTAGGTCCTCTTATCCTGGAATGCCAAGAATGGTACGAGCTACTTGTAATCCGTTTGGAGTGGGGCATGCATCGGTTAAGGAAAGATTTCAGATTGGGGCAATACCGGCTGGGCAAATTATCAGGCAAGAGGGCGCATTACCCAGAGTGAGAATTCACTCGACGATTTATGAGAACACCCATCTCCTAAAAAACGACCCCAACTACCTGATGAGCCTAGAGTCACTAAGCGATCCAAACAGGCGCAGAGCCTGGTTAGAAGGTGATTGGGATATCCACGTGGGAAGTTTCTTGGAAGGCGTATGGCAGCCCTCTAAACACGTTGTAGAACCCTTCGCAATACCACCAACATGGAAAGTATGGCGCTCAATGGACTGGGGCTATGCTAGACCTTATGCCGTCTATTGGTTTGCCTTATCCAATGATGGAGTCTATTACCTCTGGCGAGAACTCTATGGATATGGAGATAAAGAAAACACCGGTACCAGGGAAGATGCAACGGTAGTAGCCGAGAAGATCAAGAAGATAGAAGTTCACGACCAACGCCTTGGATATGAATATCGCATGAACTTAGCTGATCCATCCATCTTTTCAAAGATTGGAGCAGAGCGATCCATAGGTCAAATCTTCAGAGATAAAGGGGTCAAATGGACCGAAGCCTATAACGCACCCAGAAGCAGAGTAAACGGAGCCCAAGAAATCATTCGCCTATTGGCGGAGGGCAGACTTAAAGTTTTCAGTACTTGTAAACACTGGCTTAGAACAATCCCACAATTGCCGCCGGACTCATTAAATCCTGAAGATGTGGATACCGATGCCGAAGATCATGCTTGGGATGCAACAAGGTATGGAATCATGAGGGCACGAAGGGTTGCAGAATAAATCCAAAATAAATTCTTAAGCTATTGCCCCTGAATTTATAAATAGGGTGTGGCCCAAGAATCTAAAGCTCTTCAACAAAAATGGAATGCCCGCATTAAACATGCGCGCAATCATTGGGCGACTTTTCATAAGCGGGTAAAGCACAACCGCAATACCGTCTCTGGATTCAATTGGAATGCAGATCCTACTGGCAAGGAGTTCTATAGCCTTAGAGCAAATCTCATCCATGGAACGATCTCTGCTGTATTGCCTAACGTCTATGCTCGTAACCCAGAGATCTCAATAGCCCCAGCTCATTCGGGCGCGGACATCAAACTCTTTTGCAATACCCTAGAGAAGGTTACCAATAGGGCCTTGGAGCATGCCCAACTAAAGAATCGAGCTAAGTCCACAGTAAGAGCGGCTCTTACCTGCAGTTTCGGAATCTTAAAGGTAATGTACCAAAGAGATATAGACGAGGATGCCTATATTCAGGGACGTATTAACGACCAACAAGAAAATAGATTGGCGATTAGAGATCTTAAGCAAGATCTAGAAGATGGCAGTCAGAAAAAACACTATGAAGAAAAAGAGATTGAACTAGAAGAGCAATTGCTAGGCATACATGAGCAATCAGAAGTCTGGTCTGCTGAGGGTCTAGTGATCGATAGAGTCCTTACAGAAAACCTTCTGATTGATCCATCTGTCTGCGAGTTTTGGGATTACACCGACGCTGATTGGATGTGCCAAGTTATCCCCATGAAGCGCGCTCAGGCTGAGGCTTTATATAAAAAGAATCTCGCCAACGCTAAGATCTACCAAGCAGGCCAAAGCGAACCCTCACACAAGAAGGCCAAGCGCTTAGCCTCAATGCAACTAGAAGTAGGACCAGTTACAGACGACCAGCAAATTGCTGTTTTAGAAATCTGGGATAGAACTACGCAGCGTGTATACACAATGGTGGAGGGTGCAACGGAGTGGTTACGTGAACCATATTCGCCATCAAGAGCGGGTGAGCGCTGGTACCCGTTCTTCTTATTGCCTTATCAGGTAGTCGATGGGCAGTTTGTGGGGCCTAGCCTAGTAGATCTAACGGAGCGTTTACAGGATGAACACAACGAAGCCAGGGATCGATTCAATCAGCATCGAGATCTCTGCATTCCGGGATGGGTGGCATCTGCCGACATTAATGAAAAGACAATTAAGAAACACTCGGATTCTCGATTTGGTGAGATCACTATTGTTGATACTGAAGGCAAGCCACTTAACCAAGTCATTATTCCTAGGGGTCACCCAAAGATAGATCCGATCGTGTATGACACCAGTGCAGTGCGATATGACTGGGAGCAAGTCACCGGTCTACAAGATGCAGCAAGGTCTACCATAGTAAGACCTAAGACAGCCACCGAGGCGAACATTCTGCAAAGAGCCTTATCAGGGCGCGTATTTGAATTCAAAGACCAGATAGAGGATTGGTTGCAAGAGATAGCGCAATACAGCGCACAAGTCCTCTTACAAGAACTGACCAAAGAGCAGGTAGAGCGCTATATGGGCGCGCCAATCACTAAAACAACCATGGTCGATGGCAAGCTCACCATAAGCAAAGAGAAAACCTACGATTGGCCAGAGCTCAGCAAAGAGCGAATCTTTGACATGGTTGACCTGCGTATTAGGGCAGGCACTACCGGAGCCCCTGATGGCATAGAGGAAAAAGAAGGTTGGCTCAAAGTTCTACCAATGGTTACCAGCCTGTCTATCCAAATGCAAAACCTACAAGCAAGAGGGATGGATTACGAACATATCCGTAGTCTCCTACGCGAGACTCTCTTGCGATATGACGATCGCATCGATTCAAATCTATTTATGCCCAACGTTGCAAAACAAGCCGATGGATTCGTAGATTTTCCACATGAAATCTCAATGCATCGGCTATGGGAAATGGGCGCTGATAAGCAAAGTAAACATCAACATTTAAAAGAGGAGACAGTAGATGACACAAGAAGTGAAAAACTTTAACTCTGGAGTATTAACTAATGGGGGCTCCATTCAGAGGGTGCAAAACCGTGAAGCAAAAAGAGAGGAAGAGCGCTTAAGAAAAGAAGCGGAAGAAAAGAACGCAGCTGAATCTGTTGCTCGGCGTCAAAAGGCAAAAGAAGAGCGTGCGCTCGAAATAGCTGAGCAATCAAGAGCTCGGCAGCTTGCAGATGAAGAAAAGCGAAGAAAGGCTGATGAGAAAGCTGCCCAAGATGAAGTTGCAAGACTGAAAGCAGTTGCAGATAAAGAAGCGGCCAGATTAGAAAGACAGCAAGACCTTGAGAGAAGAAATGCTGAGAGAGCTGCTGCTCAGCAACAAGATGAAGCTAGGCGTAAGAGTCAGTCTGCCGCCTTATTGGATGACTTAGGCAAAGACGCAACCGCTCAAGAGGCAGATAGCTCAGATGAATTTGAGGAAGTGCAGGAGCCGATATTTGCTCCAGTCAAAGGTGAGGTGCAAATACCAGCTGAGATCTCTTCATTTGAAGCTAAGCCAGAATCAGAGCCACTGATAGCGCGCGATATCAGTGAGCTATTGCCGCCGCCTGCCGTCCTTACAGTTGAGTCTGAGCTACAGGCCCCCATTCAGGTTGAGAGTGGTAAAGAATTAATTGAAAGAGTTCTTTATTCAACTGAACAAGCTTCTGAAGATCAGCCCCAGGAAGTTATGCAATCTAATCGCAGTGAAAATCGATACCAGAAGATTATCAATACCAATCGTGAGCTTGCAAAAGAAAATGATTCTCTCAAGTCAAGAGTTGAAGATCTCCTCGATAAGCTTCATGGCTATGAGATTGAGGGTGAGCTGGTAGGCAGCATCATGACCTCGGTTGATCGAAACAAGAGAGAAAAATGGCGCGAAAAGAGTGAGGCTAACTACTTAAAGAATGATCGCTGGAGCGTTATTGATGAAGCCAAGAAAGAGATCTTGAACTATCTCTCTACGCGTCATGGTGAGGTGGATTATTTGGATAAGTCACAGCTATTTCTAAAGTACATGCAAGATCCCTTCTATATGAATATCTTCGTACAGAACAATCAAGTTTCGCAATGGTGGCCTACGATAGATGCAATCTATAACGCGATTGATCTTCAGCCAAAAGACTGGTCTAAGGTAAAGCCTATAAGCTATAAACCTCAACCTATTCGGGCGAGAACGGCTACTCTAGGAGCGCCAGTAGCGAGCTCCGAAGAGCCAATGGATCGGATTGCCCAGCATCTAGGCAATATGGGGATTTAGTTTTATTGCCTAGCAAATAGCATTAAGGGCGCGATATCGCCCTTATCTGCGGCGCGTAGAGCTGATAAGTAGTTTTGGCGTGTAGTGCCTGGGGTGGTAATTGAAGTGTTCCCGCCCCAAGAAAACCTTTTACCACCCAGGCTGACAATGAGAGCATCTGCTATCAAACGTGCATGACGACCATTGCCATTTGGAAACGCATGGATCAACACTAGCTGATGATGAAAGCGCACAACAATCTCATCAATGGGCATCGCCTTGTTTTCAATTTGATAGGCAGTGTTATCTAAAAGATTCTTGAGGGCAACGGCAATCTGAGTCCAATCAATGCCGATACTCTTGGCACTCTTCCTGAATGTGCCAGCCCACTGCCAAGTTTGATTAAACATACGACTATGCAATTCACGCACCAAGCCCTCATTCAAACCTTGAATAATCTTTTGACGCGCGATCCAATCTGCGCCTTCGACAATATTTAACTCTTCCCAAGCATTTAACTCGGCTTGAGTCCTAATATGTATGGGGATGAGACCAAGAGCCTCATCCGGATCAATCGGAGTGGCTCCTGGCGCATACTCAAAATGCATCACCATAGATTCCTTCTAGGACCATCCAGAATCTCTTTTGCTAGTAGTTGCAGTTGCTTTTCACTGGCGGACTTGTCTACCGACTGATCCTCAAGACTCATTGAATGAGAAATGGGGCGCAGTCTTTCACGCGCAACCGTAATAGCGCGTTCTTCCAAGATTTCTTCTAAAGATTTGCGTGGCACTAGGGTGTATTGCAACTCGCAATCTAAGGCGCTAGCCAATTTACGCAGGCTTGCTAAGGTGATCTTTTCATCAGCCTCAGCCTTTTCGAGCTTGGTAATACTGGCAGGCGTAACACCGAGCTTGCGAGCCAATGCAGAGGCTGACATACCCAAAGATTCACGAATAGCCTTTACCCAGCCATTGCCCGGGCGGTTTGGGGGGCGAGTATTTCTTAACTTAGTCAGGGCCAAATCCATTTGATGGAGTTGTAAGTTGGCGAATTTCTTGTTCATATTTATACCTATAGGTATTAATTAATATATCTAATTGTAACCTATAGGTATGAATTAATACAATAAATTGATACCCATAGGTATCAAATAGCTATAAGAAGAAGGGGTTTTAGGCTAAATAACAACGTCATTCCGTCAAGGGCACCCCAAAGGGGTGGCTTGCGAACCCTTGATGGGCACGACCAAAGAAATGCTCTTTTATGCCCAAGGTGGCGCAATGACACATTGGGCATAAAGACAACTCGCGAACAACAAAAACCCCAGAAATATTCAAGCCAAGCTTGTGCAGCCCCAATAATCAATACACGTAGCAAGAGTTAATAGCTCTAGCTACTGATTCATCTCACGCGTTATCGCTAGAGTCGCGCCTAGCAGCGTAGCAATGGATAGTTTCACGCCCTATCAATCAGGATGAATCTAACTAATTCATAAACATAGATAGGGGTGGCATATGCCAATTTCAAATACAGACTTGCAAGAGTTAGCTAAGGTCTCCTTAGATGAATACTTGCGCAATCTTCCAGTAGATCAAATAGCAGTAGAGAGGCCTTTTCTCAAGAAATTGATGCAAGGGCGCAAGAGCCTATTAGGTGCCAAGCAAAACGTTGTTGAGAACATTCGCAAGGAACATGGAAGTAACTTCACCTGGGCATTTGGAGAGGAGACGGTCAAGTTCAATAAACGCAATACGACTGAGCAAGCCTCTTTTCCTTGGCGTAGAGCAGTTGATGGCCTGTACATCGACTATGACCGACTCTTTAGTAATGGCATCAAAGTACGTGAGGGTGGGGCGCGTGGCTTCCAATTGGAATACAACGAGCGCGTACAACTCATTAACTTGCTTGACGAACAATTAGAAGTTCTTAGAGAAGGCTTTCTCAATAAGTTAGACCTAGAGCTTCACCGCGACGGCTCGCATGGCGCAGATGCGGTAGTTGGCTTGGATAGCCTAGTCAGCCTAGCACCAGATGCTGGTACCGTAGGTGGTATCGATCGAGCCAAGGCAAGTTACTGGCGTAACTACGCAGTTAAAGACATCACTTCAACCGCGCCAGGTAACTTAGTGGGGGAGATGGAAACTGCATGGCGCCAATGTATTAAGCATGGAGGTAGCCCTGATTTCATCATCGCTGGTGGTAAGTTCATTGATACCTATCGCAAGCAAGTCACAGTGACCCATATTGCTGGATCTGGTGAGACCAAGTACATCGATGCTGGCGTAGGTGCTGGAGTAAACACAGGCCTTGCCTTTAAAGGTGTCGAAATCATCTGGGATCCCCAGTTTGATGAGCTTGATGCCATGGCCAATCGCACAGTGGAGTGGAGTAAGCGCTGCTATTTCCTCAACACCCGCTTTATGAAGCTGCGTGATGATGACCTCGACATCGTTGCCCCAATCCGTCCGCACGATACCTTGGCGATGTACGCCATGGTGAACCTACGGTGCGCTTTATCCATCTCACGTGCTAATGCCCATGCGGTATTGGCGATTCAATAAGGGGGTATGAATGAATAACAGCGTGAATAACACAATGAATACAAAAGAGCTCATTCACAGCGACTTCCAAATTAAAGAGGTGGAAGCGGTAGTGCGCAGGGATGCCTTCACAACTATCCATGTGTATGTACCGCCTTATGAGACCAACATCCTTCGCAACCTCTTTGGGCGCGAAAACGTCACGGTATTCGAGCGCCCATCAAAAACCACTATTACTCCAGAGCAGGAGTACGACCGTCTCTGTGCCAAGTACGGTCATGAAGTCGTAGCCAAAGTCTTTGGTGAAGATGATGGTGATCGCCTAATGGAGATCGTAGAAGGTCTGATGTCTGAAAAAACTTCCTCTCAAGAGCCTCAAATAGAAAAGACTCCAGAAGTGGAGGTGGAAACCAAAGGAGCCAAGAAACGCTAGTAGCAGGAAGGATCACCGCTAGCGGCAGGTGTTTGGGTGCGGCTGCGGGTGTTGAAGTAACCATGGTGTGTGGGCGCGCGTAACTGCGCCCCACTGCCAACACCAATTAAAAGCCTAGGCGGTAGTGGGGCGGTGGACTTCTAAATACAAGCATCAAGAAAAGAACTTATTACATGCTTCCAATCATCACCTCTCTAGTGCAAACCTTGGCCGTCAACGGCCTTGGTCTGCTTGCGGGCGCGGTTCAAGCTAAAGGTAAGGAGTTCATTGAGAGCAAGATTGGGGCGCGCATTCCGGACAACCCCAGTCAGGAAGATCTCATCAAGCTCAAGCAACTTGAGATCGAGCAAGAACAGCTTCTGTTGCAATACACCCTTAAGCAAAAGGAGTTAGAAATAGAAGAATCAAAGCTTCTAGCTGAGATGCATCGAGCTTCACAAGAGAACGCTACACACCGGTGGCAATCCGATATGGGTAGCGATTCCAAGCTATCGAAGAACATTAGACCGGGAACGCTGGTCTACATTCTGACGGCCTATCTACTGTTTGCATTACTTTCAGCTATGGGCATCGACATTAACGAGGCTTATGTAAAGCTCCTAGGTGAGTGGGGGCAGTTAGTCATGCTGGCTTACTTTGGCGGAAGATCAGTAGAGAAGATCTTTGAGATGCGCATGCATGGCCCAAGGAACAAGGAACAGTAAGAATGAGTGGCTTGGTTGCGGAGCAAGCTGCATTCTTGATCGATGTAAGTCGTCTTATTCAGTTTGCAACAGCAGAAGGTTGGGTCATTACAGGTGGTGAGCTTTGGAGGTCTCCTGAGCAGCAGGAGATCTACTTTAAGAGCGGTAGATCTAAGACCATGAATAGCAATCATTTGAGACGATGCGCTATAGACCTGAATTTTTTCTGGAATGGAAAGCTAGTTTGGGATAAAGAGCTCATCCGTACGGTTGGCGAATACTGGGAAAGCCTAAGCCCTAAGAATCGATGGGGTGGTAATTTCAAAGGATTTGTCGATGTGCCACATTTTGAGAGGAGGGTATAGACTGTAAAGATAGTAAAAAATATTCAAACAAACCCCTGAAATCTTATTTCTATGACTAAACAGGTATTAGATGGTTATAAAAGGGAGGGAAAAAAACTTATTCCCCCATTGATGCTTCTACCAAATTTGGTTGAAACCTCATTTAGAGACTCTAAAATTCCCGAACTGATTTGGATATCTGGCTTATTCAGCGCGCTAGATGCTAAGGACGCTGTTAACTTAATGGTGGAATTTATTATTGAGTGCGATAAGGTAATTTATCCGGACATAATTAAGCCTTTGGCTTTTCTTAGTAATTTCCAGGCACTGACAGAGCTTCAAAAGCAAAAAATAAAAGAGCATTCTGGCTGCAATAAATATACCTCGATTATTTCTAGGTATTTAGACTACCAAAATTATCTATTTGATAACTACCCTTTAGCCTTCATTTTTTCTAAGCAAGAGGATGTGAGTCGCTCAGATGCAATTAATCGATTAATGAAGGACGTTGTCAATTTGCTTGACCGCAATTCATTTCACGCAATGAAAGTCCAAACTGCAGCATTAGCTTCAATGATGGCAACGGGGAAATTGGTGATGCGTATGGATGTTGGGAGGCCAGATTTGAATAAGATTTATACCGATCCGGAGTCAAGTGAGGGTAGGCTGGCCGCATCCTTCGTTCGGGCGTCATTAAATGCTGGTGCCTCTATTCATATTTCAGAGGAAATAGGTAATAAATGGGTTGAGTCATTTTGGATAGCTTCATATGGCTTTGAGGGGTGTATCTAATGTCTAATAAGAAGTTGAAGTTGCATGAATTTGTTATTGCGTATGAAGATTATTTAAGGTCTAGCTTTAATGATCTTTGGTCAAAGGTTTCGATTAACCCTCTAGAGCTTGATTCTTTTTCTGTCGTGGGAGGACTTTTATCTAGGCAAGTAACTCTTTCAATGCAATTAGCAAGATCACCCGATACTTGGAATGGTCATGCCGCACCACTTTTTCTTAGGGCTCAAACTGATCTGCAAATTACCTTAGCTTGGACTTTATGTGATCTAGCAGCACGCTCTCGAAAATTTATACTCCATAGCCTCGGTGAAGAAAAACTTAATTTAGAGCATCATAAAAAAAGACTTGAAGATAATCCAGATCTACCGGATCGAGATTTAATTGAGAAATTAATTGAGGCAAAGGCTACTTGGATTAACCAGCAACGACACGATTGGCTTGTTGAGGTTAACTTGGGTCATTGGGGGGATTTGAATGCTCGGACAATGTCTAAAGAAGCTGGCTGCGAGGATTTATACAACTTTGCTTATAAACCTTTTACGCAGGCCGCTCACAGTATGTGGTCGCATATCTCGATATATAACAGTAGACATTGTGAGAATCCACTTCATAGGGCGCACCTAATACCTGAATTAGTCGAAATAGATATCGATCCAGATTATATGTACAGGTCTTGTAAATACGTCCATAAGACTTATCAGTCATTTATTGATGCATTTAAGATTGAATTAGATGGTTTAATGCCCTTAGAGTGGTGGAATAATTTCTTGGAAGAGGCGGCCATTCAACCTGACGAGGCCTAATCTTTTAAGCAACTTTTTTAGTTAACTCAATAACCTCAGCACCATTCTGAGCTTGAGTTAGTTTCTCGCCCCACCATTTGTATAAACCAACTCTTTGCGTAAATCGTTCGCCACGATCATAGGCGCGCATAACCTCATTTCCATGAGCATGATCGAGTGCTAGCTCAACAACATCTTGCTCAAACCCATTGTCTCTGGCTAGGGTAGAGAAGGCGCTGCGCCAGCCATGCGGGGCATGCTTTCCTGACATATTGAGTGTTACCCGATAAGCTTTCTCTAGACTCTCACGACTAATGAATTGATTGCCTGTCGGCGATGGAAATACATAACCTTTTCTTCCAAAAAGTTTTCCCCATTGTTTCAACTCAGCAGTAATTTGTGGGCCTAGGGGAATTCGATGATCGCCAACACGTGTGTGATCTTTCATCTTGGCGCGAGGTATTACCCAGATCGGAATATCTGCATCAAGATCAAACTCTTTCCATTCTGCTTGCACAACATTGCTAATACGTGTTGCACTAAATGCAAGAAGACGATGAGCCGCCCTAACTGATGGCGAAAGACGTGCAGCTTCTGCTGCACGTAAGAGGGCACCTAAAGAATTCCAATCCAGTAATGCGGGCATGCGACCATTTATTTTCTTTCTAGGAAGAATTTCTTTTACGGGCGCGGCAGAATTAATTTCACATAAGCCTTTTGCTTGCGCATAACGAAAGACGCCATTGAGATGCTGCAAAATTCTTGTGGCGGTTTCCAGAACATCTCGCTTATTGATTGTTTCAATAGCCTTAGCGATGACAGAAGGGGTGATGCTTTCAATGGGAAGTTCACCCAAGGCTTTATAAATATCCCGCTCAAACGCCCTTTTAGACTTGGTATGGTGGGTCAGACTCCATTCCTTCTCTTTCATGGCGAACCATTCCTCAGCCACAGCCCTGAAAGTACTCTCAGAATGGGCCGCCGCCTGGGCCATCGTTATGCGCCTAGCAACTACGGGATCGCGGCCCTTATTCAACGAGGCTTTAACTTCCTTTAGCTCAAGTCTTGCCTGAGCCAAACTGCTCTGAGGATAGGTGCCGATGGTGTAACTTTTTTCTTTGCCTTCGATGCGATATTTAATTCGCCATGAAGCAGTTTTGGCACGAGTGATAAGTAGATAAAGGCCTTGTCCATCTGCAAGCTTGCTGCCAATAACTTTGCGAGCGATAAAACTTTTAATCCCTTTATCCGTAAGCTTTCCAGACGTACCCCCAACCATGTTTTTTATCCAGTTCGATTTTGCTTGAATACCCCCAATAATACCCCCAGAGGTTTTGGCTAGAGCTGGATTTAGAAAGACCATGATGGCCTTGCGGGCCTTTATCTATAAAGAAAAACGCCACCCTGGTGGGTGGCGTTGGACTGTTACATACTTCAAAATGGTGGAGTCGGCGGGAATCGAACCCGCGTCCGCAAATCCTCTACAACAAGTTCTACATACTTAGTCATATCATTTAATTTAGCTAGCTAGTCACAGACTGACATGTTCCACGCTGGCGATTCACTTAGTTTTCGAATCATTCCCCGTGACATGAAATGATCTTATCTCTTGTAAATGACCCTGATCTAGCTTGCGCTAGCTGACCCAAGAGAGAATCAGTTCAGGGGCAACCGCAATTAAGCGGCTAGTGCGAAACGTTCGTCGTTTGCAGTTATTACATTCCCATTGATTTACGAGATAACGGGTCCTCGGTATGCCCTTGATGCTTTGTAATCCACGTCGAAACCATGTCGACCCCGGAGTTCATGCATTGGAAGCTCTATTTTAAGGCGCTTGCCCCTAAATTGCTTGTTATCTTTTTATCTCCCTACTGTGGGAAGATGATTTCCAGCAATTCTTTTGGGTGGTGCACGAGATAATCTGCGCCCCAGGCCTCTGGGGGCTCCTCACAGCCACAATAGCCATAGGCTGCTGCGATCGTCTTCATGCCAGCCGCTTTGCCTGCCACGATGTCTCTGATGTCATCGCCTACATATATTGATTTGGTCGGGTCAATGTTGGCGAGTCTGGCTGCATGCAAGATAGGCTCAGGATGGGGTTTTGAATGGGGGGTGGTGTCACCACAAACTGTTGATACTGCTCTTTGGCGCAGGCCCATTAACTCAGTTAAGGGATTGGTAAAGCGCTCGCTTTTATTGGTAACAATGCCCCAGGGTAGCTTTGCGCCATCCAATTGATCTAGCAAGTGATCAACCCCATCAAAAATGACGCTGTTAACTAACAATGCTTTTTCATAGTTTGAGAAGAACTCATCTCGAAGTGGAATGAAATCGGGGTGATCGGTATCAATCCCAAATGCCCCTTTAATTAGTCCCCGTGCCCCTGCAGAGGCACGAGGGCGTAAAACCTCATATTGCATGGGTGGAAGATTGCGCGCGATGAGGAGCTGGTTAGCTGCTGCGACAAGGTCTGGAGCTGTGTCAGCAAGGGTGCCGTCAAGATCAAAAAAGATACCCTTGTAAGGGCTTACTAACCCGCTACTCATTTACGCACCGCAATCATGTAGTTCACATCAACATCTTCCCCTAATTTGTAGACTTGCGTGATGGGGTTGTATGTCATCCCCTTCATGCCGAGCATTTCTAATCTGGCGTGACGGGTAAATGTAACTAATTCGGAGGGCTTGATGAATTTGGCATATTCGTGGGTCCCCTTGGGTAGTAGTCGCAAGATGTATTCAGCGCCAATAATGGCAAATAAGTAGGACTTGGGGTTGCGGTTCAGAGTGCTAAAAAAGAGGGTGCCGCCTGGCTTGCAGAGATTTGCGCAAGCTTGAACCACAGAGGCTGGGTCTGGAACATGTTCTAGCATCTCCATGCAGGTCACAACGTCATACTGACCCGGCTCTTCCTCAGCTAGTGCCTCAGCTGAAATAGAGCGGTATTTGAGGGTGGCGCCTACCTCTAGTGCATGTAACTCAGCGACTTTAAGAGCTTTTTCGGATAGGTCGATACCGCAGGTATCGGCGCCTGACTGCGCAATCGACTCTGCCAGAATTCCGCCGCCACAACCAACATCCAACACCTTCTTGCCCTGGAGATCAACAAAAGACTTGATCCAATTCAGGCGCAGGGGATTAATGGCATGCAAAGGCTTGAATTCGCTTTGGGGATCCCACCAGCGATGGGCTAGGGCGCTAAATTTAGCGATTTCAGATTGATCGACGTTCATAGGAGTAAAAGCGCGGGAAGCGCGTTGAGATAAATGAATTACGAATATAGCGGAAATAAAAAAGCCCGGCAGAACCGGGCTTTTTTACAAGTAAGAAGAATTACTTAACTGCAGCTGTACCAACAACTTCGATGTCGGTGCGGCGGTTCTTAGCGCGGCCTTCAGCAGTTGCATTGCTTGCAACTGGATTGCTCTTGCCTTTTGATTCTGTGTAAATACGGCTACCGTCAACACCCTTGCTTACTAAGTAAGCTTTAACTGACTGCGCACGACGCTGACCTAGGGCCATGTTGTAAGCATCAGTACCAACGCTATCAGTGTTACCAACAGCAATAACTACTTCTAATTTGATTTTGCTTAAATCTCTAGCGATTTTGTCTAAAGTTGCTTGACCTTCTGCCTTCAATGTTGCTTTATCGAAGTCATAGAGTGTGTCAGCTTGCAAAGTGATCTTGCTCTGTGTAACGCTTGGTTTAGCAGCAGCAGCTTTAGGAGCCAAGAAACCATCGCAACCCTTTGCTGCAGTGGCAGGTGTCCAGCTAGCGTCACGCCAGCACAATGTGCCGTCGCCGTTTTTCCAGGATAAACCAGTTGAGTTGACCCAATTGTCAACGTTTTGAGCGGAAGTAGTAGTCGCAGCAACAGTGATTACGCCAGCAAATACCAGTTTTAGGGTTTTGTTCATTTTTAGTCCTCAAAAATCTCTTTTTTAATTAAAGTCAAACTTAAATGTAATTCGCCCTACTTTGAAGCAGAAACCGCAAAGCGACACATCTCAATTTCGTACAAACTGACAGAATATTAGCATAGGGGCTATCAGTCATCAAAATGATATTATTTCTAAATGGAACAAGCCGCTAAAGAAACACTACCAATATCCCTAGAAGACGAAATGCGGCGGTCCTATTTGGACTACGCAATGAGCGTCATTGTCGGCAGAGCCCTGCCAGACGTACGTGACGGCCTCAAACCGGTTCATCGCCGGGTCTTATTCGCGATGTATGAATTAAACAACGATTGGAACCGCGCTTACAAAAAATCTGCCCGTATAGTTGGCGATGTGATCGGTAAATACCATCCACATGGCGATTCTGCGGTGTATGACACTATTGTTCGCATGGCTCAGGACTTCTCTCTGCGCTATATGCTGGTTGACGGGCAGGGTAACTTTGGCTCCGTAGACGGTGATAACGCTGCTGCAATGCGCTATACCGAGATCCGCCTTCGTAAGATTGCCCATGAGTTATTGGCCGATTTGGACAAGGAAACCGTGGATTTTGGGCCAAATTACGACGGTAGCGAGAAAGAGCCCCTGATTCTTCCTGCAAAAGTGCCTAATTTGTTGATTAACGGCAGTTCAGGTATTGCTGTGGGTATGGCGACTAATATCCCTCCCCATAACTTGGATGAGGTGGTGACTGCCTGTTTACACGTATTGCACAACCCAGAATGTACGATTGACGAGCTCATTGAGATCATTCCGGCGCCAGATTTCCCGACCGCCGGCATCATTTATGGTGTTCAAGGGGTTCGTGAGGGCTATCGCACTGGACGTGGCCGAGTGGTGATGCGCGCCAAGACCCACTTTGAAGATCTCGATAAGGGCGCTCGTCAGGCGATTATTGTTGATGAGTTGCCTTACCAGGTAAATAAAAAGAACTTACTCGAGCGCATTGCTGAGTTGGTGAATGAGAAAAAAGTTGAAGGTATTTCTGATCTGCGTGATGAGTCTGATAAGTCAGGTATGCGCGTAGTCATCGAGCTTAAGCGCGGTGAAGTACCTGAAGTGGTTCTTAATAATTTATACAAGAGCACTCAACTGCAAGACAACTTCGGTATGAACATGGTGGCCCTGGTGGATAACCAGCCACGCCTGTTGAATCTGAAGCAAATGCTGGAGTACTTCTTGCAACACCGTCGGGAAGTAGTGACACGTCGTACGATTTTTGAATTACGCAAAGCACGCGAGCGTGGCCATGTCTTAGAAGGCTTGGCAGTTGCCTTGGCAAATATTGATGAATTTATTGCCATCATTAAAGCTGCAGCTAACCCAGTAGTTGCTAAGCAAGAATTAATGAGCAAGGCTTGGGACTCTTCTATGGTGCGCGAGATGTTAGCGCGCGCCGAGACGGATACTCCAGGCGGTCGCAATGCTTACCGTCCCGAAGGTTTGTTGCCTGAATACGGTATGCAAACAACTGGGCTCTATCGTTTGTCTGATAGTCAAGCACAAGAAATTTTGCAGATGCGTTTGCAACGCTTGACTGGCCTTGAGCAAGACAAGATTGTGAATGAGTACAAAGATGTGATGGCAGAGATTTCGGATTTGCTTGACTTACTTGCTAAGCCAGAGCGTGTCACTCAAGTCATTGAGTCTGAGTTAAAAGAGGTGCAAGCTGAGTTTGGTATTGCTGGTGGTGACTCTGGCCGTCGTTCATTTATCGAGATGAATGCAACCGAGTTGTTCACAGAAGATCTGATCACTCCGCAAGATATGGTGGTCACACTCTCGAACACCGGCTACATGAAGAGTCAGCCTCTCAGTGAATACCGTGCGCAAAAACGAGGTGGTCGTGGCAAACAAGCTGCAGCCACTAAAAATGAAGATTGGATTGAGACACTCTTCGTTGCCAATACACATGACATCATCCTGTGCTTCTCTGATCGTGGGCGTATGTACTGGCTCAAAGTGTGGGAAGTTCCACAAGGAAGCCGTAACTCACGCGGCAAGCCAATCGTCAACATGTTCCCCTTGATTGAAGGCGAAAAAATCACTGTGATTCTCCCGATTAAGGGATATCAAGATGATCATTACGTCTTTATGGCAACGAGCTTGGGTACAGTGAAGAAGACGCGTTTGTCTGACTTCTCTAATCCACGTAAGGCCGGAATTATTGCTGTCGACTTAAATGAAAACGACTTCTTGGTTGGTGCAGCAATTACGGATGGTCAGCATGATGTGATGTTGTTCTCTGATGCTGGTAAAGCAGTGCGCTTTGATGAGAACGATGTGCGTCCAATGGGTCGTACTGCACGCGGTGTGCGCGGCATGAACTTAGGTGAAGGTCATCAAGTAATTGCTATGTTGGTTGCCCCAGCCGAAGCTGCTGAAGGCGCTGAAGTGGCTGTCGTTGATGCGAATGGACTCGCAATTCCGAGTAGCGTACTAACTGCAACAGAAAATGGTTTTGGTAAGCGCACTCCGATTGGTGAATACACTCGTCATGGTCGTGGCACCAAAGGCATGATTGCGATTCAAACAACTGAGCGAAACGGAAAAGTAGTTGCCGCTGCTTTGGTATCTCCAGAAGATCAAATTATGTTGATTACTACTGGCGGTATTTTGGTGCGCACTCGTGTTTCAGAGATTCGTGAGATGGGGCGCGCAACACAAGGCGTCACTTTGATCAACGTTGATGAAGGTACGCGTTTGTCTGGCTTGCAGCGAATTGCTGAAAGCGATTCTGATGATGAGAGTGATCTTGAAGATGGTGAAGACGGCGATCCAGCGTCAGATTCCACTCCTGATGAATCTGGTGATGCCTAATTGGCATTCATTTAAGGTTAATTAACTCATCATGACGTTTGACCGCCGCATTTTCAATTTCGCTGCGGGGCCGGCTACCTTGCCTGAAGAGGTATTGAAGCAGGCTGCTGCAGAGATGTTGAATTGGCAGGGCTTGGGTGCAAGCGTCATGGAAGTGAGTCATCGAGGCAAAGAGTTCATGGCCTTGTATGAGGAAGTATTGCAAGACTTACGCACCCTCATGGACATCCCGGATTCCTATGAAATATTGATGCTTCAAGGTGGTGGATTAGGTCAGAATGCTGCCATCCCCATGAACCTGATGCCTTTAGCCAAGAATGGACCAAAGGCAGATTTTTTAGTAACTGGCGTTTGGTCGGAAAAGTCGTATAAAGAGGCAGACAAGTATGGTGTTGCTCATTTAGCAGCATCTTCTGCGGCTGAAAAATTCAATACGATTCCTGCGAGATCTACTTGGCAACTATCAGATGATGCTGCTTACGTTCATTACTGTGCGAACGAAACCATTGGTGGCGTAGAGTTTCCAGATGCACCTGATGTCGATGGCAAGCTCTTAGTTGCTGATATTTCTAGCAATATCCTTTCTAGAGAAATCGACATCACAAAGTGCGGCGTCTGGTTTGGTGGCGCACAAAAAAATATTGGCCCATCCGGTGTAACTATTGTGATCGTACGCAAAGACTTGATGGGGCACAGTATGAAAATTACGCCATCGATTTGGGATTGGTCTAAACAGGCAGTTACTGATTCCATGTTGAATACGCCACCTACTTTCTCGATTTATATGGCTGGACTAGGCTTTAAGTGGTTACTCAAGCAGGGCGGTGTAAAAGCGATTGAGAAACGCAATCAAGAAAAAGCAGACTTGCTCTACAACTTCGTAGATCAGAGTAGTTTGTATGAGAATCGCGTTACCAAGGAATATCGCTCCAGAATGAATGTCACCTTCTTCCTGAAGGATGAGAATTTAAACGCCCAGTTCCTCGAGCAATCTAATGCAGCAGGCTTAGTTGCCTTGCGCGGCCATAAGGCGGCAGGCGGTATGCGCGCTAGTATTTACAACGCGATGCCACTAGAGGGCGTCAAGGCCTTGGTTGAATTTATGCGTGACTTTGAAAGGCGTGCCTAATGAGCTCCAAAGACCAGAGTACAGAAGAACAGCGCCTAGCGCCAATCCGCGACAAAATTGATGCATTGGATGCGCAGATTTTATATTTGTTATCGCAGCGTGCAAAAGCTGCTCAAGAGGTTGGTCACATTAAAGGTGGATTTTCATCACCAGTGTTTAGGCCTGAGCGTGAGCGTCAAGTTGTTGCGCGCCTACAAGAGCTCAGCAAGGGCCCCTTGTTACCTGATGGTATTGCGGCAATTTGGCGTGAGGTGATGTCGGCTTGCCGTGCCTTAGAGGCTCGTCAGACGATTGCCTATCTCGGACCAGTAGGAACATTTTCAGAGCAAGCGGCTCAAACCTATTTTGGCCACTCGATTGCCGGTCTTCCTTGCAATAGTTTGGATGAAGTATTTAAAGCGGTAGAGAAGGGCGCGGCGCAGTTTGGTGTTGTGCCTGTAGAAAATTCTAGTGAGGGTGCGATTTCAAGAACCTTGGACTTGCTTCTAGATTCACCGATGCGGATTAGCGGTGAAGTGGTGCTACCTATTCGTCACCATCTGCTAACTAAGAGCGGTAACTTAGATGGCGTCACCACGGTTTGCGCTCACGCCCAAGCTTTAGCGCAATGTCAGCAATGGTTGAGTGTGCATGCGCCTCAATTGAAGCGCCAGGCAGTCAGTAGCAACGCTGAGGCAGCGCGTATGGCCTCTCTGGACCCCAGCTTGGCAGCAATTGCTGGAGACCCTGCGCAAGAAGCTTATGGATTGCAGGCTGTGGCTGCGCAGATTCAGGATGATCCACACAACCGTACCCGTTTTGTTGTAGTTGGGACTTATGCGTGTCAGCCTACCGGTAAAGATCAAACATCTCTAGTGCTATCAGTAGATAACCAACCAGGTGCCGTGCATCGTTTATTGGAGCCTTTGGCCAAGCATGGCGTTTCCATGAATCGCTTTGAGTCTCGTCCTGCTCGCAAGGGAACTTGGGAGTACCACTTCTATATTGATGTAGCGGGGCATGCTGAAGATGCAAAAGTAGCTAAAGCCTTGGAAGAATTAAAAACGACAGCTGCTTTTTATAAAAATCTCGGCTCATATCCTCATTCAGCATGACATCAAAATCCAATATCGGTTTAAAGCATATCCACGCAATCGCACCCTATGTTGGCGGGCGACCTATCAGTGAAGTCGCACGTGAGTACGGTCTTGATGAAAATAAGATTGTGAAGCTCGCATCCAATGAGAATCCATTGGGTATGCCAAAGTCCGCGCAAGATGCGATGCTCAAGGCTGCGAGTGACTTAGGTCGCTATCCAGATTCGAATGGTTTTGAATTAAAGAATGTTTTGTCAGCGCGTTTAGGCGTTCCAGCAGATTGGATAACCTTGGGCAATGGCAGTAACGACATTTTGGAGTTAGCTGCTCGCGCAGTAGCTCAAGCTGGCGATGAGGTGATTTTCTCTAAACATGCCTTTGCGGTTTATCCATTGGCGACACAAGCTGTTGGGGCTAAGGCGATTGAAGTAGCTGCAACTGCAATGTATGGACATGACCTGCCCGCCATGCTGCAAGCTGTTAAAGCCTCAAGTGATAAAGCTAAGTTGGTGTTTGTAGCTAATCCAAATAATCCGACCGGCAGCTACTTAAGTGCTAAAGAGATCGAAGATTTCTTAATGGCTGTACCTGCTCATGTGGTGGTCGTATTGGATGAGGCTTATAACGAGTACCTTGCCCCGGAGCAGCGCTATGACGCTATTGCATGGGTGAAGCGCTTCCCCAATATGATTTTGTCGCGTAGCTTCTCAAAGGCTTACGGCTTAGCAGGTCTACGTATTGGCTATGGCGTAGCGCAGCCTGCTTTGACTGATTTGCTCAACCGTATTCGTCAGCCATTTAATGTGAATAGTCTTGCACAAGCTGCGGCGATCGCAGCGTTCCAAGATTCTGCTTTCTTGCAGCAAGGCTTTGAATTGAATCGTGCTGGTTTAGCTCAACTGACGCAAGCATTTGATGTACTTGGCTTAACTTATCTCCCGTCAGCTGGAAACTTTGTGCTGGTGAGAGTGGGTGATGATGATGGCGCTGGTGCTCGCATTAATTTAGAGTTGCTTAAGCGTGGCATTATTGTTCGACCAGTTGGCAATTACGGTTTGCCGCAATGGTTACGTATTTCCATTGGTTTACCTGAAGAGAACGCAGCTTTTATTGATGCCCTTAAAGATATTTTGGCGCAGCAGTAATTCAACGCGAATTAGACAAATTTAATAAGCCAATGGCCATCATTAACCCATCTAGTAATTACGGTACCGTCGCGATTGTTGGCGTTGGTCTAATTGGCGCCTCCTTAGGTCTAGCATTAAAAAAAGCAGGCGTAGTCAACAAGGTCTTAGGCGTCGGTCGAAGTGCCCAAAATCTAGATCAAGCCCTTAAGATGGGTGCAATTGATGCTGTAGTCGACTTAGTAGAAGCAGTAAAACAATCTGACGTGATTGTGTTGTGCATGCCAGTAGCGCAGATGCGCACAGCCTTTGAAACCATCGAACCTCATCTCGAACCTAGGACAATGATTACAGATGCTGGCAGCACTAAAGGCGATGTGATTTTGGCTGCCAAGGAAGTCTTGGGTAAGAAAGCTTGTCAGTTTGTGCCGGCGCATCCGATTGCAGGTGGTGCGCAGCATGGCGCTAGCGCTGCTAAAGCAGATCTCTTTGAGGGCAAGCAAACAATTCTTTGCCCGCTGCAAGAAAACTCGTCACAAGATACCGATTTAATTGAGGGCTTTTGGCAGTCTGTAGGTTCCGTGGTGAAAAAGATTTCTTGTGTCCAGCATGATGCGATCTATGCAGCAGTCTCTCATTTGCCGCATCTCTTGTCTTATGCATTAATGGCCAGTGTTGTGAACTCAGAAGATGCCGATCAAAAGCTCAGTCATGTGGGCGCAGGCTTTAAAGATTTCACGCGTATTGCAGCTTCGAGCCCAGAGATGTGGCGTGATATTTGTCTAGGTAATCGCACCGCAGTTCTCAAGGAGCTGGATCAATATTTGCTCATTGTGAGCCACATGCGTAAATTGATTGCTGAGAATGATGGTTTGGGCTTAGAGAAGTTATTTAATAAGGCCAGCAAAGCACGCCAAGATTTGGATGTGCTTTGATGAGCGGATTGCCGGATATCAACATTGGACCATTTAAGCGAGCACAAGGCTCGATTGTCTTACCTGGATCAAAAAGTATTTCAAATCGCGCCCTGTTATTGGCTGCCCTATCTTCAGGCACAACAACCCTCAAAAATCTACTAGATGCTGACGATACCCAGGTGATGCGTAATGCGCTTCGCCAGCTGGGTTTATCGGTAATCGATCTAGCTGACAATGTCTGCGTGGTTGAAGGTTGTGGTGGTAAGTTCCCAGTGCAAAACGCAGATCTCTTTATGGGTAATGCTGGTACGGCAATTCGTCCGCTAACAGCGGCTCTGGCAATGCAAGGCGGTCACTATCGTTTATCTGGCGTGCCTCGTATGCATGAAAGACCCATTCGAGATTTAGTGGATGGTCTGCGCCAAGTGAGCGCGAAGATTAATTATGAATTACAAGAAGGTTATCCGCCGATCAAGATTCTTGCTGCTGATATTGCAATTCAAGATGTGGTGAAGGTGCGCGGCGATGTTTCTAGCCAATTTCTGACCGCCTTGTTGATGGCCCTGCCTTTAGTTGCGAAAGAGCCTGTCAGGATTGAGGTGATTGGCGAATTGATTTCTCGTCCTTATATCGATATCACGCTTAAGCTGATGGCGCGCTTTGGCGTCAAAGTGGCTTGTCCAGATGCCCAGTCGTTTGTAATTCCCGCTAAGACTTCTGATGCGGTATATCAAAGCCCTGGAGCCCTTTCTGTGGAGGGTGATGCATCTTCTGCTTCTTACCTTTTGGCGCTTGGCGCGATTAGTGGTGGACCAGTGCGTGTTTTAGGTGTTGGAAGTGAAAGTATTCAGGGTGATGTTGCTTTTGCTGATGCGCTCGCTTTAATGGGTGCGAAGATTTCGTTTGGTGAGGATTGGATTGAAGTTGCCGGCGTTAAGAATGCCAATGGCAAGCTCAATGGCATCACGATCGATTGCACAGAGATTCCGGATGCGGCGATGACCTTGGCTGTTGCTGCTTTATTTTCTGAAGGTCCCACTCGCTTAAACAATATTGCGAGCTGGCGCGTGAAGGAAACTGATCGTATTGCGGCAATGGCTAAAGAATTAAAAAAGGTGGGCGCCATTGTCGAAGAGGGTGCTGATTACATCGTAGTCCAAGCGCCGCCGTCTGTTTCTGACTGGAAGTCTCCTAGCGAGGGTATTGATACTTATGATGACCATCGCATGGCTATGTGCTTCTCATTAGCTGCTTTTGGCCCCAATGCTCTCCAGATCAATGACCCTAATTGCGTTGCCAAAACCTTCCCCACTTACTTTGCTGAATTTGCAAAGATCGTCTCCTAAAAGTCCTTTTTAATGAATTTGCCGCCAGTTATTGCAATTGATGGACCTACAGCCTCTGGCAAAGGGACTGTGGCCTCCTTAGTGGCTGAAAAGTTGGGCTTTCATTATCTGGATAGTGGGGCGCTATATCGACTGGTTGCCTTGGGTAGTCAAAAGGCGTCCGTTAATCCTCAAAATGGGCTAGAACTGGGTATTTTGGCCAAAAAACTGGCGATTTCGTTCAAAAATGGTCGAATTTTGCTCAATTCTGAAGATGTGACGGATGCCATTCGTACAGAAAGTATTGGTTTGCGTGCTTCTGCAATAGCGGTGCACCCAGAAGTCAGGCAGGCCTTAGTAGGTGTTCAGCATGGTTTTAGGCAGGCTCCTGGCCTAGTTGCTGATGGTCGCGACATGGCAAGCGTGATATTTCCCGATGCTGTTTTGAAGATTTTCCTAACTGCGACAGCCCAGGCTAGGGCTGAACGTCGGTATAAGCAATTGATAGCTAAGGGAATTTCTGCTAAACTAGAGGACTTGTTGCATGATTTGCAAGAGCGCGATGCCAGAGACAGCAGTCGAGGTGCCGCTCCTTTGCTAGTTGCAGACGGCGCCAAAGTGCTAGAAACATCGGAATTATCGATAGATCAAGCAGTTAAGACGGTTTTAGATTGGTATCAATCAAAAACCGCTTAGTTTTAGGTGGGCAGTAAAAAGCAGTAGAAGTTGTTTTGGCGTCTTAAGAAACTCTACAACGCGATTATCTAATTTAGCGTGTTTCTTAGGGCTTTTTTAACCTAACCCGTCAGGCCTTCTGGCGGCACAAAGTGAATATATAAATGTCTGAATCATTTGCAGAACTATTTGAAGAATCATTAACCCGATCGAATATGAAGACCGGCCAAGTTATTTCGGCTGAAGTACTTCGCATCGACCATAACTTCGTCGTTGTTAATGCTGGATTGAAATCCGAAGCGTTTATTCCTGTTGAAGAATTCCATAACGACGCTGGCGAGATTGAAGTAGCTCCTGGCGATTTCGTTTCTGTTGCTATTGACGCTCTAGAGAACGGCTATGGCGACACAATCCTTTCCCGTGATAAAGCGAAACGCTTGGCATCATGGATGAACTTGGAAAAAGCGCTTGAGCAAGCTGAGATCGTTACTGGTACTGTTACCGGTAAGGTTAAAGGCGGCTTGACAGTGATGGTTAACGGTATCCGCGCATTCTTGCCTGGATCACTCGTTGATACACGCCCAATCAAGGACACCAGCCCTTACGAAGGTAAGACGATGGAGTTCAAGGTTATCAAGCTTGACCGTAAGCGTAACAACGTCGTGTTGTCACGTCGTGCAGTGGTTGAAGCTAGCCAAGGTGAAGAGCGCGCGAAGTTGATGTCCAACCTCAAAGAAGGTAGCATTGTTCAAGGTATCGTGAAAAACATTACTGATTACGGCGCGTTCGTTGACCTCGGTGGTATCGATGGCCTCTTGCATATTACCGATTTGGCATGGCGTCGTGTGCGTCACCCAAGCGAGATGTTGACTGTTGGTCAAGAAGTTACTGCGAAGATTTTGAAATTCGATCAAGAGAAGAATCGTGTTTCACTTGGCGTGAAACAACTTGGCGATGATCCATGGGTTGGTATCGCACGTCGTTACCCACCTAATACCCGTTTATTCGGTAAAGTAACCAACCTGACTGATTACGGCGCGTTCGTAGAAATCGAATCTGGTATCGAAGGTTTGGTGCACGTTTCTGAGATGGACTGGACTAACAAGAACGTTGCTCCAAGCAAAGCTACTGCATTGGGAACCGAAGTTGAGGTCATGGTTCTGGATATTGATGAAGACAAGCGTCGTATCAGCTTGGGCATCAAGCAGTGCAAAGCAAATCCATGGGAAGAGTTCTCACGTGGCCAACAAAAAGGCGACAAGTTGACTGGCGCAATCAAGTCTATTACTGACTTTGGTGTGTTCATTGGTTTGCCTGGCGGTATCGACGGTTTGGTTCACCTTTCAGATATTTCTTGGAATGAGCCAGGCGAAGAAGCTGTTAAGAAATACAAAAAAGGCGATGAAGTTGAAGCTACTGTATTGGCTATTGATGTTGAGAAAGAGCGCATCTCTCTTGGTATCAAGCAGTTGTCTGGTGACCCATTCAATAACTACACATCCGTAAGCGACAAGGGTAGCCTTGTAACTGGTACTGTGAAGGCTGTTGATGCTAAGGGTGCAACCATTCACTTGGCTGATGAAGTTGAAGCTTACTTACGTGCTTCTGAGATCTCAACAGATCGTGTTGAAGATGCACGCAATGTATTGAAAGAAGGCGATAGCGTAACTGCAATGATCATTAATATTGATCGCAAGTCACGTGCAATCAATCTTTCAATCAAAGCTAAAGACAGCTCTGACCAACAAGATGCTATGAGCAAGCTCCAAGGTGATGCGCAGTCTGGCACAACCAATTTGGGCGCTTTGTTAAAAGCAAAAATGGACAATCAAGGCTAAATCAATATCGCCGCTTTCCATTAGGAGAGCGGCGGTTTTTTATTGATAGATATGTCAGATCAAGAGCAACACGCAATTACTCGTTCCGAGCTCGTGGAGAGTTTGGCGGAACAGTTTCCCCAGCTGCTACCAAGAGATGTAGAGCTGGCTGTAAAAACTTTACTGGATACCATGACTCACGCTTTGGCCGAAGGCAAGCGGATTGAGTTGCGCGGTGTTGGTAGCTTCGTATTGCACCACCGTCCTGCGCGCACTGGTCGTAACCCAAAATCTGGTGAGAAAGTATTGATCCCAGAAAAGCGTGTGCCCCATTTCAAGCCAGGTAAAGAATTACGTGAGCGTGTTGATTACAAGCCTCTGAAGCAGGTGAACCCTAAAGAGGGTTCTGGTGCCTAGTCACATAGTGCATATCCAGTGGTCCATTCGGACCATTTTTTTATTTAAGTTCTGCATAGTATGATTCAGATCGCTACCTCTTGGTTGTTATTAATACCAGTCATGTTTGGCATTGGTTGGTTAGCTAGCCGCTGGGATTTGCGCCTTGAAAATCGCATGGATGAGCTTGAGCGGATGCGTCAGCAGCGCTCAACCTTTAAAGGCTTGAGTCTCTTATTAAATGAGCAGCCTGATCAGGCAATTGAAACTTTGGTTAAGATCGCTCAGCTTGATCCTGAAACAATCGACCTTCACTTTGCTTTAGGTAATTTATTCCGTCGCCGTGGCGAAACTGAGCGTGCAATTCGAGTTCACCAGCATCTAGCTAATCGCGATGACTTAAAGCCGCGTGATCGAGACCATGCTGCCTATGAATTAGGTCGCGATTTTCTACGTGCTGGTCTGTTAGATCGCGCTGAAGCATCATTAAATCGCGTGGGTGAAGGCAAGTTTGCTGCTCCAGCAAAAGAGAGTTTGCTGGAGATGTACCAAATTGAGCGTGATTGGAAAAAAGCCATTATTGCTGCAAGTGAGCTGGAAGCTTTACAAGGAAAATCACATCACACCGAGATCGCACATTTTCATTGTGAGCTGGGTCAAGAAGCATTGCGTCGTAAAGATTTGCCGGCGGTTGAGCAGTCTGTTCAGTCGGCATTGCAAGCGGTTCCGCATCACGCACGCGCACTTATTCTGCAGGGTGATTATTTTATAGCCATGGATCGCCCAGCCCAGGCAATCGAGGTTTGGGCTGTGATCGCTAAAATGCATCCTGCCTACATGCACTTACTGGCGGATCGTTGGATGGCTGCGCACGCAGCGATTGATAAGGCGGATTTAGGATTGAGCGCGCTTTGTGAGCTACTCAAAACCCAAGCCTCTGGTGAGTTGCTCGATATTGTGCAAAAACATATGACCCAAATTCGTGGGCCACAAGCTACTGAGGTGATGCTAGTAGAGGTGATGCAGCATTCACCAAGTTTGAGTGCCCTCTCAAAATTGGCGCAAACACGTTTGGCATTAGCTGAGAGTAATGGCACCCCAGAGCGAGTTTCTGATTTACAGGCAACATTGAGTTTATTAAAGCAGCGTACAACCAGTTTGGCTCGCTATACCTGTGGTAACTGTGGTTTCCGTGCGAGACGTTTTTACTGGCAGTGCCCAGGTTGTAATCATTGGGAGGCATACTCCCCAAGACGCAGTGAGGGGGCTGTTCCTAGCGGCCCTTCGATGTAATCTGAGTGGCAATTACTAATTAAATACTGAATTATTTGGAGCAATCTTGAAAGTTACCATCATTGGAAGTGGATATGTTGGACTTGTTACCGGCGCTTGCTTAGCAGAGCAGGGTAATAACGTTTTTTGTGTTGACGTAGATCCTAAAAAGATTGAGATTCTCAATTCTGGTGGCGTGCCTATTTATGAGCCAGGCTTAAAAGAGATGATTGAGCGCAATCGCGCTGCTGGCCGCTTACAGTTTTCTACTGACATTGCTGCCTCGGTTGCCCATGGCGATATTCAATTTATTGCTGTAGGCACCCCTCCTGATGAAGATGGCTCTGCTGATTTGCAGTACGTTGTAGCAGCCGCTCGCAACATTGGTGGTCATATGAGCACTCCTAAAGTTATCGTCGATAAGTCGACTGTGCCGGTGGGAACTGCTGATAAGGTGTCAGCTGCCATTACCGAAGAGCTCAATAAAAGAGGTCTCTCACCAGAGCTTTGTTCAGTAGTTTCTAACCCGGAGTTCCTCAAAGAAGGCGCAGCCGTAGAAGACTTCATGCGCCCAGATCGAATTGTGATCGGTACGCAAAATACCCCAGCAGGTCTGCGTGCTAAAGAGCAAATGCGCAAACTCTATGCCCCATTTAATCGCCACCATGAGCGCACTTATTACATGGATGTAAAAAGTGCTGAGCTGACTAAATATGCCGCTAATGCAATGCTAGCTACCCGCATCTCTTTTATGAATGAGTTAGCCAATCTGGCTGACTTAGTGGGTGCTGATATTGAAGCAGTTCGCCAGGGTATTGGTTCAGACTCCCGTATTGGTTATGGCTTTTTGTACTCCGGTACTGGATATGGCGGATCTTGCTTTCCAAAAGACGTTTCTGCCCTTTCAAAGACTGCTATTGAGCATGGACGTGATCTCAAGATCTTAGATGCTGTCGAAGCGGTGAACGAAGCTCAAAAATACATCCTAGTAGAAAAGATTGAAAAACGTTTTGGCAAGAATCTAGCTGGCAAGAAGTTTGCTATGTGGGGCTTGGCATTTAAGCCCAATACTGACGATATGCGTGAAGCACCTAGCCGGGTGATCATTACTGAGCTCGTTAAGCGGGGCGCCCAAGTAGTAGCTCATGACCCAGTAGCTATGCCCGAAGCCCAGCATTGCCTCGAATTAGACTTTAAAGGTAACCCAGAAGGTCTCAAACAAGTAAGTTTGGTTGATGACCCGTTGGCAGCAACCCAAGATGCGGATGCCTTAGTGATCGTGACGGAGTGGAAAGTATTCCGCAGCCCTGATTTTGATCTTCTGAAAGCCAAGCTGAAGAACCCCATTATCTTTGATGGCCGCAATCTATATGAGCCCCAAGCTATGCAAGAATTAGGCATTGAGTACCAGGGTATTGGTCGTCATAATTAATAACAAGTACAGAAATCCATAAGAGAGATTAGTTACATCGTGGAAAAAGCTAACCGAGAACAATTTTCTAAAGCCCGCTTGTTGGTAGTGGGTGACGTCATGCTTGATCGCTATTGGTTTGGTGATACGAATCGGATTTCTCCTGAGGCGCCAGTACCAGTTGTTCAAGTAGGCAAGGTTGATGAGCGTTTAGGTGGCGCTGCCAACGTGGCTCGTAACGTTGCAGCTCTTGGTGCTAAAACAACGATCTTGGGTGTAATCGGCGATGATGAGCCAGGACGACGCGTTACTGATCTCCTGAAATCCAGTGGCGTTGATAGTCAATTAGAAGTTGATGGCAAAGTGCCAACAACTGTGAAGTTACGAGTTATCGCAAGACAGCAGCAGTTGATACGTTTGGACTTTGAAGAGGCTCCTAGCGAGTCAGCACTCGCTCATAAGTTAGAGCGCTATGAAAAGCTCGTAGGCGATGCTGATGTAGTCATTTTGTCTGACTACGGTAAAGGCGCCCTAGGTCAGGTAGCCTTGATGATTGAGCAGGCGCGTGCTCAAAAGAAAATGATTCTCGTTGACCCTAAAGGTGATGACTATGCTAAATATCGTGGCGCCACTGTACTTACTCCAAACCGTAGCGAGCTCCGCCAAGTCGTGGGTCAATGGACTAGTGAAGAAGATCTCACCAAGAGAGCACAAGATCTCAGAAAGTCATTAAACCTTGAAGCCTTATTGCTGACCCGCTCAGAAGAGGGTATGAGCTTATTCACTGAGGCAGGCGTTAGTCACGTTAAAGCGCAGGCGCGCGAAGTATTTGATGTGTCAGGTGCGGGTGATACTGTTATAGGCACGTTAGCAGTAGCATTAGCTGCTGGCTGGCCACTCGAAAGAGCGATGGCTTTAGCTAATCGGGCTGGTGGTATTGTGGTTGGTAAGCTGGGTACAGCTACCGTTACTTCTGAGGAATTGCAATGACCATTATCGTGACCGGCGCGGCTGGTTTTATTGGCGCCAATATTGTTCAGGCGCTCAATGCGCGAGGCGAGAAAAATATTATTGCGGTCGATGATTTACGTCCCGCTGATAAGTATCGCAATCTAGCAGATCTAGACATCATTGATTACCTAGATAAAGACGAGTTTCTGCAGGCATTTAGAAGCGGTCGCTTTGGCAAGGTGAGGGCGGTGTTCCATGAAGGAGCATGCTCCGATACGATGGAAACTGATGGCATCTTCATGATGGCGAATAATTTCCGTTACACCATGGATTTGCTCGATATCTGCACAGAACAAAAAGTGCAATTACTTTATGCCTCCTCTGCGGCAACCTATGGTGGCTCTGATGTATTTATAGAGAGTCGCGAGCATGAGAAGCCATTAAATATTTATGGCTACTCCAAGTTCCTATTTGATCAAGTGATGCGTAAGCGGTTTGCTGAAAAAGCTAATGCTGCGCAAGTAGTTGGCTTTAGATATTTTAACGTCTATGGTCCTCGTGAGTCACACAAGGGTCGCATGGCTTCAGTAGCATTCCACCAGTATCACCAGTACAAAGCTAATGGCAAGGTAAAGCTTTTTGGTGAATATGGTGGTTATGCTGCTGGTGAACAAAGTCGTGATTTTGTATCAGTAGAAGATGTAGTGAAAGTAAATCTCTATTTCTTAGACCATCCAGAAATCAGCGGTATCTTTAATCTCGGCAGTGGCCGTGCGCAACCATTTAATGATGTTGCTCATGCAGTTGCTAATGCAATGCGCAAAATTGATAATGCCAATCCTGCTAGCCTAGAAGAGTTGGTCAAAGAAAAAGCGATTGAGTACATCCCATTCCCAGATGCACTCAAAGGTAAGTACCAGTGCTTTACGCAAGCAGATTTAACCAAGCTGCGCGCAGCTGGATACTCAGAACCCTTCCTCAATGTGGAGCAGGGTGTCAGTCGTTATATTGCCTGGTTATCGGCTAATGTAGATTTCTTGGCAAGCCCATTGGCAAACAATTGATCAAGAAATAAAGACTTATTTTGTAGTCCTTAAGTCTAACTACCAAGCTGAGAGCACATCTTCTCCTTAAGTTTTTGAGCTACCATATTACTTATAAAAACTAAGATAGTTCCTATGCGTAAACTCTCATTTTTTTCCGCACTTATTCTATTTGCAGGTATTTTATTGGTGCCATCCATAGCTTTTCCTGTGCCTAATAAGGATGAGCTTGACGTTGATGTACAAAATATCAAGGCACCACCAAGAGATATTAAAGATATTCTCAAGTTAGTAGAGCAAACTAAGCCAGATTTAGAGATAGTTGAGCGTGCAAAAAAAGTAGTAGCAACACCATCGCCTTCATCGCAGGACAACGAAGTATTGAATCATTTTTATACAAGGCGTGCAGCAGCATTCGAAGATCTTGGTAATACAGTTGAAGCATTAAAAGCTATGGATATAGCAGTCAATAAGTACCCTTCTACCAACCCAAGAATGCATCTGAGTGATTTAATTAATTTAAGCACGCTTGAAAATTCTGTTGGGAAGCAGTCTACAGCCATAGCTCAAATTCAAAAAGCTCAAGCCTATCAGTTATCTTCTGTTCCGAATTCAATTGGCATCCAAGTGACTATGGGAAGGCTATTGACTACATATTACGTTAACTCCGGAAATTTTGAAGCTGCGAAAAAATCTCTTGATGCAACAGAGAGCTCTCTAAATATTTTAAGAAGATCACGCGGTTATTCTACAAATGGACCATTCTGGGAGTCTGGATACGAGAGTGCTCGTGGTATCTACTTTTCCGGGCAAGGCCAATGGCTAGAGAGTGAGAGATCGCTGAGAAAAACACTTCATTTGCTGGAGACTCAGTATGAGAAAGTAAAGAATAGTGCCAATAAAGTGGATGTAGTGGGAGAGGAAACTCGATCTACTGCTGATTCATCAAATAACCCCCGAGTTTATGTAACTCAAATTTCAAATAGAGAGTTAAATTTAGCTAATGTCTTGTTGAGACAGCGAAAATTAGTTGATGCTGAGTTCTACGCTCGAAAATCTATTACTCTTTCTCTTTCAAGCTTTGGCTCTAATTCAATTGAGGTGGCGCGCGGTCTTAGAAGTCTTGCTGTCATTGTGAATGAGCAGGGAAGGTATGCTGAAGCCGTTCTTTTATCAAGGGCTGCATTAACTACTATTAAGGCAGCTGGAGCATCAGGTGCAAACAGTACACTTGCTTCAACGCAGAGATCGCTGGGCACTGCTTTAGTAGCAGATGGTAAGTATGCAGAGGCAAATCAAGTTTTTGAAGAAATGGCTTCTGCAATTAAATCTGACCCTGAGATGGCAAAAAGTTATCGGTTTGGGGACTTGGATTGGGTATTGGCAATGCTCAAGACCGGGAAGTCTAGTCAAGCCCTCGAAATGACCAGCGAGATGCTTAAAAAGCTTGAGACATCCTCTGATAAAAATTCACCACGCTTAGCAATGTTAAAGGCATTTGAAGCTGCAAGTTTGCAGGCCGAAAATAAATGGATAGAGGCAGATTCTGCTTATAAGACATCCATTCCCATCTTGATTGATCAAGCGCGAAACGATGCTGAGAATGACACAACGAGCATTAAGCAGCAACAACGAATGACATTTCTTTTGGAGAGTTACTTGGCGTCTTTAGCATACACTGCTAAAACTGACCCTGGTCAAGCTCCATTAGCTGCGGCACAGGCTTTCCAGATTGCCGACATTGCAAGGGGTAGTGGAGTTCAGAGGGCGCTTACCGCCAGTGCTGCTCGAGCTAGCATTAAAGACCCTCAGCTAGCAAGCCTTGCAAGGCAGGAGCAGGATTTACAAAGACGAATTAATACACTCTCAGAGCTATTGACTGGACTGCGCTCAGCTTCGCCAGACCAACAGTTACCTGCAGTGCAAGCAAAAATTCGTACCGATATTGAAGTGTTTAAATCTCAGCGCGAATCCCTTAAAAAAGAAATCGAGAAAAAATTTCCTGAATATGCCGAGCTAGTTGAGCCAAAGCCTGCATCAATTGAGCGGACTCAACGCCTTTTAAAATCTGATGAAGTTCTAGTCTCTTGGTATTTTGCGGAAAATGTTGGGTATGTGTGGGCAATAAGTAAACAAGGAGCCCCACAATTTTCCCAATTGGCGATTGGTCGAAAGCAAATGGCAAAACAAGTCGCTCAACTGCGTAAGGCCCTTGACCCTGGTGTATCAACAATCGACGAGATTCCTCCTTTTGATGTCGCATTGGCTTACAAACTTTATCAAGAGATTCTGGCTCCGGTGGAGCCAGGCTTCAAGGGCAAAAAAGTCATGTTGGTTGTGCCTCATGCCGAGCTTGGCCAGTTACCAATATCGCTATTGGTAACTCAACCCACCACTCAGCCCTCTAAGGGTGGGGCGATTGCATTTGCTGGATATAAATCTGTCCCATGGCTTACAAGAGATATTGCAGTGGCTCAGGTACCCTCTGTAACGGCATTAACGGCACTCCGTAGTCTGCCAGAGGGTAATCCTAATCGAAAGAATTTTATTGGTTTCGGCGATCCTTACTTTAGCGGCGCTCAAGAAAAAAGTGCCCAAAAAAGTATTAGCACGCAGTTGGCTACACGAGGAATACCTTTGAAATTGAGAAGTGCGCCAAAGACTATGGGTGTAAGTTCTGCAGAGTTAGCGTTACTTCCGCGTTTACCTGACACCAGCTTGGAGATTGAGGAAATTGGAAAAGTGGTTGGGGCCCAACCAGGCGATATCTTTTTACATAAGCAGGCTAGCGTAAAGCAGGTAACCTCCATGGACTTATCTGACCGTAAGGTAGTTATGTTTTCAACCCATGGCTTGGTACCCGGAGAGCTTAATGGGCTCACTCAGCCAGCGCTTGCCTTGTCATCTCCCGAAGTGACAGGAGACCAAGATGATGGTTTACTAACTATGGATAAGGTTCTTGCCCTTAAGTTAGATGCCGATTGGGTGGTGTTGTCAGCATGTAATACAGCTGCCGGTGAGGGATCGGGATCTGAAGCGGTATCCGGCCTGGGTAGAGCATTCTTTTTTGCTGGGGCTAAAGCTTTGTTGGTTTCTAATTGGCCTGTAGATTCACTAGCCTCCCGCCAGTTGATGACAGACTTATTTAAACGTCAGCAGCAAAACCAAGGGCTTACAAAATCAGAAGCTTTGCGACAAGCAATGCTTAATCAAGTCGACCAAGGCGGTATGAAAGAGGGTAATACGATGAAATACTCTTATGCGCACCCCTTATTTTGGGCACCTTTCGCAGTGGTTGGGGATTGATTTAATATCCATCAAATCACTTTTAACTAATTTTTTTATTTTGGAATGATGATGAAGCTTACTCAAATCTTATTTTTAACTAGTCTCATGATCGCAACTTCATGGGTCAGTGCAGCACCTTTAATTAGTGCAAAAGAGGCTGCTTTACCAGCAGCGTCTGGAGCGTTGGCTACGCGTGGGATTTCACGGGGTCCATCAGTGAAGCTAGTTTCTCCGGAGGCTGATACTCCAATTAGCTCGCCACTTGATTTCAAGGTCAACTTTGAAGCGCGCGGTGAAGGCAAGATTGATCCATCTTCAGTCAAGGTCGTTTATATGAAATCCCCCTTTGTGGATTTAACGCCAAGATTAAAAAATTCTATTAGCGCATCGGGTATTGATTTTTCAAAAGCAGATGTACCTTCCGGCTCTCACATGATCCGCGTAACGGTAAAAGATACTGATGGTCGAGAGACAAATACCGTTTTCACTCTAGTCGTTAAATGATGAATTGCCCATACTGCCTCTCTGAAGTTGCTGAAGAGGCATCAGTCTGTAAGGTCTGTACTCGTGATCTTTATCTGTTCAAGCCCATGATGGCCAAGGTAGCAGAGCTCGAGAGACGCCTTGAGGAGATTCCGAATCAAGATGCCTATGAGCATCGCATTGCAGAATTGCAATTATTGTTAGATGAACAAGTGCAACAACAGGTTGAGCCAAGAGGCCTTGCATTATCGATGCTGGACATTGTTATATATATCGGCATTCCTCTTGCACTCCTATTGGCTGCACATGGATTGATCTCAATTGTTTACGACACTAAGCCCCTGTACTTAAGATTGATCTCGATCATCCTGCCTTTACCTTTTGGATATTTCTTATTTAAAAGCGCCACTCGCAAATTATTTCCCTGGTTTATGGGAGTAGTATTTTTAGCAATTGCTTCTGTCATTGGCATGAGCTGGATGACTTCTTTAGTGGATGGGTCTCCAATTTGGCCTCAAAATACATTTGAATGGCGGGAGGTTTTGGAGTATTCCGCAAGTATCGCCTTTAGTTTCTTAACAGGGATGCTTCTCGGTGGGGTCGCTTACGCGAGCAAACAAAGACATTTACGAAAAGCATCGATCAATCCCTTTCTTAAAGCGGTTGTTACAGGCCTGGGTGAGGGGCAAATTTCGCCATCGAGTTTGCATGGTCTGATGAAGAAGTTACAGGAATACGGTGGAACTATTGTTGCGCTTGGGACCACTGCTGTATCGATTTATACTGGCCTAAAGGGCATCATTGGTTAAGTAAGTATTTCCTGATTTAGTTGTCCTCCGCGTAATTTGGTCAACAGTCGAAAGCCTCATTCGTTATATCTAATCCACTTGCACTTTGTGTAGGTGGATTTTTTGTTAACTGATGGAGATTAAATGAATCAATTATTAAAGTCTTTAGTATTTTCAGTATTTGTAGCTGTCTCAGGTTTAGCTGCCGCCTCACCAATCAATGTCAATACGGCAACCCAGTCTGAATTAGAAAGTATCAAAGGAATTGGACCATCTAAGGCAAAAACAATCATTGCCGAACGTTTAGATGGAGGGCATTTTCAGGATGCCAATGACCTGCAAAAACGGGTTCGAGGTATTGGTATGAAATCTGTGGAAAAAATGGTGGATAACGGCTTAACTATTGAGGCGCCAAGTTCTTTTCGTGAGCCGAACGGTCGGACCACCAAGGAGGGTTCCGGCACTAGTAGACGCGGTTCGCGCAATCAAGGCAACTCTCGCTCTAATCCAGAGCGTGCGACGCCAAATCGCCGAAATTAAACCCTTTTACGTCTAGCCTGGCTTATGGCTAAAATGGTTTCATGAACACACCTTCTTACTTAACTATTTCACAGACCGTGGGGAATACACCCCTGGTTCGTTTGCAACGCATTCCGGGTGCTGAAAACGATTCCAAAAATAATCTGATCTTAGGAAAGTTGGAGGGTAATAATCCAGCGGGGTCGGTAAAAGACCGACCTGCGCTGTCGATGATCCTACGTGCACAAGAGCGTGGCGAAATTAAACCTGGCGATACTCTGATTGAAGCTACCAGCGGCAACACTGGGATTGCTTTAGCGATGACTGCCGCAATGTTGGGCTACAAGATGGTCTTGGTAATGCCTGAAAACCAGAGCATTGAACGCCGTCAAAGTATGGCTGCCTATGGAGCAGAACTCATTCTGACAGCAGCTTCTGGTGGCATGGAATTTGCGCGTGACTATGCATCACAATTGCAGAAGGAAGGCCGTGGCAGATTATTGGATCAATTTGCGAATCTGGATAATCCACGTGCTCATATCGAAACAACTGGACCAGAAATCTGGCGCGATACCGATGGCCATGTGACGCACTTCGTTTCATCGATGGGCACTACTGGAACCATTACCGGAGTCTCTACTTATTTAAAAACCATGAATCCCAATATCCAGATTATTGGCGCTCAACCCGAAGAGGGTTCGCAGATTCCAGGTATTCGTAAATGGGCTCCAGAGTACCTGCCTAAGATTTACCAGGGCGATAAGGTTGATCGTATTGAGTATGTAAGCCAAGCAGATGCTGAAGAGATGGCTCGTCGACTTGCGGCTGAAGAGGGTATCTTCTGCGGCATTTCTGCTGGCGGTGCTTTAGTGGTTGCCTTGCGAATTGCTCGCCAGGTTGAAAACGCTACGATTGTCTTTATCGTTTGCGACCGTGGTGATCGCTATCTATCTACTGGGGTTTTTCCAGCGTAAGACATTTAAACTTCAGCATTAAGTCTGCTTCTGCTTTTTCTTATTGGCAGTTTTCTTGGACTTCGATTTAGCTGATTCACTCCCCTTTGCTTCAGACTTTGCTTTAGGTGTTCTGACCGGCACTACACTTTGATTCTTGTAACCCAAGGCCTCTGCAAACTCTGCAACACTCTGTGCATAAAAGTAACTGCGGTTGTATTGCACAATCGTCAGGAAATTATTTAAGCCAACCACATAGCGCACCTGATCGTTATCATCTTTATCGGGATAAGGAAGGTCAACAATGAGAGCCTTGCTTTGTGGCTCAACACCACCAGACTGAAGGTCACCTTGCTCATTGGTGAGAATGCCTTTTGTGATGAGTTCTTGAATAGTGTATTTCAGTTGAGGCTCACCATCAGCCAGGAGTCTTGCATCGCCGATCGCTGCTTCTTGTATAGGGAAATAGATCGGCATACCGGGCTGCCAGCCATGCTTTTTCATAAAGTTGGCAACGCTGGCAATGGCGTCTTTGGGACTTTGCTTAAGGTCAATGCGTCCATCTCCATCTCCATCCACTGCAAAGTTACGGATACTGCCAGGCATAAATTGCGGTAAACCAATGGCACCTGCATAGGAGCTGTTTTGGTTAAGGCAGGCATTAAAACGTGCCGAGTTCAACCCTTGGCTGCCATTCATCGCAGGGAGGCTTCCACCGCTCTCAGTCCAGCACATGAGGATGAGTTCTTGAAGCTGATCTTTAAATAGTTGCCCTCTACTCGCCTTATTGGGGGTGTCGGGATAGCTGAAGGCTAGCGTAGAAAGTACATCCTTGACTCGAAAATTTCCAGTTTGACGGCCATAGATGGTTTCAATTCCAATAATGGACACAATAACTTCAGATGGAACGCCAGTTTCTTGCTCAACTTGACTCAGGAATGCTTGATTTTGCTCCCAAAAAGCCTTGCCAGCCTTCAGGCGAACTGGCTCAATAAAGCGCTTGCGATAGGCCACCCAATTCTTTTTGAAGTTGCCCGACGGGGGTAATACCAATTTGCGTATGGACGGAATTGTTTTAGCATCTATGAAGCCTGATTCAAGGCTGGCTTGAGGAATTCCCTGGCTTTGGGCAATATGAACGATTAACTGATTCAGGTTTTCGCTAAAACGGGCTTCTGTTGCCGCATCCTCAGACTGGTTTACGATAGCTTCTGTAGGACTAGCTTGCTGAATAGGGGCGCTAGTGCAGGCGCCAAGTAGTAGCACTACTAACAGTGTTGAAGCAAGATAGGAAACACGAAAATTCATGGATATGAGGATGGATTTTTGAAGAGTTGGCAGGTTTAATTAGATTGTAAAAACTACAGTTTTGCTATTGAGGATTTCTAGTAATGACAACAGGATACATAACTCACCCCGATTTTCTAAAACATGAGATGGGTAGCCATCATCCCGAGTGTCCGGAGCGCATTCAGGCAATCAATGATCAGTTAATTCGGAGTGGCATCGATCGCTTTCTGCAGCATCTAGATGCCCCCTTGGCAACTGAAGAGCAGCTAGAGTTGGTTCATACCCCAGATCACATTGCCTTTGTTAAAGAGCGCTCACCAGCGAGCGGTTACTTCATGCTTGATGGTGACACCATTATGAACCCCCATACTTGGAGCGCTGCGCTACGTGCAGCCGGCGCCGCTATTGCGGGTGTTGATGCGGTGATGAAGGGTGAGGTGGAAAATGTGTTTTGTGCGGTTCGACCTCCGGGACATCATGCAGAGCCAACCCGCTCAATGGGATTTTGTGTTTTTGATAACGTTGCCGTAGCAGCGCGATATGCAATGGAAACATATGACATTGAACGGGTGGCCATCATCGATTTTGATGTGCATCACGGTAATGGGACAGAAGCGGCTTTTTTTAATGATCCTAATGTACTTATGTGTAGTTTCTTCCAGCATCCGTTTTATCCCTACAGCGGCTTAGATAGAGCAAGCAACATGGTGAATGTACCGCTTCCAGCATCTACGCGTGGTGATGTGGTGCGCTCAATAGTGGAAGAGCAATGGCTACCACGTCTTCGGGATTTTGAACCTGAGCTCATCATTATTTCTGCGGGTTTTGATGCTCACCGTGAAGATGACTTGGGTCAGATGGGTTTAGTAGAAGATGATTATGCTTGGATTACTAAGCAGTTAAAAGGCGTCGCCAACCAATACGCCCAAGGCCGTATCGTCAGCTGCCTAGAGGGTGGTTACAACCTTTCTGCTTTGGGTCGTAGCGTGGTTGCGCACGTCAAAGCACTTGCTGATATTTAATTGAAGTTAGATTCCAGGGAACGCATGGCTAATATTTTTGAGCAGGGTTTAGAACGTAATCCTGCAAACTTCACTCCGATTACCCCGTTATTATTTCTTGAGCGAACTGCCGAAGTGTATCCAGATCGCTTGGCAATCATTCACGGCAAATTACGTCAGACCTGGAGTCAGACTTATGAGCGTTGCCGACGCTTAGCAAGCGCCTTGCAAAAGCATGGCATTGGCTTAGGTGATACGGTAGCGGTCATGCTGCCAAATACACCACCAATGGTTGAGGTGCATTTCGGAATTCCGATGTCTGGTGCGGTATTGAATGCTTTAAATACGCGTCTTGATCCTGAGTCAATTGCTTTTATGCTTAATCATGGTGAAGCAAAAGTCGTAATCATAGATCCCGAGTTTTCGGGGGTGATGAAAAAAGCCCTTGAGATAGTCAAGAAAGAAAGCGGTCGTGAGTTTTTAGTGATTAATGTCGAGGAAAAAGAGTTTGATGTCCCTGGTGAAAAGCTCGGCAAACTCACTTATGAAAAGCTTTTATCTGAAGGCGATCCTCAATTCGACTGGCAAGTCCCTGCAGACGAATGGCAGGCCATTTGTTTGAACTACACCTCAGGCACTACCGGTAATCCAAAGGGAGTGGTTTATCACCATCGCGGCGCAGCGATCAATGCCATCTCGAATATTTTGGACTGGGATATCAGTAAACACCCTACCTACCTCTGGACGCTCCCAATGTTCCACTGTAATGGCTGGTGCTTTCCATGGACGGTAGCGGCGCGCGCTGGCATTAATGTATGTTTACGTCGCGTGGATGCGCAACATATATTTGCCGCTATTAAAGATCATGGTGTCACTCATTACTGCGCCGCTCCAATTGTGCACAACCTATTGGTTAATGCCCCGGACGAATTAAAAGAAGGTGTGCCAGTAGGCGTAAAGGGCTTAATCGCTGGCGCTGCACCTCCTGCATCCATTATTGAAGGGATGGAAAATCTGGGGTTTGATTTAACGCATGTCTATGGATTAACGGAGACCTACGGACCGGCAGCGGTATGCGTCAAGCAGGATGAATGGAATGATCTTGACATTGGTGAGAGGGCTCGACTTAATGCTCGCCAAGGTGTTCGCTATCACTTGCAACAAGCGATTGCCGTTCTGAATCCCGAAACTCTCGAACCTGTTCCTGCTGATGGTGAGACTATGGGCGAGATTATGTTTAAGGGTAATATTGCCATGAAGGGCTACCTTAAAAATGAGAAGGCAAGCAAAGAGGCTTTTGAGGGTGGCTGGTTTCATTCGGGTGATTTGGCGGTGATGAATCCCGATGGCTATGTGAAGATGAAGGACCGTAGTAAAGACATCATCATCTCCGGTGGAGAAAACATCTCCTCTGTAGAGCTTGAAGATGTTCTTTATCGCCACCCAGCTGTCATGGCTGCAGCAGTAGTCGCAAAGCCAGACCCTAAGTGGGGGGAGACGCCTTGTGCCTTCCTGGAAATTAAGCCGGGAATAGAAGTCACGCCAGCTGAGATCATTGCGCATTGCAAGCAGCATCTTGCTGGTTATAAGGTGCCAAGAGCCATTGTGTTTTGTGAGCTACCCAAGACTTCTACTGGCAAGATTCAGAAGTTTGAACTTCGCAAACAGGCGGGTTCGGCTTCAGCAATCGATGTCTAGCTCTAATTGGAGCTAGGCGGATAAAATAGAGAAGTTACTCAAAAATAGAGATCCAGCATGAAAATCTTAGTGGCGGTAAAGCGGGTTGTTGATTACAACGTCAAAATTCGGGTCAAATCAGACAACTCCGGTGTCGATCTAGCAAACGTCAAAATGAGTATGAATCCATTTGATGAGATCGCAGTAGAAGAAGCGGTTCGATTAAAAGAGGCTGGTGTTGCTACTGAGATAGTTGTGGTTTCTGCTGGCCCCACTCAATGTCAAGAAACCTTGCGTACTGCCTTAGCAATTGGCGCAGATCGCGCGATCTTGGTAGAGACCGATACTGAATTACAACCCCTAGCTGTGGCAAAAATTCTTAAAGCGCTTTCTGAGAAAGAGCAAGCGCAGATTATCATCTTGGGTAAGCAGGCGATTGATGACGATAGCAATCAGACGGGGCAGATGCTAGCAAGCTTAATGGATATTCCACAAGCAACTTTTGCCTCCAAAGTAGTAGTTGCTGATGGTAAAGCGAATGTGACTCGTGAGGTAGATGGCGGCTTGGAAACAATTGCGATTACTTTGCCTGCAGTCATTACTACTGACTTGCGTTTGAATGAGCCACGTTATGTGACTTTGCCAAATATCATGAAAGCCAAAAAGAAGACCTTGGAAATTGTGAAGCCAGAAGAACTTGGTCTTGACATTGCTCCACGCCTCAATACTCTCAAAGTAGAGGAGCCACCAAAGCGCTCTGCTGGAGTGATGGTGGCTGATGTGGCAGCTTTAGTAGATAAACTTAAAAATGAAGCGAAGGTGATTTAAATGGCCGCACTCGTTATTGCTGAACACGACAATCAATCCTTAAAGGCAGCTACGCTCAATGCGGTAGCAGCTGCTTTGCAGTGCTCCCCGGAGGTAGACGTGTTGGTAGCCGGTAGTGGTGTCGATGCCGCTACTTCTGCTGCAACAAAAATTGCAGGAGTGCGTAAGGTCATTCAGGTAGATGCAGCATCTTTAGCAGATCAGCTCGCCGAACCCTTGGCCGCTCAAATTTTATCTATTGCTAATAGCTATAGTCATATTCTGGCACCAGCAACTGCCAATGGTAAGAATGTCTTGCCACGCGTTGCTGCTAAGTTAGATGTAGCGCAATTATCAGATGTCACCAAGGTTGTCTCACCCGATACCTTTGAGCGCCCAATTTATGCGGGCAATGCGATTGCTACCGTGCAATCTGCTGACCCAGTTAAGGTCATTACGGTTCGCACAACCGGTTTTGATCCTGTTGCCGCAAGTGGTGGATCCGCTGCAGTAGAAAAGCAAGCTGCTACCGAGTTCTCCAGTAGTTCTTCTTTTGTGGGCCGTGAACTCACGAAATCAGATCGTCCTGAACTGACTGCTGCAAAAATAATCGTGTCTGGTGGTCGTGGTTTAGGTTCTGGTGAGAAGTATCAAGAAATTATTGCGCCCTTGGCCGATAAGCTCGGTGCTGCTCTGGGTGCCTCACGCGCTGCAGTCGATGCGGGTTATGTTCCAAACGATTATCAAGTAGGTCAGACCGGTAAGATCGTGGCTCCGCAGCTATATGTTGCCGTCGGTATCTCTGGTGCGATTCAGCATTTAGCGGGCATGAAGGACTCTAAGGTGATCGTAGCGATTAATAAAGATCCTGAGGCGCCAATCTTTAGTGTTGCTGATTATGGTTTAGTTGCAGACCTTAATACCGCCGTCCCCGAATTAACTAACTTACTTGCTTAAGGCATTGAAGAGGCCTCTTTAACTGCCTTCACCCCGATCTATAGGAACACCTATGCCTTATGTAGCCCCAGTAAAAGATATGCTATTTGTGATGAACGAACTAGCGGGGCTATCTGAAGTTGTTTCCTATCCTTCTTATGCTGAGGCCGGCGCTGATGTAGATTTAGCCTCGGCGATTTTGGAAGAGTCTGCTAAATTTAATCAAGATGTTGTAGCGCCTCTCAATTGGCCTAGCGATCAAAATCCTAGCTCACTAAAGAATGGTGTGGTCACTACTACCCCAGGCTTTAAAGAGGCTTTTGAGCAATTTGGTGCAGCAGGTTGGCAGGGTGTTGTGCACCCCGTAGATTTTGGTGGTCAAGGTTTACCAAAGCTTATTGCCACGGCATGCTTTGAGATGGTTCATTCGGCTAGCCTGTCTTTTGCTTTGTGCCCCATGCTGACTGATGGTGCGATTGAGGCTTTATTGACTGCAGCAAGTCCTGAGTTGCAAGAGCGCTATGTGCCCAAGATGATTTCTGGGGAATGGACTGGTTCCATGTGCCTCACAGAGCCTCAGGCAGGCTCCGACCTATCGATGGTGCGTTCTCGCGCTGTACCTGAAGCCGCTGGCACATATAAAATTTTTGGCACCAAGATCTACATCACCTATGGTGAGCACGACATGGCGAAAAATATCGTTCATCTCGTGCTGGCTAGAATGCCAGATGCACCAGAAGGCGTGAAAGGTATTTCCTTATTTGTAGTACCGAAGTTTTTAGTAAATACAGATGGCTCGCTTCGTGAGCGTAATGATGTGCACTGCGTCTCGATTGAGCACAAGCTGGGCATTAAGGCCAGCCCAACTGCAGTCTTACAGTTTGGCGATCACGGTGGCGCAACTGGCTACCTGGTAGGCGAAGAAAATCGTGGCTTGGAATACATGTTCGTCATGATGAATGCTGCCCGCTTTGCGGTCGGTATGCAGGGTATTGCAGTTGCAGAGCGAGCATATCAAAAAGCAGTGCAGTACGCTAAAGACCGAGTTCAGAGTCGTGATCTAGCTGGCTCCCCAGGCCCTGTAGCAATTATTCATCAGCCTGACGTGAAGCGGATGTTGATGACTATGCGCGGCTATATTGAGGCATCTAGAGCCTTAGCGTATTACGCGGCAGCTGCTTATGATGCGCAACATGCATCCCCTGATGAAATAGCTCGCAAGCAGAATCAAGCGGTATATGAATTCTTGGTACCGATTGTGAAAGGCTTTTCAACTGAGATATCGATCGATGTTGCGAGTTTGGGCATTCAAGTACACGGTGGTATGGGCTTTATTGAGGAGACGGGCGCAGCACAACATTATCGTGATGCTCGTATCCTGACCATCTATGAAGGCACTACAGCTATTCAGGCAAATGATTTAATTGGTAGAAAAACAGTGCGTGATGGTGGTGCAACTGCGAAGCTGTTCTCGGAGAGAGTCCAGCAAACTGAAAAAGATTTAGCAAGTAGCGGCAGCGCAGATGCAAAGGCGGTATTGAAGCAGTTAACTTCAGCGCGAGAAGCGTTTGATGCTTCGGTAGATTACATTGTGGCGAATGCTAAAACAGACATCAAGGCAGTATATGCAGGTAGTTTTGCGTACTTGAGATTATGTGGCTTGGTATTGGGAGCGTGGCAAATGGCACGTGCTTTATTGGCTGCACAAGAGTTGTGTGCAGGAGACCCGAATTTCTATGATGCCAAGATTTCTACTGCACGATTCTTTGCAGAAAATCTATTGCCACAATCTCAAGCTCTCGCCACCTCGATCTTAGAGAGTGGACAATCTACTAATGCGCTGACAGCGGAGCAGTTTTAAGCTTTAAATAACTATTGTTGCCTATCAATAGTTGCCCATTTAAAAGCTATCCTCATTACTGGGATAGCTTTCTTGCTTCCTGAAGTTGGGAGATGAAAAATTGTTCAAATGCAATTGCCAAGAAGGTCATCATCACACCAGCACCTAAGACCAAAGAAAAGATGACAGTTAGTACGACTGGCCAACCAGACTGAGTTGCTCTGCTAGGCTCTAAACCTGGATTAAATTGAGCATCCCACTTTTCATCAGCACGTAAGCCATAAGTGATAGTAGTTAACCAACTGGCTTCAAGGGTGATGAAGCCGAAAGTGATGAGTACCCAACCCGGCGCAGAGTGGAATTGCGTATCTTTAAGAATTAACCAACCAGCGATTCCGCCGATAAAAGAGAATAGTTGTGCCCAGCCCCAGAAGGATTTCAATCCTTGTAAATAAAAACAGTTCAGGCCAGTTCCGGGAAAAAATATTCCAAGGGAGCAGAACAGGAGTTTGTATTTTTTCATTCAGACTTTCAGTGATGAGTTATTGCAATGGCGAACCATTTTTTATTTCGATGAATTATTTTTTTGCATGAAACTTAAAACTTCGCGATCCGCGCCAATCATCAGGAGTTGGTCGCCGTTACGCACAATCGAGCGGTAATCATTTAATTCGTAAAGGAAATCATTTTCTAATTCCATGCGTTGGGGTGCGCAGGCCATTTTTGTACTAGCGATTTGATCTAGCGTAAAGCCTCTGGCATCTTCGGTAATGCGCGCAGTAAAGCGATTGCAGCCGGTAGATCCACTGATCCTCTCACCGTTGGCGTCAAAGATGATTTGGATAGGGTTGCTATTGTCACCCTGAGGAATTTGTCGGGCACGCACCTCTCCTTTGCTGTTCGGTGCGAGATTCCATCGAACAAGCTCCCATTTGGTGTTGCGAAACTCACTGCTCGGAGGGCTGGTTTTGGCGGTGCAGGGTGGGATGACATTAGCGCAGGCCGTCAAAAAACCTAAACTGAGGAAAGAAAGGATGTGAAAAAAGCGCTCTATAGGGCCTTTGGCTGGTCTAAAAATGGCTATTCTCATGACAAAATTTCTGTAAGCTATTGTTTTTAATAATAATTTTATAATTCACTGGATACCATTCTACTGGTGAAGCTCAAGGGGCGTTCGCTTAAATAGGTGGATCAAGTAGGGGTTTTCGTCTAGAATATGAGGTTTTCCGCTATACCGTGCATTTGTTTCGTTAATTTGCGCTTTAGTTGGAGCCCAAGATTTTGTAGTAATTTCATTGGGTTGTAATCAACCTGTTTTCATTTTAGATTTTAAGGAATAAGTATGGTCGTCATTCGACTGGCACGCGGCGGTTCAAAGAAGCGCCCTTTTTATAGCATCGTGGCTACAGACAAGCGCAATCGTCGCGACTCGAACTTTATCGAGCGTATTGGTTACTTCAATCCACAGGCAGCAGCGACAGAGCAAGCAATGCGTATTGCTCAAGATCGTTTGACCTATTGGACTGGTGTTGGCGCGCAGATCTCTCCAACTGTAGTTCGTTTAATCAAAAACAATCCTGCGGTTTAAAGCCTTCAAATCCAAAGACTTTCTCTTTTCGATGAAGTCTTTGGTAGCAGAATTTACTGGTAGTGATATTTGGGGATTTGAGGTGGCTTCAACATGAATACACCCTCCCTCAATGATTTGATTGAGCTCGGTGCAGTCCAAGACGCTCAAGGCTTACAGGGTCAGATTAAGGTTCGCCCTCATTCTTTAGATCCAGTGGCTCTCTTATCTAGCAAAGAACTTTGGTTATCCCTCATTCCGCGTCGGAGTGCTGGTGTTGCTGCATCTCATGAACAAGCCTCATTAACTTTATATAAAGTGAAGCAGGCTAAGATGCATAGCGGTACTGTAGTGATTGCCTTGGATGGTATTTCTGACCGCAATCAGGCCGAAGCCTTAAAGGGCGCTCGCATCTTAGTTGCGCGTGAGGTATTTCCCAAGACGGATGGCGATAGTTATTACTGGGTTGACCTAATCGGTTGTAAGGCAATTAATCTCCAGGGAGAGAGTCTGGGTGAGGTGATTGAAGTTAACGATAACGGCGCTCATGGAATCATTGCACTTGGAGATGAGCAAACCAAAACAGTAAAACAGTTAGTACCTTTTGTAAAAGAAGCGGTGCAAAATGTTGACTTGCCCAATAGACTGATTACCCTAGACTGGCAACCCGACTGGTAATCAGAAAAGTCATTGATCTCCCATATGCGCTTTGATGTACTCACCTTATTCCCTGAAATGTTCTCTGCTTTAACGCAGCGGGGTATCACTGGACGTGCCTGCGAACAAGGTCTTGCCAATATCCATCTTTGGAATCCTCGAGATTATTGCTCTGACCCTCGTAAGACTGTGGATGATCGAGCATATGGTGGTGGCCCTGGCATGGTCATGATGGTAAAGCCTTTGGAAGATACGATATCTGCTGTTAAAGCGGCTCACCACTCTCAAAATGTCGTTTCTGGCCCAATCTGTCTTCTTGCCCCACAAGGAGAGGTCTTTTCTCAGAAAATGGCGACAGACATTCTGAACTATGGCAATTTAACTTTTATTTGCGGTCGATATGAGGCGGTTGACCAGCGGTTCATTGATCGAAACGTGGATTTACAGCTTTCAATGGGTGATTTTGTAGTTTCTGGCGGGGAATTGCCCGCTATGACCATGATGGATGCGGTCATTCGCCTCATTCCAGGCGCTCTAGGGGATGGCGAATCTGCTGTTCAGGATAGCTTTATCAATGGTCTTTTGGACTATCCGCACTACACCCGCCCTGAAATATATGAAAATTTATCTGTTCCAGACGTGCTTTTAGGCGGACATCACGCTAAAATAGCGGATTGGCGTCGGCAAAAGTCTTTAGAGCTGACGCTAAGGCTCAGACCTGATTTAATTAAATCAGCAAGAGCTAATGGGTTGCTAAGTAAAGAAGATGAGCAATTTCTTCGAACGCTGTAAGTAATTATGGTTTTGAATGAAGTGTTTGTGTTTTGATTTAGTGAAATGGTTTTAACTACATCCTCTGTCTGGTCCGTTGATGAAAGTCTCGGGATTAAACGCTGACAAGATGTTTAAGGATTAATAATGAATTTGATCGAAAAAATTGAGCAAGAAGAAATTGCTCGCTTAAGTGTTAACAAAGTGCTTCCTGCTTTCGCTCCTGGCGACACAGTCGTTGTTGGTGTAAACGTAGTTGAAGGTACTCGTAAGCGTACCCAGGCCTTTGAAGGCGTTGTGATTGCTAAGCGCAATCGCGGACTGAATTCTAGCTTTATCGTTCGCAAGATTTCATCTGGCGAAGGTGTAGAGCGTACATTCCAAACTTACTCACCATTGATCGCTAGCATTGAAGTGAAGCGTCGCGGTGATGTACGTCGCGCGAAGTTGTACTACTTGCGTGATCGTTCAGGTAAGTCTGCACGTATTAAAGAAAAACTTCCTGCTCGCAAAGTCAAGGCAGTTGCTGATACAGCAGCGGAATAAGGTTTGCTTTAATCCAAAAAGAAGGCGGCCTAGGCTGCCTTTTTTATTGCCCTAAAATAAAAAAAGATGCCAAAGAATCTCAAACCCCAAGAGCCAAAATTGAGTATTGCTACGCCATTGAATTTTGATGCGCAGGCGATTCCAATTTATGAGGTTTGTACGGATCAGCCCAAAGTGATTGCCCATCATTTGGACCCATCCAGCCTAAAGCATCGCTTTCAGAGCCCCCCTGTTTGGCAGCCAGAGATTACTGATGAGAATCGGCATGTCATCGCTGCAGATATTATCTCCAAGCGTGAGGCTGCTGGAAAAGTGACCCGGGCAGCCGTGTTAATCCCTTTACTTCTGAAGGGGGATGGACTCTCCGTACTATTAACCCAAAGAACCGATCATTTGCATGACCATGCTGGTCAAATTAGTTTCCCAGGTGGGCGGATGGATCCATGTGATTTTGATCCCAATCACACCGCTTTACGAGAAAGTGAAGAGGAAATCGGTTTGAATCCCCAGGGGGTTGAGATCATTGGTCATTTACCTCAATATTTAACGGTTTCAGGCTATAGTGTGACGCCGGTGGTGGGCTTAGTAAAACCTCAGGCAGAATATGCTTTAGATACATTTGAAGTGGCAGATGTTTTTGAAGTGCCTTTACATTTTTTGATGGATCCCGCAAATCATCAAGTGCGGGTCTGGGAGAGTGATCAGGGTAGCCGTCGTTTTTATTCAATGCCCTATGAGAATCGTTTTATCTGGGGTGCTACAGCTGGAATGTTACGTAACCTTTATCATTTATTAAAAGTATGACTTTCTTTTCTATCCTCTTCGCCCTCATTGCTGAGCAATATCGCCCAGTAACCTCGAGCCATTGGATCGCGCGCATGAGCGCTCGCTGGCTTGATTGGGTTGCTGGTGAATTCGGTGGCAAGACCGAACAAGGTGCAAGTCCGGTAGGTGCGCGCATGGCCTGCTTGGTGGCGTTCATTCTGCCCACATTCCTAGTCTTCGTGCTGTATGTAGTCTTTATGGTGACATTCCCAATTCTGGGATTCCTATGGAACGTGTTGATTGCCTATCTATTTTTTGGCTTTCGCCAATTTAGCCACTCTTTCACACTAGTGCATGAGGCTATTGCAAACCATGATTTGCCTGCAGCTCGTTTAGCACTGGCGCAGTGGTATGGCCCTGAATTAGATGCTTCTGAGCTCACCGAGACTGAAGTGATTTCACTTGCACTAGAGCGTGCCATTATTGGTTCACACCATCATGTATTTGGTGTGCTGTTCTGGTTCTTAATGCCAATGGGTCCCGCAGGCGTAGTGTTGTATCGATTAGCTGATACTGCTGCTCAGCGCTGGTCAGAAAAAGGCGACTTTAACTTGAGTGAATCAGCACGCCATTTCTTTTACGTATTAGATTGGGTGCCTGCACGCATCACTGCAATGGGCTTTGCGATTGTGGGTAACTTTGAAGGTGCCGTCTATGCATGGCGTCACCTGACTGGCAAATGGTCTGACTCTGTGTCAGCAGTAATCTTGGCATCTGGAAGTGGCGCCTTAGGTGTTCGCCTGGGTGAGCCCATGAGCGAGCCTGATAGCGATGAAGCTTTGCGTATGGCCGAAGCTGGCGAGCCTGTTTTTTACGAAGTGGGTCTGGAGCCAAATGAGCGCACCATGCGTTCCGCCGTTGGTTTGGTGTGGCGTTTAGTCATCGCTTGGATGGCTTTATTGCTAATGCTGACCATCGCTCTTTGGCTTGGCTAATGCCCTGAATTTGTGTATCGGCGGTTTTTGAGTCGGAACGCAATTGCCTAAATAGCGCCAGTCTTTCTGGTGCTATTTCATTTTTGTCGACAGCTTCTCGTATTGCGCAATCTGGCTCTGATTGGTGCGCACAGTTATGAAAGCGACACTTGCCTAGTAGCTCATGAAACTCCCTAAAAGCATGCTCTAGCTCACTAACCGACATGTGTGCCAAGCCAAACTCCTGAAAGCCTGGGGAATCGATTAAAGCACCCAATTTGCCACTAGGATCACGCCCCCAAGCCTCTGGTAGCTCAAAGTAGCGGCAAGCGGTTGTGGTGTGTTTACCAGTATCTAAGCGAACAGAATACTCTTGAGTAATCGCTGCTGCATTAGGAACCCAGGCATTGAGTAGGCTAGATTTGCCCATGCCAGATTGACCCACGAACACAGATACTTTGCCGCAAATGGCAGGGCGCAATGCTTCGATAGAGGCTTGATCAAATTTGGCTGATACCTCAGTAACTGGGTAGCCCATACGAGCATAAGGCGCAATAATCTTGCGAGCATGTTCCAAGTTGTCCTTGAGGTCGCACTTGTTCAGTAAGATATGCAAACCAATTTGATTGGTCTCTGCGGCAACAACAGCTCTTCCCAAAAGATCGGGGGAGAAAGCCGGTTGCGTAGCTAGTACGACTAATATCTGATCAACATTAGAGGCAATGAGTTTACTTTTAAAGGCATCGGATCGATAGAGTAAATTTTCTCGTGGTTCGATGCGAATAATTCGGGCTTGATCAACCGAAGTCATTTCCAACAACATGCGGTCACCCACAGCGCCAATATGCTGCTTTGCTGGAGTGCTGACTTGAATTAATTCACCGGCAGGAGATTCATTTCCGCGCTCATCTTTGACTAAACGCTGCGCTAAATAATGTCTTCCATAGGAGGCAGTAAGCAGCGCATGAAATTGTTCCATTAATTAAACAATTCCAAATTACCTAGTTAAATCGCTTGAGATTGGCAATACGTAATGGAGCAGGTGGATGCGAACTATAAAAAGTCGTATAGATCGGATCTGGCGTTAGGGTTGACGCATTGTCTTGATAGAGCTTAACTAAAGCAGAAATTAAATCACTTGCAGAAGATTTGTCTGCAGCAAAACCATCTGCCTCATATTCATGTTTGCGCGATGCTAAGCTAGACAGCGGCGTCAGGAAAAAGCTAAATACTGGTGCAACGAGCATAAAGAGTGCTAAAGCCAAACCACCGTTATAGCCATTCAGGCTGGGCATCACACCCAGATCGTTGTAGAACCATGGCTGGGTGCTGATCCATCCCAAGAGTGCAAACGTCAGAAAGCTCATGGCAAAGGAGACTAGTAAACGCTTGCGGATATGGTTGCACTTGTAGTGACCAAGTTCATGCGCCAGGATAGCCTCTACTTCGCCGGGATTGAGCTTCTCAATCAAGGTATCAAAAAAGACAATACGCTTGGCTTTGCCCATACCTGCAAAAAATGCATTACCGTGCGCACTGCGCTTGCTACCATCCATGACGAACAGACCTTGGCTGGCAAAATCACAGCGGCTTAGTAAGGCTTCGATTTGCGTCTTTAGCGGCCCCTCTTCTAGCGCTTGAAACTTATTAAAGATCGGTGCGATGAAGGTCGGAAATATCCACTGCATCAATAGACTAAATACAGTGAGTACACCCCAAGCCCACAGCCACCAAAAGTCACCTGCTTGAGCCATCAGACTGAGAATAACCCAGAGAAGTGGAACGCCAATTGCGCCACCAACACCTAAGCCCTTGAACATATCGCTAAAAAAGAGTTTGCCGTTCATGCGATTAAAACCAAAGCGCTCTTCTAAGTAAAACTGTTTGTACCAAGAGAAAGGCAGATCCAGAATTCCGGAGATTAAGACGATGGATATCAGCAGGGCCATTTGCTGAGCAATGCCCTCACCCAATAGCTGCAAAAGCGATAGATTTAAAATCTGCAAACCACCCAAGAGCGTGAAGCCGATCAAGATAATGGCACTGACGCCATTCTCTAAAATACCTAGGCGCAATTTGGCGATCGTATAGTCGGCAGCCTTTTGATGTTCGGCCAAAGAGATCTGAGATGCAAACTCAGCAGGCACCATATCGCGGTTGATAGCGACGTGCCGAATTTGGCGTTGGGATAACCAGTGGCGTAGACCAAAGCTGGCGATGAAGGCGATTAGAAAAATAATTGTGAATGTCATGAGATGATTATAGATATGAGTGAAAAAACAAGTACTCCAGCACCAAAGGCGGCGCCAGCCAATGAGCACCTGATTTGGGTGGATATGGAGATGTCAGGCCTAGATCCTGAAAAAGAGCGTATTTTAGAAATTGCTGTGATTGTGACCGATGCACACCTCAATACAATCGCTACTGCTCCTGTTTGGGTGATCCGCCAGGAAGATGCCTTATTGGATGCGATGGATGCCTGGAATAAGGGCACTCACGGCCGCTCTGGCCTCATTGACAAGGTCAAGGCCTCAACAACGGATGAGGCTACTGCTGAAGCTGAATGTATTGCCTTTTTGAAAAAATATATTAAGCCCGGTATTGCGCCAATGTGTGGCAATACGATTGGTCAGGATAGACGCTTTATGGCGAAGTACATGCCAAAACTAGAAGCGTTCTTTCATTATCGAAATATTGACGTTTCTACGCTCAAGGAGCTGTGTAAACGTTGGCATCCTGAATTGGTGAAGGGTTTCACTAAAAAGCAGGCGCACACCGCCTTGGCTGATATTGAGGAGTCTATTGAAGAACTCAAGTACTACCGAGAAAAGTTTATCGTGCCTTTGCCGGAGTAATTCATTATTCAAAAATGAGTAATGAAAAAAGGGTCTAGTAATAGACCCTTTTGCTTTCCCCAAAATGATTGGCGGCCTATTTCTTGATTGCGCTCTTGGGCCTAAAGGCTTTGACGATGCTTTCATCGGTCTCGATATAGGGGCCGCCGATCAGGTCGATACAGTAGGGGACGGCGGCAAAGATGCCTGGAGCAATAGATCTACCCTCGGCATCCTTCAAACCTTCAAGAGTTTCTTTGATGGATTTGGGTTGACCTGGCAGGTTGATGACTAGGGCAGTGTGCCCCTCAATTTCTCGAAGAACGGCAGTTTGGCGTGACAAAATCGCCGTAGGTACAAAGCGCAGGCTAATTTGACGCATTTGCTCGCCAAATCCGGGCATTTCCCGGGTTCCAGCATCAATTGTGGCCTCAGGGGTGACATCTCTTCTGGAGGGGCCTGTGCCGCCTGTAGTGAGGACTAAATCGCAACCGAGGTCATCAGTCAGCTCTACGATCGTTTCGGTAATAACCTCCCGCTCATCCGCGATCAGACGCTCATGAAAGACACAGGGGGTGCTAATGGCGGTCTGTAGCCACAATTGCAGGGCAGGAATGCCCTCATCGGTATAAACGCCCTTACTAGCTCTATCGGAGATCGATATTAGGCCAATTTTGATTTCGTTGGGAGAGGATCTTTTCCAAGCTTCGGTATGCTTCATGTTTCTATTCTAGCTATTATTAGGGCATGTTTACACACTCATCAAATCAGTTTCAAGAAATCATCGATTTCATGCTCACAGAAGCCAAAAGACGGGGTGCCTCAGATGCCGTGGCTGAAGTTTCTGAAGGCCAAGGTCTCTCGGTTACCGTTCGCAAAGGCGAGGTCGAGACGATTGAGCAAAGCTTAGACAAGCAAGTTGGCGTAACAGTATTTTTAGGCCATCGTCGAGGTAATGCTAGTACCAGTGATTTCTCCAGGGATTCTTTAAAGGCAACCGTCGAGGCTGCGTACCATATTGCCCAACATACGGCGGAAGATCTGTGCGCTGGCCCTGCTGAAAAAGAACTGCTCGAAAAACATCCTCTAGATCTTGATTTGTTTCATCCATGGGATTTGGATTCGGCAACGGCAATCGATATTGCGCGCACTGCAGAAGGTGCCGCCTTTGCAGTCAGTAAGCAAATTAAAAATAGCGACGGTGCTTCGGTATCGGCTCATCATGCGCATTTTATGATGGGAACCAGCCACGGATTTATGGGCGGATATCCATTCTCACGCCACTATATTTCATGCGCACCCATCGCAAATGAGGGTGGCAAAAAGTCACTCATGCAACGAGATGATTGGTATTCCAGCTCACGTATTCCAGGGGAGTTGGCTGATCCAGCTACCATTGGTAAATATGCAGCAGAGCGTGCACTTTCACGCCTTAAGGCAAGATCGCTCACAACTCGCCGTTGCCCAGTCATTTTCGAAGCCCCCTTGGCTGCTGGCCTATTGGGCGGATTGGTGCAAGCAGTGTCTGGTGGTGCTTTATATCGTCGCTCTAGTTTTCTATTGGACAGCCTAGGTAAGCAAGTATTACCAAAGCATGTCAGTCTCTTTGAAAATCCTCACCTCAAGGCAATGACAGGAAGCGTACCTTTTGATGAAGAAGGTGTGAAGACTTCGGCGAGAACCGTGGTTGAGAAAGGGATTTTGCAAGGTTATTTCTTATCTACTTATTCCGCCAGAAAACTCGGAATGAAGACTACTGGTAATGCGGGAGGTTCACATCATCTGACATTGCAGAGTCGCAAGACACCAAAGGGAGGACTACCAGCGCTCTTACAAGCAATGGGTACGGGTTTGCTAGTTACCGAACTCATGGGGCAGGGCGTGAACTACGTCACTGGTGATTACTCTCGTGGTGCCTTTGGTTACTGGGTACAGAATGGCGAGATTCAATATCCGGTTGAAGGTATTACGATTGCCAGCAACCTACGAGATATGTTGATGGATATTCAGATGATTGGTAGTGACACACTGATTCGGGGCACCAAAGAAACAGGCTCCATCCTAATTGGATCAATGACTATTGGTGGTAAGTAAAGTAAAACAACAACATCATCAAAATACAGAGAACATTAATAATAAAAACTATTTTGGAGGAGAAGACGATGCAAAGACGTTCCTTTTTAAAGAAAGCCACTATCGGCGCTGGTGCAGCAGCATTGGCGGCACCATCGATTGCACAGAGTTTGCCAACGCTCAATTGGCGTTTGGTATCTAGCTTTCCTAAATCTTTAGATACTTTATTTGGCACCCCGGAAGTATTTGCCAGCGCTTTGCGCAAAGCAACAGATGGTAAGTTCAATGTCAAAGTATTTGCTGCTGGTGAAGTAGTTCCAGCGCTACAGGTATTAGATGCTGTTCAAAACGGTACAGTGGAGTGTGGCCATACCGCCAGCTATTACTACCTAGGCAAGAACAGCGCATTTATTTTTGATACAGCGGCACCTTTTGGTATGACAGCACGCCAGCAAACTGCATGGATGTTGCATGGCAATGGTATGAAGCTGATGCGCGAGCTCTACGCCAGCTACAACATTGTTAATTTCTTAGGCGGACAAACTGGTACTCAAATGGGCGGTTGGTTTCGTAAGGAAATTAAAACTCCAGAAGATCTCAAGGGACTCAAATTCCGTATTGCTGGTTTTGCAGGGCAAGTGCTTGCAAAGTTAGGTGTGGTGCCACAACAGTTGCCTGCTGGTGAAATTTACTCAGCACTAGAAAAAGGCACGATTGATGCCGCTGAATTTGTTGGTCCATATGATGATGAGAAATTGGGTTTAGCTAAAGTGGCTAAAAACTATTACTACCCTGCATTTTGGGAAGGTGCGGCTGGGCTTTCATTCCTAGTGAATAAGAAGCAGTGGGATTCATTGCCACCTTCATATCAGGCGGCATGGGAAGCTGCTTGCTTTGAGGCGCATGTTGATATGTGCGCTAAGTACGATGCCTTAAATCCACCAGCCCTACAGCGCTTAGTCCAAGGTGGCGCGGTATTGCGTAAGTTCAATACCACTGTAATGGATGCCTGCTTTAAAGCAAGCCAAGAAACCTATGCCGAAGAGTCCGCCAAGAATCCCCAATTCAAAAAAATCTTCGAAGATTATCGTGTGTTTAGAAACATGGAAGCTCAGTGGTTCAATGTTGCTGAGCAAGCGTTCTCCCAATACAGTTTTGCTAAGAAGCTGTAAATTCTGGGCTCTGGGAGTGGGGTTCCCCAAATAAAGAAAGCCACCCCAGGGTGGCTTTTCTTATCAGGAGAGATGTAAAAATCTTCACTGCTTCTTAAAAACCTGTCTTCCATTAACCCAGGTTTCATTCACTTCAATATCTCTAATTTTGTAGGCATCCGTTTTCATTGGATTTCGATTAACGATAGCGAAGTCAGCATATTTGCCCTCCTGAATCGATCCAATCTTGTCGTCCATTTTCAATTGATAGGCAGCATCAATCGTGACGGCTTTTAGAGCATGATTAATGGAAATCTTCTGACTTGGATTCAGTACCTTTTGGGGTGAGACTTGCCATAAGCGAGCAGCACCTTCGGAGGCGTACTTCAGTGGATGTATTGGTGAGACGGGGGAGTCGCTATGGTATGCAAAATGCATGCCTCTTTTAATTAAGCTTGCGCTAGGGTCAATTCGATCCGCTCTTTCTGGCCCAATAAGGTGATTGTGAAACGCCTCACCCCAATAGTCAGTGTGCCCAATCGTAAAGCCAGGAACTACCCCTAGCTTTGCTGCTTTATCAATCTGCGCTTCAGTTGGTACAGTAAAGTGCTCAATTCTTAATCTGGTTTTAGCATCGGCTGGTTTTGTAACTAACTTCGTAAAAACATTCAAAGTCTGCTCAATCGACTTATCGCCATTTGAGTGAACAGAGAGTTGCCAACCCTGATCAAATCTTGGTTTGGCAAGATCGTATAGCTCTTGCTCGGTAAAGTTGAGGGTGCCTGTATTGCTTGTTCCAGCTGGATAGTCGTACGGCTTACTCATTGCGCCAGTCAAGCCTTGGTTGGAGCCATCAGCCACAATTTTGACGCCGATTAATTTAAAGGTGTCATCACCTTGCCCTGGCTTGTACTTATTGTTTGTGATTGGGTATGCATTTGAATACATATAACCTCTCACACGAACTGGAAGCTTGCCGCTTTGGGTCATTGCATTAAATAAGGCATATTCCTTATCAACGCCAAGGTAAGCGCCAACAGTGATTTCTGCAGAAGTAGTGACGCCCTTGCTTACTAGTCGTTGTCCAACTTTAGCAACCGCTTGCTCGACCACCTCTTGGGTGGGTGGGGCCATCTTAGCAAGGAACAGATAAAAAGCAGGCGCTTCATAAACTACACCAGTTAAGCGCCCCTTGCTATCTTTCAGTAACTTACCACCCTTGGGATCTGAGCTGGAATCATTCAACCCTGCCATTTCTAGAGCCTTATGATTCACGTAGGCAATATGCATACTTTGATTCATAACAAAAATGGGCTTAGTTGTCGATACCTTGTCCAAGATGTCTGCAGTTAACTCAGACATAAATGGTTCTGTTCTAGATGGGTCAACGCCAAAGGCATTAATCCATTCACCATCTTTAAAGTTTTTACTATAGGCGGTGAGCTTTGCTACCAAACTATCTAGGGTGTCATGGGGCATTGTGAAGTTGGAGAGATTGAGAAAAATCTCTTCTGAAAATGCCGTCCCCATAATATGCACATGTGGCTCAACTAAACCGGGCATTAAGGTCTGACCATTCAAGTTAATCAACTTCGTATCTTGCCCTTGAACAGTCTTGAGCTTAGCTAGAGAGCCAACCTTGAGAATTTTCCCATTTTGAACTGCTACAGCCTCAGCTGAGGGTTGGGATTTATTCATGGTGAGAATATCCCCGCCATAAAAAATGGTGTCTGCATTCCCGGCGGCGTTAGCTATTTGGCTTGCAGAAAGTAGGCAGATTAATGCAAGAGTAATGCGGCTTAAGAGGTACATTTGCTAACCTTAATATTGAAAATGAATTAATAAAAATAGATGAAGTCTGAAGTGCGAATGATGGTTTTGAATGCTTAGCAACTTTTTCTAATTACGCTCAAGCGTAATGAAATTAAATAAAATTTCACCTTCAGATGCGGGGGTGCACTCTACTTCTTTCCATTCTGATGGATTGGGAACTTCGAAGAAGGTATCGCCACCGTCTACATCGATATCAATTTCGGTGATGAAAAGACGATCTGCTTTGGGGAAGGCTTGAGTAAAGAGTTGCTCTCCACCAATCACAAATACTCGGGGGAATTCACTCAAAGCGGCAAGTGCTGCATCAAGGGAGTTGACCACCTCCGCACCAGCCAACTTGAGATCAGCATTGCGACTCACCACAATATTGCGACGTCCCGGAAGAGGGCGGCCGATAGACTCCCAAGTCTTGCGACCCATGATGACAGGATGACCCATTGTTACCTTTTTGAAGAACTGTAGATCAGCAGAAATCTTCCAGGGCATTTGATTGTCTTTACCAATCACGCGATTACGTGAGCGAGCCACAATCATGGAGATGGCGGGATGCTTAGCTACGGTCATGGGGATCTAATTTCTTAAACAGCTACAGGAGCTTTAATGGCGGGATGGGATTCATAGCCGGCGATTTCAAAATCTTCGAATTCGTAATCAAAGATGGAGTTTGGCTTGCGCAAAATATTGAGCTTAGGTGGCGGAAAGAAGTCTCTTGATAGCTGGAGATCGACTTGCTCCAAATGATTGCTATAAAGATGACAGTCACCACCAGTCCATACAAAGTCACCAGCTTCTAAATTGCACTGCTGCGCCATCATGTGAGTCAGTAAGGCATAGCTAGCAATATTGAAGGGCACACCTAAGAAGATATCCGCACTACGTTGATAGAGTTGACAAGATAGCTTGCCATCAGCAACGTAAAACTGAAAGAAAGCGTGACAAGGCGCCAAAGCCATGCGAGGAATATCAGCCACGTTCCAAGCGGAAACAATCATGCGACGAGAGTCTGGATTCTTTTTCAGGGTTTCTACCACTTCAGCGATCTGGTCAATATGCTCACCATTCGGTGCTGGCCATGAGCGCCACTGATAGCCGTAAATCGGGCCAAGGTCACCATCTGGAGCTGCCCATTCATTCCAAATGGAAACACCACGCTCTTTAAGCCAGTTGTTGTCAGTACTGCCTTTGAGGAACCAGAGTAATTCCAGAATAATGGACTTGAGATGCAACTTCTTCGTCGTCACCATCGGAAAGCCTTCGGCCAGATTAAAGCGCATCTGATGGCCAAAGATAGAAATAGTGCCAGTACCCGTTCTATCGGATTTTTGGACGCCTTTTTCAAGGACTTCCTTCATGAGATTGTGATATTGACGCATAGGTTTATTCAGTCAAATAATTCAGTGATGTTAAGAGCTTACTCGAATGTCGATGGGCTTACCCCAAGCGCCTTATGAAGCTTTGGGGATGTGGTGGTGTATTGGAGTTGAATCTGCTTTTCTGGGGCCAGATAGGCGGCTGCTGCAAAGGCCGCCAAGGCTGATTCATGAAAGCCTGACAAAATCAGTTTTTTCTTGCCCGGGTAGATATTAATATCCCCAACGGCGTATATGCCGGGAGTGCTAGTCTGAAAGCAGGCAGTATCCACAGCAATTTGCTTACGGTCGATATCTAAGCCCCAGTCGGCGATAGGGCCTAATTTAGGGGAAAGTCCATAAAACAGTAAGAGTGTATTTAATGCAATTATCTGAACCTCGCCATCAATATTAGTGACGGCAATTTCAGTAAGTTTGTCATTAGACGATTCAATGCCCGTAATTTGTCCAATGATGAGTTGCATCTTGCCGGCAGCACAAAGAGCTCGCATCTTAGCAACTGACTGAGGGGCTGCTTTAAATTCATCTCGGCGATGTATGAGTGTCACACTGGCAGCTTGATCGGCAAAATGTAATACCCAATCCAGCGCGGAATCTCCGCCACCACAAATCACTATGTGCTTGCCTATAAATTGCTCAGGATTTCTGACGCGATAGAAAACTTGTTTATCGACAAAAGCTTCAATGCCATTTAGGTTGAGCGTGCGCGGTTGAAATGCACCAACACCTGCAGCTATAAAAATCGCTCTACTCAAAAATTGCTGATCTTGGGATGTGCGAATCAGAAAACGACCATCAGCCTGTTTCTCAAGGGTAGAGACCTCTTGATTTAAGTGAAACTGCGGTTTGAATGGCTCAATTTGTTTGAGTAGATTACTAACTAGCTCACGACCAGTGCAAACCGGAATTGCCGGGATGTCATAGATGGGTTTATCTGGGTAGAGCTCGATACATTGACCTCCCACTTCAGGTAGGGAGTCAATGACATGCGCTTTAATTTCTAAGAGACCAAGCTCAAAGACTTGGAAGAGCCCCACCGGACCGGCGCCAATAATGACTGCATCGGTTTCAATGGGGTGCTGCAATTTACTTTACCAGTTGATCAATTTTATTTTTAACGTCTTTCCACTCATCCGCATCTGGAAGGGCTGATTTGGATTTGGTGATAGATGTCCATCCTGGGGAAAGGTCAGCATTTAATTTGATGAAAGACTGTTGATCTCCAGGTACATCATCTTCCGCATAAATCGCATTGACTGGACACTCTGGTACGCAGACTGCGCAATCGATACATTCATCTGGATCGATTACTAAAAAGTTAGGACCTTCGCGAAAACAATCGACTGGGCAGACATCAACGCAATCAGTGTATTTGCAGCGGATACAAGCTTCGGTAACAACGTAAGTCATTATGGTTTACAGGTAAGGGGTCCGGATAAATGGACTGTCAGATTATAAAAATTCATTTTAGCTGAAATGGCCTATATTTTAAGCAAACCTCATTTTTTCCATTAGGCTAACCCTCTTTAGTTAATTTTTGTGGATTCGATATATTCTATGAGTACTAAGTCACAAAAAAGCGTTTCTTCATGAAAATATTGATTGTTGGTGCTGGGGGTATTGGCGGCTTTTTTGGTGCCAAACTACATCAATCGGGCGCAGATATTACCTATCTACTGCGAGAGCAGCGCCAGCAGCTTATTCAGAAACAAGGCTTGACGGTAGAGACCCCTAGGGGGAGCTTTACCATCCGTCCAGAAACGATTCTGGCCAAGCAATTAGAGCCTATTTATGACCTGATTATTTTGGCTTGCAAAGCCTTCGATTTAAAGGATGCACTTGGTTCAATCATCAAAGCAAGCTCAAAAGGGGTCATTCTCCCATTTTTAAATGGCTTTACCCATCTTGATACCCTAGATCGCCAATTTGGTAGGGAGCGGGTCATGGGTGGTGTCGCCCACATTGCCGCAACCATTTCTGAATCAGGCGCTATCAAACAATTGACGGAGTTAAATTCATTAACGATTGGTCCCAGAACACCGGGACAAGAAGCGTTGTGCCAGGCATTGTTTGCCTTATGCAAAAAGGCGGATTTTGATTCTTTTTATAAGGAAAATATTGAGCAAGCCCTATGGGACAAATGGACTTTCCTAGCAGCGCTCGCCGGTATGACAACAATCTGTCGTGGTTCGATTGGAGATATTGCAGCAACTCGATACGGCAAGGATCTCAGCGGGAAAATGTTTGCTGAATGCTGCGCCATCGCTGCAAGCCAAGGGCGACCAATTGATGGGTCTACGCAATCAAGCTCTAAAGATATTCTCGTTAAGGAGGGGTCGCCTTTCACGGCTTCAATGTTGAGGGACTTGCTTGCAGGCAAGAGGGATGAGCACGAGCATATCTTGGGCGATCTGATTAGTTTTGCTAATTTGAGCTCAATAGACTGCCCCCTATTAAAAATTGCTTATACCCATATGGCGGTAGAGAGCAAAGGAAGGATTTGAGCAGGGGATTTCCCTATGGCTTTACTTTTTCATAGAGAAGCCGAATTGATTACACTTCAAGAATCGTCATTAATTAAATCCACTAAGAAAGAACGGACCATGGAAGAGTATCGGCTGAAGATCGATAAAACAGAAAAACCATTATTGATCATTGATTACACCTTTGGGGGAGACCGCAATCTGGAATTAATGAAATCAACAAACTTACCTACTGCCTTACAAAATACCAAGGTAAAGACTGAGTTTGATTTGGCTTACGCGTGGAGCGATTTTGCACGCAAGTATCTAGAGAAAACAAAAGAGATAGCAGCAACCCCTATTTGCTGGCAAGGACACTATGATCAGCTTGGTAGGGTGATGCTCGAAATGATGCGCTTAAGTAGGGATAGACAAGAAATGGTAAATCAAGAGGGGGTTTACGACATTATTCCCAATCTAGAGGAAATCCCTTTTGTTAGCAAACCCTCGCGCCTTGAAGATAAGATGTTTTGCCGTATCTGGCTTTCTTTAATTCGTCATCCTGCCTTTATTGAGATGGAGTTAGATGAAGAGGAGTTGGCATCATTCAACTACTGGCAAGGTTTATTTACGGTTGCTTTGGGTAAGACGAATAGTGAGCTACTCAATCAGATGACTTGAAGTATGGTTGGTGTGGGATAGAAAAAAGCGCTCCCTTAAGAGCGCTTTTTCTTTTAGCAAAACTACCCAGTCTTATTAACCTCCGTAGAGGAACTTCGGTAGCCACAATGTCATGCCTGGCCAAACATACATAAAGGCCATGCATGCAATCACGATAAACATGTAAGGCATCATGCCTGCGAAAATCTGGTTGAGCGTGACGCCTGGTGGCGAAACTCCCTTGAGATAGAAGGCAGACATCGCAACGGGTGGTGACAAGAAGGCCGCTTGCAAGTTCACAAAGACCAAGGTACCCCACAAGAGTGGATCGATGTTGAAGTGAGCCAACAAAGGCAAGAAGATCGGCACGAAAATCACAATAATTTCTGTCCACTCTAGAGGCCATCCTAGGAAGAAGATGATCGCTTGAGAGAGCAGCATAAATTGGATTGGCGTTAGATCAAGCATCAGCACCCATTTCTCAATGAGTGTTTGACCGCCCAAAATAGTAAATACAGCAGAGAAGAGCGCTGAGCCTACGAACAGCCAGCACACCATCGATGTTGTTTTAGCTGTCAAGAAAACTGCTTGCTTGGTGCGCTCAAAGTTTAAGGTGCCAGCTTGAAATGCCAGTATGAAAGCACCTAATGCACCTACTGCAGCAGATTCAGTGGCGGTAGTAATGCCTAATAGGATGACAGCCAGTACTAAGAGCGTCAGAACGCCTAATGGCATCACAGATTCAATCAGTAGCTTGAGAATCTCAAATTGCTCCTCATCTAACTTAATGTAGTAATAAATGAGTAATAGGCCGAAGAGGATACAGGTCAAGCCAAAATACAGCTCGAAGTTCTCTGGCGGCCCTACAGCTGCCTCTGGAGCGGCATCTGCCGATGGAGCATCTCCAGCAGCAGCATCTAAGGCAACCAATGGAGCATCTACTTCGGGCTCTTTAGATTTGATGTTATTGGAGGTGGCATCAAGAGATACTAGGCCTTCTTCAACCGGTTCCGCAACGCTTGTTGCAGCTTGAGCAAGCTCAGTCACCACTGGAACATTCAGCGCATCTCTTTCATTTTGCTGATGAATGATGACATACCACCATACTCCCCACATGGTGACTGCAACCAAGGCTAATGGGGTAAGCGCTGCGAGCACATTTTTGAAAATTTTTGCAAAAGAGAGTCTTGTATCAGCCGGTGCATTCATCAATTTAGCTGGAGAGAACAGCGCCTTAAATGAGGCAACCAGCATATTGTGGGCATAGTTATCACGCAGAAAACGAATCGTCGGCGGAATTGGAACGACGAGTTGTTCTGGTGGTAGCTTAGGCGCAACTTTGGGATTGATTAAGGCCCAACCAATGATGTAAACCAAATACAAAAAGGCAAGGAAAAATCCTGGCACCATGGCAGCAGCATAGAGTTTGACAACAGATTGACCAGCAACTGCTGCATAAACAATAATCATGACCGAAGGCGGAATCAAAATACCTAAGGTGCCACCAGCTGTAATAACACCAGCCGCTAGTCGCGTATCGTAACCAGCATTTAGCATCGGTTTCATGGCAATCACACCCATGAGAACAACAACAGCACCAACGAGGCCGCTTGCAATGCCCCAAAAGGTACAAACAATGAGAGTGGCTACAGCCAAAGAAGCTGGCAGTCGACGGAATGCTAGCTGGATGCTGTAGAACATCTTGTCTACCAGCGCCCCTCGTTCCATCACATATCCCATTAATACAAAGAGCGGAATGGATAAGAGGACATCATTCGTCATACCTCCGAAAGTTCTTTGTACCATCAGAGTAAATACTTTATTTGCAGTCCAGCTTTGCGCTGGATCGTAAAAAGCTGCAAAACCAAACATCATGCCCAGACCCATTAGGGTAAAGGCGGTTGGGAAGCCCAGCATGATTACAACAATAATCAAGCTGAGCATAGCTAAGCCAAGAATCGGATCACTCATGATTTATCTCTTTAGTTTGACCAATGCGATGATGAGCTGCTTCATCGATGGATTTAGCATTTTTAATTGCTTGTTGACGGGCCTCTTCATCAACGTGAGTAGAAGCAGCCAATTGCTGTTCAACTACGTCGATTTCTGCGGCATCTTTTAAGCGTGCTGGCCATTCGCCGGATTTAATACAAATAATGCAACGCATAATCTCAACAAAACCTTGCAGCAGTACAAATGCTCCTGCAACTGGAATGATGGTCTTAAAAGGGTAGAGTGGGGGACCATTTGCAATTTGGGTGGTGTGCTCACCAATGCGCCAAGATTCTGCAGCATAGGTATAGCCGGCATAAACCAAAGCAGTAATTCCGGGTAGGAAAAAAGCGATGTACAAAATCAAATCTAGAGTTGCCTGTGTTCGGGGCTTCATCGATCCATAAAGGAAGTCACCTCGAACGTGTCCATTTTGTGCCAAGGTATAGGCGCCGCATAACATAAACATAGTCCCGTAGGCCATGACAGATAACTCGCCAATCCATGCTGATGGGGAATTAAATGCATAGCGTCTCACAACATCCGTAAAGACCATGAGCATCAAAAGGACGACTAGCCAAGCAGCAGCTTTGCCAACGAAGGTGCTGATCTCGTCGACTCTTAGCATGAATTTATCCATAAACCACTCTCCTAAAACATTAATCTATTTCTTTGGGCAGATGTAAAAAAACCGGACGGGGGTACCGTCCGGTTGAGATACACACAGTAAATTATAAAGGCAAATTTGCCTCATTAGCCCTTGAAGTAGTGGTCGTAGGCAATCTTCATATCGACGTTGGTGAGCAAATCCCAGCGAACTGCGCGTTGAGCAAAGGCTTTTTGTGAATCCAGCACTTTCTTGAACATTGGGAGTTCAGAGGCTTTCTTCGCAATAATCTTATCCCAGGCATTCAATTGGGCCACCAAAATAGACTTCGGTGTAGCGTAGAACTTCACCTTGTCTTTGGTTTGTAGTTCAACAAAGTCTTTGGAGTAGCGATCAATTGCTTTCCATGACATATCTGCAGAAGCTGCTTGGGTTCCGTATGACAGAATTGCCTGGAGATCTGCAGGTAAGGAGTTGAATTTCTTCTTATTGAAGATAATTTCAAATTGCTCTGAGCTCTGATGGAAGCTTTGAAGCATATTGACTTTAGATACGTCAGGGAATCCAAGGAGACGGTCTGAAGAAGCATTATTAAATTCAGCAGCATCTAAAACACCGCGGTCCATTGCTGGAATGATTTCTCCGCCAGGTAGAGCTTGAACTGATGCGCCCATATCTGTAAAGATCTCAATAGAGAGGCCAACGGTACGATATTTCAAGCCCTTTAGGTCGTCTGCTTTTGCAATTGGCTTTTTAAACCAACCTAATGGCTGGGTTGGCATTGGGCCATATGGGAAGGAGACTACATCGAGTTTGAGGTCGTTGTAGATTTCATTAAGCAATTGCTGACCGCCACCATATTGGTTCCAAGATAGGAGAGTATTGGCATCCATACCAAAGGCTGGACCTGATCCCCACAGAGCTAATGCCGGACTTTTACCGTACCAGTAAGCCAAAACGCCATGGCCACCGTCTAAAGTACCGCTAGATACAGCATCTAACATATCAAAAGCTTTAACTACTGAACCAGCAGGCAATACCTCAATCTTCAGTCGACCACCTGACATGGCATTTACCTTAGTTGCGTAATCATTCGCATACTCGTGGAAAATATCTTTAGCTGGCCAAGTGGACTGAAAGCGCAGGTTCACGGTTTGCGCACTTGAAATCATTGGGAAACCCATTGCGGCTGCACCGGCAGTTCCTACAGCAGCACTTTTAAGAAACTTACGGCGTGGGCTAGTGTTATTAGTTTCTGACATCTAAATCTCCTGTGGTCGTTTATTATAAAAATACTGCTTATCTGTTCAATATTAAACAAAGTTTCTTAAAATTGGAGCAAGTAAGATTGGGGGTTTCCCCTTAATATTGGTCTAATAAGTTAAAAATTTATAGAAACTAGCATGGTATCTATGTTGCATTGCATCAAATTTCGTCCCATTCTTCAACATTGAGCTGACTAAAAATATTTGGCATTGGGTAAATGGCCAGATCAAAAGGATATAAATGAGCAATAAACCAAAGATCTTAGTAAGTAGAGCAATCTTTTCTGATCAACTAGCGGAGCTGGAGAAATCCTTTCAGGTTCGATCTAATCAGGCCGATCGAGTATTTACTCCAGCAGAGTTACAAAAAGAACTGTCAAACGTAGTCGGTGCATTGGTAACTGGTAGCGAGCGAATAGATGCAAGTGCTTTGCAGAATGCTAAAGATTTAAAAATAGCGGCGAATATTTCAGTTGGCTATAACAATTTTGATGTTCCTGCGATGAGCTTATCGGGGGTGATGGCTACCAATACTCCCGATGTTCTTACTGACACCACTGCTGATTTTGGCTTTGCTTTACTAATGGCAACTGCCAGACGAATTACCGAATCCGAGCATTGGGTGAGGGCGGGAAAATGGGATCAGTGGTCGATTGTGAATAATCCCTTGGGGATGGATTTACATCACAGCACCATTGGCATTATTGGCATGGGTCGTATTGGTCAAGGCATTGCAAAGCGTGCACTCGGTTTTGGAATGAAAGTGATTTATCACAACCGAAGCCGTTTATCTGAGGCAAATGAAAAAGCGTGTGGAGCGAGTTATGTCTCCAAAGAAGAGCTACTTCGAACCGCGGATCATGTTGTACTTGTTCTGCCTTACACACCTCAAAATCATCATACGATTGGCGCATCAGAAATTGCCCTGATGAAACCCACCGCTACTCTAATCAATATTGCCCGTGGCGGTATTGTGGATGATGAGGCTTTAGCAAAAGCATTGCAAAGTGGCAAGATCTTCGCGGCGGGCTTAGATGTTTTTGAGGGTGAACCTCAAGTGCATCCAGAGTTGCTCAAGTGCAGCAATATTGTGTTGGCTCCGCACATTGCTAGTGCTACAGAAAAAACGCGTAGAGCGATGGTGGATCTTGCAGTGGAGAATTTGCGAGCTGCGCTTAATGGGAAGAAGCCACCAAGCTTAATTAATACAGAGGTATTTAAAGCCTAGCTGAAAACTTAATCTGCTTCAATTTCTTCTGGGAGCTCACGAAGAGCAAGTTCAATGCCACCAAATTTACCTGCGACCCAGTTGTAGACCTTGCAAGCAATCCACAGTAAAGCAAAACCAAGTAGGGCATTCAGAATCAATGCAGAGAGAACGGTAAACCCAGGAATGGCACCGTCACGAATGAAGGCTACAAACAAGGCTAACAACACAATCGGTACAGAGAAGCAGAGATAAACCAAAACCAGGGTTTTGGCGGTATGCATTGGATCTACGAAGGCAATTTCTTTTTTGGTGAGTTTCATGAGGTGCAATCTTAAAGCAGTCCGTCGAAAAGCGCCACATCTACCCATTCACCGGCTGCTACATTTCCTTGCTCATGAGACAAGATTACAAAGCAATTTGCCTCGCTCATCGATCGCAAAATTCCAGCACCTTGGCTGCCGGTTAACTTGACCGTCGGCTTCCCATCAGGTCCACGCCCCATAACGGCACGCTGAAATTCTGTTCGGCCCGGTTTTTTCCGGATCGGTGCCTCGGCAATCGCTTGGGTCATTAGCTGCTCAGTCTGGCTTGCGCCGTTGAGTTGTAATAAAGCTGAGCGAACAAATTGGTAGAAGGTCACCATCACTGCAACGGGATTGCCAGGCAGACCAAAGAAGAGGGTCTTGCGGCTAGATCCATCAATTGACTTGAGCATCCCAAAGGCCATGGGGCGTCCTGGGCGCATGGCGATTTTCCAAAAGCCTACGTCACCCAGTTCTTGCATGATCTGTTTGGTAAAGTCTGCCTCACCAACAGAGACTCCGCCAGAAGAGATCAGAACATCTGCTCTAGAGGCTGCATCTACGAAGGCGGCTTTGAGTGAGGCGGGATCATCACGCACAATGCCGCAGTCAATAATTTCTAGATTGAGTCGATTGAGTAAGCCTGTCAGGCTATAGCGATTACTGTCATAAATACTGCCCGTATCAAGAGCTTGTCCAAGAGAGCGCAATTCATCTCCAGAGGAAAGAATAGCCACTTTGAGTTTGCGATGCACCTTTAGACTAGCAATACCTAACGAAGCAGCTAGACCAAGATCTGACGGTCGCAACAATCGACCGGCTGCAATAGCGGCTTTATCTCTTTGCAAGTCTTCGCCACGTAAGCGGCGGTTCTCTCCACGCTTCACTTGATTTTGTTTAAAACCCACGGTTGACTCACTTGCGGATTCTGTAAATTCCTGAGGAATGACGGTATCGCAGCCATTGGGCATGAGGGCGCCAGTCATAATCTTGAGGCATTCACCTGGGCCAACAAGCCCTTCATAAGGCTTGCCAGCATAGGCTGTACCAACAATCTTCAAGGTAGCTATGGCTTCGCTATTTCCTAGGCAATCGCCATTAAAGGCGAAGCCATCCATGGCAGAGTTATCGGCAGCAGGGACATCAATCGGGGACAGCAAATCTTCCGCCAAAATGCGATTAATCGCTTGATCCAAGGTGACTAACTCAATATCACTCGCATTATTCAGCTTGCGAGACTCGAGAAGTAATTCATTGACTAGGTCTGAGATAGCCTTACGTGCTTCATCCACATGGAGTGAGGCAGTCAAGAGAATGGGGCTGTTTGGGGAGTGCTTGATTAAATCGGTCATGAAGATACCTTTTCTAAGGCAGCTAATTCTTCTGGTGTGTTCACATTGGCAAATGCTTGAGGGTTTTCGAAAACTACAGTGCCAGAACGTAATTCTTTAAACCAGCGGTCAATTTTCAAATCCCCTTTACTTAAAAAGGCATCTAAAGAATCCTGTAAATCAGTTTTCATTAAACAGAAAACTGGTTGCGACCAAATCTTGCCGTCATCTTCTTTTGAAGAGGCAAAAACGAGCTCTAAATCATTACTTTCCAATTGGTGTGCCATCTTTTCGGCAAGATCGGTAGGCAGCAAAGGGGAGTCGCAAGGCGATGTCAGCAAGTAGGGCGTTTTGCAATGCTTCAGTCCAACTGAGAAGCCAGCTAGTGGGCCAGAAAAATCCGGAGTTTCATCCATGAGTACTGGATAGCCGTAGTGCGAATATTTAGTAATACTGCGGTTAGCATTAATCAGAATAGTACTGACTTGGGGTTTGAGTCGGCTGATGGCGGATTCAATTAGAGGTTTGCTATGAAAGGGAATTAAGCCCTTATCAATGCCACCCATTCTTTGGGCGCGGCCTCCCGCCAAGATGAGTCCAGTAATGTCTTCTGAGGTAATCATTAGCCGCCGATGTAAGACATCTCTACTTTGCGAGCGGAATTCGATTCAGCGGTGTTAGATCCTCGAATCTCTGAGTAGTGATCATTACGTCCTGACCATGTCGACATGATGGCATTAGCAATTTCTAAATCACTTCTTCCAGAACGCAATAGCGTTTTGAAATCAAAGCCTTCATTTGCGAATAAGCAGAGATACAGCTGACCATCCGTAGAGATGCGAGCACGCGTGCATTCGTGACAAAAAGTTTGTGTGACACTAGAAATAAAGCCAATTTCACCAGAGCCATCAAGATAGCGCCAGCGTTGAGCCACTTCACCAGGATAGTTAGCCTCAATAGCTTCTATTGGAAAGACGGCATGAATCCGATTAGCGACCTCTTGAGAGGGAAGTACCTGAGACATATTCCAGCCGTTAGAGCTACCTACATCCATAAATTCAATAAAGCGCAGTGTTACACCGCTACCTTTGAAATGCTTGGCCATGCCAATAATTTCTTGGTCGTTCGTTCCCTTCTTAACCACCATATTCACTTTGAGATTGGTAAAGCCCGCCTCTTGAGCTGCTGCAATTCCATCAAGTACATCCGTAACTGGAAAGTCGACATCATTCATTTTCTTGAAGATGTCATCATTCAGGCCATCAAGGCTAATGGTGAGGCGATGCAAGCCTGCCGCTTTTAATGCGGCCGCCTTTTTGCGCAAAATACTGCCATTAGTAGTTAAGGTGAGATCAAGCGGTTGATCTGCCGTAGTGTGAATCTTAGCCAGCATCTCAATCAGTACTTCGAGATTTTTACGAAGTAAAGGCTCGCCACCAGTGAGACGAATTTTTTCAACACCTAGCGAGGCAAAGACGGTTGTTAAGCGGGTGATCTCTTCAAAGCTGAGCAATTCATTATGGGAGAGATAGGGGTAGTCTTTGTCGAAGATTTCCTTAGGCATGCAATAGGTGCAGCGGAAATTACAGCGATCAGTGACGGAGATGCGTAAATCTCGTAGCGGGCGTCCGCGGGTATCTTTGGTTGAGGTGCTCGCAGCCAAGAGCTGTCCTGGTATGGACGGCGTAAGGCCTTTACCTTCATCTAAACGTATGGGGATTACTTTTTCAACCATGCGTAATTATGGCTATGAAACCGTGTTTCTGCCAAACTGCCAAATATCTTTGTGGGATAAATAGCAGTCTGGAGAAATTGGATTAAACCGTTTTTTCTTGGCCGCCGGTTTCAACTAAAACCATCGGACCATTTTGCAAGCTAACAGGAGCTTTAGGAGTTCTGCCTGTTGGCAAAATTTCTGGCTCTGCTTTGATTTGCGATTGTGCTTCTTGATGCTTGCCAGTATCTGTTGCAACCCACACCATGCCAGCAGACTGAACTACGCTGTGCAATGGAGTCTCTTCGAGTGCCTGGAAGGCAACCTTAGGGAGCTCAGGCATCGGTTTAGCAATCACTTCAATTGCTGGAGCTGATGCAGTGACTGGAGTAGCCGCAGGAGCAGCGTGATCAGTACGATTGCTTTGACGCGGCGCACGTTGTTCTCTTGGTTCTCTAGGCGCACGTGGTGCCCGCTCTTTCGCTTCGTTAGAAGCTACAGGCGCAGTCGTATGTCCAAAGCTTTGGGCAATGTTCTGAATCGGCATTGAAGCAGATGCTCCCGCCATTCCTACTGGAGGACCGGTGAATGAAGTTGCTTCTGAAACAACAGAAGCAATTGCTGCATCACCAGTGGACTCAGTGCGCTCGCCACGTTGACCACGACCACGACCACGACGGTTGCGACCACGACCACGACGCTCTTCGCCATCTACACTTGGAGTTGCATCAGTTCCAGGAGCAGCTTCAGTAGCTGGAGTTATCGCAGCTTGATTTTCTGGTTTTGGATTGTTTTGGTTGCGGTTATTACTATTGCCATTTCGGTTGCGACCATCTTGACGACCTCTACCTGAACCTGCCTCGCGTGTTGCATTTGCACCTTCAGTGCTTACCGCACCTTCAACTTGACGCTCAGCACGATCGTTACGCTCGCCGCGACGACCACGATTGCGGTTATTGCCATTGCGATTGTTTTGGTTGCGACCACGTGGTGCGCTAGGAGCGGGTTGTGCTTCTGGTTTAGGTGCTGAAGAGAATAGGTTCTTAATGAATCCGAAGAATCCACCAGTGCTAGCAGTTTCTGCGGTTATCTTTTCAGTACGTGCAGGACGTGGCTGACTTACTGGAGCCGGTGCATTTGGCGTAATACCTTTGACAGCAGCTTCAGGGCGAACTTTAACATCTGCATCTTTGCGGCTTACCGCGGTATCCGTTTCGAGTTCACGCGCTGCCTCTTCAGCCATCACGTAACTGGCCTTTTGATCGTCAAGACGTGGATCATCATGACGTAAACGCTCAAGCTTGTAATGTGGTGTTTCTAAATGCTTGTTAGGAACCATTAAGACGTTCACTTTGAAGCGTGACTCGATCTTGATAACTTCAGCGCGTTTCTCATTGAGTAAGAATGCAGCCACTTCAACTGGAACTTGCGTATGAATAGCAGCAGTGTTTTCTTTCATTGCCTCTTCTTGGATGATGCGCAAGACTTGCAATGCAGAAGATTCGGTATCGCGGATATGGCCGGTGCCATTACAACGTGGGCAAGTTACGTGGCTGCCTTCAGAGAGGGCAGGGCGTAAACGCTGGCGTGACATTTCCATCAAACCAAATTTGGAGATCTTACCCATCTGTACACGGGCACGGTCATGACGCAGAGCGTCGCGTAAGCGATTTTCCACATCCTTCTGTGCTTTACTTGATTCCATGTCAATGAAGTCGATCACTATCAAACCACCCAAGTCACGTAAACGTGCTTGACGGGCGATTTCATCGGCAGCCTCTAAGTTGGTGCGAGTAGCAGTCTCTTCAATATCAGAGCCGCGCGTGGCACGTGCGGAGTTGACGTCGACTGAGACTAAAGCTTCGGTGTGGTCAATCACAATTGCGCCACCCGAAGGCAATGGCACGGTACGTGAGTACGCAGTTTCAATTTGGTGCTCAATTTGGAAGCGGGAGAACAATGGAACATCGTCTTGGTAACGCTTCACTCTTGGCAGGTTATCTGGCATCACCACTGACATAAATGCCGCAGCTTGCTCGTAGATATCATCCGTATCGATGAGGATCTCACCAATATCTGGTTGGAAGTAATCGCGAATCGCACGAATCACTAAGCTCGATTCGAGGTAAATCAATAGTGGTGCTGAATTACCTTTAGCGGCTTCGTCAATCGCTGTCCATAACTGCATGAGATAACTTAAATCCCATTGCAATTCAGTAGCATCGCGGCCAATACCTGCGGTACGAGCAATGATGCTCATGCCATCCGGTACTTCTAATTGAGACATTGCCTCACGGAGTTCTTGACGGTCTTCGCCTTCAATACGACGAGAAACACCACCTCCACGTGGGTTGTTTGGCATTAATACCAAATAGCGACCTGCCAAGGAGACGAAAGAGGTCAGGGCAGCGCCTTTTTGGCCACGCTCTTCTTTTTCTACTTGAACAATAATTTCTTGGCCTTCACGTAAGGCATCTTTAATGGAGGCATTACGGACGTCAATACCTTCTTTAAAGTAGGTACGCGCAACTTCTTTAAATGGCAGGAAGCCATGGCGTTCTTCACCGTAATTTACAAAGCAAGCTTCGAGCGAAGGCTCAATGCGAGTAATAACACCTTTGTAAATATTGCCTTTACGTTGTTCACGACCGGCAGCTTCGATATCGATATCGATGAGTTTTTGACCATCGACGATGGCAACTCGCAACTCTTCTTGTTGAGTTGCATTAAATAACATGCGTTTCATAACACTCTCCTATTGGGAATGTGTCGTTGCGCGCTGCGTTAGGGACAAGTTAGATACCGCTTGGGGCATAGCCCATTGGCGGCTTTGGAGTGTGGATCAAACAAATCCAGGCATTTACTGCCTAGTACACCAAGTTCAAGCTTGTTAAACCGGTGCCACACTTGACGATCGCCGCAGAGACCTCCTTTAGGTCATCAATGCAGGCGCGCGCCTGAAAACTGTCTTCTAATCGCGGGTCGCGGCATACGGCACACCAACCCTGCGCCTCATTACAACGGGGGAGGGGCAACCCCGGGAGTCTATTAAGGGCGACTCCAAGCTCCACGATCTAAACCTGAATCAGGTCTGTCTCGGGCCAATAAATTGGCTAGAGCGTTGATTATACGGCACAAGTTGAAGGACAATGGGGTATTGTTAAGTCCCTTGTCGACCCCCGTCGGGGTGGCAAGAGAGATAAATCATGAAATCCGAACCTATTTCCAAGCCCTTACAGGTCAAAACCAGTGCTCCAGCCGCCGTTCATCTTCAGACTATTGGTCCAGAAGAGGCTGGCCAGCGACTAGATAACTACCTACTACGTTGGGCAAAAGGTGTTCCTAAAAGCCACGTTTATCGCATTATTCGCTCTGGCGAGGTCCGAGTGAATAAGAAAAGGGCTGAGCCGACTACGCGCTTAATTGAGGGGGATGTGGTCAGAGTCCCGCCAGTACGTATTGCAGAACCAGCCCAAATGGCGGCAGTCAACACTGCCCAAACCAAGTCTCGGGCGCAGGGGTATTCCGACAAAATGCCCATCTTGTTTGAGGATGAAGCGCTATTAATAGTAAATAAACCCGCAGGTTTGGCAGTTCATGGGGGTTCAGGAATTGCGCTTGGCGTGATTGAAACCCTGCGTATTACCCGTCCTGAGCTCAAATTCTTGGAATTGGTTCACCGTTTGGATCGAGACACATCAGGCGTGTTGCTCTTAGCTAAAAAGCGTAGCGCTTTGGTAGAACTGCATCGCCAGATCCGGGAAGGGCAAACCGACAAACGCTACTATTTATTAGCCCATGGAGAAATTGCTCAGGGCGCAGGCACGATGCAACTGAAGTTTGCATTACATAAATACCTATTAGCCAATGGCGAGCGTCGCGTTCGTGTTGACCCAGATGGTCTGCCAAGTCATACCGCTTTGCGGGTCACGAAAGTGATGAGACGTGGGGAGGTGGCGATCACTCTAGCTGAGGCCCAGCTCAAAACTGGGCGCACTCATCAAATCCGCGTACACCTTCAAAAATTAGGCCACTCGATTTTGGGTGACGATAAATACGGCTTTGAAGATCAAGACAAGGTTCTGAAATCCAAACGCCTGTATTTGCATGCCCACTTAGCAGGCTTTACTCATCCCCGTACTGGCGAGAAAATGCGTATTGAGTCCCCATTACCCTCTGAATTTGCAGCAATGATGAAAACTTTTGAAGCGTCCACTCATGTCTGAAGAACAAAAACCCGATAGACGCTACGACCTGATCGTATGGGACTGGGATGGAACCATTATGGATTCCACGCCAACTATTGTGGACTGTATTCAGCAAGCTTGTCGCGATTTGGGTTTCAAAGAGCCGGATGACACTTTGGCTAGCTCGGTCATTGGTTTGGGTATTCAGGATTCACTCAGAAGGGCAGTGCCGTGGATTGAGCCGGCGCATTTCCCTAAATTAACGGAGCGCTTTCGATTTCACTATCTAGCTAAAGATCACGAGCTCGATTTATTTCCAGGTATTCGTGAATTACTCCAAAGCCTGCGCGAGGATGGTTATCTATTAGGTGTTGCCACTGGCAAATCTCGTGTTGGATTGGATCGCTCTCTAAAACATCACCAGTTGGAGCAGATGTTCCACGAAACACGCACTGCAGACGAATCTTTTTCGAAGCCTCACCCCGGAATGCTCTTAGAGCTCTCAGATGTGATGCAAGTACCGATGCGCCGTATGCTGATGATTGGGGACACCACCCATGACTTAGATATGGCAGCCAATGCAGGTGTGGATGCTGTAGCGGTAACGTACGGTGCGCATCCTCCAAGTACTTTAAAAGAAGCGCCATCGCTGATGCATGTGGATGATGTCTCGCAGTTGGCAGCCTGGCTCAGTCAGAATCTCACTGTTAAAAACTAGTTAGTAATTAAGGATTAAAAAGATGGATCAAAATCAATCTGAGAACGCAAATCAAAATTGGGAGCGTCAAGCGCTCGAGCATTTACTGCTAGAGAATTTAAAAGAGACTCGCAAGGCACGTCGCTGGAAAGCAGTGTTTCGTATCCTCACCCTTCTTGTCTTTGTCGGCGTAATACTGGCGGTATTTGATTTTCATCTGCCAGGGCGCGGTATGAGTACGGAAAAACATACCGCCTTAGTCACGCTGGAAGGGGAGATTTCTTCAAGTTCAATGGCCAATGCTTTGGATATTAATTCTTCGCTTACGGCTGCTTTTGAAAATGAAAATAGTGCAGGGGTAGTCTTGCGTATCAATAGTCCTGGCGGCTCTCCAGTTCAGGCCGGCATGATGAATGACGAGATTCATCGCTTACGCAAACTCTACCCAAGTAAACCGTTTTATGTCGTAGTAGAAGATATCTGTGCCTCAGGCGGTTACTACGTAGCTGTTGCAGGCGACCAAATTTTGGTGGACAAGGCGAGCTTAGTTGGATCCATTGGCGTGATCATGGAAGGCTTTGGTTTTACTGGTCTGATGGATAAGTTGGGCGTAACTCGTCGCATGATTACGGCGGGCTCTAATAAGGGCATGATGGATCCATTCTCCAAAGAAAATCCACGGCAAGTAGAGATGATCAAAACTATGATCGAGGAGATTCATCAGCAATTTATTGCAGTCGTGAAAGCAGGTCGCGGTGATCGTCTAAAAGAAACTCCAGAGATGTTCTCGGGCCGCGTTTGGAATGGCGAGCAAGCAATCAAAATTGGTTTGGTGGATGGCTACGGAACAGTTGAAACTGTAGCGCGCGATATCTTTAAAGCACCTGATATTCTGGACTACACCATGAAAGAGAATTTTGCTGAGCGTGTTGCTAAGCGTTTCGGCGCTGAAGTTGGCGCTGCAGCAGGCAAGGCTTTAATTAAAACACCCGATCTAAAGTAAAAAAGATAGATCAACAAAGTCACAAAAAACACCTAGGCCAGCAATAGAAATACTGCTGGCCTATTTTGTAATGAGGCGCAGGCTGCTTCGTTTGGAAAGCGCTTACGCCAGTCAGTAATCGAGAGCGTAGTAATGGCTTCACTTGGCAGACTGAGATCCATTCCAATACAAAGCATCGATTGCGGAGACAGCGTATTAAGACAAGCCATCAGCATTGCAATATTGCGATATGGTGTTTCAATCCAAATTTGCGTCTGCTGTAATTTTCTTGATTCCACTTCTAATTGTTTCAGTCGAGCGATGCGGTCTTGGGCATTATGGGGAATATAACCCTGAAACGCAAAGCGCTGACCATTCAATCCGCTAGCCATGAGGCCCAGCAAAATAGAGCTTGGACCTACCAAGGGTTTTACTTTGGCACCCAGCTTATGCGCTGCTAGTACAAGCTCTGCACCCGGATCCGCCACCCCCGGAACACCAGCTTCTGACATGAGACCCATGTCTTTTCCAGCAATGAGGGGTTTAAGTAAGTCCATTGGTTTTACTGCATCACCATACTTAGCATTGCGTGCAACGCCACGCCACTCACTCATCTGCATTTCTTGAATAGAGCAGGCTAAGGGCGTAACGCTATCGACTGCTTTTAAAAAAGCTCGAGCTGTTTTTGCATCCTCCACAATCCAGTGGGTGAGCTTGGCAGTTTGTGTAATAGTTTCGCTTGGTAAAACCCAAGGCAATTGCTCCACGCGAGCATCATCACCCAAAGTATTAGGAATCAAAAAGAGGGTGCCTAGTGTTGAACTCATTATTTTTTATCTGGAATAACAAAACCCGCTTCACGCAAAAGGCCGCTCAGCGCAATTAATGGCAAGCCAATTAAGGCGGTGGGGTCATCGCTCTTGATGGATTCCAGGAGTGAAATCCCTAGGCCTTCAGACTTAGCACTACCGGTACAGTCATAGGGCTCCTCGGCATGGAGATATGCCTCTAGAACATCATCCGATAGTTTTCGAAAGCGTACTTCCGTAGGGATATTGACAGTTGTTTCGACATCGCCATGCATCAGGCAGAGTGCCGTTTGAAAAGTCACGGTGGCACCGCGCATCAGTTGAAGTTGCGCCATGGCACGTTCAAAGTTTCCTGGCTTACCAATGGCAGCTCCACATAGATCGGCCACTTGATCGGAGCCAATGACCCAAGCCTGGGGGTGATCTTTTGCAACTGCGGCGGCTTTCGCTTTGGCTAAGCGCAAAGCTAAATCTAGGGTGCTTTCACCAGGAAGGGGGGTTTCATCCACCTGAGGGGAGATGACATCAAAAGGGATGCGTAAGCGCTCCAAGAGCTCCCGACGATAGGCCGAGGTAGATGCCAGAATTAGTTTTTTTGCAGAATTACTCATCACTACTTGTACTTTCGCTAAGGCCTTCATTTAGACTGATGTCATGAATCGTAATCAAGTTTTACCTCAAGTTGAGCTGTCCGCCGATCCCAAGGCTTTGAGTCGGATCGATTTTTGTGCCCCACAGTCCTATCAAGGATCTGGATTTCTGGAGATTAAAGCCTTACCGAGGGTAGCTGAAGAAGCCTCTAGCGTTGAGCCCGGGGATGGATTTCATTGGGAGGTAGAGACCCATTTTGCGAATTCTCCGGGTTCTGAGCCCCAGCAAATTCTGAAATTAGCCGTAAAAGGCCGTATTCACCTAGTTTGTCAGAGCTGTTTGCAGGATTGCGGCCTAGATTTAGCTCAAGAGAGTCGATTTGTTATCGTGACTTCCGAGGAGGAGGCCGACGCCTTTCCTATGGAGGATGATCAACAAGAGCCTTTGGTAGCAAGTCAACACTTTGACCTTCTAGGGCTCATTGAGGATGAAATCCTCCTTTCCATGCCCTTAATTCCAAAGCATCCAGACGGCACTTGCCAGCCGCATGCCTCTTCATTTGGCGAGGTGGATGGTGCTGCCGATACCTCTGAAAAGCCCCAGAATCCCTTTAACATATTGAAAAATATGAAGAAAAATTGATTTGACCCCATTGATTTGGAGCGCCATTTCAAACCCGTTTTATCAACTGACGAGGCATTTATCTTAATTTACATGCTAGAATGTCGCCTTGCTTAGGAGTTCAATATGGCCGTCCAACAGAATAAAAAATCCCCATCCAAACGTGGCATGCACCGTGCGCACGATTTTTTGACCGCACCTGCTACGGCTGTTGAAGCCACAACTGGTGAGGCTCATTTGCGCCACCACATTTCACCAAACGGCTACTACCGTGGCCGTAAAGTTGTTAAAACAAAAAACGACTAATTCTTTAGTCTAAAAGATAGAAGCGGCTCCAATAAAAGCCGCTTTTTTCTTTAAAAAAACCACTTGCAGCAATACTTGATTTTATGAGCGTCACACTTGCTATCGATGCCATGGGCGGAGATCATGGGGTAGTTGTTACTGTCCCCGCTTGCTGTGATTTTCTAGAAAAACATGCTGATGTAAAGATTGCCCTAGTAGGTGATCCTGAAGTGATCAAGCAAGCCTTGAGTCAATTCCCAAAAGCGCCAATGGAGCGTATTCATATTATTTCCGCTAGCGAAGTCGTCTTGATGGATGACCCTATTGAGGTGGCATTGCGTCGTAAAAAAGATTCTTCCATGCGCGTTGCCATCGAGCAGGTGAAAGAAGGCCTAGCTGATGCGATTATTTCCTCGGGCAATACTGGTGCCTTGATGGCCATATCCCGCTACATTCTTAAAACGCTGGATGGTGTTGATCGTCCGGCCATTGCTACTGCAATCCCTAATGAAAAAGGGCGCGGTACCACTATGCTCGATCTTGGCGCTAACGCAGACTGTGAGCCTATGCACTTAGTGCAATTTGCACAAATGGCTAACGTCATGGTTCAAGTAGTCGATGGTACGCAAAACCCTTCCATCGGTCTTTTGAACATTGGTGAAGAGGTGATTAAAGGCAATGAAGTAGTTAAGCAGACCAGTGAGTTGCTGCGCCAAACAAAGCTGAACTTTTATGGCAACGTGGAAGGCAATGATATCTTTAAAGGCACTACGGATATCGTGGTGTGTGATGGTTTTGTAGGCAACGTTGTCCTTAAGGCAAGTGAAGGCTTGGCAAAGATGATGAGCGGCTTAATTAAACAAGAATTTAATCATTCATGGCTAACCAAACTCATGGCAATCTGTGCCATGGTACCTTTATTACGTGTTCGCAAGCGTGTGGATCATCGTCGCTATAACGGGGCGGTATTATTAGGTTTACGCGGTTGCGTAATTAAGAGCCACGGTTCAGCGGATCGCTTTGCATTTGCTTATGCGCTCGAGCGCGCATATGAAGCAGCAAAAAATCGCATGGTGGAGCGGATCGCTCAAGCTTTTGCGGCGGAGACAAAATAGTCATGAGCATCTATTCACGAATAGCTGGAACTGGAAGTTATCTTCCAGAGCAGCGTTTAAGTAACCAAGACCTTGTGGAACGTTTGGCGAAGATTGGCCTTGAAACTAGCGATGAATGGATTGTGACTAGAAGTGGAATTTCCGCTCGTCACTTTGCTGCAGAAAATCAACTCACGAGTGACTTGGCAGTCAAAGCAGCTCAAGCAGCATTAGAGGCGGCTGGCTGCACATCTGAAGATCTTGACTTGATCATTTTGGCAACATCCACACCAGATCACTTGGGTGGTTTCCCAAGTACAGCTTGCGTAGTGCAAGATAAACTGGGTGCTCATACTAATTGCGCGGCATTTGATGTCCAGGCGGTCTGTGCTGGCTTTACTTACGCTCTCGCTATTGCAGATGCATTTATTCGCATAGGCACGTACAAAAAAGTATTGGTTCTCGGCGCAGAAACTTTCTCCCGCATTTTGGATTTCCAAGATCGCACTACTTCTGTTTTGTTTGGTGATGGTGCTGGCGCAGTTGTATTAGAAGCTTCTACCGAGCCAGGTATTTTGGCTACGGCCTTGCATGCGGATGGTAGTCAACGCGATATCCTTTGTGTTCCAGGGCGCGCTAAGCAGGGTGGTGTAGAGGGAACCGCTTACTTAACAATGGATGGCCCAGCAGTGTTTAAGTTGGCTGTCAAAGTACTTGAGCAAGTTGCCCATGAGGCTTTAGAAAAAGCCAATCTCAAATCAGAGCAAATCGATTGGTTGGTGCCACACCAAGCCAATATTCGCATTATGGAGAGTACGGCTCGCAAGATGGGCATGTCAATGGATAAAGTAATTGTGACCGTCCATGAGCATGGCAATACTTCTGCTGCTTCTATCCCGCTTGCGCTCGATGTCGGCGTTCGCTCTGGTCAAATTCAACGTGGCCAACATCTTTTACTAGAGGGTGTGGGCGGTGGCTTTGCTTGGGGCGCAGCAGTCATTAAGTACTAAAGCAAAAATATCAATAACCATTATTCAGCGATTATTCCTATGACATTTGCATTTGTATTCCCTGGCCAAGGTTCCCAATCTGTTGGGATGCTCAACACCATTTCTGATCGCCCTGAAGTTCGCGCAACTTTGCAGGAAGCTTCAGAAGCTTTAGGTGAAGATGTTGCAAAACTCATTGCTGAAGGTCCCGCTGAAGCATTGTCCTTAACAACGAATACGCAACCTGTAATGTTGACTGCAGCGATTGCGTTCTACCGCGCTTGGTTGGCCTCTGGCGGTGCCGTTCCTAAGATGATGGCTGGCCATAGCTTAGGTGAATACTCTGCTTTAGTTGCTGCAGGTGTAATCGCTTTTAAGGATGCTGTGCCTTTAGTGCGCTTTCGTGCGCAAGCTATGCAAACTGCTGTGCCAGTAGGCACAGGCGGTATGGCCGCAATCTTGGGTTTGGATGATGCGATTGTGAAGACGGTTTGTGCCGAAGCTGCTGCAGCCTCTGGTGGTGTAGTGGAGGCCGTGAATTTCAATGCTCCAGGACAAGTAGTCATTGCTGGCGGTAGTGATGCAGTAAGCAAGGCCTGTGAATTGCTTAAAGCGGCTGGCGCAAAACGCGCTCTGCCGTTGCCAGTATCAGCGCCATTTCATTCATCATTACTACAGCCTGCTTCTGAAAAACTCAAAGGCTACTTAGCGGATATTGAATTCAAGGTGCCGACTATCTCTGTAGTCAATAACGTTGATGTCAATGTATTGAATGATCCAGCAGCCATAAAAGACGCTCTAGTCCGTCAAGCCGCCAAGCCTGTGCGTTGGCAAGAAACTATTAATGCGATGGCTAAGCAGGGCATTACTCAAGTAGTGGAATGCGGACCCGGCAAGGTATTGGCTGGGCTGACTAAGCGAATCAATGAAAATGTTGTTGGGCTGCCCATCTTCGATGAGCTCAGCCTCAATGAAGCTTTGGCTGCCATAAAGTAAAGATACGAATCATCAATAGAAGAAACACGAAATAAACGACGGAAGACAAATATGAATCTCGACTTAAACGGACAAATTGCACTAGTGACCGGCGCATCGCGCGGTATTGGCCAGGCTATTGCGGATGAGTTAGTGAAATGTGGTGCCAAAGTCATTGGCACTGCCACGTCTGAGGATGGCGCCAAAGCAATCAACACCCGTTTGCAAGCGAGTGGTGGTCGTGGCGAGGTATTAAATGTGACCGATCCGAAGGCTTGCGAGGCCATTATCGATTTGATCGTCAAAGATTTTGGCGGTATCAGTATTTTGGTGAATAACGCAGGTATTACTCGCGATAACCTTGCAATGCGCATGAAAACAGATGAGTGGACAGATGTCATCGATACCAATTTAAGTGCGGTTTTCCGTTTATCGCAGGCTGTAATGCGCCCCATGATGAAAGCGCGCGCCGGCCGCATTATTAATATCACTTCGATTGTTGGTCATATGGGCAACCCTGGGCAGGCTAATTATGCTGCTGCTAAATCCGGTGTTTCAGGCATGACCCGCGCTTTGGCTCGCGAAATCGGTAGCCGCAACATCACTGTGAATTGTGTAGCCCCCGGCTTTATCGACACAGATATGACCCGTGCTTTAAGTGAAGAGCAGCAAAATGCCCTAAAAGCGAACATTCCTCTGGCACGTCTAGGTAGTCCAGAAGATGTGGCTCAGGCAGTGGCGTTTTTAGCCTCTCCAGCCGCCGGATACATCACTGGAAATACCTTGCATGTCAATGGCGGGCTCTATTTAGCCTAATAACAAAGCAGGAATTGATCATTTTTTGGCGGATTTACTAATTTAGCCTGCCAAGCTGATAAAATTCTTTTCATCGTTTTTTTACAACCCTTGGGGGAATTAATGGATAACATCGAACAACGCGTTAAGAAGATCGTCGCTGAGCAATTGGGCGTCGCAGAAGCAGAGATCAAGAATGAATCTTCTTTTGTGAATGACTTAGGCGCAGACTCTCTTGACACTGTTGAATTGGTAATGGCTTTGGAAGATGAATTCGGGATTGAAATTCCGGATGAAGAGGCTGAAAAAATTACTACTGTTCAGCTCGCTATCGATTTTGCTCAGTCAAAAGCTCAGGGTTAATTCCCTAGCTTAGTTAAAAGCTATTACTGTGTCAGCATCAAATGGCCGCCGCCGGGTTGTTGTTACCGGCTTAGGCCTGATTTCACCTGTTGGTAACTCGGTTGACGTAGCTTGGTCTAATTTGCTTGCGGGTAAATCAGGCATTGCTACTATCACGAAGTTTGACCACACTCCGCTGAGCGTCCATTTCGCTGGTGAGGTGAAAGATTTCAATGTCGAAGAATATGTTTCTGCCAAAGAGGCGCGCCACATGGATACCTTTATCCATTTCGGTATCGCAGCTGGTACGCAAGCAATTCGCGATAGCGGTTTACAGGTAACTGAAGAGAACGCTGAGCGTATTGGCGTCATGGTTGGTTCAGGCATTGGTGGTTTGCCGATGATTGAAGAGACTGGCGCTGAATTGTTAGCTCGCGGTCCTCGTCGCATCTCCCCATTCTTTGTGCCAGGCTCCATCATTAATATGATTTCTGGTCATCTGAGCATCTTGTTTGGCCTAAAGGGTCCAAACGTTGCCGCAGTGACAGCTTGCACTACCGGCTTACACAGCATTGGCTTGGCAGCACGCTTAATTCAGTATGGTGATGCTGATGTGATGCTTGCTGGTGGAGCTGAATCTACTATCTCTGCATTGGGTGTTGGCGGCTTCGCTTCAGCTCGTGCACTATCGACTCGCAACGATGATCCTGCAACAGCTTCACGCCCATGGGACAAAGACCGTGATGGTTTCGTACTGGGTGAGGGCGCAGGTGTTGTGGTGTTAGAAGAATACGAGCACGCTAAAGCACGTGGTGCAAAAATCTACTGTGAGCTCTTAGGTTTCGGTATGAGTGGTGATGCTTATCACATGACCGCCCCAAATATGGATGGTCCACGTCGCTGTATGGTCAACGCCATGCGCGATGCCGGTTTAAACCCAGATCAAATTCAATACATCAATGCACACGGTACCTCTACACCCTTAGGTGACAAGAATGAAACCGGCGCAATCAAGGCTGCCCTTGGCGATCACGCTAAGAAGACTTTGATTAACTCCACCAAATCAATGACTGGCCACCTTTTAGGCGGTGCTGGTGGCTTAGAGTCTGTCTTTACTATTCTGGCGCTACATAACCAGAAGTCTCCACCAACAATCAACATCTTCAATCAGGATCCAGAGTGTGATTTGGACTACTGCGCCAATACTGCTCGGGATGTGAAGATTGACCATGCCGTGAAAAACAACTTTGGCTTTGGGGGTACTAACGGTACCTTGATTTTTGGCAAACTGACCTAATATCCTTATTGGGTAGCTCCCTTCTCTTATTTCTTCAATTATTGGTTTTTACCAAGCAGGTCTATAGCACTATGAAAAAGTATTTAATTGCGCTCTTAGCTATCTTTAGCTTGGGGCAAATTGCGCTCATCCCCCAGGCCCACGCCCAAAGCCCGCGTGTTTCTATTCCTGACTTTGCCGACTTAGTCGAGCGAGCTAGTCCTGCTGTGGTGAATATCCGAACTACTGAAAAAGTAATGCAGCAGCAAGCTCAAGGCGGTATTCCAGGGATGCCTGAGGATCAGGCTGAGTTCTTCCGTCGTTTCTTTGGTGTGCCTATTCCAGGATTACCTGGCGGACCTAAGCAAGCACAACCAAATTCTGGCAAACCTCAAGAGGCGGATCGCGGCGTAGGTTCTGGCTTCATTATTGAATCCAATGGCTTAATTTTGACTAACGCCCACGTTGTCGAGGGCGCGAATACTATCTACGTCACCTTGACGGATAAGCGTGAGTACAAAGCCAAGTTATTGGGTATGGATAAACGAACCGATATGGCGGTTGTCAAAATCGATGCGCGCGATTTGCCTAAATTGCCACTAGGCGACTCTTCTCGAGTGCGGGTGGGTGAATGGGTATTAGCAATTGGCTCCCCATTTGGCCTAGAAAATACTGTTACTGCTGGCATCGTGTCTGCTAAGAGTCGTGATACTGGTGACTACTTGCCATTCATTCAGACGGACGTAGCAGTGAATCCCGGTAACTCTGGCGGCCCTTTATTGAATACTGCTGGACAAGTGATTGGTATTAATTCGCAAATCTTTAGTCGCTCTGGCGGATATATGGGTATTTCTTTTGCCATTCCGATAGATGAGGCGATGCGTGTTGCAGAGCAACTACGTACCAATGGAAAAATGACTCGTGGCCGTATTGGTGTTGCTTTGGGTGAGATGACCAAAGAGATTGCAGAAAGTCTAGGTCTAGGTAAACCGCGTGGAGCCTATGTTCGCAATGTCGAGCCAGGTGGTCCAGCGGCAGCGGGCGGCATTGAGTCTGGAGACGTGATTCTGAGCTTTAATGGCCGTGATATTGGCAAATCTACTGACCTGCCAAGAGCTGTTGGGGAAACCAAGCCAGGAACCAGTGCTAATGTACAGGTTTGGCGTAAAGGCTCAACTAAGGACTTGATGGTCTCAGTAGTGGATACCGAAGCAGGTCAAGCTGCCGTGAAAAAGTCAGATAACTCAGGTTCATCGGCTGGAAATGCCAATTCTCTCGGGGTAGTAGTTTCTGAGCCATCAGATAGCAAGAAAAAGGAGCTCAATATCCGCGGAGGTGTTGAGGTTACCGGCCTAGGGGAAGGCCCTTTAGTGCGCTCAGGAGTGCGTCCCGGGGATGTCATTATCCGAATTGCAGATGCCGATATCACTGGGGTGAAGCAGTTTGAGGGTCTTGTGAAGGGTTTGGATCCCAATAAGTCGGTTCCGGTTTTTGTTCGTCGGGCTGATAGCACCTTGATTATTCCGGTAAAGCCAAAATAAGCCAAAACCTTGTTTTTAAGGTGAAAAAGGGGGTTTGGCGCTAATTTGGCGCCACCCATTACAATTACTTTAAGACGACTTTTTGCAGCGCATCATCGTGGTGCGTTCTGACAAGGCGTTTTTTGAAGACTACACAAGACGCTATGGATTTAATCCGCAATTTTTCTATCATCGCCCATATTGATCACGGCAAATCAACGCTTGCTGATCGCATTATTCAGCTCTGTGGCGGTCTTACCGATCGTGAAATGGAAGCGCAGGTTCTGGACTCGATGGATATTGAGCGTGAGCGTGGTATCACGATTAAGGCGCAAACAGCAGCGCTAACTTATAAATCCAAAGATGGCAAAACCTACAACATCAATTTGATTGATACACCTGGTCACGTCGACTTCTCCTATGAGGTTAGTCGCTCCTTATCAGCATGCGAAGGTGCATTGCTAGTGGTTGATGCCAGTCAAGGTGTTGAAGCGCAAACAGTTGCTAACTGCTACATGGCTCTAGAGCTGGGTGTTGAAGTAGTACCTGTCCTCAACAAGATTGATTTGCCACAGGCTGATCCTGAGCGCGCTAAACAAGAAATTGAAGATGTTATTGGTATTGATGCATCTGAAGCAGTGACCTGTTCAGCTAAAACGGGATTAGGCGTGCAGGATGTCATTGAGGAAATGATTGCTCGCGTGCCCCCGCCAAAAGGTAGTGCGACAGATCCATTGCAAGCATTGATTATCGATTCGTGGTTTGATAACTATGTCGGTGTGGTGATGTTGGTGCGTGTCGTTAACGGCACCCTAAAGCCAAAAGAAAAAATTACCTTGATGTCCAATGGCTCGAGTCATCTAATAGAGCATGTTGGTGTCTTTAGTCCAAAGTCTGTGGATCGCCCAGAGCTGTCTGCTGGTCAGGTGGGCTTTGTGATTGCTGGCATTAAAGAGTTAAAAGCTGCCAAGGTTGGTGATACGGTTACGCATACCCCAGGGCAGCAAGGCCGCATTCCTGCAACGGCACCACTTCCCGGTTTTAAAGAGGTTAAGCCTCAGGTTTTTGCTGGGCTTTACCCAGTTGAGTCGAGTGAATATGATCAACTGCGCGAGTCCTTAGAGAAGTTGCAGTTAAATGACGCCTCACTCTTGTATGAGCCTGAGGTTTCACAAGCGCTTGGTTTTGGATTCCGTTGCGGCTTCTTGGGTTTGCTCCACATGGAGATCGTGCAAGAGCGCTTAGAGCGTCAGTACGGCATGAACCTCATCACAACCGCGCCAACGGTGGTGTATCAAGTAGAGCAATCAGATGGAAGCATCTTGTCGGTCGATAATCCATCAAAGATGCCCGAGGCTAGCAAGATTAATACGATTCTTGAGCCGATCGTGACAGTCAACCTGTATATGCCGCAAGAGTATGTGGGCGCGATTATTACTCTGTGCGTTGGTAAGCGTGGTATTCAGATGGATATGAATTATCTTGGTCGTCAAGTGAAACTCACTTATGAGTTACCGATGGCGGAGATTGTTTTGGATTTCTTCGACAAAATGAAATCCATCTCTCGTGGCTATGCATCCATGGATTACGAGTTCAAGGAATATCGTCCCGCAGATGTAGTTAAGGTTGACATCCTCATTAATAGCGAGCGAGTGGATGCTCTATCGGTGATCGTTCACCGCAGCAACAGTCAGCACCGTGGTCGTGAAGTGGTTGCCAAGATGCGCGGCATTATTCCGCGTCAAATGTTTGATGTAGCTATTCAGGCAGCAATTGGTAGCAACATCGTTGCCCGTGAAAACGTCAAGGCGCTTCGTAAGAACGTATTGGCTAAATGCTATGGCGGTGATATCTCTCGTAAGCGTAAATTATTAGAGAAGCAAAAAGAAGGTAAGAAACGTATGAAGCAGGTTGGTAATGTGGAGATTCCACAAGAAGCCTTCTTAGCTATTTTGCAGGTAGACGACTAATGAACTTTGCCCTCATCCTCTTTATCTTGGTAGTGGTCTCTGGCATTGCTTGGATTGCTGATCGTTATTACTTTGCTCCGCAAAGACGTGAGGCCGGCATCGATCGCATGCCACTGTGGTTGGAATACACGGCTGGGTTCTTTCCGGTAATTTGTGCAGTATTTGTATTGCGCTCTTTCATTGTGGAACCCTTCAAAATCCCTTCGGGCTCCATGATTCCGACTCTGCAGATTGGCGACTTTATTCTGGTGAATAAATTTACCTACGGCATTCGTCTGCCAGTGATTAATCAGAAGGTCGTCGAGCTAGGCTCCCCGAAACGTGGAGATGTCGTCGTATTTCGCTATCCCCGAGATGAATCTATTGACTACATCAAGCGTGTCGTGGCTTTGCCAGGCGACACCATTACTTATCAAGACAAGCGCATAACAGTAAATGGTCAGCCATTGCAATACAGCGGTGGTGAGAATTACCTAGATCCCGAAAACATGCGTTACGCCAAGCGGTTTGCAGAATCTTTCCCTGCAGACTTAGGCGGTAATAAGCATGAGATTTTGAATGATCCTGATCGCCCTGCCGGTATGTTCCCTGCAGAGCGTTTTCCTGGCTTTGAAAACTGCCAATATATCAATGCTGGTCTCACTTGCAAAGTACCTGCGGGACATTACTTTGCAATGGGTGATAACCGCGATAACAGTGCTGATTCTCGTTACTGGGGATTTGTACCAGATAAGAATATTGTTGGTAGAGCATTCTTTGTTTGGTTGAATCTCGGAAATCTGGGTCGTATTGGCGGCTTCGAATAAGATCATGAACGCCCGCGCCGCCATTGAAACTGCACCGCTGCAAGCGCAACTAGGTTACACGTTTAAAAAATTAGAGCTGCTTAATCAAGCTTTAACACACCGTAGCCACAGCAAGAAAAATAATGAGCGTCTTGAGTTCCTTGGCGACTCGATTCTCAATTGCGTTGTTGCCGAAATGCTTTACGAGCGCTATTCAGATTTAGATGAAGGTGATCTTTCTCGTGTACGGGCTAACTTGGTCAAGCAACAAGCGCTCTATGAGATTGCTCAAACACTATCTCTATCAGACTACCTGCGCTTAGGTGAAGGAGAATTAAAGAGCGGCGGTTTCCGTCGCCCATCTATTCTGGCTGACACGCTTGAGGCGGTGACTGGTGCCATATTTCTAGATGGTGGGTTTGATGCTGCCAAGACTTGTTTGCGTAAACTCTACTCAATCATTCTAGCCAACGTTGACCCTAAGACATTGGGTAAAGACGATAAGACTTTATTGCAGGAGTGTTTGCAAAGCTATCAATTGCCATTGCCTACCTATAACGTCACTGGTACTAGTGGCGCAGCCCACAATCAGCAGTTTGAAGTGGAGTGTTTAATACCAAACATTAAGGTCGCCGTGAAGGGTGAAGGCGCTTCTCGACGCGCGGCAGAGCAAGCGGCAGCAAAGCTAGCACTCATCTCAGCACTGAAGGTTTTGCCGCAGGCCTTGGGTAAGCCCAAAAAGACTCGGTCTGCCAAAAAGAAGGCAGCAAAAAAAGTGGTAACTGAGGAACAGTTAAATCTTAAGCTGAAGGGCTAATCGTGTTTAGATGCGGCACCATCGCCATTGTTGGCCGTCCCAATATGGGCAAATCGACCCTCTTGAATGCGTTGGTTGGGCAGAAGATCAGCATTACCTCGCGTAAGGCGCAAACTACGCGTCATCGTATTTTAGGTATTCAGAATCGTGAAGAAGCGCAATTCATTTTTATCGATACACCGGGCTTTCAGACTCGTCTGATGAATACCCTCAATAAGGCGCTAAATCGTACGGTAACGACGGCTTTGCAAGATGTGAATGTGGCTTGCTTTGTAGTTGAGGCTGGTTACTTTGGCGAGGATGATAAAAAGGTTTTGAAGTTACTGCCAGATGACTTACCGGTTGTCTTGGTGTTAAACAAATTGGACCTATTTAATAGCCGCTTTCAGACTCCCTCTGAGCGTGATCAGGCCTTACTAAATTTCATGAAAGAAATGAGCCAGCCTTGGTGTGAATTAGGTGGTCATGAAGACCAGAAGTGTGAGTTCTCTGAAATCGTACCCATGAGCGCTAAAAGTCCTGGCGATATTGAAAGATTATTGGATGTACTTGAAGGTTATTTACCTGAAGCGCCGGCAGTCTACGATGGCGACACCATCACTGATCGCAGTGAGCGCTTCTTGGCTGCTGAGATCCTGCGTGAGAAAGTTTTCCGCTTCACTGGTGAAGAGTTGCCTTACACCAGCACAGTAGTCATTGATCAGTTCAAGATGGATGGCAAGATGCGCCGGATTGCGGCAACGATTTTGGTTGATCGCGATAGCCACAAGGCGATGATTATTGGCGCCAAGGGTGAGCGATTAAAGAAGATATCTACCGACGCCCGTATTGATATGGAAAAACTCTTTGACGGCAAGGTCTTTTTGGAAACTTGGGTTAAGGTCAAGCGTGGTTGGGCAGATGATCGTGCTGAATTACGGGCGCAGGGACTAGAGTAATTATTCATGGCCTCCATTCGTGTTGCTGACGAACCCGCTTTTGTATTGCACAGCATTCCTTATAAGGAAACTAGCTTAATTCTAGATGTGTTTACTCGGCAGTATGGTCGCATGGCACTGATCGCTAAAGGCGCTAAGCGTCCACATTCGGTATTGCGTCCAGTCTTGCAGCGTTTTCAACCCCTATTGGTTTCTTGGAGTGGCCAGTCTGAGTTGCGTACTTTAACGAAGTCAGAGTGGGTTGGTGGAACACCCTCTTTGGTGGGTGATGCATTACTCTGCGGCTTCTATCTCAATGAGTTGTTAGTCAAGTTTCTGGCTCGTGAAGACGACTATGAAATACTCTACGACCATTACACTGATACGATCTCTGCCTTATCTAATCTTGAGTTTCAATCTAAGGGCTTAGAGGAAATTTTGCGTCCCTTTGAGTTAACACTCTTGCAAGAGACCGGATATGCAGCAGCATTGGATTACTGCGTTGAAACCCACAGCGCTCCAGTCTCACAAGAACAGTACGTCTATCAGCCGGAGCGTGGTGTCAGGCCTGTACAAGTGGATGATCCAGGCCATTGGCCAGTCTTGAGTGGCAAATCCCTCCTTGCCATCGCAGTGGGAGACTTTTCTGATCAAGAAACGCTTTCTGAGAGTAAACAGCTGATGCGTTTCTTATTGGGGCTTCATCTTCAAGATCAAGTACTCACTACCCGCCAGATTTTGATTGATCTCAAGAAAATCTAGTAATCTATAAATATGAGCAATTCCAATATCCTTGAACTTGGCATTAATGTCGATCACGTCGCTACTCTACGCAATGCACGTGGTACGGTCTACCCCGACCCACTAAAAGCTGCCCGCTTGGCCGAAGAGGCTGGCGCTGATTTAATTACCTTGCATTTACGTGAAGATCGCCGCCATATTAAAGATGCAGATTTAATAGCGCTTCGCCCTTTGATTCAGACGCGTATGAACCTTGAGTGCGCTGTTACTCCTGAGATGATTGATATCGCCTGTCAGGTTCAGCCGCAGGATGTTTGCCTTGTTCCTGAAAAGCGTGAAGAGGTCACTACTGAAGGCGGCTTAGATGTCGTGGGTCACTTTGATGCAGTAAAGGCAGCCACTACACAATTAAAAGCTGCTGGCATACGAGTTTCACTTTTCATTGATCCCGAAGAACGGCAAATTCAAGCTGCTAAAGATGTAGGTGCCACAGTAGTTGAATTACATACTGGTCGTTATGCAGATCTGGCTGGTGATCAACAGAAGCAAGAGCTCGAGCGCATCAGGACGGCAGCCCAGTTTGGAAAAAGCATTGGCTTACGAGTCAATGCAGGCCATGGTTTACATGAGGGCAACGTGATGCCAGTTGCCGCCATTGCCGAGCTATCTGAGCTGAATATCGGGCACGCCATTGTTGCTGAAGCGCTCTTTAAGGGTTGGCAAAAAGCAATCGTGGATATGAAGGCTTTGATGGTTCAGGGCAGGGCTAAAGCTTAAAAGATTTAATATCAAATGATCATTGGCATAGGTACAGACATTTTGCAGATCAAGCGGCTACAAGCTGCTTACGATCGTACGAATGGTCGCCTTGCAGAAAAGATCCTGGGGCCAGATGAGATGTTGGTTTTTAAACATCGCTTAGCCAGAAACCACAAACGGGGCATTGCTTTCTTGGCAACGCGCTTTGCTGCAAAAGAAGCATTCTCCAAAGCCATTGGCTTGGGTATGAGAATGCCAATGACTTGGCGTTCACTCCAAACATTGAACGAGCCTAGCGGCAAACCAGTAATCTCGTACCTAGGAGCACTTGCGCAATTTATGCAGGAAAAAAACTGGGAAGCTCAGGTCACCGTTAGTGATGAGCAGGATATGGCCATTGCCCATGTCATCGTAGTTCAAAAATAAAACAACTCTCAAAAGTATATAAAACTAAAAAATTTCGAGGAATACATGACTAAGTCGACTATGAAGCCAGGCCCCGTTACTTTAGATATTGTTGGTCTTGAGTTAAACGGGGAGGATCGTCGCCGTATCTTGCACCCACTCACTGGTGGTGTGATTTTATTTGGCAGAAACTTTGCCAATCGCAAGCAACTCACAAAGCTGACTTCGGAAATTAAAAAACTCCGTTCCGATGTGTTGATCTCGATTGATCATGAAGGTGGACGTGTACAGCGCTGCAGAACAGATGGCTTCACCCATTTACCTGCTATGCGTAAGCTTGGCGAACTCTGGGGAGCTGAAAATAAATCGACCCATAGCGCTCAATCTGCTGCCATCGCTATGGCAGCTACAACTGCCTGTGGATATATCCTGGCTGCCGAGTTAAGGGCTTGCGGTATAGACTTTAGTTTTACTCCTGTTCTGGATTTGGACTTTGGTCGCAGCGGTGTAATCGGCGATCGTGCATTTAGTCGTGATCCACAAATCACGTTTGCATTGGCTAAGAGTTTGAACGAAGGCTTAAGACTTGCGGGTATGGCGAATTGCGGAAAGCATTTTCCAGGTCATGGCTGGGCAGAGGCAGATTCTCATGTGGCCATTCCAGTAGATGAGCGTCCATTACAGAACATTCTGAATGATGATGCTAAGCCTTATGAGTGGTTGGATTTGAGTTTGACTGCGGTAATGCCGGCTCACGTGATTTACCCACAAGTAGATAAAAACCCGGCAGGATTTTCTAAGGTCTGGTTACATTCTATTTTGCGTCAAGAATTGGGATTTCAAGGTGTGATCTTTAGCGATGACCTTTCTATGGAGGGCGCCAGTGTTGCTGGCTCTGTGGTGAAGGGTGCAGATATGGCGCTTGAGGCAGGATGTGATGCAGTGTTGATATGTAATCGCCCCGATCTCGCAGATCAATTGCTGAGTCAGCTAAAAGTTTCCAAAACAAAACAAGCTGAATCTGCAACTCGATTAAATCGCTTAATGCCAACCGCTGCAGCTCCTACCTGGGATGAATTGCAAAGCGAAGCGCAATACAAGCATGCTAAAGGCTTACTCCGACAGTTCAAGCTCATTGCCTAGGTAATAAAAAAGCCCGGCGTACCGGGCTTTTACTGATCGAGCAATCTAATTAGTTAGCGCGGCTACGATATTCACCAGTACGAGTATCGATCTCGATCTTGTCGCCGGTGTTACAGAATAATGGCACTTGTAATTCATAGCCGGTAGCCAATTTTGCAGTCTTCAACACTTTGCCTGAGCTGGTATCACCTTTAACTGCTGGCTCTGTGTAAATGATTTCACGAACCAAAGAGTTTGGCATTGCTACAGAGAGTGCTTTACCTTCGTAGAAAACTACTTCGCAAGGCATACTTTCTTCTAGGTAATGCAATGCATCACCCATGAATTCGGCTTCTACTTCATATTGGTTGTACTCAGTATCCATAAATACATACATTGGGTCTGCGAAGTAAGAGTAGGTGCAATCTTTCTTATCCAGGATCACCACATCGAACTTGTCATCTGCTTTGAATACGCCTTCGTTAGGCGCACCAGTTAACAAGTTCTTGAATTTCATTTTTACAACAGAGGAGTTGCGGCCTGAGCGGCTGTATTCTGCTTTTAAAACGACCATGGCATCAGTGCCAATCATGACTACGTTACCAACGCGGAGTTCTTGTGCTGTTTTCATCTTGCTATTCCTGGGTGCAGAGTTGTTTTTCTGCGGTTTTTATCAAAAACAAGATTGTAACCGCCCGCAGGCATCTTTAGCCCAAGATCAGCCTACAAAGCTCATTAGACGGGCAGCTAGGCCACCATCGGCTTGTTTTTCTAATAAATCTGCTCGCCAGGCCTTGGAATGGGTGTTCCAGTCATCAATGGAGTGATGCCACTTGTTAGGCATTGCCCAAGTCATTGCTGCAGTGACGGCGTGTTTAAGCTCTTGTGATGCGTCTGCAAGATAGAGATCTAAAAATGCAGCCAACTTGGTTTCGTGCGCGCGATCTTCTTGTGGGTAAATATGCCAGATGAAAGGTTTGCCCGCTAATTGCGCTCTGACAAAAGAATCCTCACCTCGAACAATATTGAAGTCGCATTGAGAGAGTGTCCAATCGTATTCATCCTGAGACACAAAAGGAATTGAGATGAGCTGAATCGAGCTGGGTAGGACAAGCGCCTTGGTAGGGTGGCCAGAGCTGAACTGCAATTGCTCAAGTTGGCCGTGAGTCAACACAATGTCGAAGTTCTCATCTAATGTTACTAGATCCTCTAACCATTTCAGGAGCGGTACACCTGGATAGCAAAAGATGCTGATGCGTTTTGCATTAGGTCGCAAGAGCTTCCAGCTTGCCCTGAGACTCTCAGGAACGAATTGCTCGGTTAGTGATGATTCCTGAGGCACTGGATCTATTAAAATACCACCTGCATTAGTTTGGAATCCAGGAAAGAAAAAGTATTTTGGAATACCATGCGCCTGCGGGGATGCTTTCTGATGAAAGTCCACAATCCAGGGCTCTGCAGTTAAATACTCCAGATTAATGATGATGGGTTTTTTGGGGGCAATCAGTAAACCCGCTAGGTAACGCTCTGGTAGATCACAACCAAATGCCTCAATCACCACATCCGGTGCCTCAACTGGATGACGGCAATTGTTATAACTTGCTTCCCAGGGTTGGATATCGATACGACGCTTGTTTTCTGGGGCAACCCCAGAAGCGAGTAAATTAAGGGTTGGCAGATCGTCACAGAAAATGCGCACGTCTTGGCCGTGAAGACTTGTTAAGCTTCTTGCTAGGCGCCAGCAAACACCGGCATCACCATAGTTGTCTACGATTTGACAGAAAATATCCCAACGCATGAGTAATTCGCTTTTTGAAACCCTTCAGCAGGATGTTAAACGGCTACCCGGATTGCCGGGGGTGTATCGCTTCTTTGATGAGGCGGGGCATATTCTGTATGTCGGAAAAGCACGCAATCTCAAAAAGCGGGTATCTAGTTACTTCCAGCGAACTCAGCTCTCACCACGGATAGAGCTGATGGTGGGAAAAATTGCCCGCTACGAAACTACAGTAACACGCTCAGAAACTGAAGCCTTAATTCTAGAGAACAATTTGATTAAGGAGTTAGCTCCTCCATTCAATATTCTCTTCCGAGATGATAAGTCCTATCCCTATGTGATGTTGACGGGGCACCAGTTTCCACGCCTAGCATCCTATCGAGGAAAAACGGATAAGCGCAATCATTACTTTGGACCGTTTCCAAATTCATGGGCGGTTCGCAATAGCGTGCAGATTTTGCAAAAAGTCTTTCGTCTGAGAACTTGTGAAGACTCTGTATTCAAAAACCGTAGCCGCCCTTGTTTACTGCATCAAATTCATCGCTGTAGTGCACCTTGTGTTGGTCGTCTGAGTGTCGAGCAGTATGGGCAGGACGTAGCACAGGCAACTCGTTTTTTAGAGGGCGACCACAGTCGTGTGCTTTCTGAGCTTGAAAAAAAGATGCATGCCTATAGCGATTCCATGGAATTTGAAATGGCTGCAGTACTAAGAGATCGAATTACAGATCTCTCTAGCGTCTTGCAACAGCAGTCCATGGATACTGTTGCCGATGGTGAGGGTGATGTTGACGTCATCGCTGTAGCTCAAATGGAAGGCGTGGTTTGCGTCAATTTGGCAATGATTCGCGGTGGCCGCCACTTGGGTGATCGAGCATATTTCCCTAAGGGCTTACGTTCAAGCTCTGGTGAGCTGCCACCCCCCGCAGAAATTTTAGAAGCCTTTATCGCTCAGCATTACCTAGACGAGAAGTCAGGTGATGGTGAGGCGACTACCAATTTAATTCCACCTGTATTGATTCTGAATCATCCATTGAGAAAGTTGGTGGATGATATTGCGGCGCCGGAAGAAAGTACTGAGGATATTTCCGAGCAATCAGCCCCAGAAGGCTTGCATGATTTACTCAATGCACAAGCCGGTAAGCGCATTACTTTCCTGCATCAGCCACAAGGCCAGAGACGACATTGGCTGGCTATGGCTGAAGGTAATGCCAAGATTGCGATAGCGAAGCGTTTGGTCGAGACTGGTGGACAACTAGCGAGAGCGCGAGCGCTAGCTGATGTTTTGGCTTTGGAATTGGAAAGTCTCGAGCAGTTGCGTATTGAGTGTTTTGACATTAGCCACACTTCTGGTGAGGCCACACAAGCTTCTTGTGTGGTGTATTCCAAAAATGCGATGCAGTCTAGTGAATACCGTCGTTTTAATATTAACGACATTACACCGGGTGATGACTACGCTGCAATGCGTCAGGTCCTACAGCGCCGTTATGCAAATTTCCAAGAACTCCCTGTCGAGAAGATGCCACAAGTCATTTTGATTGACGGTGGCAAGGGTCAAGTTGAGATGGCAAGACAAGTTCTTTCTGAATTTGGTATGGATTTTGGGTTGATTGTTGGTGTTGCTAAAGGAGAAGGCCGTAAGGTAGGTCTTGAGACGCTTATTTTTGCGGATGGACGTAAATCGCTCGAACTCGGCATTGATAGCGCGGCTTTGTTATTGGTAGCGCAAATCCGGGATGAGGCACACCGCTTTGCGATTACTGGCATGCGTTCCAAACGAGCAAAAGCCAGAACAGTTTCGCAACTAGAGGAGATTGAGGGTATCGGAGCGAAACGTCGTCAAAAATTACTTGCCCGTTTTGGAGGTTTGCGTGGTGTCTCTAATGCCACCATCGAAGAGCTTTCCAGTGTTGAGGGAATTTCTACGGCATTGGCCGAGCAAATCTATAAGCAACTCCATTGATTACCCAGCTCACTCGCATTGGTTTATGCTTAGGCTATGCCGTTTAATTTACCCATTGCCCTGACCTGGTTGCGCGTTGCCGCAATCCCGCTTGTCGTCGCAGTGTTCTATTTACCTAATGGCTGGCTTACTCCCTTTGAAAAAAATCTCACGGCTACAGTAATTTTTATTTTTGCTGCGCTGACTGATTGGTTGGATGGGTTCCTCGCTCGCAAAATGAAACAAGAGTCGGCATTTGGTCAATTCTTAGATCCAGTAGCTGATAAATTAATTGTTGCTGCTGCATTGTTGGTTCTCCTCAACATGGACCGTGTTCAGGTTTGGGTTGCCCTCATCATTATTGGCCGTGAAATTACCATCTCCGCCTTGAGGGAGTGGATGGCGCTCTTAGGTGCTGGGAAAAGTGTTGCTGTGCATATGGTCGGCAAGCTAAAGACTACAGCCCAACTGATAGCGATCCCATTTTTATTGTTGAACGACACCATATTTGGTTGGCTCAATTGCGCACAAGTGGGCACTTGGTTAATCTGGATTGCATCCTTTTTGACACTTTGGTCAATGTTCTATTACATGAAAAAGGCTTTGCCTCAGCTAGTTGAAAAAGCCAAGTAATGTCCACAAACCCATGGCTGATAAGGGCTTGGTGTAAACGTTACCCTCGCTACTACATAGCCTGGTTCGTGAATAATGCGCTCTCTCAAATTGTTTGCTAAACTGTTGCCCTGTTATGCGGGAATAGCTCAGCTGGTAGAGCGATACCTTGCCAAGGTATAGGTCGGGAGTTCGAACCTCCTTTCCCGCTCCAAGTTCGATGGGAAGCCCTAAAAAAGCTTCCCATTTTTGATTCAAGCGTATGGCGCGTTGGCCGAGTGGTTAGGCAGGAGCCTGCAAAGCTTCGTACGGGGGTTCGATTCCCTCACGCGCCTCCAGAATTTGAGTTGACGAATGAATCGTGTAGCCTAAGATGCTTACAAATGTTGTAAGCTCTTATGCGTTAATCACTTTGGGCTATCAAGGTAAACAATGACATTTCAAACTCTAAAACTTAGTGTGCTTTGCTTAGTCTTATCCACTCTGCTGGGTGGATGTGCATCTTCTGGTGATTCTCCAACAGGTACGCCTAGTGAAGTTCAAGAAATTCAGACACAACTCTTAGGTGATATGCCATTGCCTGCGGCATCCAAAATCATCGGTTCAGATTCTTTAATCATTGGTCGTGGTGATAACTGGGTTGGGCGCGTAGTTTTATCTGGTGCGCAAACCCCAACGGATATTTACGCATTCTTCCAAGCTGAATACCCTAAAGCGGGTTGGACTACCGTGAGTGCAGTGAAATCAAAAACCAGTATTTTGGTTTTCACTAAGGGTGATCGCACCTCAACCGTAGAGTTAAATGAAGGTCCATTTACTGGGCCAAAAACGATCATCACTATTACCGCATCACCAAAGAATGCAAACGTAGTCGCGCCAACTAAGAGATAAAAATAGTTACATCGATCAGCAATAGAAAAAGGCCTCTAAACGAGGCTTTTGGCTTAACAGGGCAGGGCTTATAGTCCGCCAGCCCTAATGAGGCCAACAGCTTGGCCTTCAACTGCAAAGTTGGGTTGACGCCTGTCTACCAAAATATTTTTGAAGTCTGGATTCTCGGCTTGTAATTCAATCACCATACCATCCGCAGTTTTCTTTTGGTTCCAACGTTTTACTGTGACCTCATCATCTAAGCGCGCAACTACGATATCGCCGTTACGAACCTCGGAAGTTTTTCGTATTGCAAGATAGTCACCATCCAGAATGCCAGCATCGCGCATACTCATACCAACCACCTTCAGTAAGTAATCAGCACCTTTGCTAAACAAGCTTGGATCAATTGGCACTTGTTTTTCAATGTGCTCAACAGCCATGATCGGAGAACCTGCAGCAACACGACCAATGAGTGGCAGTGTGAGTTGCTGAAGCGCGCCAGAGGGCAATGACATCTGACGGTATTTATTAGGATTGTGTGTCTGATTAAATCGTTGCGGAATACGAATGCCTCGGGATGTTCCCGGCGTTAGCTCGATGTATCCTTTTTTTGCCAATGCGCGTAAGTGCTCTTCAGCAGCGTTGGCAGAAGCGAAGCCCAGTTGCGCTGCAATTTCAGCACGAGTAGGAGGTGAACCACTTTCCTCGATGGCCTTGGTAATCAATTCCAAAATCTCACTTTGCCGTGAGGTGAGTTTGGGGAGGGCAGTCAGCTCCTCTAGAAAATCGACTGTATTTATATCCATACTGGGATTGTATACAGCACTATTTGAATATTCAAGTAATTTGGAGGCGGATAATGGAGGCATGAGTTTAAATCCCAATATTTCTGAAAATACATCCCATATTCTGGTTTTTGGTATGGGTGGCACTATTGCAGGCCTTGCCCCCAATCCGGAAACAAGCCCCCTTCAATATGAAGCTGGTCAAGTCGGGGTTGATGCTTTAGTGGCGCAGGTTCAGTCAGTGGTGCCTAAGGGGGTTAAGCTGGTTTCTCGTCAGATAGCGAATGTCAATAGTCGCAATCTGACTGATGCTCACCTTACTAGTCTAGGACTTGCTGTAGGTCAAGCTTTGCTGGACTCTGCTGTGAGAGGGGTTGTGATTACCCACGGCACCGATACGATTGAGGAGACAGGCTTATTTCTGCAGATAACGTGTGGAAAGTTAGCGCAGACTCAGTCTAAGAGGGTTATTCTGACGGGGGCCATGCTCCCAAGTAATGCACCTGGAGCTGATGGACCCTCCAATTTATTGGATGCCTTGCGCTGGGCTTCTACACCCATTGATAACTGTCCTGGTGGCATTTATGCGGTGATGGACGGGCGTGGATGTATGGCAATGGATTTGGCGAAGCGCCACGCTACGGCTTTGAATGCGCCATTACAAAATGCCCCATCCAGTTCCGTAGGCTTAATTAACCCATCTTGGTTATCTGGGGTTAAAGCTGTACAAGCTGCTTGGAGCGAAGATTTGCCTATCCCCCAGGAGGGGGAGTGGCCTTGGGTTGAGATCTTGACTAGTCATGCGGGTGCTCGCCCTGAAACCATCACCCATTGGCTAAGTAGCTCCGTTCAGGGATTTGTTCTCGCTGGTTCTGGGCACGGTGGCTTTCATGATGATTGGATCGAGCCTTTGGACCGGGCGATGGTCCAGGGTATTGCTTTGGTGAGAACTACTAGAACAGGTGCTGGTTCTACCTTGCCAAACATTCCCGAGTTAGATGCCCCTGGATGCCGTGCTTCAGGCTCATTAACTGCCCCTAGGGCCAGAATTGCACTTCAATTGGCTCTTAATGCAGCAAAGCAGGCAAATAAAGCCGGTAAACCCCTGACTTGGCAGGATTTTTTTGCTAGAATAGCGGACTTACCTGAAATTCGGTGAGGACTTAAAAGCTGTAAATATGTGTAGTTAGTTTTACCTACAATTTGTTACTACCTTGTCACACTGGCGCTAACTTTAAAACCATCGGAAGTTAGCAAGATGCTCAGGTGATTTTATCCTTAAGGAGTGTTAGATGCGTCATTATGAAATCGTCTTTATCGTCCACCCGGACCAAAGCGAGCAAGTACCTGCGATGATCGATCGCTACAAAGCGACATTAGCTGCTGCAGGCGGCAAAATTCACCGCATGGAAGATTGGGGTCGTCGTCAGATGGCTTACATGATCGACAAACTTGCAAAAGCCCATTACGTTTGTATGAATATTGAGTGCGACCAGAAAACTCTGGACGAGCTCGAGCACGCATTCAAATTTAACGATGCTGTTTTGCGTCACCTCATCATCAAGACGAAGAAAGCTGAAACAGAGCCTTCCATCATGATGAAAGAAGTGCAACGTGAAGAAGCGCGCAAATCAGCTCAATCCGACGCTCCTGTAGCAGCGGTTTAAGTTAGAAATTTGAAGAGGAATACACAGACTAGAAAACGTATCAGAGTGACGGAGCGGCGTTGAATCATTTCACCCTAACTGCATTCTTGGTATCTAAAGACGCAATTCGATTTACACCAGCAGGAATACCGGTGATGCATTGCCAGCTAGAACACAGCGGCGAAGTAAACGAGGTAGGAGTGGCTAGGAAAATTCAGATGAGTGTTGAAGCCATAGCAATCGGCCCCATACAAAAGGGCTTAGAGCAAATGGATTTAGGAGCCAAGGCAGTGTTTGAAGGATTCTTAGCACCCAAGACTCTGCGTAATCAAAGACTTGTTTTCCATATCACCCATATTCAATTGAAAAATTAAAGAGGAAATCATCATGGCGTTTGGAAAGAAACCCGATTTCAAAAAGAAACCAGCTCAGAACCCATTGTTCAAGCGTAAGCGTTATTGCCGTTTCACTGTTGCTGGCGTAGAGCAGATTGACTATAAAGACGTAGATACCTTGAAGGACTTCATTGGCGAAAACGCCAAGATTACTCCTGCACGTTTGACAGGCACAAAAGCTAAATATCAGCGTCAGTTAGACACTGCTATCAAGCGTGCTCGTTACTTGGCTTTGTTGCCATTCTCCGATCAACACAAGAAATAATTGGGAGCCCTCAATGCAAATCATTCTTTTAGAAAAAGTAATTAACCTGGGCAACCTCGGTGACATCGTTCGTGTTAAAGACGGTTACGCTCGTAATTTCCTAATCCCACAACGCAAAGCTCGTCGTGCAACTGAAACAGCTATCGCTGACTTTGCAGTACGTCGCGCTGAGTTGGAAAAATTGGCTGCTGAGAAATTGGCTGCTGCCCAAGCGGTTGGCACTAAGCTCAAGGACTTGGTTCTTGAAATCGGTCAAAAAGCGGGTGTTGACGGTCGTTTGTTTGGTTCTGTAACTAACCATGACATCGCTGATGCTTTGAAAGCCAAAGGCTTTGCAATCGAAAAAGCTTCTGTACGTATGCCTACTGGCCCGTTAAAGATGGTTGGTGATCACCCTGTAGCGGTAGCTGTTCATACCGATGTAGTGGCTGACATTACTATCCGTGTAGTTGGCGAGCAAGCGTAAGTTTTAGATCTGTAATCTAGCCTCATGGCTGAATCCCGCTCACGCTCTCTTATGTCAAATCCTGGCATGATGGGTTCTGGGGATGCAGCTTTGCAGGCTTTAAAAGTACCGCCGCATTCTGTAGAAGCCGAGCAATCTTTGCTCGGCGGTCTACTGATCGATAACACGGCCTGGGATCGCCTGGGCGGGGTGCTAACTGATAAAGATTTCTATCGTCCTGAACATGCTCTGATCTATAAGGTCATTCAGCGTTTAGTTGGCGACAATCATCCTGCTGACGTCATTACTGTTCATGAGGCTGTTAAGTCTGAGCAGGGTGGCGACTTAGTTGGTATTGATTACCTCAATTCATTAGCGCAGAGCACACCAAGTGCAGCGAACATAAAAGGCTATGCCGACATTGTTCGTGATCGCAGCATTCTACGTCGCCTCATCGAAGTGTCTGATAACATCGTTAACTCCGCATTTGTTCCAGAGGGTCGTTCAGTAAGAACACTTTTGGATGAAGCGGAATCACGCATTCTGCAAATTGGTGAAGAGGGTAGTCGCAAAGCCGACTATCTCGAGATCGAACCATTACTTAAAACCGTTGTTGCGCGTATTGATGAACTCTATAACCGTCAAGGTGGTAGTGACATCACTGGTATTGCAACTGGATTTATCGATCTAGATAAACAAACCAGCGGCTTGCAAAAAGGCGACTTAGTGATTGTTGCTGGTAGACCTTCGATGGGTAAAGCGCAGCCACTTGATGCCAAAGTAAAAACAGTTGATGGCTGGAAGTTGATGGGTGATTTACGTTTTGGCGATCGCCTTGCCTCTGTGGATGGTCAGCATTCCATGGTGACTGGCATCTATCCGCAAGGCATTAAGCAGATTTACAAAGTCACTTTCTCAGATGGTCGTGAAGCTGAGTGCTGCGATGAACATCTATGGCGCGTCATGTATCGCGATTGGGATGCGCCCAAAGTCATTAATACTGCGCGTTTAATAGAAATGCTTTCTTGTGTTCGATACAAGAATCGTCTGTGGATAGATCCTGTTTCAGGTGATTTTGGTCATTCAAATATATTACCAATTAACCCATGGGTTTTGGGCGCATTACTCGGTGATGGGACTTTGGCTTTATCTCACGGTTGCGTGATGTTCTCGACTAAGTCTCCCGAGCTTATTGAACGCATGAATGCTCTAGCTGGCTATGAGATGGAGCTGGTTCATGCCAACGCATATGACTGGAGATTGATCTCCAAAGCCAGAATCGCTGCTAATGGCCAACGTCAGTCTGTGCCAACAAATTACTTCCGCTCTGCCTTGCAAGATTTAGGCGTTCTCGGCTGCAGAAGTTTTGATAAAAATATTCCTGCTACCTATCTTGAAGCCAACAAGACTTCCCGTCTCGCCCTATTTCAGGGCTTGATGGATACTGATGGTTGGATTGAGAAGTGGGGCTCCATTCGTTTTTGTACTGCAAGCAAGCAATTATCAGAAGACGTTGCCACTTTGGCTAGATCATTGGGCGGCTTTTGTTCAATCGCAGAAAAACAGTCTAGCTACACCTACAAGGGTGAAAAAAAGCAGGGTCGTTTAGCTTATGTTTTGAATATGAGTTTTGGCCCTGGATTTCAAGCATTTACTTTGCCTGAAAAGAAAGAAAGGCTCAGAGCGAGCTGGGATCGCCAACGCAGACTGTCATTTAAGAGTATTGAGCCATCTAGAGTTGCTGCGGCCCAATGCATCTCAGTTAGCCATCCAGATAGAACCTATGTAACCAATGATTACGTGGTGACCCACAATACTGCATTTGCGCTCAATATCGCCGAGAACGTCGCATTGGCTGAAGGTTTACCAGTCGTTATTTTCTCAATGGAGATGTCGGGTGAGCAATTGGCAGCTCGTTTACTGGGTTCTGTGGGACGTGTTGATCAAAGCCGGATGCGTACAGGAAAGCTGCAAGATGACGAGTGGCCACGTGTTACTGATGCCATTGCCCGTTTGAGTAATACCCAAATTTTGATTGATGAGACTGGCGCTCTTTCCAGTTTAGAGTTGCGTGCGCGTGCACGACGTATTGCTCGTAACTTTGGCGGAACACTTGGCCTTGTTGTAATTGATTACTTGCAGTTGATGAGTGGCTCTGGTTCTGAGAACCGTGCAACGGAGATCTCCGAAATCTCACGCTCTCTTAAATCACTAGCAAAAGAGTTACAGTGCCCAGTAGTTGCCTTGTCACAGTTAAATCGTGGCCTTGAGCAACGTCCTAACAAGCGCCCAATCATGTCTGATTTGCGGGAGTCAGGCGCGATCGAGCAGGATGCTGACTTAATTATGTTCATCTATCGTGATGAGGTGTATCACCCAGATACAACCCAAGACAAAGGCATGGCAGAGATCATTATTGGTAAGCAGCGTAATGGACCAATTGGTACTGTGCGTTTAAGCTGGCAAGGTCCGTATACCAAGTTCGACAACTTGGCGATGGGATCAGTTGGCTACTCCTCTGGTGGGTACGAGCCGTTCTAATTCAAATAAAAATAATAAGTAGCGATATATAAACAGTAACTCAGAATAAAAAAAGCCTCGCAATGCGAGGCTTTTTAACTTGATGCGACAGATATTCAGTTTCCGCCTTCACACTTCTTAATAGATGCAGCTTTAGCAGCCCCATAAAGCGGCTTGCCATCCTTACTGACTGCTTTAGCTTCGCAATCATTGGGTTTGGCATCACCCATACATTTCTTAATAGATGCGTCTTTAGCAGCGCCATAGAGCGGCTTACCTTCTTTGCTAACTGCCTTTGCCTCGCAAGCTGCCTGATCTGCAAAAGTAACGGACGGAATTGCAAAACTAAATGCAACACTTAAAACGATAATGATTTTCTTCATATGAGCCACTCCAAAAATGAGTAATCTAAAGAACCAATTGTTCTTCTTATAAATGTAAACAATATTCAGTATTTTGGGAATACAGTGTTAATGCTATCGGCCGAAAGGCTAATAATTAAGGCGTCAATCTTCTAGCCTCAGTAAATCTAGCCGCCCAGTAGGGTGTAGTGATGTATTCCAAGCGTACAGTTCCTCCGGCGCTTGGGGCATGGACAAATCTACCTTGACCTACATAGATGCCTGCATGCGAATACTTTGCGCCAGTAGTATTGAAGAAGACGAGATCGCCAGGTGCAGGTGGACCGCTATCTACACTTCGACCTCGATTGCTCATCTCTTGAATAGTCCTAGGTAACTTGATGTTTGCAGACTTGTTGTAGACATAAGCAATTAGTCCACTGCAATCAAACCCCCCGTTAGGATTGTTGCCGCCATAGCGATAGGGTACGCCCACCAAACCCACCGCAGCAATTGAGATATCTTCGGTACCCACGCTAGTGTCTTGTTTGAATTGGGCAACTTTAGCTGCGTTATTTTGTGGGCCAAAGCTACTGCACCCCGTGAGCACAAGAAGGGCGCAAATAAAAATGCCGCACCCTATCAGAGTGCGGCATGAGAATGATTGCTTAGAGTGCGTCAGCAGCATGATCCGCAAGACGGGAACGCTCACCGCGAGCCAGAGTCACATGTCCACCATGACGCCAGCCTTTGAAGCGATCCACCACATAAGTTAGGCCTGAAGAGCCTTCAGTTAAGTAAGGTGTATCAATCTGAGCAATATTACCTAAACAAATAATCTTGGTTCCTGGGCCTGCACGAGTAACCAAGGTTTTCATTTGCTTTGGAGTTAAATTCTGCGCTTCATCAATAATCACAAACTTACTCACAAAAGTTCTACCGCGCATGAAATTCATGCTCTTTACCTTAATACGTGAACGAATCAATTCTTGTGTAGCAGCACGACCCCATTCACCAGCGCTGCCATCTTCGTTACGTTGTAGCACTTCAAGATTGTCATCAAATGCACCCATCCAAGGCTGCATCTTCTCTTCTTCGGTGCCCGGTAAAAAGCCAATATCTTCACCTACAGGAACGGTAGCTCGAGTAATGATAATCTCGTTATAGCGCTTACTATCTAGTACTTGCTCCAGGCCGGCAGCTAAAGCCAGCAAGGTTTTACCAGTACCCGCTTGACCTAATAATGTTACGAAATCCACATCGGGGTTCATGAGTAGATTCATAGCAAAGTTCTGCTCGCGATTGCGTGCTGTCACACTCCATACATTATTTTTCTGATGAGAGAAGTCTCTTAGCGTTTGAAGTAGGGCGGTCTTACCATTGATCTCTTTAACTTGGGCATAGAAGGGCGTTGATCCATCGGGATTTTCTTGATAGACAAATTCATTTACTAACATGCTGAGAACTGAAGGGCCAGTTACGCGATAAAACATTGTTCCAGATTTACCGTCAGCCCAGCTCTCCATGTCTTTGCCATGCTTTGGCCAAAAGTCTGCAGGTAGCGCCATGACTCCGGAATACATTAAGTCACGATCTTCTAGGACTTGGTCGTTGAAGTAATCCTCAGCAGGCAAACCAAGAGCGCGAGCCTTAATGCGCATATTGATATCTTTGGATACTAGAACAACTTCTTGGCCTTTACGTGTCTTTTGAAGTTCACTTACCACTGCCAAGATGAGGTTGTCACCCTTACCTTCAGGCAAGCCCTCTGGTAGCGATTGAGTGGTCAGCTTTGTCTGGAAAAAGAGTCGACCAGACACATCTTGATTGCCAAGCTTATTCAGGGGGATACCTTCATCCAATGTGCCACTAGTTCCGGCTACTAATTGATCTAGGGAGCGGCTGACTGTGCGGGCGTTACGAGCAACCTCAGTCATACCCTTCTTGTGGTTGTCCAACTCCTCAAGAGTAGTCATTGGTAAGAAGAGATCGTGCTCTGAGAAGCGGAACAGAGAGCTTGGATCATGCATTAATACATTGGTATCGAGTACAAATAGACTCGGAGGACCTGTACGAATAATGCGTTTTGGTTTTTCTGGAACATTCACTACCTTGTTATCACTGCGCGTACTACGCACAACTACAGGGTTGTGATCACTTTTGATTTTCTCAAGCGCTATTTCAGCAGCAGAAAGATCTTCGTCTGCATCTGTTGCCCAGTCTGGCACATGGCTATCCATCACAACAGCTTTTGCTGGCGCAGGACGTTTCTTTAAATTCGGGGTGTCCTTGCTACTAATTTTTACTTGGCCAGCAATTTGAGTTGGGATGGGGGGTAATGGCATGCAGACTCTCCTAAAAGAAAAAACCGTCAAGCAGATTGCAATGACGGTTTATAGCGAAACTGGGTGTAAAGCGATCTGTAAAATGGCGGGGGTTGTTTGCCGCGCCTGCTCTTGATTGTTCAGGCTGAGGAGTCAAACGGATTGTGAGACTTTCCCGTCGTTTACGGTGCATAAGAACTACTTTACCGCAAATTTTGGGCTTTGCAAGTGCCCCAGATTAAATTAATTTAAAAATTACTTAGTTACTTGGGCCGCTTGTAATACCTCTGTCACATGTCCAGGGACCTTAAGGCCACGCCACTCTTTTACCAGCTTGCCCGAAGAGTCAAAGAGGAAGGTGCTACGCTCTACGCCGCGCACTTGTTTGCCATACATATTCTTCATTTTCATGACGCCAAATAGCTGGCATAAGGTTTCTTCAGTATCTGCAACGAGTTCGAATGGCAGTTCCAGTTTGCTTCGGAAGTTATCGTGAGATTTGAGGCTATCCCGAGATACGCCAACGATCAGGGTATTGGCTTTAGAGAAGGCATCGATGTTGTCCCGAAATTCACCAGACTCCGCAGTACAGCCTGGAGTCATATCTTTTGGATAAAAGTAGACAACCAGTTTTTTGCCTTTGGCTGAGTCTGGGGTGAAGGTCAATCCTGATGTTGCCGGGATTGCACATTGGGGCATTGGTTTACCAATTTCTACTGTCATGATAGGACTCTCTTATTTAACTTGATGTATTACGTATTCTGAGCTTGCTTATACCGTTTGCAAAATGAGTTCACCACTTCTGTTGGGTATTTCTCCCCAAGTGACTGGCTGTACCGCTATTTTATCCAGTTGTTTAGTTGCTTCCCAGGATTGATGAAGTTCACCCATGGTAACTAGATCATGTCCTTGATTTAGCCAGCCAGCCAGTAATTGCTCAAAAGCAGGGAGTAACTTTTGACCCTCAAGCTCTGCATGCAGAGTGAACACCTGATCGTTCGGATTGCTTTGGGTGATCTCAAGCAGTTTTTTCACAGCCCCAAACTCATCGGCATCATCTATTCCAATCAACTCATCAAAAGTCGGCAAGGTAGTTGGATATTGCACGTGCTTTGCTTTGCCAGAAGGCAATTCAAAACGGTATGGCAACAAGTTAGGCTCCGCCCTGCCATCAGAGGAATATTTAATACCCCATTGATCAAGTTGCTCAAAAGCATCTTCATTCATTTGCCAGCCAGCCGCACCATAAGTGACCGGTGGGTGGCCAAATATCTCTACAAAACGATCCCAACTTTTTTGCATCTGCGCTTTAGTCCATTGAGCATCGCGATTGCGTACGGCATCTTGCCAAGCAACGTGATCCCAAGTGTGAATACCGGTCTCATGACCAGCTGTATCTATGGAGCGCATTTCAGTCGCAGCTTGTTTGCCAATATCTGGACCAGGAAGTAGAACGCCGTAGAGCAAAGTCTTGATGCCATAGTGTTCAACAACGGAAGTACGGCTTACTTTTTTTAGAAAGCCTGGCCTAAAGACTCGCTTGAGCGCCCAGCCAGTGTGGTCAGGGCCCAGGCTAAATAGGAAGGTGGCTTTCAGACCAAAGCGGTCAAGCGTCCGCGCTAGGTTGGGGACACCTTCTTTGGTCCCACGCAGAGTGTCAACATCTACCTTGAGTGCAATCTTAGCCATGAAGCCTTAAATGTGCTTTCGCTTATTCTTTATCAACTAAATGACGTGCGTTTTCAACGTCATGGCGATAGGCTTCAAAAATATTCTTCAGTGCATCGCTCATATTGATCGTCGGCTTCCAGCCTAATTCAGTCATCGTGTTGTCAATTGCGGGGACACGATTCTGAACATCCTGATAGCCTTCACCGTAGTAAGCGCCGGAAGTGGTTTCGACGATCTTCACTTCATTTGCTGTCTTTGCATACTCAGGAATACTACGAGCAATATCGAGCATCTGATTGGCTAGTTCACGAATAGAGTGATTGTTCTTTGGATTGCCAATGTTGTAGATCTTGCCATCAGCAACACCATCTTTGTTATCGATGATGCGCATTAAGGCGTCGATACCATCATCAACATAAGTAAAGGCACGTTTTTGCGCACCACCATCAACTACGTTGATGGGTTCACCGCGAACGATATGACCCAAGAACTGAGTCACGACACGGGAAGAACCTTCTTTTGGTGTGTAGATGCTATCTAGTCCAGGGCCAATCCAGTTAAATGGACGAAAGAGGGTGAAGCGCAAACCTTCCATGCCGTAACCCCAGATCACGCGATCCATCAATTGTTTAGAGCAAGCATAGATCCAGCGTGGTTTGTTGATTGGGCCATAAACCATATTCGACTTCGCGGGATCAAACTCACCATCTTCACACATGCCATAGACTTCAGATGTAGATGGAAACACCAAATGCTTTTTGTATTTAACTGCCGAGCGCACGATTGGTAAATTGGCTTCGAAGTCGAGCTCAAATACTTTTAATGGTTGCTGAACATAAGTTGCTGGTGTTGCAATTGCCACTAAGGGTAGGATGACATCGCATTTACGGATGTGGTATTCAACCCATTCTTTATTGATGGTGATATCACCTTCAAAAAAGTGCATTCGAGGATGGCTTACTAAATCACCCAGACGATCGTTTTGCATATCCATGCCATAGACATGCCAATCGGTTGTCTCCAGGATGCGCTTTGAAAGGTGGTGGCCAATAAAGCCATTTACGCCAAGAATGAGTACTTTTTTCATCTTTACTGCCTCGTTTTTTAATCTAAAGAGTGCTACAGGTAATTTGTTAGCTATTTGCTGGGAACCAGTCCAATATTGCTACTGCCTTTTGGTCCCCACAAACGCCGAATACCTGATTATCAACCACTTGGATGCCGGGAACCTGAAGATCTAACTGTCTTGGAAATGGGCCTTCTAGGCTGGTGCGAGCCACGATCCTGCGCTGACCTTGCCAGTCTGTAAAAGCGCCTGGATAGGGGGGTGCAACGGCTCTGACGAGGTTATGAACCTGCTGAGCCGTCTGATGCCACAGAATTTGCCCATCAGCAGGCTTGCGGCCCCCAAAATAGCTTCCCTGAGCCAGATTATTGGGTTTTCTGGGGATATGACCTTGAATAAGCTCGGGTAGGACCTGGTTTATTACCGTGACGGCTGCCTGGCTGACTTTGCCAAAGACATCGGTGGCGGTTTCATTGGGCCCAATGAGGACTGCTGACTGCCCCACAATGTCTCCCGCATCCGGTTTGACTTCCATCATGTGCAATGTGGCACCAGTTTCAGTTTCTCCGTGCAGGATGGCCCAATTGACTGGTGCCCGTCCACGGAACTTTGGTAATAGTGAGCCGTGCATATTCAAGGCGCCAATCTTGGCGCAGGCCAAGAGCTCGGCCGGAATCATGTGGCGATAGTAAAAGGAGAAAAGGTAATCAGGCGCTAGCTTTTGAAGCTGCGTCATGAGATCCATCAACTGATTCGCATTTGGTGTGATGTAAGGAATCTGTTGATCCTCACACAGTTTCGCAACGCTCCCAAACCAGACATTTTCATGAGGATCATCTTGATGGGTAACTACTAGATCAATCTGAATGCCAGCACCTAGCAATGCCTTAAGGCAGTTAACGCCAACATCGTGATAAGCAAAGACGACTGCGTGCAATTATTTTTTCTCTAAAACAGTTTGCACAACATAGCGTGGACGCTCGCGAACTTGTTGGTAGATGCGGCCAATGTACTCACCGAGTAGACCAAGACCAAAGAGCATTACGCCAATCAGGAAGAAGGTAAGAGCAAAGAGGGTGAACACCCCTTCAACCTCGGCACCGAGTACAAAGCGACGAACCAGAAGGTAGACAAACAGACTGCCTGCTGCCATTGCCAGCAACATGCCTAGAATCGAGAAAATCTGTAAAGGCATTACGGAGAAGCCAGTTACTAAATCAAAGTTCAAGCGAATGAGTTGATAGAGGCTGTATTTGGACTCACCGGCAAAACGCTCCTCATGTTTGACGGTAATTTCAGTTGGATTGGAAGCGAAGGTATAAGCCAGTGCCGGAATAAAAGTATTGCTCTCATCACACTGACGAACGAGATCAACAATACGACGGCTATAGCCGCGTAACATGCACCCTTGGTCAGTCATTGTGATGCGAGTGATTTTCTCGCGCAAATGATTCATTACGCGTGAAGCAAATTTTCTGAAGAAGCTATCGCGACGATCGGCACGAATAGTGCCAACATAGTCATGACCTTGAAGTAATTCATTTACCAGGGCATCGATTTCTTCAGGAGGATTCTGCAAGTCAGCATCTAGGGTGATGATGTATTCGCCGCGGGAGTATTCAAAGCCAGCCATGATCGCCATGTGCTGACCAAAGTTGCTATGAAATAACACCGCACGTGTGACATCTGGGCGCAGCTCAACTTGCTTAGCCAGGATACCGGCGGAGCGATCTTTACTGCCATCATTCACAAACACCACTTCATAAGCAATGTTGCGCTTACTAGCCATGACATCTAGCGCAGGATATAAGCGATCAAAGAGGGCTTGTAGGCCATCTTCCTCGTTGTAAACGGGAATGACAATGCTGAGTGTCGGATTGCAGGCTTGGGTAGCTAAATTTGCAGTCATGCTGCAATTTTGCCTGATTCCGCTCTCGGCACTAGTTTTTACGATGTTTCTTCAGAATTCCAGTCAAACCCTTGGCTATACGGCCAATATCTTCATCTGCCATCCCTGGAAAAAGGGGGAGGGTCAAAATGGAGCGACCAATACGATTTGCTACGGGAGTGGCTGCAACTTGGTACCCCAGCTTTTGGTAAAGCGTGAATCCCGTAATCAACGGGTAATGGACACCAGTACCAACACCCAAATCCTTGAGTTCAGACATCACCTGCGCGCGATCCACATTCAGCTGCTCAAGAGGGAGGATGACTTGGAACATATGCCAATTACTATCGGTAAAGTTCTCCACAGGCAGCTCTAAATGGAGATTTTCTAAGTCGGGAGATTTCATCTCATGGCGAATGGCATCAAAGTACTGTTTAGCTAAAGCGCTTCTGCGCGCTTGAAACGCTGGTAACTCTTTAAGTTGATGAAGGCCGATCACTGCATTCACATCAGTCAAATTATCTTTACCACCCAGTACATCAACATCCATACCATCCATGCCTTGGCGTGTGAGACCTTGAAGACGAAACTTCTCTGCGAGCTTTGCTTCATCAATATTGTTAAGAACCAGACAGCCACCCTCAACAGTGGATAAGTTTTTATTTGCCTGAAAACTAAAGCTCACGAGATCACCAATGCTGCCAATCTTTTGACCTCGCCACTGCGACCCAAACGCTTGCGCCGCATCTTCAATCACACGCAGCTTGTATTGCTTGGCCAAGTCATAAAGTTGATCCATGTTAACTGGTAATCCAGCCAAATAGACGGGCATGATGGCACGAGTCTTTGGTGTAATGGCTGCAGCTATCTTATTTAAATCAATGTTGCGTGTAACGGGATCAATGTCGACAAACACGGGTGTCGCACCCACGCTCAGAATCACATTCGAAGTAGCCACCCAAGAAATGGGAGTAGTAATGACTTCATCCCCAGACCCAATGCCAGCAACCTGCAAAGCGATTTTCATGGTGGCAGTGCCATTGGCAAAGCAACGTACTGGGCGCCCGCCGAAATAGTCACTCAAAGTGGCCTCAAATTCAGCTAACTTCGGACCTGAGGTAACCCAACCAGAACGTAAAACCTCGGCAACCGCATCAATCGTTTCTTGATTAAAGTGAGGGCGCGTAAACGGAATGAAGGGAAGGGTGTTTTCAGTAGTTGACATGGCGAACCTTAAAAACTTATTTTGTGGAGTTGCTTTGTGAATCCGGGTGTTTAACAATAACGCGCCGAGAATCTCTGCCTACTTCTTGCATTGGTACATTGAGTTTCTGCAGTTCAATATACTGTTCTGGAACCATCAAGGCATAAGCGGTTTGGTCTTCTTTCCAGCGTTCGATAAAAGCAGCAAAGGTAGAGATCCACAACTCAGGCTCTTGCTTCACGCCAAATTCAAGCTCATCTGGAGACTCCACCATGATCATGGTTCTACCAAGATAGAACGGTACCGTGTGATCTAGAATTCTGATGGAATAAAAATTCACTTTCTCTGGAATACTTGCTTTGACTCTCTCAACTAAATCAATGCCTGATACTGCACGACCCAGAGTTTCATGACCCGTTCCGGCAATGATCGCGCAGAGAAAAAATCCGCAGGCAAAACTGGTAATGCTGCCCAAACCATTGCGCTTACTTTGCATGACTGTGAGGAGACTAAATGCAATTAAGGTAATCAGCGCAGCAACTATCCAGTAAATGTATTGCGCATAGGACTCAATTTCATCTGGCCTTGCTTGTTTACCAACTTCGCCTAAAAAGAAAAATCCAATGCCACCTAAGATTGCAAAAAAGAGTGCTTGTAATCTCCAAGATAATCCCAGTGCATTACTAGGGCCCAGATTACGATCTAGACTATGGCCAACAAGCATTGCCAGCGCTGGAAAAACTGGAATGATGTAGCCGGGTAATTTCGATTGAGAGACACTAAAGAATCCCATGATCACGGCAAACCAGCAAGTGAGCAACCAGCCGCTGGAAAATTCTCGATTACGCTCCCGCCAAGCCTGAACAAGCGCTTCAGGAGCTTGCGCAATCCATGGCAGAAAGCCGAGTAGTAGGAGTGGAATGAAGTAATAAATCGGACCCGTTCTACTATGGGCTTTTTGTGTAAAACGTTGCAGGTGTTCATGAATAAAAAAGAACTCCAGAAACTCTGGATTACGTTGGGCTACCAGAACAAACCAAGGCGCGGTAATCGCTAAAAATAAAATGGTGCCTTTAATAATATGAAGTCGCTTCCAGATCTTCCAGTCCCAAGCGGTAATCGAATAAACAATAAACACCATGCCAGGGATGGCGATTCCAATAACACCTTTAGATAGGGTTGCTAATGCCATGAAGGCCCAGCACGCTAGCATCCAGTTCCTGGTGTCGCTCGAGTTCCGAGAGGTTTGCGCTAACAAAAGACTGCAAAGCGAAGCAACTAAAAATGCTGACAATCCCATATCAAGTGAATTGATATGTCCACCAATCACCCACATTGGGCTTGAGGCTAAGGCGATTGCAGCTAACCAGCCTGCTCGCGCACTGTAGACGCGTGCGCCAGTAAATCCAATCAATCCAATTGTCAGAAATCCAGTGAGGGCAGTCCATAAGCGCGCTTGCCAATCACCAATGCCAAAAAGACTGAAAGCGGTAGCGGTAGCCCAAATTTGTAAAGGGGGTTTTTCAAAATACTTGTAACCGTTGTAGCGGGGAGTGACCCAATCTCCAGTGACAAGCATCTCACGAGCAATCTCGGCATAACGTCCTTCATCCGACGGAATGAGGTGACGGTAATTTAAGGTGCCAAACCACAATAAGGCATAGATCAAAACCAGAATCAAAATAGTTACTGGGTTGAGGGTGCTTGACTGCCGAATTTGGCCAAACTGCATTAGACGGCTTCCACAATGAGTGCGAGAAGGACTTGGCGGCCTTCGCCAACAAGGATGTTGTAGGTGCGACAAGCGGCCTGAGAATCCATGACCTCAAAGCCAAGCTTAGCTTCAATCAGTGTTTTTAAAAGCTCAGGCCTTGGGAAGCGCTGGCGTTTACCAGTGCCAATGATGATTAATTCAGGCTTAAGGGAAGCCATTTGAGTGAAATCTGCTGAACTGAGCTCTTCAAAGGACTTCACTGCCCATTCCAAGATTTCACCGTCAGAGCTCAGTAAAACCGCGTGACTATAGGGGATCTTATTGATCTCGATGTAGCCATCGCCGTAACCGGTGATCGTATTGGCTCCGGAATTGGGGTCAGATTGAAGCTTCACATGGACTCTCTGTCATAATTGTGATGATTATAGCCAGCTGTTTTTTCCTAGATTTCAAGAACTTATCCTTTAATTTATTGTGAAACCGATCCTAAAGTCCGCAAAACTCAATCACGTCTGTTATGACATTCGTGGACCCGTGCTGGAACTCGCACAGCGCATGGAGGAAGAGGGTCACAAAATCATCAAACTCAACATCGGCAATGTGGGTGTTTTTGGTTTTGATCCTCCAGAAGAGATTCAGTTGGACATGATCCGTAATTTGGGTAATGCATCAGCGTACTCTGATTCCAAGGGAATTTTTGCGGCTCGTAAAGCCATCATGCAATATTGCCAGGAAAAAGGCATCCAGGGTGTAACTTTGGATGACATCTATACCGGTAACGGTGTTTCTGAATTAATCGTTCTCGCAATGAATGCATTGCTCAATAACGGTGATGAGGTATTGGTACCAGCCCCGGATTACCCATTATGGACAGCTGCTGTCAGCTTGTCTGGTGGTACCCCAGTGCATTACTTATGTGATGAGTCGAAAGAGTGGGCTCCAGATCTAGCGGATTTACGCAAAAAAATTACGCCCCGTACCAAAGCGATTGTGGTGATTAATCCTAATAATCCAACGGGCGCCATCTATTCCACGGAAGTGTTGACAGAGCTAATCTCGATTGCGCGTGAGCATGGCTTGATTCTGTTTGCCGACGAGATTTACGACAAGATGCTTTACGACAAAGAGAAACACGTCTCTTTGGCATCCTTATCTACTGATGTAGTCACGATTACTTTTAACGGTTTATCCAAAAACTATCGCTCTTGCGGCTACCGTGCTGGCTGGATGGTAGTTTCTGGGGACAAAGAGATGATTCGAGATTACATCGAAGGTCTCAATATGTTGTCCTCAATGCGCCTGTGCGCCAATGTGCCGGGCCAGTATGCTATTCAAACAGCTTTGGGCGGCTATCAAAGCATTAATGATTTAGTCAATGAAGGTGGTCGTCTAGCCAAGCAGCGCGATCTTGCCTGGAAGCTCATTACTGAAATTCCGGGCGTGACTTGTGTGAAGCCAAAGTCTGCTTTGTACTTATTCCCAAAACTCGATTCTGAGATGTACCCGATTGAAGATGACCAGCAATTTGTAGCTGATCTTCTCAAAGAAGAAAAAGTATTGCTGGTGCAAGGCTCGGGTTTTAATTGGGTCAAGTCTGACCACTTTCGCGTAGTGTTCTTACCTCACGAGGATGTGCTGAAGGAGGCTATTGGCCGTCTGGCACGTTTCCTAGAGCGTTATCGTCAAAAACATAGTCGCAAGGTAACTAATTCGACTAATTCAATAGTAACAAAGGCATCATGAAATCGATTCAAGTAGGTCTATTAGGTATTGGCACTGTAGGTGGTGGAGTATTTACTGTTCTCGAACGCAACCAAGATGAAATTACCCGTCGTGCTGGTCGTGGCATTCGTATCAATACTGTTGCCGACCTCAATATAGAACGCGCTAAAGAGTTGGTAAAAGAGCGTGCTCAAGTGGTGAGTGATGCTCGTGCTGTTATTAACAATCCTGAAATCGATATCGTTGTTGAGTTGATTGGTGGTTACGGTATCGCTAAAGATTTAGTGCTCGAGGCAATTGCTGCTGGCAAGCATGTAGTGACAGCCAATAAGGCGTTGATCGCAGTTCACGGTAACGAGATTTTTAAAGCCGCCCACGAAAAGGGTGTGATGGTCGCGTTTGAAGCCGCTGTTGCTGGTGGTATCCCTATTATCAAAGCGCTGCGCGAAGGTTTAACAGCAAACCGCATCGAGTGGATCGCTGGCATCATCAACGGTACAACCAATTTCATTCTTTCTGAAATGCGCGACAAAGGCTTGGACTTTGCGACCGTTCTGAAGGAGGCGCAGCGTTTAGGTTACGCAGAAGCAGATCCTACTTTTGATATTGAAGGTGTAGATGCTGCCCACAAGGCAACCATCATGAGTGCAATTGCTTTTGGTATTCCAATGCAATTCGAAAAAGCACATATCGAGGGCATTACTAAGTTAGATGCCATCGACATTAAATATGCTGAGCAGTTGGGTTATCGCATCAAGTTGCTTGGGATTGCGAAGAAGACAAATTCCGGTATTGAGTTGCGTGTGCATCCAACCTTGATTCCGACTAAGCGTCTTATTGCAAACGTTGAAGGCGCTATGAATGCTGTTCAGGTATTTGGTGATGCTGTTGGCACAACGCTTTACTACGGTAAGGGCGCAGGCTCAGAGCCAACTGCTTCTGCTGTGATTGCAGACCTAGTGGATATCACGCGTTTATTGGGTGCAAGCCCAGAGAGTCGCGTCCCTTATTTGGCGTTCCAGCCGGATGCAGTGCGCGATATTACCGTATTGCCAATGGGTGAAATTACCACCAGTTACTATTTGCGTTTGCGCGTAGCAGATCAAGCCGGTGTGTTAGCTGACATTACTAAGATCTTGGCGGCCCATAGCATCTCTATTGATGCTCTCTTGCAAAAAGAAGCCGACGAAGGTGAAAGTCAAACCGACTTAGTTGCTCTCACCCATGAGACTAAAGAAAAGCACATGCTGGCAGCAATTCAGGAAATTCAGAACCTGAAAACTGTTGCTGGTGAAGTAGTGAAGATCCGTTTAGAAAATCTGTCCTAATACAAATACATGCGTTACCAATCAACCCGGGGCAATAGCCCACAACAATCCTTTTTAGAAATTCTGCTTGGCGGATTAGCGCCAGACGGTGGCTTATATCTGCCGACAGAGTATCCACAAGTCACTAAAGCGCAGTTAGATGCTTGGCGTGGCATGTCTTATGCCGATCTCGCTTATGAAGTATTAAGTCTTTATTGCGATGACATTCCTGAGGCGGATCTGCGTACTCTATTACGTAAGACCTATACAGAGCAGGTCTACTGTAATGGCCGTGCTGAAGATAATGCTAAAGACATCACGCCATTGCATTGGTTGGGTGAAGAGCAAGGTACACGTATTGGTTTGCTCAGCCTATCTAATGGACCCACATTGGCATTTAAAGATATGGCGATGCAATTGCTCGGCAATCTCTTTGAATACGCCTTAAAGAAGAATGGTCAGAAGCTCAATATTTTGGGCGCGACATCCGGGGATACAGGAAGTGCTGCTGAATATGCAATGCGTGGCAAAGAAGGTGTAAAGGTATTTATGCTTTCACCACGCGGCAAGATGAGCTCATTTCAGTCTGCTCAAATGTATTCTCTGCAAGACCCCAATATCTTTAACTTAGCAGTTTCTGGTGTATTTGACGATTGTCAGGATATTGTTAAAGCAGTGAGCAATGACCATAGCTTTAAAGCGAATCACCAAATTGGTACGGTGAACTCCATTAATTGGGGTCGTGTAGTTGCCCAGGTAGTGTATTACTTTCAGGGCTATCTGCTGGCTACAAAATCTAGCGATGAAAAAGTCTCATTCACTGTGCCCTCAGGCAACTTTGGCAATATCTGTGCCGGACATATTGCCCGCATGATGGGTTTGCCAATTGCACATTTGATTGCTGCTACCAATGAGAATGATGTTCTCGATGAGTTTTTCCGTACCGGCGTCTATCGTGCGCGTAAGTCTGCTGAGACTTTGCATACCTCCAGCCCCTCTATGGATATTTCTAAGGCGAGCAACTTTGAGCGCTTTGTATTTGATTTCATGGGCAAGGATGGCAAGGCAACTGCCGGCATGTTTAAGCAGGTGGATGAGGCAGGCGGCTTTGATATTTCTAAAGATGCCGTCTTTAAAGACATTGCGCAGTATGGATTTCAATCTGGCCGCAGCACCCATGAAAATCGTCTAGAAACGATTCGCAATATTGATGCGCAGTATGGTGTGATGATTGATACGCATACAGCGGATGGGGTGAAGGTAGCGCGCGAACACATGCAGGCAGGCATCCCTATGATTGTTTTGGAAACTGCTTTACCTATTAAGTTTGAAGAAACGATTGAAGTTGCATTAGGGCGTCCAGCCGAATGTCCACCAGCATTCAAAGACATCAAGTCAAAGCCGCAGCGCGTTGAAAATATCGATGCCGATGTCAATCAAGTTAAAAACTTCATTACCGTCCACACCAACTAACTCAGAAATCCATTGCTATGACTAAGCCTCCGATGTTGACTGCTCAGCAGGCTTTAGATCACTTACTTTCTCACGCAAAGCCTGTGAGCGAAACTGAAACTCTTGCGATGCAGGCTGCTTTAGGCCGTGTGCTAGCAGAAAGTGTAAATAGTCTTGTAGATGTGCCTCCACTCGATAACACCTCAATGGATGGTTATGCAGTGCGAACAGCGGATACTCATACACCAGGTCAAACACTCACAATTGCGCAACGTATTCCGGCGGGATCTATGGGAACTCAGCTCGAGCCTGGTACTGCTGCCAGAATCTTTACTGGTGCCCCTGTGCCACCTGGCGCTGATGCCGTTGTAATGCAAGAGGATTGCTCGACTCCAGAGGGGGCAAGCGACCAAGTCCAAGTCAATATCGCACCAACATCAGGTCAATGGATTCGTCGCAGAGGCGAAGATCTGACTGCAGGCAAAACAGCTCTTACTGCAGGCGCTTATCTGCGGCCACAAGAACTTGGAGTTGCTGCCTCTGCCGGCTTAACGCATTTAACTGTAAAACGTAAGGTGAGAGTTGCTGCATTTTTCACTGGTGACGAACTTTCCCTGCCAGGTGAACCACTTAAACCAGGCGGTATCTATAACTCCAATCGCGACACACTATTAGCGTGCATCAAATCTTTGGGTTGCGATGCCACTGATTTCGGAATTGTTCCTGATAGTCTTGAAGCCACGAGAGAAACTCTGCGTAAGGCCAGCAAAGATCATGACTTAATCATTACATCTGGCGGCGTCTCCGTTGGCGAAGAAGATCACATTAAGCCTGCAGTGAGCGCTGAAGGCAGGCTCGATCTCTGGCAGATTGCTATTAAGCCTGGCAAGCCTTTAGCTTTTGGTGCTGTCCGCAAATCAGATAGTTCAAAAAGTAATGCGGTCGAAGCAAAAACTGAAGCCGAAACTTGGTTCATCGGTTTACCTGGTAACCCGGTATCGAGTTTTGTGACTTTCCTATTATTTGTACGCCCATTCATTCTCAAGTTACAAGGGCGGGATGCAGGTTTACCGCAGTCTTACCCCATGCGCGCTGACTTTGATTGGCTTAAGGCTGATCGTCGTAATGAGTTTCTGAGGGTCAAGATCAATGCCCAGGGTGGTTTAGATCTGTTCTCCAATCAAAGCTCTGGGGTGCTGACTAGCGCCTCTTGGGGCGATGGTTTAGTAGATTGTCCACCAGGCCAAGCAGTCAACTCTGGCGATATGGTGAAGTACATTCCATTTAGTGCACTTCTTTCCTAGTCGTATTAGGATTCTGATATGAAACTCGAATTACGATTCTTCGCCTCCTTAAGAGAGGGTCTCGGACTCTCTGGTGAGAGTATTGATGCTCCACCAGAAGTAAAAACCATTGCCGACTTAAGAAGCTACCTTGTTCAACGGGGGAATCCTTGGGTCGAAGTATTGGCAAGCGGTAAAGTGATTCGTTGCGCATTAAATCAAGAGATGGTGAGTGACTCCACCCCTTTGGTGGAGGGTGCCGAAGTCGCTTTCTTCCCTCCGGTTACTGGCGGCTGAGATGCAGAATGATTTCATCCGCATTCAAGAAGCTGACTTTGATCTAACAACCGAGGTGAAGGCCCTGCGTAAGGATGATCCCCGAGTGGGTGCAGTGGTGACTTTCTTGGGCACTGTCCGAGATATGAATGATGGCAGTCACGTTCAGGGTATGACTCTGGAGCACTACCCTGGTATGACAGAAAAATCCCTAGAAGAAATCATCATGCAAGCTAGAAGCCGCTGGGATCTTTATAAGACGCTAGTCATCCATCGAGTAGGACCACTTTTACCTGAAGATCAAATTGTTCTTGTGGCAGTTACCAGTGCCCATAGAGGTGAAGCATTTACTGCTTGTGAGTTCATCATGGACTATCTCAAAACCGCGGCACCATTTTGGAAAAAAGAAGAAACACCAGAAGGTAGCAAATGGGTAGATGCCCGCGTAACTGATGATGCTGCAATGGCACGCTGGAGCTAATTTAGTTCTTTATCTGTTCGAGTGCTAAAGCTAGATTAAAGCCGCTGAGCCAGGCACCCTCAACTCTGCCGCCATTGAGCCAGTCTCCACAAAGCCCTAGGCCAATACTAGGTAGCAATAAATATCCAATTCCATTTTCTAGACCCCCACTGGCATAGCGCCAGCGGTGCATGCTGATTTCAGCATCCTCGCAGTTAAAACCTAGTGCTGTCAGGCACTGCACCATTTGGTATTGAGCATCCTCTTTACTTAACTCAATATGGTCTTGACTCCAGTCAGGGCTTCCATGGATAGTCCACGCGCTTCCCTGACGCATTGGCTTTGATCCGTTTTGGCAAATCCAGCTAATGATTTCTTGGTTAATAAATGCTGCATCAAAATCTCTATTGAGCTGATTCGGAAGGTGCGCCATCATGGTCCAGCAGGCCTTCATCTGCGCTGAGTTAGCGATATCAGCGGCTCTACTGTCAAGCCCCTTAAGCAGAGCGCTTGCCTGAGGAGCGGGTATGGCCAATACGACAAAATCGTATAGCGCTGTAATTTCATTGACTTCACTGCACTGCAAATGCCACTGATCATCCTTATGCTCCAACTGAGAAATGGTTCTCTCGTATTGAATGGAGAGTCCTTCAGCAAGATGCTTGCCTGGCGAGTTCATATGAGGGGTACCAACATAGCGAATATCTTGTGAGTGACTGTCACGCCATGTCTTGGCCTCATATACCTTGAGTTTCGGTTTCCAAATAGCTGCAGTGCCGGCCTGAAGCCAACTGTGTACTTCCTCAATAAAACGAGGATCTCTGGCAGTAAAGTACTGGGCACCATGGTCAGCAGACCAGTCTTGCGCGCGACGGGTACTCATACGTCCGCTTGGACCGCGACTCTTTTCAAAGACGTCTACCGATATACCGTGTGACTGTAGTTCTCTCGCACAAGCAAGGCCTGCAATTCCTGCGCCAATGACCGCTACCCGATTGATTGCTTTGCTGCCGTTCATATTTTGGGAAGTATTTTGCGAAAGGTGAGATTGATTCGTGGGTTCACAACAGTCTTGGTTTTCAAAAGGCTGTGATGCCAGTGATCTTGAATGGGGGCATGCATGATGAGAAGACTACCGTGATCAAGAAATACTGACACAGTCGCTTTATCCTGCTTATGACGAAATGTAAATTTACGTCGAGCACCTAGGCTGATTGATGCGATCGGAGTTGTGTTATCTAACTCTTTTTCATTATCACTATGCCAACCCATACCTTCATCACCATTGTGATACAGATTGAGTAAGCAAGAGTTATAGCTATAGCCGGTCAATTCTTCAAGTTGATACTTAATTTGAAGTAACTCTTTCGTCCAGTCTTGAGGAAATTTTTCGATACCCGAGTAGGTATAACGGCATTGGGGATCTCCCACCCAAGCAACTTTTCTCGCGGTTGTTACTAACTTACCAAACATATTGATCTGATCTGCTTCCCAGGCAAGGGAGTTCATTAAACTGTCAAAAAAATGATCAGATTCATCCGCTTTGTAAAAATGACTAAAGTACTCAGCCCGACCATCCCTCTCCAATAGGCAGATTGGGTCGGATGATTCTGAGGGTTCGAATAAGAGACTTTGCATTTTTTGCTAATAAATCTAGGGTTGCACCTTATTTCAATAAAAACCCTAGAATAGACTGCATTATGAATTGTTCAGAACTAAGAGGTTGATCATGAAAGCACCCGACAAACGTTGCTGCGGCTCAGGGGTTTGCATTATTAATGAGGCTGGGGAGTGCTGGTGTGGCCAAGTGTGGGATGGCGAGAAAATGAGCGCGCCGCCCCTCATGTCTGCAAAAAGCCAGCCTTCTGATTCTACAAATCCTAAACCTGAATCCCAGGATCCCCTTATTTAGTTGATCCGTAAACTCTACGGAGCGAGTGAGCAGCTACACCATCTTTTAGTGCTTCCCTCACAGGAACCGCCATCAGTCGAATAGAAGATTGCACGGCCAGCCGCTCTAGTCGGCTTGGTTGGGGCCGTTGAATAATCGGATATGCCCAATCAGGCAAATTGAGAAAGCCTGCCCGACTGATCAGGCTTACGAAAGGTTTGGCGCTGAGCGTGCTAGGAAAGTGATCTAGCATTCCGATGATACTTTTAGCTCTTTCACCGTAGTGAAGTTGGGGGATGTATTGCCTGATAGCTTGCTCTGTACCAGAATAGGTGTCGGGTAGATCAATCGCCCCCAATCTCTCCCCGAGCATTTTCATTTCTGAGAAATACTGATCTTTTTGCTTTGGAATTAACGTTTCACTTCGGTATGGCTCATATGAGCACATAAAACTCCGGGTTTCTGTTAGATGAACCCACGCAAGTAGTTCTGGATCATCTGCCCTATAGGGTTGATTAAATTCATCAAACCCGGTGACCTTTTGATGAATTTGATTAACACGATTGATAGCCTTATCCGCCATCTCATGCGAGCCGTAAGTAGTTGCGGCAATGAAGAATGCTGTTCTTCCTAGTCTACCTTTAAGGTCTTGCCTGAAGCTGGAGTGATCCCATACACCAGCGAGTGCCTTTGGATGAAGGGCTTGCAATACCAGTGAGCTAATGCCACCGATCATCATGGAAATAAAATCCGCATGCACCTTCCAAGCTACAGACTCCGGGCCAAATAGACCTCTATCACCAGGGGGCTCCAGAAATGCTACGGGTGGACCGCCACCACCCACCATTTCTCGAATTGACCGACGAATGAGTTCATCAATCATGTTGCTAATGAATTACGATATTACGCAAGCCATCATCCTCAATGATCTCTGAAATTAAATCGAGCCGGATTCTGGGATTGCTTTGAGCAAGCAAGTGGTTCTTCTGAGCCGGGGGGAGCGGCAAGAGCTCAGCCAAACGGTTAGACACCCAACCACAATCATCTGGGTTCATCGGCATTTTGAATGCATCTTCACCCAGCAAGTCTTCGCTTTTGATAACGGAAATAATCTCATTTAGAAGTGCTGCTACGTTTTCATGCTCTTTTGCTAATGGTATTTCTGGGTCAGCATCCATCAGTTCAACTTGGCCCATCCACAGGCCATCAGGTTCTTGCTTGATGTTCAGGACTTTGAAGCGTTGCGTTCCATAGGACTTGGTCATATATAGCGCGGGCTGAATCGCATCAAACTCTTCCAATTTTGCTAAGGTGCCAATATTTGAGAAGTTAGCAATGGCATCAGCATCTGATTCAGTTGGCTTGTTATCAAGAATGCTGATAACCCCAAAAGGAGTATCTTCGCGCAGGCATCGTTTCATCATGTCTAAATAACGCGCTTCAAAGATTTTGAGGGCAATTACACCACCCGGAAAGAGGGTAGTCCCCAAGGGGAAAAGAGGAATCCAGCGGGCTGTCGAAGAGGATGTTGTCATGGGTTTAATTTAAAGGATTTGCGTTTAGTTTGCTGAGCAGTCGAAATGGCGCTGTGTTCAGCAGTAATCCTGGATATCAGCCAAAATATGCACTACTCACAGGAGAATAAACATGATGAAAAAGTTACGGGTTAAGCTCGCACGCTGGATTTTGGGTAAACATTGCCCTTGCTACCAAATGGGCTACCACACCATGGTTGATTTTCAGCAGCGTAGTGCTGATCAGTTGGAAAAGGCCAAACAAGCTCAATCTGCCAAGCACTAGACTTCAAGTCTGACTGAGACTGACATCAAAGAATGAAAATCTGGAAGATGAGGCGCAACTGTGCATTGACTCCGAGTCAATTGCTCAAGTTCTACATCGCCTTGATTTGCCTTTCCTTAACCGTAGCAACCGGCTTTTTGTTGGCTGGCGTAAAAATTATCCTGATCTTTACTGCAATAGAGTTAACTGCAGTCACTGCGGGCTTTTTGATTTACTGCCGACATGCTTTGGATTATGAGGAAATAGAAATCAGCGGGACCCGCTTATTGGTCAGGAAATTTATTGCCTACAAAGAGTCGGTAACTGAATTTAATACTCGCTGGGTCAGACTATCGCACCCAGATGAGCACCAAAAAGTGTTTTTTGTTGAGCAGACGGGGCGGAGGGTGGAAGTTGGCCAGTTTCTCAGGCGTGAGCAATTTAAAAATCTGATTGCTGAGCTCAAGCCTTACTTGGGTTGACTACAACCATGAGTTCAAGAGGGTTAAAACTTGGTACTCTGCAGAAATATGGATTCAACTTGATACTTTGCTTAATTCAACATATTTGCTAAATCCATCATGAACGTTAATACAGCAGTAAAAGCCGCTCTCAACACCTTGGTTGATATTGCATCTCATTCCAACGGTGCTCAGCCAGTTACCGGCTTAGAGCTGGCGCAGCGCCAAAAATTGTCTGTGAGCAGAATAGAGTTATTGCTCAGCGCATTGCGTGCAGCTGGAATCGTGAAGGGTACAAAAGGTCGCAATGGGGGTTACACACTACTGCAGGATCCCCGCATGGTCACCATTAAAGATGTGGTCCTAGCAATGAATTACATCAAAAAGCGCAAAGTTGAGGCTTGCGATATCGCTAGCGAACTTTATCAATCTTTGGAGGCTTATATGCTCAGCTGTATGGCGAATGTGAACCTATCCGATGCCATTAAAGATTACGTACCGCGATTTAGTGAAGCGAAAACTGCTCCCGAACGCCAGACTTTTGTTTACTCCGAATTTAGAATTGAAAAGCCCTCTAAAGGTGAAGTGCAGAGAGTAATCAAGGCGCCATTTAAGAAGGTGGAGGATGTACCTTTGGGACCCAACTCCATTTTTAGCTTTGGTGACTACTTACATAAAGCAGGACAACAACAAGGATCTTAATGATGCAGGTAATGAAATGGAATTTCGCTAGCAAACTATTGGCCTCTATTCTGCTTGCAATAGCACCATGGGTAGTTTCCTTGGCTGCTGATAGCGCCCCAACTAAATCTGATCCAGCTTGGCTAACAGATGCCCGCGCCAGCATCAAATCCAATAGTTATGAGCAGGCATTAAAACAATTACAGTCGGCAAACGAAGTCAACTCTGCAGACTGGAACAATCTGATGGGATACAGTTTGCGCAAAAAGCAACCACCAGATTTAGCTTCATCTGAAAAGTATTACCAGGCAGCATTGAAGATTGATCCAAGTCATAGATCAGCTTTAGAGTACTACGGCGAGTTACTTTTGATGAAGAAAGACTTGCCTGGAGCAGAGGCGATGTTAGCAAGACTTGATAAGGCTTGTCTCTTCGGTTGTGAAGAGTACAGCGACCTAAAGGCGAGTATCGCCAAGTATCAAGGTAAAAAGTAATTCTTCAGTTCTCATGTCATCAAGTGGCTATGAATATCCTCCATTAGCATTTGTTGATATTGAGACTACGGGCTCAAATTTTGAGCGCGATCGTATTACCGAGGTTGGTATCAAATCGCTGATCCATGATCAGGTACAGACTTGGGAAAGTCTCGTCAATCCCCAGACATTTATTCCGCAGAACATCCAAAATTTGACGGGTATTAGACCCCAGATGGTTAGTCAGCAGCCTGCCTTTGAGGGCTTGGCGACAGAGATTGCTCGCGAGCTCGAGGGTAAGATTTTTGTAGCCCACAACGCCCGTTTTGATTACGGATTTTTGAAGGCATCCTTTAAGCGTGTGGGCATCGACTTCAAGCCCAAAGTACTTTGTACTGTAAAGCTCTCCCGTTTACTATTTCCTGATCAGGCAAGACATAATCTCGATACCATCATTAGTGCCCACCGTCTCAAAATTAGCGCGCGGCACCGTGCATTGGGTGACGCTGATTTGTTGCTTCAGTTTTGGCGCGTTTGCGAAGAAAAGCTGGGGCGTGAAGCGCTTCTCAAAGCGGTAAATCAACTCATTGGTAATCCAAGCTTACCGCCTAATATTGATAAAGCACTAGTGGACTCGATTCCAGAAAAACCTGGCTGCTACATTTTTTATGGTGAGAATCAAATTCCGCTGTATATCGGTAAAAGTATTTCTCTGCGTAGCAGGGTGATGGGCCATTTTCAAGGGGCGCTCACCCAGCGCAAGGAAATGAAGCTCTCGATGCAAGTCAGAGATATTGATTGGATTGAAACTAGCGGAGAGTTGGGCGCATTGATTTTAGAATCGCGCCTCATTAAAGAGCGCATGCCCAGCATGAACATCAAACTACGCCGCTCAAAGGATCTCTGCGCCTGGAAATTGGAGTTTACTGAGGATGGTGTACTCACTCCTCATCTAGTAGGTCATCGTGAACTAGACCCTGGCATTCAAGATAACTTGTTTGGTTTGTTTTATAGCAAGCGAGAGGCCAATGCCTACCTTAAAGCCATTGCAAAAAAATACCGCCTCTGTGAGGCGCTGCTTGGTCTAGAGAAGCGGATTGAAGGTAAGGCTTGCTTTGGTTATCAAGTAAAGCAATGCGGTGGTGCCTGTATTGGAGGTTCTCCTATCGAATTGCATAATCTTCAGCTTAAAACTGCTCTGGAATTATTTCAGGTTCAAGTCTGGCCATACCCGGGACCAGTGGCAGTAAAAGAGGCTGGCCACATGCACGTTGTGGATCGTTGGCGTTATTTAGGTACAGCGATCAACGAAGAAGAGCTCTATGAGTTGGCTGACTCAGGGGACGCTGATTTTGATCTGGATATTTACAAGATCTTGAAAAAAGCACTGGCTGGAAGCTTTAAGAGTCAGGTGATTCCTTTAGTGGTCAAAGACACGGCGTAAATAAGCGCTAAAAACCTAGACTTTAAAAAATCCCAGCTTTTCTGATCTTGCTAGCTTCTTTAATCTAGCCTCGGCTTTAGATGCCTCAGATCGATCTGGGTGCTCTTGGCTTGCTAAAAGGATTACTGGTCTGCGAGCCCTCGTATAACGAGCACCTTCCCCAGAGTTATGAGCTGCCAAACGATGTTCTAAGCGGTTTGTAATGCCAGCGTAGTAGCTGCCATCAGAGCACTCCAGGAGATAAACAAGCCAGGTCAAAATAGGGATCAATTCACTTAAAAAGAGGTCTAACAGACTTGAAATTATGCAGAATGCCCCTATATTCTATAGATATAAACGCATAAAAATAGATAGAGTAGATAGGACTTAAAAATGAGAATAGATAAATTAACTACGAAGTTCCAAGAAGCACTCAGTGAGGCGCAAAGCCTGGCTTTAGCAAAAGACAATCAATATATCGAGCCAGCCCATTTGCTGCTAGCAATGCTGCGCGATTCAGATGGTGGTGCCAAGAGTTTATTGACACGCGCTGGCGTCAATGTGCCGGGCCTTGAGAAGGCAACCGAGAAACTCATTGCTAATCTTCCAGAAGTGCAGGGCACTGGCGGGGAAGTTCAGCTTGGGCGGGATTTAAGCAACTGGCTGAACTTATGTGAAAAAGAAGCCAATAAGCGTAATGATCAATTTATTGCTGGCGAGTTATTTTTATTAGTTGTGGCGGATGATAAAGGCGAGCTCGGCAAGATTGCTCGGGAAAATGGTTTAAATCGTAAATCGTTAGAAGCAGCTATTAATGTAGTACGCGGAGGAGAGTCAGTGAATAGTGCGGATGCCGAAGGTCAGCGTGAGGCCTTAAAGAAATACACCATTGATTTAACTGAGCGTGCTCGCATGGGTAAGCTCGATCCTGTGATTGGCCGTGATGATGAGATTCGTCGCACCATTCAGATTCTGCAGCGTCGTGGTAAGAATAACCCAGTCCTTATTGGTGAGCCAGGGGTTGGTAAGACTGCCATTGTGGAGGGCTTAGCCCAGCGTATCGTCAACGGTGAAGTTCCTGAAACCCTCAAGAACAAGCGTGTCCTAGTATTGGATATGGCTTTGTTACTAGCGGGCGCAAAGTACCGTGGTGAGTTCGAGGAACGTCTCAAGGCTGTTTTAAGTGATGTCGCTAAGGACGAAGGTCAAACCATCATCTTTATTGATGAGATTCATACGATGGTTGGTGCAGGTAAGGGTGATGGCGCAATGGATGCCGGTAATATGCTTAAGCCTGCTCTGGCTCGTGGTGAATTACATTGCATCGGCGCGACCACTCTAGATGAATACCGCAAGTATATTGAGAAGGATGCCGCACTTGAGCGCCGCTTCCAAAAGGTGATGGTGGAAGAGCCTAGTGTAGAAGCGACTATTGCCATCTTGCGCGGTTTACAAGAGCGTTACGAGCTTCACCATGGTATTGAGATTACTGACCCTGCCATCGTGGCAGCAGCAGAGCTGTCTCACCGCTATATTACCGATCGTTTCTTGCCAGATAAGGCTATCGACCTCATTGATGAGGCTGGCTCACGTATTCGGATGGAGATTGATTCCAAGCCAGAGGTCATGGATAAGTTGGAGCGTCGTCTGATTCAACTCAAGATTGAGCGTGAAGCAGTTAAGAAGGAAAAAGATGAGGCATCACAAAAACGTCTTGGCTTGATTGAAGATGAGATCAAGCGCTTGGGTGCTGAGTATGCTGATTTAGAAGAAATCTGGAAAGCGGAAAAAGGTGCTGTTTTAGGCGCCGCCCATCTCAAAGAGGAGATCGAAAAAGTTCGCGCAGATATCAATAAGTTGCAGCGTGAGGGAAAGCTAGAGCAAGTTGCGGAATTGCAATATGGAAAATTACCTGAGCTCGAGGCAAAGCTCAAGTCCGCTGCGGCAGCGGAAGCAAAAGGAAGTAAAGATGGCGTAGTAAAGAACAAGCTCTTACGAACACAAGTCGGCGCAGAAGAAATTGCTGAAGTAGTTTCTCGTGCAACAGGAATTCCGGTATCAAAGATGATGCAGGGTGAGCGCGATAAATTACTCAAGATGGAGGAGTTATTACATCAACGCGTAGTTGGCCAAGAAGAGGCTATTCGTGCGGTATCTGATGCTATTCGTCGTTCCCGCGCAGGTCTTTCTGAAGAGAATCGTCCTTATGGCTCATTCTTATTCTTGGGGCCTACAGGTGTTGGTAAGACTGAGCTTTGTAAAGCCTTGGCCGGTTTCTTATTTGATAGTGAAGAGCACCTCATTCGTATTGATATGAGTGAGTTTATGGAGAAGCATAGCGTTGCTCGTTTAATCGGTGCGCCTCCAGGCTATGTAGGCTACGAAGAAGGCGGTTACTTAACTGAACAAGTACGTCGCCATCCATACAGCGTCATCTTGTTTGATGAGATTGAAAAAGCGCATCCAGATGTCTTCAATGTGCTCTTGCAAGTATTGGACGATGGCCGCTTAACGGATGGTCAAGGTCGTACCGTAGACTTTAAGAACACCGTGATTGTGATGACCAGCAATATTGGCTCACATCTGATTCAGTCGATGGTTGGTAAGAAGCAGTTGGAGATTAAAGAAGCGGTATTTGAAGAGCTAAAGAGTCATTTCCGTCCTGAGTTCTTGAACCGGATTGATGAGATCGTCGTCTTTCATGGTTTGGATAAAGGCAACATTGCAAATATCGCGAAGATCTTGCTCAAGAACTTGTCAGATCGTTTAGCTAAGATCGATATGCAGATGGATGTGAGTGATGCTGCTTTAAGCAAGATTGCTGAAGTCGGTTTTGATCCTGTATTTGGAGCAAGACCACTAAAGCGTGCGATTCAGCAATATATCGAGAACCCAGTTTCCAAGATGATCTTGGAAGGTAAGTTTGGCCCTAAGGACACGGTTCCTGTGGGCGTTGATAAGAACGGCGATTTCAGTTTTAGCAAGTAATTCATCAGCAAATTTGCAGGAATATGCCTGCGCCAGTAAACTCGGTACATGATTGACGTTCTAAAAAATAGGCGCGCCAGTGATGTCCGGGTTGTTGGTCTCATTAGCCTGGCTCACGGCAGTTCCCATTTCTTTCATCTAATTCTGCCTCCCATGTTCCCATGGTTGAAAGCAGAGTTCGGCTTTAACTACGCCGAATTGGGCCTGCTCATGACCATCTTCTTTGTGGTCTCTTGTATTGTTCAGGCAGCATCTGGATTTTTAGTAGACCGTATTGGATCTCGCCCTGTCTTGTTTGCTGGCGTGGCATTGCTAGCATTGGCTGCACTTATTTACTCACAAAGCAATGGTTATGCCATGTTGGCTCTAGGCGCAGTGATTGCGGGATGTGGCAATGGCGTTTTCCATCCAGTGGATTACACGCTGATTAATCACAAAATTTCACCACCAAATTTGCCCTACGCTTACTCGATTCATGGGGTAACAGGTTATATCGGTTGGGCCGCTGCTCCAGCCTTTATGGTGGCGGTAGCAAGCATTGCTGATTGGAGGATTGCATTTCTATCTGCCGCATTGCTGGAAGCTCTGATCTTATTGACCCTCTGGCTTGGTAGAGAGCGCTTAATTGATGATGCCCATGCAAGGCGCGAAGAATCACAAGCTAGCCATGCGCAAAGCAATCCTGATGGCGCGCCAATGAGCACCTTTGGTTTTCTGAAGCTACCGGTTGTTTGGCTTTGTTGGATTTTCTTTTTCTTTAGCATGGCCGCCACTACAGGCTTGCAATCATTTGCCCCAACCGCGCTTTTTAAGATCTATGACATTGCTGTGAGTTCTGGTAATTACTATTTAACACTCATGTCTATGGGTGGGGCTGGAGGGATGCTTCTGGGTGGCTATCTTGCCACTAAACTAAAAGTACCCGAGCGCATCATTACGATCTGCTTCACTGTGAATATCGTCATGGGTCTTTTAATGGCTACAGGTTTAGTGCCTGTGGAATTAATCATCATCGCTTTCATTGTGATTGGACTTGGCTTAGGAATAGCGGCACCATCTCGTGACTTGATGATTCGCTCTGCAACTCCCTCTGGCTCATCGGGCAGGGTCTACGGCATTGTTTATTCAGGTATTGATTTGGGCGCTGCCTTAAGTCCGCTGATCTTTGGAATCTTTTTAGATGTGGGCTTACCAAAGCTATTATTTATTGGCGTAGCCCTTCTCCAGTTCATGATTATTTTGACTGGATTTAAGGTTGCAAGCATCAGCACTCCAAAAGCTAGCTAACACACTCAATTCTTTTCACAATGTGAAAAGTCATTCCCATACGCAAAATGCAGTGCAACATTTCAAGCTAGGCATTATTTCGCTGCTTGGACTTATATTTCATATTATAAAAATATATTTTCAAGTAATTGAATTTATTGAACTAATTTATTCAAATAAATACTGAAATAGTTCTTGCATGCTTTCCCTAGATGCTTAAACTCTTATATAAGACATAAGACTTTATTGTCTGTAATGAGTGTCTCGATATTGGATGTACTTGTTTAACTTAGGGAGAAAAACATGGCCGAACGCAAAGCAGAAATCGCAGCACTACAAAAGGACTGGGATACCAATCCACGCTGGAAAGGTATTACTCGTGGTTACACGGCTGAAGACGTAGTTCGCCTTCGCGGCTCATTGAAGATTGAGCACACATTGGCTAAGCATGGCGCAGAGCGTCTCTGGGAATTAGTGAATAACGAAGCTTACGTGAACTGTTTAGGTGCTTTGACTGGTGGACAGGCAATGCAACAAGTTAAAGCTGGCGTTCAAGCCATCTACTTGTCAGGTTGGCAGGTTGCTGCTGACGGTAACTCTTACGCAGCAATGTATCCAGATCAATCTTTGTATCCAGTTGATTCAGTTCCAAAGATGGTTGAGCGAATTAATAACTCATTTCAACGTGCAGATGAGATCCAAACTGCTAAAGGTATCTACAAGGGCGATGCTGGCTATATCGAGTATTTTGCTCCCATCGTTGCTGATGCTGAAGCTGGTTTCGGTGGTGTATTGAATGCATTCGAATTAAGCAAAGCATTAATTAAGCAGGGTGCAGCTGGTGTTCACTTTGAAGATCAATTATCTTCCGTTAAGAAGTGCGGTCACTTGGGTGGCAAAGTATTGCTGCCTACAGCTGAGTCAGTACAGAAATTGATTTCTGCACGTTTGGCAGCTGACGTAATGGGTGTTTCAACGATTATCTTGGCTCGTACTGATGCTGAAGCTGCCGACTTGTTGACATCGGATTACGACGCAAATGACAAGCCATTCTTGACGGGTGAGCGCACTCCAGAAGGCTTTTACAAAACACGTAAGGGCTTGGATCAAGCGATCTCCCGTGGCTTGGCATATGCCGCCTACGCTGATATGGTGTGGTGTGAAACAGGTACACCGGATTTAGATTTTGCTCGTCAGTTCGCTGAAGCAATTCGTGCAAAGTTCCCAGGCAAGATGTTGGCATACAACTGCTCACCATCTTTCAATTGGAAGAAGAACTTGGATGATGCAACGATTGCGAAGTTCCAGCGCGAATTAGGCGCAATGGGTTACAAGTATCAGTTCATCACTTTGGCTGGTATTCACTCCATGTGGTACAACATGTTCGACTTGGCTCAAGACTATATGAAGCGCGGTATGACTGCCTACATCGAGAAAGTACAAGAGCCAGAATTCGCTGCTCGTGATCGTGGTTACACATTCGTATCGCATCAGCAAGAAGTAGGTACTGGTTACTTTGACGATGTCACTACAGTAATTCAAGGTGGTAAGTCTTCAGTCACTGCATTGACTGGTTCTACAGAGGAAGAACAGTTTCACTAAACAATCCCTAAGTAGTTCGTAATAGAACAGTAAAGGAATCTACTCTTACTGTCGCGGCATCTAAATTACCCCATAAGGGTGACTTAGGTGCCGTTTTCGTTTACATTCTTCCCATGACCAATTGCGTACTCTGTAAAGAAGATCTTAGGCCTGAAGAGGGTCAATTGATTTGGCGTGGAGATGACTGCCGAGTCATCCTGGTGAATGATCCTGACCTGCCTGGCTTTTGCCGTGTGATCTGGAATCATCATGTCGCTGAGATGACTGATCTGGCCTATGGTGAGCGCGAACATCTGATGTCTCTAGTCTTTGCGGTAGAGGAAGCCATAAGGCATGTGATGTGTCCAGATAAGGTCAATATTGCAGCCTTAGGCAATATGGTTCCCCACATACATTGGCATGTGATTCCGAGGTATAAAGACGATGCCTTCTTTCCAGGATCTGCGTGGTCAAAAAGAGTTCAAGAATTATCTCTCAGTAAACTTACGGAACGCCGGCAGCTTGCCAGTCAATTGCCTGCAGCAATCAAAGCCGCTATTGCCACGCTTTCCTAAAATTGTTTAGTAGCGTTTTTCTCCCAAGGGTAATAGTGAATAAAGAGACAAAGGGAATGCTCATTGGCTTTATTGGCATTCTCGTTTTTAGTCTCACCTTGCCGGTAAGTAAGATTACCGTTGAAAGCTTTAATCCTTACTTCATTGCTTTTGGTAGGGCTTCTTTAGCTGGTTTAGTTGCCTTAAGCTATCTTGCATATAAGCAAGTACCACTCCCCAGTAAAGCTGACTTAGTGAAGTTTGCTGTGATTGCACTGGGCGTAGTTTTTGGATTTCCAATTTTTACTACCCTGGCTATGAAGGAGGGTTCATCTTCACATGGTGCCGTTATTTTGGGAATGATGCCTTTAGCTACTACAGTAATCGGGGTCATCCGTTTCAAGGAGCGCCCCTCTTTTGGTTTTTGGCTTGTATCTATCTTGGGTGCTGCATTGGTAATGATGTATGCCCTTCTAAAAAGTTCCGGAAGTTTTACCTATGTGGATATCCTGCTGGTACTGGGCGGCATTTGCGCTTGCGTGGGGTATGTGGAGGGCGGGGAGCTATCTCGAAAGATGAATCCGCGGGTAGTAATTTCTTGGGCGCTAGTGATTTCATTACCGATTAATATCGTGGCAACTTATTTCACATTTTCTTCATCGTATTGGGGTGCTGATGTAGTTGCTTGGACAAGCTTTGTATACCTGAGTATATTTCCGATGTATTTAGGCTTTTTCTTTTGGTACGAAGGTCTTGCTATCGGTGGAATTGCAAGAGTCAGTCAAGTTCAATTAATCCAGCCTTTTTGTACGCTGCTGGCCTCAAGTTTTTTCTTGGATGACCGCATCACCGTAATGAATATGGTCTTTGCTTTCTTAGTTGTCTCTACTGTAATCCTGAGCAAGCGAATGCTAGTGAAGCGTAGCCACTAGATTAACTTCTGGAGCGCCTCAAGATATTTCTCAGGACTCAGTGGGCGAGACTCACGTTGCGCCTCCCACATAACTTGTCCCAAGCATTCCATCATGGCGTGCTGAGCTTCATGTGCAGACCCTTTTTTCTTTGCTAGCTTTTCAGAAACTTCCTTAATACCTGGAGGTTGATCGATCGAGATTTGTTCACTAATCGATAGGTGCATCGACAGGTGCAAAAAGGGATTGGTCTCACCACGTTCTGGCGTGTAGTCTTGCGCAATTGCCCCCTCTGGATCAGCTAGGAGGGCATGATATTCGGGGTGCTCAGCCATCCAGTCGCTAGCAAGCGTCTCCATTGGCGTCAGAATTTGATCTCCGGTTTTCTTCTTCCAGGTGTCACAAAAAAAGCGCCTTACCTCTTCGCGGGTGGGATTAAATATTGCCACGAACTTTTCCTTTGCCAGTTTTCTGTTTAAAGCCACAGAGGGGCTCAACAATACATTGTTCACAATCAGGCGTTCGGGCTTTACAGGTGTATCTGCCATGCAGAATGAGCCAATGATGCGCATCCATTAAAAACTCATTTGGGATGCGTTTGAGCAATTGCTCTTCAACTTTCAGAACATCTTTACCGGGCGCCAAACCAGTTCGGTTTGAGACCCTAAAAATATGGGTATCGACTGCCATAGTAGGTTGACCAAAGGCGGTATTGAGAATCACGTTCGCAGTCTTTCTGCCAACGCCTGGGAGTAACTCTAGCTCTTCGCGATTTTGAGGCACTTCACCACCATACTTTTCAAGCAGTAGTCGACAAGTCTCTTGAATATGCTTGCCCTTGGAGTTGAATAAGCCAATGTGTTGGATAAAGGGCTTCACACCTTGCTCACCCAGATCCAGAAGGGCTTGAGGCGTGTTGGCAATCTTAAATAGCTGACGCGTACCTTTGTTTACTGAAATATCAGTTGCTTGTGCCGATAGCAATACAGCAATGAGCAGTTCAAACGGAGAGCTATATTCCAATTCAGTTTCTGGATGGGGATTGTTTTCTCTGAGTAGCTCAAAGAAAGCTTGGCGCTTTTCAAGATTCATCATTTTTGTTGTTGAGCTCGCGCGATCGCAGCGGTAATGATGGCCCGCTTTCTTTCCTGCTCTTTTAGGGCAGCATCTGAATCAGGATTCTCTGCATTTACTGCAACTAGTTTGGCGGCAGCCTTCTTTGCCAGCCGCTCATCATTGTCACGTTGCTCGCGATCCAATCGTACATTACGAGTTGCATATCTTGCGCGCGCTGCATCCGCTAACTCTGGAGACCAAGCATCCCAGCCAGTATTTTGATCAGTGACATCTTGCATAGTGATGCAGTCTACAGGGCAAGGAGGAATACAGAGATCACAACCCGTACACCAATCACTTAAGACCACATGCATCTGCTTAGAGGCTCCCACAATTGCATCTACAGGACAAGCCTGAATACAAAGCGTGCAACCAATACAAGTCTTAGGGTCGATGAATGCAACGGGTCTAGGGCGCTCTGAGCCGCATTCAGGATCAATGCTGGGATGTAGTGCAAACGCATCTTGAGGAAAGGTGGGCGTCAGAATTGCGCTCAGCCGCTTGATGCCTTCTACTCCGCCAGGAGGGCAGCGATTGGGTAAAGCCTCACCAGTTGCCATTGCTTCTGCATAGGTACGACAATCTGGGTAGCTGCATTTAGTGCATTGGGTTTGAGGAAGAATGTCCTCGAGACGATCTGCAAGTTCTTTCGTCTGCCTCATATCCATTGCAATGTGCGAGCCCTAAAACTAGAAGCGCGACTCGAAAGTCGCGCCGCTGATTTATGCAGACTTTGAGCCCTCTAGTTTCGGAGGTCTAGCGCGGGTTTTCTTCTGCACGCCTTGGTGCTCACGAATAAACGATTTAATCTTTGGATACACCTTCTCGCGCCAACGACGACCAGAGAAGATGCCATAGTGACCAGCACCAGCAACTTCGTAGTGATCCTTATCGGCTTTCGGAATTCCTGCGCACAAAGCATGTGCTGCGCGGGTTTGCCCACTGCCAGAGATATCGTCTAACTCACCTTCAACAGTGAGAAGTGCAGTTTTCTTAATATCTTGTGGCTTCACTAGATCACCTGATACCGCCCATGAGCCATTCGGTAAGGCATAGTCTTGGAAAACCGTCTTAATGGTGTCTAGATAATACTGTGCATCCATATCCAATACTGCGTTGTATTCATCATAAAAACGAATATGGGATGCGGCGTCTTGTTCATCGCCACGCACCAAGTTTTGGAAGAAATCCCAATGTGACTGCATGTGGTTCTGTGGGTTCATGGCAATAAAGCCAGTGTGCTGTAAAAAGCCTGGATATACTTTGCGACCAGCGCCTGGATAGCTTGGCGGTACCTTGTAAATCACATGACTTTCAAACCAGTCATAGGACTTTTGATCAGCTAAGTTGTTAACTGCAGTTGGTGATTTGCGCGCATCAATTGGGCCGCCCATCATGATCATAGAGGCGGGTGTTTTCTCGCCAGCAGAAGCCATCAATGAGATTGCACCCAAGGTAGGAACAGTAGGTTGACATACAGAGATCACATGTAAATCATCTGCACCAATAGTACGAATGAAATCTTGCAGATAGTGAACGAAGTCATCTAAGCTAAAGCTGCCATCTTCAGCAGGAACAATGCGAGCATCAATCCAGTCGGTAATGTAAACCTTGTGATCTTGCAATAGAGTCCGTACAGTATCACGTAGCAATGTAGAGTGGTGACCAGACAGAGGAGCCACTACTAAGACTACTGGATCGCCCTTGAGTTTTTTAATGACATCAACATCATCAGAAAAACGCTTAAAACGAATTAAATTACAAAACGCTTTAGCAACAATCGTTCTTTCATGAATCGCTACTTCGCGACCATGTGCCTGTACTGAGCGGATACCAAATTCTGGTTTTTTATAGTCTTTACCAAGACGATGCAGGAGTTCATAACTTGCAGCTAGACGTTCAGACCCCGGAACCTTTGATGCGGGATTAGAGGCGTTGATAAAAGCTTCAGATGCTGCTCGAGCCCATGAACTTACGGGTTGAAGTAAAGCTTTTTGAAATTCGTGTAACTGATATAGCATGATGTCTCCTGATAATTCAGTGTAACCGCTTATTACTTGCTGTTATGCCAATACACGGGCGATTGCTTTAGCTACCTTGTCAATATTTTTAGTATTAAGGGCGGCAACACAAATACGGCCAGTTGAGAGGGCATAAATACCATCTTCCTTTTGTAAGCGCTCTACTTGTTCAGCGCTTAAGCCGGAGTACGAGAACATACCGCGCTGCGCTTCAATAAAAGTAAAGTCTTGCTTGACGCCAGCAGCAGCCAATTTTTCAACCAATCCATGACGCATTGCTTTGATGCGATCACGCATTTCAGCCAGCTCATCTTCCCAAAGCTGTCTGAGTTCTGGTGAATTCAAAACAGCAGCTGCAATTGCGGCGCCGTGAGTCGGAGGATTGGAATAATTTGTACGAATCACGCGCTTCAATTGAGAGAGCACACGAGTGGATTCATCTTTACTTTGCGTCACGATAGACAAAGCACCAACACGCTCGCCATAGAGTGAGAATGATTTGGAGAAGGAGCTCGATACAAAGAAAGACATCCCAGACTGGGCAAACAAACGAACTGCAATACCATCTTTTTCAATACCATCAGCAAAGCCTTGGTAGGCCATGTCTAAAAATGGAATGAGTTCTTTTGCCTTACATATGTCAATCACTTGACGCCATTGCGCTTCTGTAATGTCAGCACCAGTTGGGTTGTGGCAGCAAGCGTGAAGTAATACTGTGGTGTACTTTGGGAAAGACTCTAAAGACTTCACCATGCCATCAAAATCTACGCCGCGGGTTTTGCCATCGAAGTAGGTGTACTCAACTACTTCAAAGCCAGCGGATTCAAAAATACCGCGGTGGTTTTCCCAGGTTGGATTGCTAATAGCACAAGGCGCATTTAAGTTAAGGCGCTTAATAAAGTCAGCGCCAACCCGCAATGCACCAGTTCCACCAAGACACTCAGCGGTAACCACGCGACCATCTTTTATAAGCGAGGAATCGGCCCCGAATAATAAATTCTGAACTGCGCTGTTGTATGGATTTGGGCCTTCGATTGGAATGTAGCTGCGCGGGGAACGCTTTGCAACTATTGCCTCCTCAGCCTGAATTACTGCTTTCAAAAGAGGTACCTTGCCTTCGTCGGTGTAATACACACCAACACCTAGGTTTACCTTGTCTGCGCGTTGGTCGGCGACATAGGCTTCTGTGAGGCCAAAAATAGGGTCTTTAGGGGCTAGCTGGACTGAAGTAAAAAGGTTCATTTGATGATCAGAAAGGGTGGATAAGAGGATATTTCAGTTAAATTTGCTTTGAGTGGCTGTTTTTGAGGCTAGATTCAACTATTTCTTAATAAAAACGGCAAAATCGATGTTTGTACAAAATTCGCTGTGAACTAAAACTTACAGTTGAAATGATAGCTGAGATGCCCCCCAAGTTGCCTAAAACTTCCTCGAATTCCCCAGTTGCCGAAAGCAAGAAAACCCCTGTAGCCGATCCTTTGGGTGAGGTAGGTCACGATTTAGACCCATCCAAATTCGTTTCCTTCCCTGATTCCCCATTTCACCTGTACCAGCCATTTCCGCCCGCAGGCGATCAGCCGGCTGCAATTGATGCTTTAGTGGCTGGTATTGAGGATGGACTGACATTTCAGACGCTGTTGGGGGTTACTGGCTCGGGTAAGACCTTCACCATGGCCAATGTGATTGCCAGGACAGGTCGTCCCGCCATCATTTTTGCCCCAAACAAGACCTTAGCTGCCCAGCTCTATAGTGAGTTTCGGGAGTTTTTTCCTAAAAATGCGGTGGAGTACTTTGTTAGTTACTACGATTACTACCAGCCGGAGGCCTACGTTCCGACACGAGATTTGTTTATTGAAAAGGATTCATCTATCAATGAACATATTGAGCAAATGCGACTGTCTGCTACTAAGAGTTTGTTGGAGCGACGCGATGTCATCATCGTAGCCACTGTATCTGCAATTTACGGTATTGGTAATCCAGGTGACTATCACAGCATGGTGATGACTTTACGCCCTGGTGACAAGATGAGTCAGCGCGATATTTTGATGCGCTTAATTGCGATGCAATACGACCGCAATGAAACCGATTTCAAGCGCGGTGTTTTCCGAGTTCGCGGCGACACGATTGATATTTTTCCGGCTGAGCATAATGAATTAGCTGTTCGCGTTGAACTCTTTGATGATGTTATCGAGAGCTTGCAATTCTTTGATCCACTGACTGGAAAAATTCGTCAGAAGATTCCACGCTTTACCGTCTATCCAAGCTCGCACTATGTCACGCCGCGTGACACAGTCCTCAAAGCGATTGAAACTATCAAGGCAGAGTTACGTATCCGCTTGGATGAATTTGTAAAAGATGGCAAGCTGGTTGAAGCGCAGCGTTTAGAGCAGCGTACCCGCTTTGACCTGGAGATGCTCAACGAATTAGGCTTCTGCAAAGGTATTGAGAACTATTCTCGCCACCTCTCAGGCGCTATGCCTGGTGAGGCGCCGCCTACCTTGGTGGACTACTTGCCCAATGACGCACTCATGTTCTTAGATGAGAGTCATGTCCTCATAGGTCAGCTCAACGCGATGTATAACGGCGATAAGTCTCGCAAACATACCTTAGTAGAGTTTGGATTCCGTTTGCCTTCAGCGATGGATAACCGCCCACTCAAATTTACTGAGTTTGAAACCAAGATGCGTCAAACCGTGTTTGTCTCTGCAACGCCAGCCGATTACGAAAATACGCATACGGGACAAGTGGTAGAGCAAGTAGCAAGACCAACCGGATTAGTCGATCCAGAAATCGAAGTATTGCCAGCAAGTACTCAAGTTGATGATCTGCTGAATCAGATTCATGAGCGAGTCAAAGTCCATGAACGCGTTTTAGTAACGGTATTAACAAAACGCATGGCCGAACAACTTACCGATTACTTATCAGATAACGGAGTAAAAGTACGCTACGTGCACTCCGATATCGATACGGTGGAGCGCGTAGAAATTCTGCGTGACTTACGTTTAGGTGTCTTTGACGTATTGGTAGGTATTAATTTATTACGCGAGGGCCTAGATATTCCAGAGGTCTCTCTAGTCGCCATTTTGGATGCAGATAAAGAGGGCTTTTTGCGTTCTGAGCGCAGTTTGATTCAAACCATTGGTAGAGCGGCACGAAACGTCAAAGGTAAGGCGATTTTGTATGCCGACCGTATTACCGACTCCATGAAGCGGGCGATGGGCGAAACGGAGCGTCGCCGTACCAAACAAATTGCCTTCAATAAGGCTAATGGGATTGAGCCCCGTGGCGTTAAAAAGCGCATTAAAGACATTATTGACGGGGTCTATGACGTCAAAGAGAAGCGCTCTGAGATGCAAGTTGAGCAGGAGCGGGCACGCTATGAGGATATGAGCGAGAAGGACCTGGCGGGCGAAATCAAGCGTTTAGAGAAGCAAATGAACTCTGAGGCCAAGAATTTGGAGTTTGAAAAGGCCGCCTCTACCCGCGACAGATTGACTAAGGTGAAGGAAATGGCGTTTGGGGCTCGTTCCCGGGACGCCATTTAGACCTGAGGGGTTAATGCCTGAGCAATTTAGTGGGGTATATGGTAAAGTTGAGTGGAATGGTCGGGTATTACCCGCCCGACTGTTAGCTGTCCATAACAATCCATTACCAAGGTGACATATGAGACTTACAACTAAAGGCCGTTTTGCAGTAACCGCAATGATCGACTTAGCCCTGCGTGAGACGCACGGGCCTGTAACTTTGGCCGGAATTAGCCAAAGACAGAAGATTTCCCTCTCTTATTTAGAGCAACTATTCGGCAAGTTACGCCGCTTCAATATCGTTGAAAGTACTCGTGGACCTGGTGGTGGTTACACCCTAGCCCGTAAATCCGAGGAAATTAGCGTGGCTGACATTATTGTGGCCGTAGATGAACCCCTGGACGCAACTCAATGTGGCGGTAAGGGCAACTGTCATACCGATGAAGAAAGCCAAGGCCATTGCATGACTCATGATCTTTGGTCGAACCTGAATGCCAAGATGGTGGAGTACTTGAGTTCCGTGTCATTGCGAGACTTGGTGCACCAGCAATCTGGACGCGGGATCGTATTGCATGATTTGCGCCCCAAGAAAATCAAGGCCGACAGTGTTAAGGCAGAAAAGCTGGCACCAGCAGTCGCAGCAAAGAAAGAAGATGCCCCGAAGCGTCCTCTAGTGAATTCTGTTTTTAATCTAGCTCGGCAAAGTTAATCCAAGAGATCAATCTCTTTACCTGTTAATCGATAAGCAAAAAATGAACGCACCACAAGACATTCCCCAGCAGTCAATACCGATGTTTAGTCCTAAGCATTTTCCGGTTTATATGGACTATTCGGCTACTACTCCGATTGATCCGCGCGTGGTAGATAAGATGTTGCCTTACTTGCGCGAGCAATTTGGTAATGCTGCATCTCGTAGCCATGCCTACGGATGGGCTGCAGAGGAAGCGGTTGAGTGGGCGCGTTCAGAAGTCGCCCAGTTAGTGCATGCCGACCCAAGGGAGATCGTATTTACTAGTGGCGCAACTGAAAGTATTAATTTAGCGCTTAAGGGTGCTGCGCACTTTTATAAAGACCGTGGTAATCACATCATTACCGTGAAGACAGAGCACAAGGCTACTTTAGATACTTGCCGTGAGCTCGAGCGCGAAGGTTTTGAAGTCACTTACTTAGATGTCCTGCCAAACGGTTTGATTGATTTCGCTCAGCTAGAAGCGGCAATGAAGCCAGGCACTATTTTGTTGTCAGTGATGTATGTCAATAACGAGATTGGCGTGATCCAAGATATTCCAGGTATTGGCGAGTTATGCCGCTCACGTGGTGTGATTTTTCATGTGGATGCAGCGCAAGCTACCGGCAAAGTAGAAATCGATTTAGAGAAAACTAAAGTTGATTTAATGAGCTTTTCTGCTCACAAGTCCTATGGTCCTAAAGGTATCGGCGCCTTGTTTGTGCGTCGTAAGCCACGTATTCGTATTGAGGCACAGATTCATGGCGGCGGTCATGAGCGCGGTATGCGTTCAGGCACATTAGCTGTTCATCAAATCGTTGGCCTAGGCGAAGCTTTCCGTATCGCACGCCTTGAGATGACCTCAGGCAATGCTCGTATCCGCGCTCTACGCGATCGCCTGCTTAATGGTTTAAAGGATATTGAAGAGGTTTACGTTAACGGAGACATGGACCACCGTGTTCCACATAACCTCAATATCAGCTTTAACTATGTTGAAGGCGAGTCGATGTTGATGGCCTTGAAAGATTTGGCTATTTCTTCTGGTTCTGCATGTACTTCAGCATCCTTAGAGCCTTCTTATGTATTGCGCGCTCTTGGTCGCAATGATGAATTGGCACATAGCTCAATTCGTTTTACTTTGGGACGCTTTACTACTGAAGAAGAAGTGGATTTCACGATCAAATTAGTTAAAGAGAAGATTGCGAAGTTACGCGAACTTTCACCTCTGTGGGAAATGTTTAAGGATGGTATTGACCTCAGCACCATCCAGTGGGCAGCTCACTAAGAGTTATTGAATAAGCATTGAATATATTGAAGCAAGATTAAAGATAAAAGAGATAGCGAGAAAACACCATGGCATATAGCGACAAAGTAATTGATCATTATGAAAATCCCCGCAATGTGGGTTCTTTTGAAAAAGGCGATGACCAAGTAGGTACCGGCATGGTCGGTGCACCTGCGTGTGGTGACGTGATGAAGTTACAGATTCGTGTAAACGATCAGGGTGTGATTGAGGATGCCAAGTTCAAGACCTATGGTTGTGGTTCTGCGATTGCATCATCTTCACTAGTTACTGAGTGGGTAAAAGGGAAAACATTGGATCAAGCCTTAGAGATTAAGAACTCCTTGATTGCTGAAGAGTTGGCTTTGCCACCAGTAAAAATTCACTGCTCTATCTTGGCTGAAGATGCGATCAAGGCAGCAGTGGCCGATTACAAAGAAAAGCATCCGGCCCTGTAAAGATAAAAAAGGCTTTCATCATGTCAATTACCTTAACCGACAAAGCAGCGAAACATGTTCAGCGCAATTTAGATAAGCGCGGAAAAGGTTGCGGCTTACGCTTAGGTGTTCGCACTACTGGTTGCTCGGGCTTAGCCTATCAACTGGAATATGTGGATGAGGCTGCCCCTGAAGATGCGAAATTTGAATCTAATGGCATCACCATCTTTATTGATCCTAAGAGTTTGGCCTATTTAGATGGCACCGAATTAGACTTTGTACGTGAAGGTTTGAACGAAGGCTTTAAGTTCCAAAACCCGAACGTAAAAGATGAGTGTGGTTGTGGTGAATCCTTCCGCGTCTGACAATTACTTTAATTTCTTTGGTTTAGAGCAGCAATTCAATCTCGATTTGTCTGCACTAGATCAAGCCTATTTGGCGATCCAAAAAGAAGTTCATCCCGATCGCCATGCTCGCGGTAGCGATACCGAGCAAAGGTTGGCAATGCAAATGGCTACCCTAGCTAATACTGCATTTCAAACTTTGAAAAATCCCATTCAGCGTGGACTCTATCTTTGCCAACTCCACAAAGTGGATGCGCGTCTTGAGACTAATACGGCCATGCCAGCGGCTTTTCTGATGAAGCAAATGGAATGGCGTGAAAGTCTTGAAGATCAAGATGAGGATCTCGGAGCACTCGAAGCTCTAGCTGAAGAGGTTGATCAAGCCAAGCGAGATATCTTGGTAGAAATTACACAGGCTATTGATAGAGCTAAGAACTATGAGCGCGCAGCTGAGTTACTTAGAGGCCTGCTTTTTATTGATAAGTTTGCGCTAGAGCTAGATGATGCTATCTCAGCTTTGGTGTAGCTTTACACTTTAGACCCCATGGCCTTATTGCAAATCTCCGAACCTGGTAAATCACTTGCTCCGCATCAGCGTCGGATTGCGGTAGGTATTGATTTAGGTACCACTAACTCCTTGGTCGCAATTGTGCGAGATGCATTGCCTCAGGTTCTCCCTGATTCAGAAGGGCGCGAGTTGCTTCCTTCTGTGGTGCGTTATCTCCCAAATGGTAGAACCCAAGCGGGCTTCGAGGCCTCTGAAAGTATTGTCTCTGATCCCAAAAATACGATCGTTTCTGTGAAACGTTTCATGGGCCGGGGTATTGTGGATGTAGAGAATATCGAAAGCGCTCCTTACGACTTTGTCGATGAGCCCGGGATGTTAAAGATCAAAACAGTGGCGGGTGATAAGAGTCCCATTGAAGTTTCAGCAGAAATTCTGGCACGCTTGCGCCAGTTGGCAGAAGACTCAGTTAATGATGACATCGTTGGCGCAGTGATTACTGTGCCCGCTTATTTTGATGATGCTCAGCGTCAAGCAACTAAAGATGCTGCGAAGTTGGCTGGTATTGAAGTTTTACGTCTACTCAATGAGCCTACTGCCGCTGCCATTGCCTATGGTTTAGATAATGCCTCCGAGGGTATCTACGCGGTTTACGATTTAGGTGGCGGTACTTTTGATATCTCCATTCTGCGTATGAGCAGAGGTGTATTTGAAGTACTCTCAACTGGCGGCGATTCTGCTTTGGGTGGCGATGATTTTGACCATCGTCTTTATTGTTGGGTGATCGAGCAAGCTAAGCTTTCACCACTGTCGATTCAAGATCACCGTAAGCTCTTACTTTCTTGCAGACATGCTAAAGAGCAATTAAGTCACAATCCATTAGCACGTGTTCATGAAACCCTTGTAGATGGCTCCGTGATTAATGTGGGAGTGAGCCAAGCGCAGTTTTTTGAAATCACTCAGAACTTAATCAATAAGACTTTGCTTGCCGTGAAGAAGGCCTTACGCGATGCAGGCCTTAAGGCTGATGAAGTCAAGGGTGTTGTGATGGTTGGTGGAGCAACTCGCATGCCTCATGTACAACGTGCGGTGGGCGAGCTCTTCGGCACTAAACCCTTAAACAATCTCAATCCAGATCAGGTTGTCGCTTTGGGCGCCGCAATGCAGGCTGACTTGCTTGCCGGCAATCAAAGCAAGGATGATGAGTGGCTTCTATTGGATGTCATTCCACTGTCTCTCGGTATTGAAACCATGGGTGGCTTAGTAGAAAAAATTATTCCTCGCAATACGCCTATTCCGGTAGCGCGTGCTCAGGATTTCACGACTTTTAAAGATGGTCAAACTGCTTTAGCAATTCAGGTGGTGCAGGGCGAGAGAGAGTTGGCGCAAGACTGTCGCTCTTTAGGCAAGTTTGAATTGCGTGGCATCCCGCCAATGGCTGCTGGTGCTGCCCGTATACGCGTGACCTATCAAGTAGATGCAGATGGATTACTTTCTGTAAGCGCCATGGAGCAGGGCTCAGGTGTGCAAGCCTCAATAGATATTAAGCCATCATATGGTTTGACTGATGCTGAGATTGCCCGCATGCTGCAAGATGGTTTTGCCTCAGCCAAAATAGATCTCCTCTCAAGATCTTTGCGTGAAGAGCAAGTGAATGCCCAGCGATTACTAGATGCTGTACAAACTGCTTTGGATTCTGATCGTGGATTATTGAGTTCTCAAGAGCAGGCTGAGGTTGATCAAGAAATGGCCATCTTACAAAAGTTGCTTACAGAAGAAACTGATAGCGCCATTCTCAGAAAAGCAGTCGATCATGCCGCTAAGGCTACCGATGAGTTTGCCCAAAAGCGTATGAATGCCAGTATTAAGAGGGCATTAGCCGGTAAGAATGTTGCAGAAATTTAAGAAAAGAAAATTACCCAAATGACTCAGATCGTCGTTCTACCCCATAGCGAGTATTGCCCTGAAGGTGCTGTACTTGAAGTAACTCCAGGCACCTCCGTTTGTGAAGCCTTGCTAGAAAACCAGATTCCGATTGAACATGCCTGCGATATGGTCTGCGCTTGTACTACCTGTCACGTAATTGTAAAAGAGGGTTATCAGAGTCTGAATGAACCTGATGAGAATGAAGAAGATTTGTTAGACCGTGCATGGGGACTCAATCCTCAGTCTCGCTTATCTTGTCAGGCCATTGTGGCGCGCCAGGACCTAGTCATTGAGATCCCGAAATACTCCATTAACCACGCTAAAGAAAATCACTAATTTCTGGCTCGGTATTACACTCTAGAAATACAAGAGGATTAACGAGCGTATGAATATTCAGAATAAAGCAGGATATTTGATTGGGCTTACAGCGCTCTTGAGTGCTTGTTCAAATAATAGTGATCCCTATCAAAATATCGACTATCCACAGTCCTATACCCAAAGTGGTGGCTATAGCAGTTCGCCACAGTTGATTTCATCAGAGCAATTGCAGTCCTTACTCTCTCCGATTGCTTTATACCCAGACTCCTTGCTGTCTTTGATGCTATTGGCATCAACTTATCCACTGGAAGTGGCTGAAGCCTATAACTGGCGTAACAGCAATTCCAAACTGAGTGGCACTGCATTAGGGGATGCTCTCAAAGCGCAATCGTGGAACGATAGCGTGAAGTCACTGATCGTATTCCCGCAAGCATTCAATATGATGGGTAGTAAATTACAGTGGACCCAAAATCTGGGTAATGCTTATAAGCTACAACCAGCAGATACGATGAAGGCGGTGCAGGTTTTACGCAAGCGTGCCGTTCAAGCTGGAACTCTCAAATCAAATCAGCAAATTACAGTCAGTACTGATGCTAACTCGAACGTATTAATTGGTCCCGCCAATACTCAAGTGGTCTACGTGCCGAGCTATAACCCCTCCGTTGTTTATGGAGCTTGGCCTTATCCAGACTACCCGCCATATCCTGCTTACAACCCCGCTTGGGGAATGATGTCATTTGGTCTTGGCATGGCAGTAGGTGGTGCATTTTGGTCCACACCTAGCTGGTCTGATGGCACGATTAATGTGAACAATACAAATTCTCCTGGAAGATCGAATAGGGGGCTAATTGGTCCGAGTAGTATTCAGAACCAACAGCGCCTTCTCAATGATTGGAAAAATAATGCGAGCCCGCAAGATCGACAAGCGGCCAGAGCAGCGGGGCAACGAGCAGATAGCGCTTTTCAGAAAAATGCTACGCCACAAGAGCGCGCTCAAGCTGATCGCCTAAATCAAGAGGCAAGAAATGATTACCAGCAAGATCGTAGTAATCCAAATACCTATCGTGAGGCTGCCCAAGAAAATGCGATGCGAGAGCAAGCGCGTGCTGATCGAATGAATGATGATCGATTCGGTGGTCGCGGCGGTTTTGGCGGTGGTCGTATGGGTGGATTTAGGCGTTAATCTCTAAAGAAGACACTATGAAACTATTCCGGATAATCCCACTTGTCATTGGTGCAGTCTTGCTGTCGCAGGTAAATGCTTTTGCTCAGTCCGACCTGCCTAAAAATGATGCCTCCACTACTGCATTGGTTGAGCTATGCAAAAACCTCAACGATGCGGATGCTCAGAACTTTTGCTTTGGTTTTGGAGAGGGTGTTTATCAGGCTTATCTTGCCAATCGCAATTCAAAACAAAAGATGAGTATTTGTTTCTCATCGGAAGCTGGTACCAGAGAAGTTATTCTTCAGGAGTTCTTGGTTTGGAATCAAAATAATCCCCAATTCCATCAAGAGCGCGCAGCTAAGACGCTGGTTCGCTTCTTTGAAGCAATGTATCCCTGCAAATAGTAGGCACTTGGGTAGTATTAGCTATTGCACCAATCTGAGGCATTGTGCACGTTAAGTAAGCAATTCCTCGTCGGGGGAGGCTATCAATGGAATACGATGAAGTTGTTGTTCATTCTTAGGTAGTACCTCCATAGATTTATTTTTCAAACCACCCTACGGGGTGGTTTTTTCTTGGAATCATACTTACTTATAAATAGCCCACCTGAAATCAAGCTTCATCATGCGGCAGCTATTTATAGGGAGGTCTTTTAAGGAAACTCTTGTGGATTGGACTTTAAAGCACTTTTCTAGGATTCATGATCCCATTTGGGTCTAGAGCCTTTTTTATACTTCTCATCAATTCCAACTCTATAAAACTTTTTCTTGTTGTCAGTTCATCTCGCTTTAGTTGGCCGATTCCATGTTCGGCTGAAAATGAACCAGAATATTTATAAACTTCGTCATGAACCAAGTGATTAATCTCATTTCGTCTTCTTTCAAGCTCTTCAGAAAGTTTGGGATTAATAGGGGCGATGTTGTAGTGAAGATTGCCATCACCAATATGTCCAAAAATGACTGTTTGCAAATGAGGCCAAAAGTTTTTTAACTTTAGTTCTGTTGATGCAACAAATTTTGCTAGTTCGGATATTGGTAATGAAATATCATGCTTCACGATTGTCCCTAAGATAAACTGCGCCTCTGGTATTCCTTCTCTCATTCTCCAGAGATCTTTTGACTGCTGTAGAGATTTAGACAAGGCAGCATCGTTAATTAGTCCAATATCAAAGGCCCTCTCAAGTAAAGTCTCAAGCTGTGCATATGATTTTTCTTCATCCTCCATGCTAGATAATTCAATTAACGCCGCCCATTGACATTGATCATCGAGTAGTCCAGCTAATTTCTTCATCTTGCTGCTGAAAAGATTTAGGGCTGAAGATGAAATAATCTCAAACGCAGTTAAATCGGCATTGCAATGTTGGTTTATTAATTCAATGAGTTTGATACTGGATTGCATATCCGTAAGTGCAACTAGAGCTGTAGCTTTAGAGCGAGGCAATGAGAATAGTTTTAGTGTCGCAGCAGTAATAATTCCAAGAGTTCCTTCAGAGCCAATATAGATATCTTTTAAGGAGTATCCCGTGTTGTCTTTTCTGAGGCCTCGTAAACCATCAAATATCTCTCCAGATGGAGTAACTACCTCAAGACCTAGGGTGAGATCGCGCATATTTCCATAGCGAAGAACTTGCACTCCCCCTGCGTTGGTGGATAAGTTTCCACCAATAGTGCAGCTCCCCTCAGATGCTAGGCTTAAGGGAAATAACCTTCCCGATTGTTTTGCAGCCTCTTGAGCGTTAGCTAGTAGCACTCCGGAATCAAGGGTAATCGTAGAGTTTTCTAGGTTAACTTCATGGATTTGATTGAGTCTGCTTGTGACAATCACTACGGATGGATAGTCACTGATAGGGGTTGCGCCTCCACAAAGTCCAGTGTTTCCACCTTGGGGAACAATCGGTATTCTATTTTGATTGCATAGTGCAACTAAGGAGGCGACCTCTTCAACATTTTTGGGTTTCAATACAGCAATTGCATCCCCCGAAAACCGTTTACTCCAATCTGTTAAGTGAGCTTGTTTATCGGCGCTTGAGTTAGATACAAAGTCTGATCCAATGATTCCACTGCATTGCTCTAGGAAATTATTGTACTTATTCAGATCAACTCCTTTTGATATTCGGCGCCGCTAGACCCTCGATCATGATGTTGAGGCAGGACGGTAACTTACTCGCAATTGCTCGTTTTACTGCGGGCAGTATCGCATCCGAGTTTGTGAGTAATTCACCATAGCCACCAAAAGCTTGGCAAACCTTCTCATAACTGGATGGTAATAATTCGCAGCCAATAGTTCTTTCTTTGCCGTAATCTTTCAGTTGAATCTGATATTCAGCATTCCACCGTGCATCATTGCCAATCAAAAGGACAAAATCCAAGTGATAACGTACAGCCGTATCAATCTCTGCACTATGAAAACCAAAAGTACCATCCCCCATTACTGCAATGATGGGTACGTTTGGTTTTGCAACTCGTGATGCTAGTGCAAAAGGTAGGCCGGCACCAATAGAGCCAGCGACGCCGTTAAGAACGCGATTCGGTGCCCTCAAGCATGCCTGAGCCCATTGCCCAATTTCACCTCCATCACTAACCAGTATTGAATCGGGGTGACTATCCAGTATTTCCTGGAGCGGTAAAAATATTTGTGCTGGATGGATTCTACCCTCGCTTAATGGCAGATCTTTCCAGGCAGTGGGACGATATGTAATAGCTGAATCAACTTCTTTTAACCAGTTATCCAAGCCCGAATTTTTTGAAGGCTTGGCAGCAATTAGGGCGCTAATGGCACTGGGGGTGTCGCATATGAATGCAAACTTCAAGCGATCACCTACTGCATTTTTGACTCGCTGAATTTCATTTTCTTCAGGATCAATTTGTAAAAAGGTGCACGCTTGATTAATGCCGGGACTATTGCCAAACTTCAAAGTGAAGTCGAGCTTTTTACCAAGCAGAAGAATGCAATCAGCCTGCGATAGCACCTCAGAAAAGGCGCCAAGACTAGGATCACCTATACCTCTTGGGCTTTCCATGCCGATAACAGGAATATTGAATGCTTCCTGAAGCTGAAGTAACTGCTTTCTGCCAGACTTTGAAAGCATCATGGGTCCAACAAGTATGAGCGGCTTCTTTGCGGCAATGAGTAGCGAAACGATCGATGAAACATCTGATGATTTAGCAGGCTTATGCTCTCTCAAAAAGTCCTCGCTTGAGGGCATCGAGATATTTGATGGGGAGGGAGATTCTAGAATATCGCTAGGTAGACTGAGATGGGTAGGCCCTGGTCTTCCCGACTTTGCTATTTGTATTGCCTTTGCCGTATCGGAAGAAATGTCTTCAACTTTTTGGCATGTCCAAGAGGCTTTTGTTAAGGGGGCGGCAATATCTGCTTGAGCCATCTCTTGAAACGCACCTTTGCCCAATTGATTTAGGGGTGCATGTCCTGAGATAAGGACAACCGGCGATTCAGCCATTGATGCGGTATAAAGGGCTGAGACTGCATTTGCATGTCCAGGACCACCTGTTACCAAAGCAATGCCAACTTCACCAGTTAGTCTCGCCCATGCATCCGCCATATGGACAGCTGCAGCCTCATGCCGAGTATGTACCAACTCAATTTTCGAATCAAATATTGAGTTGTACGCAGGCATGATGTGATTTCCAGAAAGTGTAAACACTTTAGTCACACCAGCAAGTTCCAGTGCCTTGATAAAGTTATCGGCACCACTGGTAATTTTTGTAGTCATAAAATTCAATTCCTCAATTTCATTCAGTGTAGATATTGGTCAGTGCAGGATACGATATTTTGCGAATTTCATTTCATCAAAACAGTTTACGTTGTATTGCTAAATCGAATTCATTCCTAAATTTTTTAAGCTAGAGAGGATTTGCATGGCCTTAGGTAAATATGAGTGATAACCCTTAATCATTCAGCGTCATCTATGGGGCTTGGTTATATGGATGTTTTAAAAATAAAATAAATAGATATGAGAAAGGGTATTTTAATTCCACCCCATATTTTTTTGGGATAGACTACTTTCAATTCAAGCGCAGTCAGAATCCAAATATAAATAACCTAATGAGGAGATGAGTATGCATGCTGAACATATTGAAAATGATGTAGTTGCTCCACCACGCACTATTGAGGGTGCTAGTGCATGGGTAGGTAGGGCGATTCAAAATGATCCTAGTTGGGTTTTGCACTGGAATTCAGAGCAAATTTCTGAGCTTGAGTTGGCAGCAGATCATTTTCTTAGCTCGGGTATAGCCCTGGAAGACATCACCCCTGAATCATTCCCCCTAAAAAAACTGGCTCCCTTTATAAATAGTGTTTTAAATGAACTTCTGGTTGGGCGTGGCTTTGTTATGTTGCGGGGACTTCCAATTGAAAATTGGTCACTAGAAAAGTCTGCCGCTGTTTACATGGGTCTTGGCCGTCATATGGGCACCTTAAGAAGCAGCAATGGCAAGGGCCATCTTTTGGGGCATGTGCGCGATCAAGGTGTCAAGGTCGAAGCGGGTGTGCGCTTTTATCAAACCAATAAAAAACTTGATTACCATACCGACTCTGCGGATATTGTTGGCTTGCTTTGCTTGCAAAAGGCTAAAGCAGGCGGAGAGTCTTTCATTGCAAGTTCAATGTCGCTCTATAACAAATTGATTGAGCGTAGGCCGGATTTGATTGCTGCCATGTTTACCCCATACCCAACTGATCGTCGAGGTGAGGTGCCCGAGGGTCGGGATCCATGGTTTGAGATTCCAATCTTTAATTGGTATCAAGGACATTTGTCCTGTGTTTACTTGCGGCACTATATAGAGGATGCACAACACCTCTATCCTAATGCTCCTAGACTAACTCGCGAGCAAATTGAAGTCATGGATGAGATTGATGCTATTTTGCAAGAACCTGGTTTTGCCTTGCAGATGGCATTTGAACCTGGTGATATTCAATTGCTGCATAACCATCAAATTCTTCATTCAAGAAACGACTTTGAGAATTGGCCCGACCCGAAGCTTCAGCGACATTTGTTGCGACTCTGGATTGCGCCACCTTCAGCCAGACCACTGCCAGCATACTTTGGTTCACGATGGGGCGGTGTTGTTCCGGGAGATAGGGGCGGAATATTGGTTCCGGGAACAAAACTTTCCGTTGAGCTAGCTACATAGCCAGATAAACTAATTATTCGTTTAAACCCCTACTTCATTTATCTTTATTTGTCTTTAGTATGAAGTTTGATGTTCGTTGAGTGCCTTATCCAATATAGGAGGTAGCATGCTGAAGTTAATCAATAGACGATTCTTTCAAGCGGTATTTTTGATGGGATTGGCGACAGAAATTGCAGTAGCTCAAAATTATCCAAATAGACCTATTACTTTTATCGCCCCTTATGGAGTTGGCGGTGATAGCGATTTTTCCGGTAGAAATTTAGCGCCAATTGCTGGTAAGTTATTGGGCCAGAATGTCATTATGCAAAACGTTGCGGGTGCATCGGGTACGATTGGTTCGCAGAAAGTTCGCACATCTACTCCAGATGGATATACCTTATTAATTTCTCGGGGCGGCTCTCAGGCAATTGTGCCTGCACTTGATAGTAGTACGCCTTATAAATGGAATGACTTTACGTTTATCTCCTTACTTGATTTTAATCCGGTAGTTTGTGTAGTAAAGCCTGATTCAGCCTATAAAAATATGAAGGAATTAATCGCAGCGATTAAAGCAAATCCAACTAAGTTGAATTACTCTACTGCAGGTGCAGGGACCACTCAGCATTTAGCTGTTGAAGTATTTTTGCGTGATGTTGGTCTGCCATCTACAGCTGCAACGATGATTCCTTATAAGAGTGCTGGACAGGCCACAACTGCATTGTTAAGTGGAGAGGTAGATTTTTTATGCAATAACTTAACAACAATTGCAGGTCAAATTAAAGGCAATGCTATGCGACCCTTAGTAACATCAACTGCTACTCGCTTAAAAGATTTTCCAAATATCCCTACTGCAAAAGAAGAGGGCATGGGTAGTCTCGAGAAGGTGATGGGTTGGAGTGGTCTATATGGACCTCCTGGACTATCACCTGAAGTTGTTGAGAAGTGGCAGACAATTCTTAAAGAGGTGGCAAAAAATCCTGCATGGTTAAGTGGAAATGATACGGTGGGGGCAATCCCAGCAATTCGTTCACAGGCAGATACCGAAGCCTTTGCGAAAGAGCAGTTCGATCTTTATAGCAAATTAGGTGCTGAGCTCAATCTTAGAAAATAGAGTGTATTTGGCAACCAAAAGAAAGGTCCGGCATTGCTGGACCTTTCTCATTTATCAACGTGACTATTGAAAAGATCTTTTTAAGATTAATCTTTTCTCAATAAAATGGATAAAAAATGCTGCTTAATTACTTGTGTAATTTTTTCACGACCGTGTTTTTTTCGTTCCAGCAATCCCACCTTACGAAAAATTGTTTTTCCAGACAATTCTGAGACACGTAAATACTTGTCAGTTTCCCAGGCAATGTTGGCGAGCTTGGGAACAATCGCGTAGCCTAGGCCCTGCCTAACAAGCTCAATAATCGCCTCTACTGAATTGAGCTCCATACCTTCTTTAATGTTTAATTTATTCGCCCGAATAGTTTGATCCACTAGATGACCTGTCCATGTGTTTCTCTCAAAGCGTATAAAAGGAAATTCATTAGCTAACTCTTTTGGCGTAAATCCCCTTTTATTTTTTCTTGCAGGGTAAATCGCAATCATGGGCTCTGTGTAAAGCTCGGTCCATTGAATATTTTGAGGTAAGGCATAGGGCGACTCAGTCACTATTGCCGCATCCAAGCTACCTTCTATTAGTTGCTCTAGAAAGTTGCTAGAAAGACCGGCAATCAGTTTAATTTCAAGTTCCGGATAGTTTTGCTTGAGCTCATTCAAGGTATTTCCAAAGGCGCCCATTAGGGTTGAGACCAATGCACCTAGAACAATGGTGCCACTGAGTTCAGATTTAAAGTTTGACCCAAGGGTCTCGTAGCGTTCAATGATTTCCGAAATTGGTTCAACCAAGGATCTGCCATGGTAATTGAGGGTCATTGAGCGCTTGGTTCTATCAAATAGCTCTACCCCAATATCTGCCTCTAGTTGTTGTAACTGCTGTCCTGCAGCAGCAGCAGTAAGCCCTATTTCACGTGCAGCGGCAGCCACGCTCTTATGCCTTGAAATGGCTAGGAAGTTCTTGAGTACTCGAATGCTAGACATGGGCTTAAATATAAAGTATTTCTTTATCTCGTAGAAAATTATATTCGATTTTTATTTTACTATCTATCGATATAATCGAGCCATGTCTAATGTAGATCTCAAAGTAAAAGTCTGGCGCGGAGCTCAAGAAGGTGAGTTTATTGAGTATTTGGTGCCTCGAAATCCAAATCAAACGGTGCTGGATGTGGTTACCTATATTCAGCGCAAGTTAGACCCAACCCTCAGCTATCGATTTGCTTGTAGGGTAGGTATGTGTGGTTCTTGTGCCATGACAGTGAACGGCGTTGCTCGCTGGACATGTCGTACCCACGTTTCCCAGATTGTTGAAGGGGACTCCCTGGAGATTGCTCCTTTAAATAATCTCCCAGTCATTAAAGATCTTGCTACCGATATGCGAGAGTTCTTTAATAAGTGGAAGGGTGCGGTTGGTTTTTTCAAGGGAGACAAAACCCGTCATGATGATTTTGCAAGAGTGGAGCCAGAGTCTACTGAACGGCAATTGGCCAATGCTGGTATTGAATGTATCGGCTGTGGAGTGTGCTATTCCTCTTGTGAAGTTGTTCAGAGTCGGCCCAACTATCTCGGACCAGCCGCCCTAAATCGTGCTTGGACCTTAACGAATGATGTGCGTGATGTACAGCAATTGGATCGCTTACGTGCCGTTGCTGGTGATGAAGGTTGCCATGCATGCCATACACAGGGATCTTGTACAGAGCGTTGCCCTAAGAAGCTCGAACCTACGGCCAGCATTGCTGGTCTCAAGAAATTGGTGGCTAGAGCTGCAGTGAGAGGTAGCAAGTGGGGCAAGTTATGAGCCAAGCCGTACTTCAGGCAAAGCTCTGGTATGCCCAAAGAATCAGCGCCATGGTTTTGGGTCTTTGTGTCAGCATCCATCTTGTCATTATTTTCTATGCAATACGCGGCGGCTTAACGGCTGAGGAGATTCTGGGGCGCACTCAAGGCAATATTGCTTTTGCTATTTTTTATGAGATTTTTGTTTTAGCCTGCTTTGTGCATGCGCCTATTGGCTTGGCCAATATTCTCGAAGAAACGTTTTCTAAGGGGCTCATCTCTAAAACCGTATCCTCGCTCCTGGCAGTGCTTATACTTATCCTAGGAACCACGGCCGTGATTGGTGTCTACACCGGAGGCGCGCTATGAGCTCAAGACCAAAGCTTGATTTACGCGCAAAGTCTCACCTCTCCTATTTTGCTTATGCATGCCATCGCTTCTCCGGTCTGCTATTGGCTTGCTTTATACCTTTGCACTTCTTAATGCTTTCTCAGTCTTTGCGTGGCGCCAGTGGTTTTGAGCGCTATTTGGGCTTAACGGACTTTTGGGTTTTTAAATTCGGTGAGTGGGCGCTGGTTATTTTGTTGGCGATCCATTTAGTGGGCGGAATTCGACTCATCATGATTGAGTTTGGTCCATGGCGCGGATTACGTAAGGCTTGGACTCAAATAGCTATTTTATTTGGTATTGCTTGCGGCCTTCTATTTTTGTATTTAGCAAATTGATTGGGTAATTTATGCAGTTACAAATGAAAGCAGTTGAGGACGCTTGTAAGGAGCTCTACATCCGCGCCTTAAAAGTGCTTCCGGATGATGTGAAAGCTGGGATTGAACGCTTAAATCAGGGCGAGTCAGATGCACGTGCACAGGTGGTTCTCAAAACGATGCTCACCAATATTACCGTTGCGGAGCGTGAGGACAATCTACTTTGCCAAGACACTGGTTTACCAATTTACAAGGTCAAGATTGGCCGTAATGTTCAGCTAGATGGTATGGAGCTCAAGGCGGCGATTCGTAAAGGTTGTGAGCGAGCAACTACTGAATACCCCTTACGCTCTTCTGTAGTCCATCCGATCACGCGCAAGAACAATCACACATCCTGCGGTATTGATATGCCAGCAATCAGCATTGATTTTTGTGATGATGATGAGATGATTGAAATCGAAATGGTTCCAAAAGGAAGCGGTTCAGAAAATAATTCTTTTTTGAAGATGGCTATTCCTGCCGATGGAATTAATGGCGTGAAAGCCTTTGTTATCGAGAGTGTTGTGTCTGCGGGAGGCAAGACTTGTCCGCCAACGATTGTTGGTGTTGGTATTGGCGGCACCTCTGAGCAATGCGTTGCGATGGCTAAGCGCGCTGCTACAAGGGCATTGGGTAGTGTGTGCAGCGATGAAGAGGGCGCCAAGTTGGAGCAAGAATTAACTGCTGCCGTCAATAAATTGGGTATTGGTCCTCAAGGCTTGGGTGGTGACGGTACGGCATTTGCTGTGCATGTAGAGCTAGCTCATACGCACATTACTTTAAATCCAGTAGCTGTCAATATGCAGTGCCACTCAGCGCGTAGAGCGCGAGCAACCTTCACGCCTGATGGTGTGACTTACGGATTCTAAGAAAAAGATGGCTCATTACAACCTCCCAACTCCTGTTAGCGAATCGGATATTCGAAAGCTGCGTATTAACGATACAGTGACTCTGCAAAATACCTTATTTGGTATTCGGGATGCGACGCAAATTCACCTGTTTGATAAGGGTCGAAAAACGCGTTTTGATCTCAATGGTCACGCAGTAATTCATACGGCTCCTAATGTGCGCAAGGTGGCGGTGAGTGAAGAATTCCCAGCTGGATATCAAGCGATCTGTATTGGTACAACCACGTCAGATCGCATGGAGCGTTTTACGCGTCCACTGATGACCGAGAATGGCGTGCGAATGATTGTAGGTAAGGGCGGAATGCGAGAAGAATCTGCGGCCGCTTTTCAGAAAATTGGCGGCGTGTATCTAGCCATTATTGGAGGTACAGCAGCGCTCGAGACAACGTGGATTGAGCAAATTGAAGACGTTGATATGGATGATCTCAATCCAGAGTCTCTCTGGCGTTTCAAGATTAAAGACTTTGGTCCCCTGCTAGTAGCAATGGATAGCCATGGTGGCAGCATTTATCAAGAAGTGAAAAGTGATGTTGCACGCAATAAAGAGGCCGTATTAAAGAGCTTAGGAATTTCCTTATGAATATCGCTACTCTTGAGACAGACATTCTCATTCTAGGTTCTGGTGGTGCAGGACTGTTTGCAGCTTTGCATGCACACCAAACTAACCCAAATCTACACATCACCATTGCGGTTAAGGGTTTGCTGGGTAAATGTGGCTGTACTCGCATGGTGCAAGGTGGTTATAACGTGGCGCTGGCAGAGGGTGACTCTGTTGAACGTCATTTCATGGACACAATCGAAGGTGGCAAATGGTTGTCGGACCAAGAGCTGGCTTGGACATTGGTAAATAAGTCGGTTGAACGTATTCGTGAGCTTGAGAATGAGCTCGGCTGTTTCTTTGATCGCAATCCCGATGGCACGGTTCACCAAAAAGCGTTTGCTGGACAAACTTTTGACCGCACAGTCCACAAGGGCGATTTAACTGGAATTGAAATTATCAGTCGACTGGCTGAGCAAGTGTGGGCTAGAGGAATTCATCGTCTTGAGGAGCATAGGGCGGTCGAGTTAATTCATAGTACTGATGGAAAGTCGCTTGCTGGTGTATTAATGCTCAATATGACGACGGGTCAGTTCACTTTGGTGCGAGCGAAGGCGGTTCTGCTGGCCACAGGCGGTGGGCCTACCATGTACAAGTACCACACACCATCAGGTGATAAGAGTTGTGATGGCTTAGCTATGGCACTTCGTGCGGGTCTTACTTTGCGCGATATGGAAATGGTGCAATTTCATCCAACTGGCTTATTGGCGGGACCTGGCACTAGGATGACGGGTACCGTACTTGAGGAGGGATTGCGTGGCGCAGGTGGTCATTTACTCAATGGCAACAAAGAACGTTTCATGGGTAACTATGATCCGCGCAATGAACGCGCTACTCGAGATATCGTTTCGCGATCGATTAATTCTGAAATTCGGGCAGGTAGATCTACTCCTAATGGCGGTGTCTATATTCAGATGAGTCACTTAGGTCCTGATAATGTGCGCAAGCTATTTAAAGGTATGGTCGAGCGATGCACGGATAGCGGCTTTGATTTGGCCGGTGATTTGGTAGAGGTTGTTCCAACTGCGCATTACATGATGGGCGGATTAATTTTCAAGGCGGATTGCAGTACCGAGTTACCAGGTTTATTTGCGGCAGGTGAAGATACTGGAGGAGTGCACGGAGCAAATCGCCTGGGTGGCAATGGTGTAGCTAATTCCACCGTGTTTGGTGGCATTGCCGGTGAAGAGATGGCAAATTGGGTTGTATCCCAGAGTCTGCAAGAGTGCAATATGGAAGAGGTGCTTGCTAGCATCAAGGCGCACGAGGCCCCACTAGAGAGACCGGCTGGCGATATTGAATCGATTCGTGACGCCCTAGCAGAATGTATGTGGGATGACGTGGGTATTTCAAGAACAAGAGAGAGTCTGTTACGTGCTCGCGTGAAACTCGATCAGATTGATCAGCAGCTCCATCAAATGGGGGTAGGCGACATCCAGAGGGAATACAGTATTACTTGGCAAGACTGGATGAATTTAAGTAATCTGATCTTAGTGAGTAAGTCGGTAACAGAGGCTGCTCTTGCTCGAGAAAACTCGAGAGGCGCTCATTATCGTGATGATTTTCCGCAGCCCGGCTCCTTGGAGGAGTCTTACTTTACCGCTGCTCATCTGGGTAAAGACGGCTTAGTAATTAAAAATAGACCAGTTCAATTCACGATGATTAAGCCAGGCGAGACTATTTTGGTAGAGGCCTAATATTTTTGAATTGATTGAGCCAGCCTCATTTGCGCTAGCAACTTTAATAGTCCTTTGCGCATTTTTTATCTTTGGGGTTTCTGGATTTGGCTCTTCAATCGTAGCCGTCCCTTTGCTAGTGCAGATATATCCACTGAAAGTGGTGGTTCCAATGATGGTCATCATTGATATTTGCGCCTCCCTTTACGTTGGCAGAAAGTCATCCGGAGATGCAAATACCCAAGAGTTGAAATGGCTATTCCCTTTTAGCTTAATTGGAATGGTATTAGGGATCTTTCTATTGATAAAAGCGCCAAGTGAGCCCTTGCTGCTGATACTCGGGATATTTGCAGCTGTTAACGGTGCACGTGTTTTGGTTCAGAGAAATATGGAGTTTCGAGATCCCATTAATAGATGGTGGGCACTGCCATTTGGATTTTTTGGTGGTGTATTTACAGCCCTCTTTGCTACGGGCGGACCGGTATACGTCTCTTATCTCGGTTTAAGAATTAATAATCCCAAAGTGCTTCGTGCAACTATGGCATTCGCTATTTTTATGTTGACATTTTTGCGGCTCACCTTAATGTTGGTCACGGGACTCATCTTGAGCTGGGAGGTAATTGGTCTTGCAGTTTGCCTAATGCCAGTCACTTTCTTAGGAATTTGGACAGGCTCACATGTTCACACGAAGCTAAGCAACACTTCTATGCGCATTGCCTATGGGTCGATATTGGTATTTGCGGGTTCCATGTTGTTGTTTAGACAGCTAACGTAAAATATTTTTCAGGGTAAATAAAAAGCGAGGATGAATCCTCGCTTTTTATATCCCGCTAGTAATTCTTACTGAGCACTAATGTTGCGACCCTTAATCACTTTTTCCCAGTTGGCTGATTCAGCTTTGATCTGAGCATCAAATTCTTTCTGAGTATTCACTATTGCAGTTAAGCCATTCAACTCCAAGCTCTTTTGCATAGCTTCAGACTTCACCGCCTTAACAGTAGCGTCGTAGATTTTGTCCGTAATGACCTTAGGTGTGTTGGCCGGTGCCACTAAGCCAAACCAACCGGTGCTCTCAAATCCAGGGATGCCACTTTCGGCAACTGTTGGAACATCGGGAAGTTGCTTGACGCGTTTAGCGCTAGTGACGGCAATTGGCTTAATTTGACCAGCTTTTGCAAAACCCGTTGCGGCAGTGAGGTTCCCAACCATAAAGTCTATTTGTCCCGACACCAGGTCATTGATAGCAGCAGATTCACCTTTATAAGGTACATGGGTCGCAGGAATATTGGCAGAATAGGTTAAGTTTTCAGCAGCCATATGAACTTGGCTTCCAATGCCTGCAGAGCCGAAATTCAGATCCTTAGTTTTGGCATAAGTAATAAACTCGTTTAAATTTTTAACCGGGATTTTGCTACTGACAGATAGCAACATGGGACCGCTAGCAACATTGGTAATGTTTACAAAATCCTTGCTGTAGTTAACTGGTAATTTTTTGTATAAATTCGGATTGACGGTAAGCATACTGCCTGAGGCAAGCATGATCGTATAACCATCTGCAGCTGATTGAGCTACTAATTCAGCAGCGATATTGCCACCAGCGCCACCTTTATTTTCAACGATGACGTTTTGCCCTAAATCTTTTGTTAATTGCTGGGCTAAGAGTCGCCCAAGAATATCGGTAGTACCGCCGGCTGCAAAAGGAATGATTAATTTAATCGGCTTTGTTGGCCAGGATTGCGCTGTTGCTAATTGAGGCAAAGCAAGGGTGAGGGCCCCTGCAAGTAAAACTAAACGCCTACTTAAATTATATTTTTTATTCTTAAACATCGGTGACCTCCAGTGGTAATTTGATCTTTATATCTTAGCTACTTAGCTATGAAAAAAATATACTCAACTGCTACTTAATAGTTATATGCTTATTCACTACTGCTGTCTCCCTCCATCCATCTTGCAGCATTTCAAGATACTCTGTGCACTGCATCACGAATTGGGTATTGCAAGATATCTAAATCATCTATATGATTCAGATATGTCAGTTATTTTGTTCCCTAAAGCTAGATCTAGTCAAGCCCTGAAAACCCTGTATTTGGGGCACCTCATTCGTGGGGAGCATGCATGAATCTGAGCTATTCAGAGATTCTTGCCCTGGCAAGCTCAGGCCTTCAGGCTGCTGGGATCAATTCAAAAGCGGCTTATGAGACTGCACAGTTTCTGGCGCTGGCGGAATTAGATGGGCTAGCCTCGCATGGTTTGGCGAGAGTTCCGCAATATGCTGCGCATGCGAAAAATGGCCGAATTGAGCTAGATCCTAAGTTAAGGGTTCGACCATTTAAAACGGCAGCCGCCTTGGTCGATGCGCGTGATGGCTTGGCTTTTCCTGCACTTCGGTTTGCAACCGACCTATCAGTCAATCTAGCTTCTAAAAATGGCCTAGGTTTAGTAGCTGTGACCAATAGTCATCATTTTGGTGTTGCAGGGCATTATGTTGAAGCTGCGGCACGAGCAGGTTACGTCTCTCTGCTGTTTGGAAATACTCCAGCTGCAATGCCGATGGTCGGTGGTACAAAAGCAATCTTTGGAACTAATCCCTTGGCTGCAGCTTTTCCCATAGCTAGCGGCGATCCTTTAGTGATTGATATGTCACTTTCTGCAGTAGCCCGCGGAAAACTGTTGGTTGCTGCAAAAAATGGTCAAGCGATTCCAGAAGGGTGGGCATTAACTGCAGATGGTAAGCCGACGACTGATCCGCAAGAGGGTTTAAAAGGCTTAATGCTTCCTTTGGGTGGCGATAAAGGGGCCTTGCTTGCCCTCATCGTTGAATTACTAGTGGTTGGACTGTCAGGCAGTCGCTTTTCTTATGAAGCGGATTCCCTTTTTGATACTAAAGGTAATCGCCCGCGTATTGGACAGTTGATCTTAACGATTGATCCTGGTTTGGCGGGCGCATCTATTTTCGCAAGCCGTATTCAGGATTTCTTGCAGGTCTTAAGTGCCGATACTGGTACCCGTCTTCCTGGACAACGTCGTTTTCAGCAGCGTGCTGCAGGATTTAAGGGTGGTGTCACAGTTTCAGATGTGGTTGTGGAAGAAATTCAGACTGGTATCCGCCAGTCATGGACTGAGTAGTTTTTTATAAACGAGATTATTGAGGAGATAGTAATGATCCACTTTGTCGTGCATGAGCCAGCAGATGGCGTAGGTGTAGTAGTAGTTGAAGGCGTAAAGGCCGGAACTGACTTAATTGGTTGGGTCATGGATGGCGACCTAACTCTAAATATCAAGTCTGAAAGTGATATTCCTATTGGTCACAAAATTTCATTGAACGATTTCAAACCAGGTGACACGGTAATGAAATACGGCGTTGATATTGGCAAAGTTGTAGCCCCAATCAAAAAGGGCGAACACCTTCACGTCCAAAACGTAAAAACTAAGCGCTGGTAATCCGGCACCTTACCTACCTATTCATTGAGAGAGATATAAAAAATGACTAATTTGAAAGACGCGACCTTCTTAGGTTATCGCCGTGAAAACGGCCGCATGGGTATTCGTAATCATGTATTGATTTTGCCTTTGGATGACTTATCTAATGCAGCCTGTGAAGCAGTAGCCAACAACATTAAAGGAACGATGGCAATTCCTCACTCCTATGGTCGTTTGCAGTTTGGAGCTGACTTGGATTTACACTTCCGCACCTTAATTGGTACAGGTTCCAATCCGAACGTAGCTGCTGTAGTGGTGATCGGTATTGAGCCGCAGTGGACCAAAATTATCGTTGATGGCATTAAGGCATCAGGTAAGCCAGTTGAGGGATTCTGGATTGAAGGTAATGGCGACACAGCTACGATTGCTTCTGCTAGCAAAGCTGCCTACAACATGATGAAGCATGCGTCTAAGCAAAAACGTGTTTCTGCTCCATTATCTGAGCTATGGGTTTCTACCAAATGCGGTGAATCCGATACTACTTCTGGATGTGGTGCAAACCCAACCGTAGGTGATGCTTTTGATAAGTTGTATGCAATTGGCTCCACCATGGTGTTTGGTGAAACTACCGAGTTAACTGGTGGCGAGCATTTGGTTGAAGCGCGTTGCCGCACTCCTGAAGTGAAGAAAAAGTTCCGCGAAATGTTTGATCGCTACCAGGATGTAATTGAGCGTCATAAGACGAGCGATCTGTCTGACTCTCAGCCTACCAAAGGCAATATTGCAGGTGGTTTAACAACCATTGAAGAGAAGGCTTTGGGTAATATCCAGAAAATTGGTAAGAAATGCATTGTGGATAGCGTGCTGGATAAAGGTGAAGAGCCGAAGATTCCTGGTTTGCATTTTATGGACTCATCATCAGCCGCCGCTGAAATGGTCACCTTGTGCGCAGCAGCAGGTTTTACAGCCCACTTCTTCCCAACAGGTCAGGGTAATGTGATCGGTAATGCAATCCTTCCAGTCATTAAGATTTGCGCTAATCCAAAGACTGTTCGCACGATGGGTGAGCATATCGACGTTGATGTGTCTGGCTTATTGCGTCGCGAAGAGAATATGGATGAGGCGGGAGATAAGCTGTTGGATTGCTTGAAGCGTACCGCTGATGGTGAGTTGACTGCTTCTGAAATTCTCGGTCACCGTGAGTTTGTATTGACTCGTTTATACGAATCAGCATAAGACTGCAGCATGAGAAACCTGACCGCTTACGAGGAAGTTAAGCAAAAGATCACCGAGGATCTGGTCAGGGGTCGATATCCTATGGGGCAGGCATTACCTGCTGAAAAGGATCTATCAAAAGAGTTAGATGTATCTATAGGTACCCTGCGCAAAGCGGTGGACGAGTTGGTTGCGGAAGGTATCGTAGTCCGACGCCAAGGCAGGGGCACCTATGTTGTTGAGCATGATCTCAAAAGACTTCTATATTATTTTTTCCACATTGTTAAACACGATGTTGAGAAAAAGGTTTACCCCAAGGTTGAATTAGTCTCCTTAATTAGCGCTACTGCCAATAAGGAAGAGGCGAGTAAGTTAGACATAAAAGAGGGTGCACCCGTTTGGAGAATTACTAATCGCCTGTCATTGGAAGAGCAGTGCGTCATGATCGATCAGATCACACTAGATAAAAATCGTTTCAAGGAATTAACCCGTGCAGACTTTATTGAGCGCAAGGGTAGTATTTATCAAATGTATCAAATGGAATACGGCCAGACCGTTGTGCGAAGTAGCGAGCGTTTGCGTGCCGGCTTAGCAGGCAAACAGCACGCTGAATGGCTAGGATTAAATCCAGAGTCCCCGGTGCTAGTGATTAGAAGGGTAGCGCTGGGCATTCAGGATGAGCCTCTAGAGTGGCGTGTCTCTACTTTAAATACTGCTCAACATGAGTATTTTAGTGAGTTGGTAGCTTAGTTTGATGTTGGCCACCATTCGGAAAAATATTCCAGGACTGTTAGTTTGTTTGGTCATTGCCATGTCCACCAGTTTTCTTTCTGAGAATTATGGTGGCCCACAGCTGTTGTACGCATTACTGATTGGTTTGTCTCTCCATTTTCTCTATCTCAATGAGGCAGTAAAGCCGGGAATTGATTTTTGTGCCAAAACGGTTCTCCGTTTAGGTGTTGCATTTTTAGGCATTCGGATTACATTTGCCGATATTGGCGCAATTGGCTTGAATACCGGATTAATGGTGATGTTTGCAGTTGCTGCTACGGTAGCCCTTGGATTCCTCCTGGCTAAACTCTTAAAGCTGTCCCCAGACTTTGGATTGATTGCAGGAGGATCTGTTGGTATTTGCGGAGCTTCAGCAGCTTTAGCGGTAGCCTCAGTTCTGCCCAAAACAAAAGAGAATGAGCGATTTACCCTACTTGTAGTAGTTGGGGTAACTGTCCTCTCCACGATTGCCATGGTGGTGTACCCCTTTGCGCTGCAGTTGCTCAATATTACTGCTTTACCTGCAGGTATTTTTCTAGGAGCCACCATTCATGATGTAGCGCAGGTAGTTGCTGCGGGCATGTTGTTTGGCCCTGAGGCAGGTGATGTAGCGACTGTCGTTAAGCTTTTCCGTGTCGCCCTTTTGTTGCCTGTCGTTTTATTTATCTCTATTTTCTTTGGCGCTGAAAAATCATCTCAGCGCTTAGGTTGGGGCAGCCTTCGTCTGATACCAACATTCTTGCTGGGGTTTGTGGCGCTATCAGTCGTTGCATCTATGCAGATTTTGCCAAGCTCAGTTACCCATTCCATTGGTGAAATGTCCCGTTGGATGTTGGTAATTGCTATTGGCGCGGCTGGACTGAAAACTAACTTTCAGGAGTTAGCAAAATTAGGTTGGCAACCGGTAGTCATGTTGGTTGTTGAAACTGTATTTATTGCTGCAATCGGATTAATCTTTATTAGCAGCTCTTTGTAAGAAAGATTTTTAACTGTAAGAGTCCTCAAACTCTTCCATCTTGATAGTGGTCATCAAGAACAGAATTCTGCGTTGGAAGTTTTTTCGTTCAGCCACATTCTCATGTGGCAAGCGATCATGTTCGCGCAATAACTGCGTAATGATCGGGTTGTAGTGCTCTCGGACAGGGGACATCTCAATTCCTTGGTAAATATCTTCTGAGGACCAATTTACCAAGGTGTCTATATATCCACAAGAAACATATAGCGATAACTTAATTACTTTTGGGTATATAGGCTTTTTACTTTTCTACGAATGCACGCTCAAATACATAGTCACCCAATTGACCAAGACTAGGAGATACCTTGAAGCCTTTGGAATCAAGCATCTCAGCAGTTTCTTTGAGCATGGATGGGCTACCGCAGATCATGGCGCGATCGACTGCTGGATCTAATGGGGGTAAGCCAATATCTTTAAACAGTTGCCCTGATTCAATCGCAGTAGTTAAGCGACCAGTGTGCTTAAAAGCTTCGCGCGTCACTGTTGGGTAGTAGATTAATTTCTCGCGAATGATGTCACCAATGTATTCATCTTGAGTGAGCTCATTTTTAATGTAATCACCATAAGCCAGCTCACTTACCAAACGAACACCATGAATTAAGACTACTTTCTCAAACTTCTCATAAGTATCCGGATCACGAATAATGCTCATGAAAGGTGCCAGTCCTGTACCGGTACTAAATAAATATAGGTGCTTACCTGGGTTCAAGTCATCTATGACTAGGGTGCCCACGGATTTCTCGCTGACCAGAATGGGGTCGCCCACCTGAATCTTCTGAAGACGGGAGGTGAGGGGGCCATCTTGAACTTTGATACTTAAAAACTCTAAATGCTCTTCATAATTAGGGCTCGCCACACTGTAGGCGCGAACTAATGGCTTACCTTCAACTTCTAAACCAATCATCAAGAAATGGCCGCTACGAAAGCGTAAACCTTTGTTTCTGGTGGTTGTAAAGCTAAACAGGGTGTCATTCCAGTGATGAACAGTGAGGACGGTTTCAGTGTTGTAGGCAGCCATAAATACGAATTATTAAGGTGTAAATCCTAATTATCCTCATTCTGGGGATGTCTCTATAGATAAAAAAGTATTTAGCATATAAAAAGGGAGTCTTTTACTTATGCCGACTAGCCCCCTATGATTCTTTTATGCCTAATCAAGAGAATCTTATGTCTGCTAAGCCCAAAGTCCAAAAGCCCTTATTTTTAACCATCATCCAGATATTTTTGGGTTTAGCTCTACTGAGCTTATCCACCCACTTGGCCCTGGATAGCGCCCTGTATCTCAATGCCCTTAATCAGAGTGGCCTAAATCAATATCATGCTTTTGGGGTGCTAGTTTGCCTCAGCTTTATTTCAGGGGTTTTCCTGATTGCACAACATGTATTGACCCAAGACGAGGACAGCATTGATGAGCACTTTAATAAGGCGTTAACGTACTAAATCAAGCTAGACTGTGGTCTTATCTTCATAAGGCCACGCCATGACTTCATCGCCACATCAATCGATCTTTGAAAGAGGTGCATGGTATGTGGTGGTGCAGGGAATTCTGATTGGCCTGATCTTATTTGGTCCCCAAGGGTCTCTTCTAGTCAGCTCAGAACCAATGACTGCCATTCTCCAGTCTTGTGGCATTGCGATTGGCTTGCTAGCCACTTTAATCATGGTAATCGCCGTGATTAATCTCGGTAAAAATCTCACTCCTTTGCCTTGCCCAAAAGACAATGCCATTCTGATTCAGGGTGGTCTGTATCAATTTGTACGGCACCCAATCTACTTTGGAGTGCTCTTAGCGGCACTTGCTTGGCTACTCATCTTCCCCGGCATTTATATCTTGATCTATGCCATTGGCCTTTTTTTCTTATTTGATGTCAAAGCAAGGCGGGAGGAGGTCTGGTTGGTAGAGCGTTTTCCGGATTATCGAGACTACCAGCGTAGGGTCAAAAAGTTAATTCCTGCTATCTATTAAAATAGTGTTTTAAGTTATTGGAGTTTTTATGAGTAGCGATCCTTCAGTAAGACTAGTTCAGCAAGCTGATTACCAATTTGCTATTTATTACAACGAAGAGTGTGATCCTGTTTATGGCGATGAGCCACCACCCCTAGGAAAATCACAAGGCGCTACACCATCACAGTTTTTGTTGGCGGGTGTGGCGAATTGCCTGTCTGATTCGCTGCTCTTTGCGCTCAGAAAGTTTAAGCAAAGCCCCGAGCCAATCGAAACGAAGGCCAGTTGTGAAATCGGTAGAAACGCAGAAAACCGTTTGCGTATATTAGCTATCAATGTAGAGATTCGGATTGGCGTTCCAGGCAATACCCTTGAGAACCTTGAGCGTGTATTAGCGCAGTTTCAGGACTTCTGTACTGTATCTTCTAGCGTGAGCTTGGGTATTCCAGTAAATGTGACTGTCATTGACAGCGAGAGCACGAAGTTATATCCAGCGATTTAACCATTCCTGATGTAGTCGAAGAAAAGCCGCAGAGTTTGCATTCTGCGGCTTTTGATTTACGGAGAAGATGTTCTAACTACTTACTCTTCTTCGCGACGCAGATGTGGGAACAGAATTACATCACGAATATTGGGTACGTCAGTTAGCAGCATAACCAAACGGTCAATACCAATACCGCAACCACCAGTCGGGGGCATGCCATATTCCAGGGCACGAATGAAGTCATGGTCAAAGTACATTGCCTCTTCATCACCTGCTTCTTTTTGCTCTACTTGCTTACGGAAGCGATTGGCTTGATCTTCTGCATCATTTAACTCTGAGAAGCCGTTGGCGATTTCACGGCCGGTAATGAATAGCTCAAAGCGTTCGGTAATGCCAGGGCGGGTATCGGATTCACGGGCAAGAGGACTAACTTCGATTGGGTAATCGATGATGTAAGTTGGCTCCCAAAGATGTGACTCAGCCACTAATTCAAACAGAGCGAGTTGAAGAGCACCAATACCAGCGTTCTTGAGAGTAGGGGAGTCTGGGTTCTCGCCACCTTTTTTCAATTCAGCGCGAATGAATGCAGCATCTTCTAATTGAGCTGCTGCATAGCTCTTGTTTGATTGGCCGCAATATTTCAGGATGGCTTCAGTAATTGTTAAGCGCTGAAAAGGTTTGCTGAGATCCAGTTCACGACCTTGGTGGGTTAGAACAGCAGTACCTTGCGCATCCATTGCAGCAGAGCGAATTAAGTTCTCTGTAAAGTCCATCAACCAGCGGTAATCGGTATAGGCTGCATAGAATTCCATCATTGTGAATTCTGGATTGTGACGTGGGCTAACACCCTCATTACGGAAGTTACGATTGATTTCAAATACACGCTCAAAGCCGCCAACCACAAGGCGCTTCAAGTATAGCTCTGGCGCAATGCGCAAGAACATCTGCATATCTAAAGCATTATGGTGCGTAATGAAGGGCTTAGCAGTTGCGCCACCAGGAATCGGGTGAAGCATTGGTGTTTCAACTTCCATGAAGTCTGCATCGAGCATATGGCGACGTAAAGAAGCAATCGTGTTGCTACGCGCTCTGAAAGTGTTGCGACTTTCTGGATTAACAATCAAGTCAACGTAACGTTGGCGATATTTGGTCTCTAAGTCCGATAAACCATGGAACTTATCTGGTAGTGGACGTAAAGACTTGCTCAGCAGGCGCAGGCTACTACATTCAACTGAGAGCTCACCTTTATTAGTCTTGAATAAATGACCTTCAGCAGAGATAAAGTCTCCCATATCCCAGTGCTTGAATGCACCATGAATATCAGCACCGCTGATTTCATCGTTAATGTAGAACTGAATCTGGCCACTACGATCTTGAATCGTGGCAAAGCTGGCTTTACCCATCACCCGCTTGAGTACCATGCGGCCAGCCACTTTGACATGTACTTTCTTGGCTGCCAATTCCTCTTTAGTAAGACTGTCGTAGTGAGTGTGAAGATCTGTGGCTAAGTGGGTCGGTACGAAGTCGTTCGGAAACGCGATTCCACCTTCACGTAACTTGGCTAATTTCTCGCGACGCTCGGCGATGATATGGTTTTCATCTACAGATTCAGTAGTTGGAGCTTGCTTAGGAGTTAAATTCACTGGATCGTTCATATGGAATATTAATAACTAGAATGGGGTAATGAATCAAACGCCTTGTTTCAGGCTGGCTTCAATAAAGGCATCAAGATCGCCGTCTAAAACTTTTTGTGTATTTGATATCTCAACGTTAGTACGTAAGTCTTTAATCCGACTTTGATCCAGCACGTAGGAGCGGATCTGATGACCCCAGCCCACATCGGTTTTGCTAGCCTCAAGCTTATCTTGCTCAGCGCGACGTTTTTGCATCTCATGCTCGTACAGACGTGACTTGAGCATCGTCATCGCTTCGGCTCTGTTGCGGTGCTGGCTTCGGTCATTCTGACACTGCACCACGATTCCGGTGGGCAAGTGGGTTAAGCGAACAGCAGAGTCGGTTTTATTAATATGCTGACCACCCGCACCTGAGGCGCGATAGGTGTCGGTACGAATATCTGCTGGATTAACGTCAATCTCAATCGAGTCATCAATCTCGGGGTATACGTAGATACTGGCAAAAGAAGTATGGCGACCATTAGAGGAATCAAAAGGTGACTTGCGTACTAATCGATGCACACCAGTTTCTGAGCGTAAGTGCCCGTAAGCATATTCACCATCGACCTTGATGGTGGCACTCTTGATGCCGGCTACATCACCATCGGATTCTTCTAGGATTTCTGTTTTGTAGCCTTTGCGCTCGCAATATTTAAGGTACTGACGCAGAAGTATGCTGGCCCAGTCGCAAGCCTCTGTTCCACCTGCGCCCGCTTGAACATCGATAAAGCAATTGCAAGAATCCATTTCGTTATGGAACATGCGGCGGAATTCGAGATCATGAATGATCTTGCTATAACTCTCAACGTCTTGTTCGATAGCAGTAATAGTTTCAAAATCACTTTCTTCTTTAGCCATATCGAATAATTCGAGGGCGCCAGTGAGATTGCTATTCAAATCGGTGAGGGTAGCAACAACACCATCGAGCAATTTCTTCTCTTTGCCGAGGGCTTGTGCTTTCTTTTGATCATCCCAAATGGTGGGATCTTCAAGAATAGAGTTAACTTCCGTAAGGCGTCGTGACTTTACTTCGAAGTCAAAGATACCCCCGAAGTGCTTGCTCACGGGTGAGCAGATCGGACAGAGTATTTGAAATAATATTGAGTTGTTCGGCTTCCATCCCCTGATTATAAGGGGGTTATTCCAGTCTAAGCCTCGTCGTGGGCCTCAATCATGAGTTGTACGCGTGCCTGCCCTTGAAAATGGTCGGTGACTAGGCTATAGGCCAGCTTGGCCTTGGCTGGTAAGGATTGGGTATGGTTAAACCAGACTCCAGTAAATGGCTTGCTAGCCAATGGACCGATTCCAATTGGACGAAGCTGCAGGCGCAGGTGTTTTTCTTTCATGAGGCTTTGCTGTCCAATCTCAAATTCACCATAAAAAATGGGTTGAGGAAAGCCTTGACCCCAGATTTCTTCGGCTAGGAGATCGCCGGTTTCGGGTGTGAATTCAGATAAATCTAGTGGCCCATCATGAATATGGCGACGCTCTAGCAATTCATCATTAAGTAAGCCATTAGCAACCTGCTGAAACACGGCGTCAAACTTTTCAAAATCGGCTTTTCTAATGCTGAGGCCTGCCGCCATGGCATGACCACCAAACTTCAGAATTAATCCAGGCTCACGCTTAGAAACAATATCCAAGGCATCACGTAGATGAAAGCCTGTTAATGATCTACCAGAGCCGCGCAACTCCTCACCGCCAGCGCCATCAGCTGGAGCAAAGACAATTGCGGGACGATTAAATCGTTCTTTCAGGCGCGAGGCAACGATGCCAACTACTCCCTGATGCCACTCTGCATTCCAGAGGCAGATACTGGAACGCTCTGCCATAGTGCCTGCTAGTTGATCTTCAGCGAGATGGGCGAGAGCAGCTTCTTGCATACCGCCTTCAATCACACGCCGCTCGCGATTAATGCGATCAAGTTCGTAAGCTAACTCAATGGCTTCTTCGGGCTGATCGCAAATCAATAAGCGAATGCCTAAAGTCATGTCCGCTAGACGTCCTGCTGCGTTTAAGCGAGGCCCTATAGCAAAACCCAAGTCAAAAGTATTGGCCTTGCGAGGATCGCGAACAGCCGCCTGGAATAGCGCCTGAATACCAGCTTGCGATACGCCTGTTCGAATGCGTTTGAGACCATTAGAAACCAAGATACGATTATTGCGATCAAGCTGTGCCACATCCGCTACGGTACCTAAGGCCACGAGATCCAATAGACTCTCAATCTTAGGTTGAGTCTCAGCAGTAAATTTTCCACGCTTGCGAAGTTCTGCTCGTAGGGCAACTAATAAATAGAACATCACACCCACACCAGCAAGTGCTTTGCTGGGGAAGCTGCAACCTGGTTGATTGGGATTAACTATTGCAGTGGCTTTGGGTAGTCGATCTCCCGGCAGATGGTGGTCAGTAACAATGACTTCCATTCCTAGCTCGCGAGCTCGGTCTACCCCAGCTTCACTGGCGATGCCGTTATCGACTGTAATGAGATATTTGGGTTTGGGGTTTTGTTGAGCGGCAAGATCAACCACCTCTGGAGTTAGTCCGTAGCCCATCGTAAAACGATTGGGCACCAAAAACTGAATGGGCGTATCTGGCCCACCCAACATCTTCAATCCACGCAGAGCAACAGCACATGCTGTGGCGCCATCACAGTCATAGTCTGCTACTACCAGCATGGATTCTTTACGCTCCAAAATATCGGCCAGTAAGGCGGCAGTACTGATGCAGTTTTTTAGCTCTACTGGTGAGAGTAGTTGCTTCAGATCTAAAGAAAGTTCCTCTGGTTTATCAATACCACGAGCTGCATACAGCCTCGCTAATAATGGGTGCAGACCACTTTGCTGTAGCCAGCTAGCCGTGCGATCAGAGAAGGGGCGCTGAGAAAAAAGACTCATACTGAAATGATTTCTTGCCAGGTTAAGGGTTCTGATTTTTTCCAGAAAGCCCATGATTTTTTATTTAAGTCTTTGGCTGTGAAGATTCGGTGGCGAGTTTGACCTTTGGGAAAATCGATCACTTCGATTTCATCTAACTCTTTACTTAAAAGCGCTTTTCTCAAGTTACCCCAAATGCTCTCGGGGCGATCAATCCATGCAAAGGTATTTTGCAGATTTGAGAAATCAATTTCACGCTGTTGAGGGATTGAAAGATATTTAGCTAGCCCAGCTAAGAGGGGGTGATCTCCATAAATCTGGTCTACATTCTCCAGCAATGGAGGAGTCTGAATATTAGCCAGTTTACCGATACCGCTAATCCATAAGGAGTTGATACTGGGGTATCCACGTTGTTCACGCTCCTGATTGACAGAATCAATATGCCAGAGCATCTGAATTTCATTTTGGAGTTTGCGCCAGAGCTTAGCAACTCCAGTTACGTTTGTATCGCGCGGCATCCACCAATCAATATTGCGACCATGCGCTTGATCAATAGAGTGCGTTGCAAGACTAGCAAATGGACCGGCTGAAATAAACCAATCACGCTGACCTTGGAATAACACCTTGTTTCTAAAATCTTCCTCGATGAAGGGGAGGGCAACTTGTAGCAAGCTAGCAGATTCATTTTCTGTCAAATCAATCTGACTTTGAGCCATCAGGATTAAATGATCCCGGGTGGCATGAAGGTGGACTGGTTGAAGACAGGCAATCACTTCATTTGGATTCACTGCTAGATCGCTTTGACCCAATAGCAATACTGGGGCAATTGGCAGTTGATCACCCAGTAGAAAGCGCTCTTGCGGAAGTCCGCTGGGCGGGGTATCACGCTCTAATCCAGCGCTAATAGCATCCTCCCCCGATACCATCAGGGTAAAGCGTTGCGAAGTACTTGTTTGGGAGGTTAAATGAGCAGTCATTCCCCTGATTTTAGGTGGCATTTACAGAATCCATTGGTTTGCTCGTTTAATTCACTAAACTGTAAGCATGTTGAGACTTCCTATTGAGCTAGAAATTGGCCTGCGCTATACCCGATCCAAGCGTCGCAAGACGGTAGGTAAGCGTGATGGCTTTCTGTCTTTTATTTCTGGAATCTCCACTGCAGGCATCGCTTTGGGCGTTGCCGCCCTGATTGTGGTGCTCTCAGTCATGAATGGCTTTCAGAAGGAAGTGCGCGACCGTATGTTGTCCGTCCTTTCCCATGTTGAAATTACCGCCCCAGATGGTTTGGCTAATTGGGAGCCGATTGCACTCAAGGTGGCTGCCCAGCCCCACGTTGTGGGTGTCGCTCCGATGGTCAGCTCGCAAGGTTTGCTCAGTCGCGAGAATGTGATGCGTGGCGTATCTATTCGGGGAGTGCTGCCAAGTGAAGAAGGTAAGGTCTCTGATTTGCCCAAGCAGTTTGTTACCGGCAGCATCGATGATTTAAAACCAGGCACCTTTGGGGTTGCCTTAGGCGCACAGCTTGCCAATATGGTTGGTGCTCGCCTTGGCGATCGCGTGAATTTAATAGTGCCAGAGAGTGATCTCACTCCAGCAGGTGCCATGCCCAGAATGCGGACGCTACAAGTCGTCGGCATCGTGGATAGTGGTCATTATGAATACGACAGCTCTTTAGCCATCATGCATTGGAGGGATGCTGCCGCTTTACTGCGCTTGCAAGACCCATCTGGCTTGCGCGTGAAGGTCGATGATATGCAGCGTGCACCAGAGATAGCTTCTGAATTAGCTCAAGTTGTGCCACAGGCGTTGTGGGTGAGTGACTGGTCGCGCTCCAATCGAAATTGGTTTGCTGCTGTTCAAACTGAACGCAAGATGATGTTCATCATTTTGACCTTGATTATTGCAGTAGCTGCTTTTAATTTGGTATCTACCTTAGTGATGACGGTAAATGAGAAGCAAGCTGATATTGCGATCTTAAGAACGATGGGCGCAAGTCCTGGACTCATTCAGCGAATCTTCTTGGTGCAAGGTTTGGCAATTGGCCTGCTAGGCTCTTTAGCTGGTGTCGGCTTGGGTCTCCTAATAGCGTTAAACATCGATGTGATTGTTCCTGCAATTGAAGCCATCTTCCGCGTGCGTTTCTTGCCACGCGATGTCTACTTTATTAGTGAGTTGCCATCGGACGTTCGTTTGTCTGATGTCCTCACTGTTGGCCTAATGGCTTTTGGCCTTTCTGTATTGGCTACGCTGTACCCTAGTCGACGAGCCGCCCAGGTTCAGCCTGCGGAGGCATTGCGCTATGAGTAATTCCAATCAAATTATTCTGAGTGCATCGGGTTTAGCAAAGACCTATGGCAAAGGACCTACTGCAGTTGATGTCCTGAAGGAAATTGATTTACAGGTAAGCGCTTCTGAGAAGGTTGCCATCGTAGGATCTTCTGGTTCGGGTAAAAGTACCTTACTGCATCTATTGGGTGGCTTAGACAGCCCTAGTGCAGGTACTGTCATGCTTGCTGGGCAGAATCTCCACAAATTGTCGGTAAGTAAATTAGATCAACTACGCAATCACAATCTGGGTTTTATTTATCAATTCCACCATCTTTTGGATGAATTCAGTGCGGTTGAAAATGTCGCCTTGCCTTTACGTATTCGTGGCTTGAGTAATGAAGAGTCCATGGAACGAGCGAGTGTGATGTTGAATGCGGTTGGTCTAGCAAAGCGTGTTCAGCACACACCAGGCGAACTGTCTGGTGGTGAGCGTCAACGTGTTGCAGTTGCCCGTGCGCTAGTTGGCAGCCCTTCTTGTGTTCTAGCGGATGAGCCGACGGGTAATCTCGATACTGAAACAGCCGACGGTGTATTTGACTTAATGTTAGATATTGCTCGTGAGCAGGGCACTGCTTTTGTGATTGTGACCCATGATCCTATTCGCGCGAAACGTTGTGACCGGATTTTGCATTTAGAGCGCGGAGTATTAAAGACCTTCGCACAATGAGCGAAGTGAATACAGACCTTGCATGGGTGGATACCCATTGCCATGTAGATGCTCCGGAGTTCAAAGATACTCTTCCAGAGATTATTTCAAGTGCGGCCGATAAAGGTGTTAAAGCTATTTTGCTACCTACGGTTCAGGCCTCTGATTGGGTGCCAGCTAAACATTTAGCAAGCCAGTACGGCAATAAAATCTCGGGATTAGTCTATACGCTAGGCATTCATCCGCTTTACATTAATCGAGCGCTAGATAGCGATATCGATGTTCTTAAAGAGCAAATTGAGCAATCATTAGATGATCCTCAATTTGTAGGTATTGGTGAGATTGGCTTGGATTATTTTGTTGAGGGACTCGATCCTCAGCGTCAAGAATTTTTCTTTCATAAACAATTGGATTTGGCACAGCAATTTCAATTGCCAGTGATTTTGCATGTGCGCCGTTCACAGGATGCCATTCTGAAAGCGCTCCGTAAGAGAACAGTTCCTAGCGGTATTGCGCATGCCTTTAATGGTAGTCATCAGCAGGCCGAGCAATTTATTGAATTGGGATTTAAGTTGGGCTTTGGTGGAGCGGCAACCTACGATCGAGCGTTACAGATTCGCCGTCTCTTAAAAGAGCTGCCTTTAGAAAGCATTGTTACTGAAACTGATTCTCCTGACATTCCGCCAGCCTGGTTAAAAGAGGAGGGCGGCAAGTTCAATGAACCTGCTTTGCTTCCCAGAATCGCTAGCCAATTGTCAGACATTCGTGGAATCAGTGAAGAAGTATTTTCAAAAGCAGTTTGGCAAAACGCCATGCAAGCATTACCCCGTTGGTCATCCTTAATGACTGACAACCCAGACCTACTCCCTACCTCTTAAGAACTTGCGTATCAATATTGCGGCGTTTATCGCCGGGGGATCGCTACTTCTATTTTTACCTACTGTGCCAGAGCATTGGCGTTGGATGTGTACTACGATCATCATCGTTTCTCTATTGGGTTTTTACCTCAATCGCTCATTGATCCAATATCGCTATGCAAGCGTCCTATTACTGGCAGTTTGTTTTTGCACCTTGGGATTTGCTTGGAATGCCCATTACTCACAGGATCGTTTAAGCAATATCCTATCCATAGAGCATGAGGGTAAAGACCTTATGCTGAAGGGTAGGGTCAATGCCTTACCCCAGAGTGCTTCCAGTGGTGCAAAGTTTTCTTTTGAGGTAGATCAGGCATTTTTGGGGCGCGAAAGGATTGAAACATTTCCTCCGCAGGTCTATTTAAGTTGGCAGCCTGCATGGCGTAATCCTCAGGATGTGCCCGAAGTCATTCCGGGTCAGCGCTGGGAATTGAAGGTCAAAATCAAAAGACCTTATGGATCTCTCAATCCCCACACTTTTGATTTTGAGCGCTGGGCCTTCCATCAAGACTTTGGTGCAAGCGGATCAGTTAGGTCAGGACAATTAATTCTTGAGAAGGACATTGCCTTTACCGAATTTGCTCTAGCCATGGAGTATCAGCGTTGGAAGTTAAGGCAAAAGATTCAGCGCTTACTGCCAAAAGATGCTCGTTATGGCGGAGTAATTGCTGCCTTAGTGATGGGAGATCAAAATGCAATCGACCAAGAAGATTGGCGTGTATTTAATGCTACTGGAATCGGACATCTCATCTCTATATCGGGTCTTCATGTCACGATGTTGGCTGGATTTGGTGCCATGCTCGCAACATTTCTCTGGCGTCGTAAAACACTTCCACTTTGGGTTCCGGTTGGCAAGGTCGCTGCTGCAGTAGGATTTTTGACAGCCTTCGTATATGCGTGGTTGGCAGGCTTTCAGATTCCGGCGCAGCGAACGATGTATATGGTTGGGGTGGTTGCCTTTGCCTTATGGTCCGGCAGAAATCCTCGCTCATTTGATATCTGGTGGTGGGCCCTATTTTTTGTTCTAGTCATTGATCCGATGGCGCCCTATACGCCGGGTTTCTGGCTTTCTTTTGGAGCGGTAGCTGCGATTTTGTATGCCATGCAGGATTCTGATGGCTTATTGGGCTTACCTACCGGTAGAGAGTTGGAGGGTTATTGGAAAGATAGAGTGATTCAGGCGCTTCGTGAAGCATGCCGGGTTCAAGCGGTTGTCACCATTGCACTTCTACCCTTAACCTTATTCTGGTTTTATCAAGTCTCAATCGTATCGCCACTTGCAAATGCTATTGCTATTCCTGTGGTGAGTTATATAGTGACTCCCCTAGCTATTGCTGGCGCCTTATTGCCTGATTTCATTGGTAAGTGCTTATTGATACCAGCACATGCCACGATGGACTACTTGGCAATCATGCTTGCATGGATGGCTAATTGGAAATGGTCAATCGCTTGGTCTAGCCAGCCAGCCTGGTGGGCAATAGCCTTATCCACTATCGGAATCACTATAGCGATTCGTCCTGGGTCTATACAAGAGGCTTGGGTGTCGAGAGTGATGGGTCTCGTGTTGTGCGCAACTCTATTTATTCAGCCGCTGACTAATAGTCATTTGGGAAAAGGCGAGTTCCGCGCGACGGTACTAGATATAGGTCAAGGTACGGCAGTCCTAATCGAAACTAAAACAAAACGACTGCTATACGACACCGGACCTATTCAGGGAAAGGATAATGCGGGCCAAAGAATCATCCTACCGTATTTGAGGGGAAGAGGGATCAATCACATTGATCGCATGGTAATTAGCCATAGTGATAGCGACCACATTGGAGGCGCCGCAACTCTGCTGAAAGAAATCAACTTCGACTCCATGATGGGGTCTCTTCCAAGCACCAATCCATTGCTCGCCAATTTAGAAGCAAGGAAAATACCCGCTATTCCCTGTCGCTTTCGTCAGCAATGGTCATGGGATGGAGTGGACTTTTATATTTGGCATCCGCATGAGCAGACAGTCTTTGAGGATCAGCACCCTAGAAAGCCCAATGAAGTCAGTTGCGTTCTGGAAGTTCGGAATCAAACCACCTCATTTTGGTTGACGGGCGATGTAGAAAAGCGGGGTGAGACTGAAATCACTGAGCGCTTAACCCAAAAAGCCATCAATCATTTAAAGGATAAGTATTTGATATTCATGGCGCCACACCACGGTAGCAAAACATCCTCTTCTCAAGAGCTCTTAACATCGCTCAGTCCTGATGAAGCATTTGCTCAAAACGGGTATCGCAACCGATACGGCCATCCACATCCTACAGTCACCGCCCGATACCAAAGTATGAATATTCCGTTTTATCAAACACCAACTTCTGGTGCACAGGTTTGGGAATTTCCAGCTCAATCAGAGCGTAAGCAGACTGAGCCTCGATTTTGGCGACAGGATAGAAAGCGGCTATGGCATCGAGAGGCGCGATAGAGAAACTTTGGTGTGTATGGTGTGTATAATATAAGGGAGATAGATGCATAGCAAAAAGCTAATTGAGCTTTTGAAGGGTGATGGATGGGTATTAAGCAGAACAAAAGGATCGCATCACATATTTACTCATAAAACAAAGTCTGGCCATGTCTGCATCCCGCAACCAAGAAAAGACTTAGGTATGGGGTTGATAGAAAAAATACTGAAACAAGCCAGATTAAAAGAGGGGTCTTAGATGAAATATCCAATAGCGATTGAGCCAGGAAGTGAGAAAAACGCATGGGGAGTTGTTGTTCCAGATTTGCCTGGTTGTTTTTCTGCTGCTGATGGCGGTCTTGATGAAGCAATAGATCAGGCCAAAGAGGCTATAGAGCTTTGGATTGAGATGGCTTTGGATGGGGGCCAAGTAATACCAAAGCCTAGCTCCTTAAGAGAGCTGCAAAAGAAAAAAGAATTTAAGGGCTGGGCTTGGGCAATTGTAGAAATTGATCCAGCATTGCTTTCGGATGAAATTGAGAGAATAAATATCACTCTGCCAAAAAAGGTTTTGGCTAGGTTGGATGCAAAAGCAAAAAAGGCTGGAGAAAACAGATCTGCATTCATTGCGCATTTGGCGCTAACTGCTTGATGAGTTAAATTCCTTGAGATCTTAATGCTGGCCAATACATGACCTAGAAAAGCAAAAAGGCTTTAAAGACATAATCGCCTTCAAAGCCCTCTACTTGTTTGGTTGCGGGGGCAGGATTTGAACCTACGACCTTCGGGTTATGAGCCCGACGAGCTGCCAGACTGCTCCACCCCGCGTCTGAAGCTGTGATTCTACCATTTTTTGACCACCTCTGTCGAGCTATTCATGGAAATCGCACTTGAGAAGGCTATTTTTTCATTGAAAAAAGACTGTAGAGTCAGCATGCATAAGGAGTAACATATTGCCACGCAACATTCACTAAGGGCTTTCAAATGTCAATTAGCAACCCTGAATTTTCGAATTCGACTTTATTAAAGCCAGTTGATCTGCATGACGATCACAACGGCCATAAAAAAGGTCTTGCGACGATGATGCTTGCCGCAATTGGCGTAGTGTTTGGTGATATTGGCACTAGTCCTTTGTACGCTCTCAAAGAATGTTTTGATCCTAAGCACGGCATCCCGTTTTCGCCAGAGGCATTATTTGGTGTGATCGCAATGATGATCTGGTCATTAATTTTGGTGGTGACCTTTAAGTATGTTTTATTTGTGATGCGAGCCGACAACAAAGGTGAGGGTGGCGTTTTATCTCTGATGGCTTTGGCGCTAAGATCATTTGATAGTAAATCGAAGAGTTATTTCTTTTTAATGATTTTAGGAATGCTCGGAGCTTGTATGCTCTTGGGAGAATCTGTGATTACTCCAGCAATTTCAGTGTTATCTGCTGTTGAGGGTATCGAAATTGCAGCGCCTGGGCTGCATAAATTTATCATCCCCATTTCCTTAACAATCTTGGTTGCCCTATTCTTGATTCAAAAATATGGCACGGCGGCTGTTGGTAATCTATTTGGCCCGGTCACACTCACTTGGTTTATCACTCTGGCTGTATTGGGTGTCATTAATATTGGCGCAGCGCCGCAAATCATCGGCGCAATTAATCCAATGTATGCGGTGCAGTTTGTGCTAGATCATCCAACCACTGCCTATATTGTGATGGGCGCTGTCGTCTTGGTTGTTACTGGTGTTGAAGCGCTCTACTTAGACATGGGCCACTTCGGAAGAAACCCTGTCCGATATGCTTGGCTCATTATCGTCTTGCCTAGCCTTTTAATTAATTACTTAGGACAAGGCGCACTCTTGTTATCCAATCCAGAGGCTGCCTCTAACCCATTTTATTTAATGGTTCCCGATTGGGCTTTATGGCCTGTTGTTGGTCTTGCTACTGCAGCTACAGTCATTGCATCGCAAGCGGTGATTTCAGGCGCTTACTCTTTGGTGAGTCAAGCTATATTGCTTGGTTTTATGCCGCGCATGACCATCATGCACACCTCTGATTCAGAGCAGGGACAAATCTATATTCCCGTGGTGAATTGGGCCCTCTTATTCATGGTGGTTGTTACCATTATTGAATTTAGAGAATCAGTAAATTTAGCAGCTGCTTATGGAATTTCTGTGACATCTACCATGATGATTACTGCAATTTTGTTGGGAGTGGTGATGTATCGTGAGTGGAAAATGAACATTTTCCTGGTGCTTTGTTTAACAGCCATCTTCTTTGCTTTAGATTTTGCTTTTTGGTCAGCCAATTTAATTAAGATCAAAGATGGCGGCTGGTACCCATTATTTCTAGGCCTCATCATTTTCACTTGTTTAATTACTTGGTATCGTGGGCGTAAGTTATTGCGCACTAAAGTAGAAGAGGGCGCTATTCCTTTGCAAGCCTTTGTTTCTAGTCTATTAGCCCACCCACCTCATCGTGTCGAGGGTACTGCTATTTTTCTGACGGCTCACGTCGATTTTGTACCAATCGCGATGTTGCATAATCTAAAACACAATCGTGTGATGCATGAGCGTATCTTTTTTGTCAAATTGAGTACTTGGGATGTGCCCTATGTTAATGATAGTGAGCGCATTACGATGAAGGACTTTGGGGGCGGTATTTATTTGGTGAGAGCGGTACATGGCTTTAAAGAATCTCCAGATATCAATAAGGTACTGGAGTTAATTCAAAAGCAAGAAAACATTGAATTTAATGTCATGGATACCTCTTTCTTTGTTTCTCGAGACACTATTGTCCCGTCGGCAAATCCGGGGATGGCCTTATGGAGAGAGAAACTGTTTGGTTGGATGATGCAAAACGCAGCCAAGCCATCGGACTTCTTTAAAATTCCTACCAATCGTTTGGTTGAACTCGGTGCAAAGGTAGAGATTTGATCAGGCCACTTTCTTTGCGCTTCTTTGGAGCTTTCTTGTTGATTTGCTCCTTCAGCACCCTGACGCTTGCAACCCCTGCAGAAGAGGCTCAGTTAGAGCAGTTAGATAAGATTGAACGTGATCTCGAGTTGCAACGGGATTGGGCTAAGTATCGCTGGGATAAAACCAATTCAGAGTGCTATCAAAAATATTGGGTTAATGACTGCCTAAAAGATTCACGTGCGCTTTATCGTAAAGAAATCGATCCGATTCGTGTGCAAGAAGTAGAGTTACATGAAGTGCAGCGTAAGTTACGCGCCAGTATTAAAGATCAACGCGATGCCACCAAGATTGCTGAACGTGCTTCTGCTGAAAAAGCGGCTGAGCGTTCAGCCAATCAAAAAGAATTTGAAGAGAAGCAAAAAGCTGCTGCTGCTCGTGCGGCAGACCTAGAGCAACGTCGCAAAGATGCGCCTAAGCGTGCTCAAGAAAATAAAGCGGGCACTCAGCTCGATTAATCCTTTGGCTAAAATAAAAACAATCTATATCTGTCAGTCATGCGGCGGGACCTCTGCCAAATGGCAAGGTCAGTGCCCCTCATGCCAGGCATGGAATACCTTGGAAGAAGGTGTTCCTGAGGTCAGCTCAAATACCCGCTTTCAGGGTTTGGCGCAGTCGCTCCCCCGTCAAAAACTATCCGCTATTTCTGCTGAAGATCTCCCACGCTTTAGCACTGGTGTAGAAGAGTTTGATCGCGTATTAGGTGGCGGATTAGTTCCCGGTGGCGTGGTTCTGTTGGGCGGCGATCCTGGGATTGGTAAATCCACCCTCTTGCTTCAAGCCCTCGCTGAGATGAGTGCTGCAGGTATGAACGTTCTTTACAGTAGTGGTGAGGAGTCTGCGGCGCAAATTGCATTACGTGCAAAACGCATTGCACTCGATGCGCCACAATTAGAAGTGCTCGCTGAGATTCAGTTAGAAAAGCTCTTATCCATTATGGATACCGTGAAGCCACAGGTCTTAGTGGTGGATTCGATTCAGACTTTGTATTCAGAGGTACTCAGCTCAGCTCCTGGTTCGGTTGCTCAAGTGCGAGAGTGTGCGGCCCAGTTAACCAGGGCTGCTAAATCTAGTGGTATTTGCGTCTTGATGGTGGGGCACGTGACTAAAGATGGACATTTAGCTGGCCCTCGTGTGCTCGAGCACATTGTGGATACCGTCTTGTATTTTGAGGGTGATACCCATTCCTCATTTAGATTGGTACGCTCGATTAAAAACCGTTTTGGCGCAGTCAATGAGCTCGGTGTATTTGCGATGACTGAAAAAGGTCTGCGTGGCGTTGCTAACCCTTCAGCTATTTTTCTTTCACAGCATGCGGAGATGGTTCCGGGTGCCTGCGTATTGGTTACACAAGAGGGTAGTCGCCCACTCTTGGTAGAAATTCAGGCACTAGTAGATACTGCGCATATTCCAAATCCTCGTCGCTTGGCAGTTGGTTTGGAGCAAGCGCGTTTAGCCATGCTCTTAGCAGTACTGCATCGTCACGCTGGTGTTGCCTGCTTCGATCAAGATGTCTTCTTAAATGCAGTAGGTGGTGTGAAGATCTCAGAGCCAGCAGCAGACTTAGCAGTGCTATTGGCAATTCAGTCTTCGATTCGTAATAAGGCCTTGCCTAAAGAGTTGATCGTATTTGGTGAGGTTGGTTTGGCGGGAGAGATTCGTCCATGCCCACGTGGTCAAGAGCGTCTGAAAGAGGCAGCGAAGCTGGGCTTTACTGTAGCCATTATTCCGAAGGCTAATATGCCGAAGACAAAGATCCCAGGATTAAGGGTGATTCCGGTAGAGCGTATTGATCAGGCTATCTCTGCAGCAGCAGAGCTCAGTTAAAGCAATCATAATTTAGCGCAAGTCTTCCGCTTGAATAAGAAGTACTTGCTCGTCCCCTGCAGATACCTCCATCCAAATGACCGGGATTTGAGGGAAGGCTTTTTTAAAGTACTCATACTCATTGCCAATCTCAATCAGAATAGCGCCACGTTCAGATAGATAGTCTGGTGCGGCAGCAATAATCTTCCGAATCAGATCCATGCCATCATCACCACCTGCCAATGCAAGAGCAGGCTCCGCATGGTATTCAGCGGGCAGGACATTCATCGAATTTGCATTAACGTAAGGCGGATTACAAATGATGAGATCAAAGAGATTATCTTCATGAGGTTCTGGAAGCGCATCCCAGAGATCACCCTCAAAAAGCTCTATCTGTGAAGTCAGGCTATGACGATCGAGATTGCGAGACGCCACTGCTAATGCAGGCAAACTAATGTCACAGGCGCTTACATGAATGTCGGGACAAGTTAAGGCTAACAAAATTGCTAAAGAGCCATTGCCAGTGCAAAGATCGAGCGCTTTGCCATCAGCAGGCAGCCAGGGCCCTAGTGAACCATCTACGATGAGCTCGGCTATCCAAGAGCGGGGAACAATGCTTTGCTCGCTAGAGAAAAAAGGTACACCCATTAACCAGGCTTCACCTAAGATATAAGCCAATGGCTTACGTGTGGAGATGCGGGTTTGTGTCACTTCAAGTGCCTGAGTAATTTGCTCGGCACTCATCACTTGCTCTAAGTGATCCAGCGCATCTGCAGGACTTAAGTTAAGTTGTTTACTGGCAATCCAGAGAGCTTCACTTTGCGCATCAATAGCACCATGACCATAATGCAAATCTGCCATTTCTAATTCTTGTGCAATCTGATCAATACATTGATCGAGCGTCAGAGATTGCTGGGGCGCAGGGTCCATGAGGAATGTTTATAAGAAAAGTAATTGATTAAACAGTCTCAAGCAACCAGTTGCTCGAGTGTCTTGCGATAGATATTTTTGAGCGGCACAACATCATCCACAATCACGCACTCATCAATCTTGTGGCTGGTCGCATTGAGCGGGCCAAATTCGACAACTTCTTTGCAGATCTTCGCAATAAAGCGACCATCACTTGTGCCGCCAGTAGTGGAGAGTTCTGTATCAATTTTGGTTTCGGCTTTAATGGCTTTACGTATGGCGCCAGCAAGAGCGCCATCACCAGTAATAAATGGGCTGCCACCTAAGACCCAATCAATTTCAAAATCGAGACCTGCGGCTTTGAGAATTCCTTCTAGGCGGCTACACAATTCCTCTGGCTTACTCTCAGTGGAGAAGCGGAAGTTGAAATCAATCGCTAGCTCGCCGGGAATGACGTTGTTCGCACCAGTACCTGCATGAATATTCGAAATCTGAAAGCTCGTAGGCTGGAAATACTGGTTACCTTTATCCCACTCAGTCTCAACTAGCGCTTGAATTGCAGGAGCTGAAAGATGAATTGGATTTTTACCTAGGTGAGGGTAGGCGATGTGCGCCTGAATACCCTTAACCCGAAGTTTGCCGGAGAGTGATCCGCGGCGACCATTTTTAATCATGTCACCGAGTTGATCAACTGAAGTTGGCTCACCAATCACGCAGTAATCTAAACGCTGACCTTGTTTTTGCAAGCGCTCGCACATAATGACAGTGCCGTCATTGGCGGGACCTTCTTCATCGCTTGTAATCAAAAAAGCAATCGTACCTTTGTGATCAGGGTGGGTGATGACAAACTCTTCGGTGGCGACCACAAATCCTGCAAGAGAGGTTTTCATATCCGCAGCCCCACGACCGTAAAGCATGCCATCTCTAATGGTTGGGGTAAACGGATCATTGGTCCACTTCTCTAGTGGGCCAGTTGGCACAACATCAGTATGGCCAGCAAACACTAAGACCTTACCTTGATCTCCAGACACACCTTTTTTGATTGCCCACAAATTGGTAACCTGAAAATTCTCGGGACCACTCACTACGCTCTCTGTGTGAAAACCAATGGCTTGAAGGCGTTTGGCAATGAGATCCTGACAGCCTCCGTCCGCCGGGGTGACCGAGCGGCAAGAGATGAGGGCTTCAGTTAACTCTAGGGTGGCACTCATATATTTAGCTTTAAGACTTAATCACGTAACAATTCGTTAATCGCAGTCTTAGCTCTAGTTTGAGCATCCACCTTCTTTACGATGATTGCAGCGTACAGGCTGTACTTTCCACAAGCGGAAGGAAGGGAGCCTGGCACCACAACAGAACCTGCTGGTACACGGCCGTAATGGATCTCACCGGTTTCGCGGTCGTAGATTTTGGTGCTTTGACCAATATAAACACCCATTGAGAGAACAGCATTTTCTTCAATAACCACGCCTTCAACGACCTCAGAGCGGGCGCCAATAAAGCAGTTATCTTCAATAATCACTGGACCTGCTTGAATTGGTTCCAAAACGCCACCAATACCGACACCACCAGAGAGATGCACGTTTTTACCGATTTGGGCACATGACCCTACGGTTGCCCAAGTATCAACCATAGTGCCTTCGCCGACATAAGCGCCAATATTGACGTAGGAAGGCATTAAAACGGCATTTTTGCCAATAAATGAGCCTCGGCGAGCCATTGCAGGGGGAACAACACGGAAACCGCCATTGGCGAAGTCTTCTGCAGTGTAGTTCTCAAACTTGCTCGGCACCTTATCGTAGAACTGGGTATAGCCACCAGCACCCATAGGTTTGTTATCTTCCAAGCGGAAAGACAGTAAAACCGCCTTTTTGACCCACTGGTTTACTTCCCATTTGCCAACGCTGAGGCGCTCAGCAACGCGAATACTGCCTGTATTAAGGCCCTCGAGAACGGCGTTCACGGCATTGCGGATTTCTCCAGAAACGGCCTCAGGAGACAGGTTTGCGCGGTTTTCCCAGGCTTGATCGATGATGCTTTGTGGTGATTTGCTCATGCTTTTTAGTTAACTATCAGATTGTTAAGGGATTTTGTCCCTGGATATAGATTGATCATTATATCGGTGGGGCAAAAACCCGTGTGGGGAGCCTTAAGCTTGCTATCATCTTCCCACTTTAGTAATAATTTTTACCCCCTTATTTGAACCCCCTTTTTCCCTGCAAAGTACGCCGTGCAACTGAAATCCATCAAACTTTCCGGCTTTAAGTCCTTCGTCGATCCAACCCATTTTGAAATGCCAGGTCAATTGATCGGTGTTGTGGGTCCTAATGGTTGCGGAAAGTCGAACATCATTGACGCCGTGCGTTGGGTTTTGGGTGAGTCTCGCGCCAGTGAATTGCGTGGTGAATCCATGCAAGACGTCATTTTTAATGGCTCTGGTTTGCGTAAACCGTCGGGTCGTGCCAGCGTCGAACTCATTTTTGATAACTCTGAAGGGCGCGCTCAAGGTCAGTGGAGTGCTTTTACAGAATTAGGTATTAAACGCGTTTTGACACGTGATGGTAATTCTAGTTATTACGTCAACAATCAAGTTGTGCGACGTAAGGACATTCAAGATATTTTCTTGGGCACCGGTATGGGTCCTAGAGGTTATGCCATTATTGGGCAGGGAACCATCAACCGCATCTTAGAAGCAAAGCCAGAAGAGTTACGTGTTTTCTTAGAAGAAGCAGCTGGTGTTTCCAAATACAAGGAGCGTCGTAAAGAAACCGCCTCCCGCCTTGAAGATACAAAAGAAAACTTGGTTCGCGTAGAAGATATTTTGCGTGAGCTTGATCAGCAGGTTATACGTCTAGAGAAGCAGGCCACTGTTGCTGAGCGCCATGCTGAATTATCTACTGCAATGAAGTCGCAACAGCAGTTACTCTGGTTTGTACGTCAGACCGAAGCTGGCAAGGAGCAAGAGCGTCATGCCAACGGTATTCGTGACACACAAGTCAGCTTGGAAGAGCAGACTGCCAAAATGCGTCATGTGGAGACTGAGCTCGAGACAATGCGCACTGAGCAGTACGCATTGCAAGATCAGGTTTCTCAAGCTCAAGGCGATTTGTATCAAACCAATGCTGATGTGAGTCAAGTTGAGTCCCAGATTCGTTACGTGCAAGAAGCGCGCCAGCGCCTGCAACAACAATCCCAAGATTTACAAGCTCAACTGCAACGTTGGACTGTTCAAGAAACTGATGCCGCTCAAGCGCAACGCTCTGCCGAGCATGAGCTCAGCTTGGCTGCGGAAAAAGAACAAACATTAATGGCGGACTTATCTGGCTTGCAAGAGCAAATGCCAGCACGCGAAGAAGCCTATCAAGTTCATGTACGCGAACTCAATGATGCGCGCGAGAACTTAGCTACGATTGACCAGCGCTTAGCCAGTTTAGGCGAGCGTGTGAAAGCCATCACCTCACAAGTAGAAGAGCTCAAGGGGCGCGATACCCGTCTTGAAGCTGAGCTCGCAGGTATGCGCAGACCTGATGCCGAAGCATTACAAATGGCAATTGATCGTCATGCGATGGCGCAACGCAAAGTGGATGAAGCGAGACAAAAAGCAGGTGAGGCACAACAACGTGTGCCTGCTGCCGATGAGGCTCGTAATATCGCACAACAACAGATTCAATCTGCTAACCAAGAGTTGGCACAAACCGAAGCTAAATTAACTGCACTGACTGCCTTGCAAGCCAGCGTTCAAGCTCAAGGCAAAATTGGTCCATGGCTTGAGAGCAAAGGTTTAAAAGAGAGCAAGCGTTTATGGCAAGAGCTTAAAGTCGAGAGTGGTTGGGAAGCCGCTTTAGAGTCCGTCTTGCGCGAGCGCTTAGCTGCTGTTACAGCCAAGAGCGTTCAAGAAACTTTAGCCTTAGCGAATGATGCGCCTCCAAGTCGTTTAGCGATTTTGCTCACAGAAGACATTTCTCCTGCGCACACTGCCGTTCCAGCAGATTTCATTGCACTATTGACCCGCGTCCAAAGTGCAGGCGCACCACGCGTAGCTGCTGTATTGCAGGAGTGGTTAGATAATATTTATATTGCCAATAGCTTGGAAGATGCATTGCATCGCCGTGAAAAGTTACCTGCTGGTGGTGCTTTCGTTACTCAGCAAGGTCACTTAGTGAGCCGTGTGGGTGTGCAGCTTTATGCAGCAGACTCTGAGCAAGCTGGCATGTTGGCGCGTGCTCAAGAGATGGAAGGTCTTGAGAAGCAATTGCGTGCACAGAAGTTAATTCAGAGTGAGTTGCAAGGTGAGCTGGATCAATGTGTTGCCAATTACCAAGCTGCCCATCAAGCTGCTGAGCAAACCCGCATTGCCGCAGAGCATGCTGTTCAAGAAGTGCATGGCTTTGAAGTAGAAAGAATGCAGTTAACTCAGGCTGAAGAAAAGTACAGCCAACGCGCTGAGCAAATTCAGGGTGAGTTAAGCGAGTTGCGTCAGCAAATGGAGCAGTTGACCCAAACTCAAGCGCAATCCTCTGATGAGTTCGCTCAGTCAGAAGAATCTAAGCAAGGCTTGCAAGAGAATCTCGCCATTGCGCAAGAAAAACTGGAATTGGCGACTCAAGAGCGCGATCGTCTCCGTGAATCTTTGCGCTCATCCGAGATGTCTGCCCAAGAGGCTGCATTTGCAACCCGTTCTTTGCAGCAGCGGATTGCTGACTTACAGCGTGATCAAAGTACTGCGCGTGTACAGATCATGGAGATTCAGGATAAGCAGGCTACCTCAGAGCAAGAGCTGGAAACTCTGAGTGATGAAGAGGCTCAAGATAAATTACAGGGACTTTTGCTGGCACGCAGTGCTCGCGAAGCCGCATTAGCAAATGCCCGTACAGAACAAGATGCACTGTTGCATCAATTACGTGAAGCGGATGAAGTGCGCTTGCAGATTGAACGCAGTCTTCAACCTATGCGTGACAAAGTAGTTGACTTACAGTTGCGAGAACAGGCTGCCCGTCTGAACTTTGAGCAGTTTGCGACCTTGCTATCAGACGCTGAAGCAGACTTAAGTTCATTAGAAGCCAGCTTTAGCCCAGACCTCAAGGTTGGGGCATTGCAAACCGAAGTCAATCGCCTCAATTCTGAGATTCAATCTTTAGGCCCAGTCAATATGGCTGCCTTAGATGAGCTCTCTAGTTCACGTGAGCGTAAGCAGTTCTTGGATGCCCAATCTGCTGACTTAAATGAAGCAATGCAAACTTTGACGGATGCGATTGCCAAGATTGATGCAGAAACCCGTGATCTCTTGCAGGGTACTTTTGATCAGGTCAATATCCATTTCGGCAAGCTATTCCCTGAGCTGTTTGGTGGTGGTCATGCGGAGTTAGTAATGACTGGTGAGGAGATCTTGGATGCTGGTGTTCAGGTTATGGCTCAGCCTCCAGGCAAGAAGAATAGTTCGATCTACTTGCTCTCCGGAGGTGAAAAGGCCTTAACTGCAATCGCTTTGGTCTTCTCCTTGTTCCTCCTCAATCCCGCACCGTTCTGCTTACTCGATGAGGTTGATGCACCATTGGATGACGCGAACACCTTGCGTTATTCGAAGATGGTTGCCAAAATGTCTGATAAGACTCAGTTTGTATTCATTTCACATAACAAGATCACTATGGAAATCGCTCATCAGTTGATTGGTGTCACCATGCAAGAGCAGGGGGTATCGCGTATTGTGGCGGTGGATATTTCTTCTGCAGTATCGATGGTGGAGGCAGCTTAAGTGGATCTAGAGCAAATCATGACAGCATTGGGTTTGTCTGACTTGCAGTTTGCTTTGGCTGTTATCGGCCTTCTGATACTAATATTAGTGGCTATTTTGAATGTTAAATATGCTCGCGCACTGCGTAAGGCAAAAGCGAGCGTTGAGTATTACGCCGCCGAACGAAGTGCGCGTGAACCAACTTTTGGAACTGGTTTTGCCGACCCTATTCCTGGCGAACAGATTGAACCGGTTTTTAAAGAAGGCTCCTTGCCAGCAAAGGCTGAATTGCCAGCCTTTTCGATAGATCCAAGAATAGACTGCGTTATTACTTTGCGCTTTTCCCAGCCAATTATGGGGTCAGAGATTCTGAAAGAAATGCATTCCTGGGAAGATTTATCTGCCCCATCTTCTGCACGCTGGATGTGTGAGGGCTTGAATGTGGATCATGATTCTTCTGAGGCATGGGGTTTGCTTATGCCTGACTCTTCTTATTCGGAGCTTCAACTAGCTATTCAATTAGCAAGTCGTCGCGGGCCTATAGGCGTGCTGGAGTTGTCTGACTTTTGCTCTAGAGCTCAGGCGCTTGCCTTAACGCTTGGTTCTCAGATTGACATGCCGAGTGTCAGTACGATGTTGGATAAGGCTAAAGATTTGGATTTCATGGCTGCTGAAAGCGATATTCAATTGAGTATCAATGTGCTATTTGATGAAGCATACCCTTGGGCTAGCCTTGACTCTGTGATGCGTCAACGTGGATTTATCTTGTCGCGCAGTGGCCGCACTTATGAGTACTTCAGTAATCGAGCGCCTATTTTTAGCAGTAGCGACCTTAATCCCGGCAAGCCTGTGCAGCAACTTACCTTACTCCTAGAGCTGCCCTTAGTTTCTTTTGATGAGAAAGCATTTGAGCGCATGCTTGCGGAGGGCCTTGAAATTGCACAAATTGCTCAAGGTCGCTTAGTCGATGACAACGGTATCAATTTGTCTGAAATTTCTATTCAAAGCATTCGTAAACACCTTGATGGTTTATATGAAAACCTCGAGAGAAACGGTGTTCCTGCAGGATCCTCTGCTGCCAGCAGACTTTTTAGCTGAGGAATCACTTGTCGTCCCCTAATCCGACAAATTTAGCGGATCGCTATGCATTGTTACAAGCTGAACTAGCGCGCTTAGAGCATGCCTACTACGTTCTTGATAACCCAATAGTTCCTGATAGTGAGTACGACCTCCTATATCGTGAGTTACTTCAGATAGAGGCTTTGCACCCTGAATGGATTACAAAGGATTCACTATCGCAAAGGGTGGGTGGTGCCGCACTGAAGGAATTCGATTCAGTAACTCACGCAGTACCGATGCTTTCTTTGAATAATGCATTTGAAGATGCTGAGTTAATTGCTTTTGATCGTCGCTGTCGTGAAGGTCTGCATGCGGATCATGTAGATTACGCAGGTGAACTTAAATTTGATGGCCTTGCAATCTCCCTGCGCTACGAGCATGGCTCTTTAGTAAGGGCTGCTACTCGGGGTGATGGTGCCAGTGGCGAAGATGTCACTGCCAACATCAAAACTATTCGGGCTATTCCACTCAAGCTGACAGGTAATAATATCCCGGCAGTATTAGAAGTGCGCGGGGAAGTCTTTATGTATCTAAAAGATTTCCAGAAAATGAATGCACAAGCTGCTGCCCAGGGTGAGAAAGAGTTTGCCAATCCCCGTAATGCTGCAGCAGGAAGTTTGCGGCAACTAGATTCCAAGATCACCGCCAAAAGACCGTTGTCATTCTTTGCCTATGGCTTAGGCGCATTGGAGCCGCAGTCCTGGTTACCAGTCACTCACGAACAACTTTTGGATGCCTATGTCAAACTAGGTTTACCAGTTTGCGCAGAACGCCGTGTTCTCAAATCAGTAGATGATATTTTGGCCTTCTACAACCAAGTTGGTGCAAAGCGCGATTCTTTGCCTTATGACATTGATGGTGTGGTCTACAAGGTCAACTCCTTTGCAGAGCAGGCTAAGCTGGGCTTTGTATCTAGAGCCCCACGCTTTGCCTTGGCTCATAAGTTTCCAGCGCAAGAAGCCTTAACCACTGTACTCGGTATCGATGTCCAAGTTGGGCGTACTGGTGCTATCACACCAGTTGCAAGACTTGCTCCCGTCGAGGTAGGCGGAGTGACTGTTACCAATGCCACTTTGCACAATGAAGACGAAGTTAAGCGTAAAGATGTCCGTATTGGCGATACCGTTTCTGTCAGAAGAGCAGGAGATGTCATTCCAGAAGTGGTTTCGGTGCTTAAAGAGCGTCGACCAGAAAGTACAACAGAATTTGTCATGCCAACAAATTGCCCTGTATGTGATTCCCATATTGAGCGCTTAGCTGATGAAGCCATTGCCCGTTGCAGTGGTGGCTTATTTTGTGGCGCACAACGTAAACAGGCATTAATTCATTTTGCGCATAGACGTGCATTAGATATTGAAGGCTTGGGCGAGAAGATTGTTGATCAGTTGGTTGATCACAATCTAGTCAGAACGCCTGCTGATCTTTATCGCCTCGGCTTTACGGCTATCGCTAATTTAGAGCGCATGGGTGAGAAGTCTGCTGATAACCTCATTGCTGCAATCAATCAATCCAGAAATACCACCTTAGCCAGATTCATATTTGCATTGGGTATACGACACGTAGGTGAGACTACCGCCAAAGATTTAGCTAATCACTACCAATCTATGCACGCTTTGATGGATGCCAGCCTCGAGGACTTGCTGACAGTAAAAGATGTTGGTCCTGTGGTCGCAGACTCCATCACCAGCTTTATGGAAGAAGCTCACAACCGTGAAGTGATTGAGCAACTCTTAGCATCAGGCATGCAACTCTCTGTAGAAGAAAAAGTTATCAGCGCAGCAGTCGCAGGTAAAACTTTTGTACTGACAGGCACATTCCCGACCATGACAAGAGACGAAGCCAAAGACTTGCTTGAAAAAGCGGGTGCCAAAGTAGCAGGCTCAGTCTCCAAAAAAACTGACTATGTAGTTGCAGGTACCGATGCTGGAAGCAAGCTTACTAAAGCAGAGGAGCTAGGCGTTCCGGTGATTGATGAAGCAAGCATGCTTCTACTCTTGGCTTAAGCTCCTAAGGCCTCTAACAAATCTGTCTCCAACAAGATCTGCAGCTTAGGGTTCTTACTCAAGTTAGCCGCATCTAATAAAAATACATCCTCGACTCGCTCACCTAGCGTATTAATACGTGCGGTGTGTAGGGACACTTGATGCCTAGCTAAGACTCTAGAGATTGCATAAAGCAAGCCGGTGCGATCACTCGCTGAGAGCGATAGAGCATAGTAATGACCACGCTCATCTGGAGTCATATGTACGCGTGGCTGAATTGGGAATGTGCGTGATTGCCTCGATAGGCGACCCATACTGGGTGATGGTAATGGGTCGTTATGTTGTAGTGCAGCTGTTAATTCGTATTCAACCAGTTGAATCAGATCTCGGTAGCTACCACCTTCATCTACTAAGTTGCTTCCTGAAATTTGGAAAGTATCGAGTGCATAGCCATGCTTTGTTGTATGAATGCGGGCATCCCAAATAGAGAAGCCATGACGTTCAAAGTAGGCGCAAATTCTGGCGAACAGATCTTCTTGGTCTTTGACATAGACGGCAATCTGCAATCCTTCGCCAACCGGGGAGAGACGAGCGCGTACGACCGGAGTTTCGCTATCCACCTTATCAAATAGATGGCGAGTTAACCAAGCAATATCAGCAGCATCTTGGCGCAAGAAGAAGGCAACATCCAATTGCTTCCAGAGATTTTCGTAAGCAGAATCTTCAATTGCATTGAGCCGCAACATGGCGCGGGATTCTTCTTGGTGTTGTGCGAGTTCGGAGGAGGCATCTGGTTTTGCCCCACCCAATACGCGAAGAGTTACGCGATAGAGGTCCTCTAATAGCTTGCCTTTCCAGGCATTCCATACTTTAGGACTGGTTCCACGGACATCGGCAACAGTTAATAAATACAGCGCAGTAAGGTGGCGCTCATCACCTACTTTTTTAGCAAACGCTTGCACTATATCTGGATCGGTAATGTCTTGTTTCTGTGCCACTTGGCTCATGTTCAAGTGTTCTGCCACTAACCAAATTAAGAGCTCGGTATCCGCCTTATCTAAACCATGGTCTTTGGCAAACTTACGCATGTCTGCTTTGCCAAGTTCAGAGTGATCGCCACCACGTCCCTTGGCAATGTCATGAAAGAGGGCGGCAATCACTAATAGCCAAGGCTTTTCAAAATGGGCAATCAGACTGCTGCAAAAAGGAAACTCATGTGTATGTTCAACCACCATAAAGCGGCGTACATTCCGCAGCACCATCAGGATATGTTGATCCACCGTATAGACATGAAACAAGTCATGCTGCATCTGGCCAACGATTCTTCTGAAGGCTGGCAGATAGCGACCAAGAACGCTGGTGCGGTTCATGAGTTGGAAGGCGCGACTGACTCCTTCTGGCTCCTTAAGAATTTCCATAAAGAGTGCGCGGTTGATCGGATCTTTACGCCATTGACTATCCATCTTTTGACGAGCGTTATAGAGGGCTCTAAAGATTGTTGCCGATAAGCTCTTGACGTTCGCTGTTTGCGCAAAAACTAAGAAGGTCCGCAGGATTTGTTCTGGATGCTTCTGAAACAACTGAGGGTCGGTAATGTCTAGGACACCTTGACGCTCAATAAAGCATTCGTTGCCTTTGCCAGCAATAGCATGGGTTGTTTTAGATTCTTGAGGAAAAAGGAGTGCTTCAATATTTTGAAGTAGCACATCATTTAATTGATTGACTGCTTTGGCTGCCCAGTAGTAGCGGCGCATGATGGCCTCACTAGCTAGTCTAGAGGACTCTTCTTGGATGCCCATAGCTGCTGCTAAGGGTGTCTGTAAGTCAAATACCAAAACATCCTGCCTTCGCTTTGCTAATAGATGCAAGTTTGCGCGCAGAGTTTCTAAAAAACGCTGGTTGCGATTGAGCTCTGTTAACTCACGTTGAGTTACTAGGCCTGCAAGACTGAGATCCTTGAATGTATTGCCTAAGCGCGCTGCTTTGCTGACCCAGGAAATTACCTGTAAGTCACGTAAGCCACCGGGGCTCTCTTTGCAATTAGGCTCCAATGAGTAGGGCGTGTCTTGATATTTATAGTGACGCTGGATTTGCTCTGCTAGCTTAGCCTGGAAGAATGACTTTGGATCTAAAGTCTTTTCATAAACAGATTCAAACTCTTTAAAGAGGACCTTCTTGCCACAAATGAGTCTGGATTCAAGTAGGGAGGTGCGAACAGTAATGTCTTGCTCTGCCTCAGATGCGCACTCAGCAACAGTTCGAACTGAGGAGCCAATTTCTAATCCGGTATCCCAGCATTGCGCTACAAACTTTTCAATCTTGCTGGCAAGAACATCTTCAAAGTATTGCTTATCTGCAGGCAGCAAAATTAGAATATCAATGTCGGAATAGGGAAAGAGTGCGCCCCTGCCAAATCCACCCACTGCCACAAGTGCAGCATCTGAATTTAAATCACAGGAATTCCATAGGCTGATGAGGAGTTCATCGCTGAGCTTACTCAGTTGCTTGGTTAATCGCCCAACTACTTGATTCTCACGAAAATCGGCGTAGGCCAATTCTCGCGCAGCCTTTAGGCCGGCAATATCTTCAATAGGTTGAGTAGCTGCGAGAGTTTGACCCATTACGATTGAGTTAATTTGGCAATCAAGCGTTGGCTAGATTGGGTCTAAATGAAAGGCCTTTAACGCAATCAGGAATTGGATTACTACCCTCTGACCAAGTTAGCACTTCAACGCCAGTGGCTGTTACCAGTAGCGTGTGTTCCCATTGCGCCGAGAGACTTCGGTCTTTAGTCTTCACGGTCCATTGATCAGGCATTGTCCGAATATCACGCTTACCGGCATTGATCATCGGCTCAATAGTGAAGGTCATCCCTTCTTTTAATTTCTCACCGGTGCCAGGACGACCATAGTGAAGAATCTGTGGATCTTGATGAAACACTTTGCCAATGCCATGACCGCAGTATTCACGAACAACTGAATAACCGGCTTTTTCAGCATGGGTCTGAATAACATGGCCAATGTCACCGAGCGATGCGCCAGGCTTCACTTGCGCAATACCAAGCCACATACATTCAAAAGTAATTTGGGTGAGGCGTTTAGCTAATACTGAAACTTCACCAACCATAAACATGCGGCTGGTATCGCCGTAGTAGCCATCAGGCGTAATCACAGTGATGTCGAGGTTGACAACATCCCCAGCTTTTAAAATCTTCTCACCAGGGATTCCATGGCAGATCACATCGTTAACCGAAGTACAGATCGATGCCGGGAAGGGTGGGTAGCCAGGCGGCTGGTAGTTTAGTGGGGCTGGAATCGTCTTTTGGACATCGCGCATATATTCGTGGCAGATGCGATCGAGTTCAGCCGTACTGACACCAGCATTCACGTGCGGGGCAACGTGGTCAAGAACTTCACTGGCTAAGCGGCCAGCTTCGCGCATCCCTTGGATGTCTTTTTCAGCAGTAAATACACTATTCATGCCTTGATTATCAACGACTTGGAGCTTTTTGCTAGTGGATAGATGCCTAATTAATAGGCAGATGCACCATTTAATGGTATTTCTGTGCAGGTTTCAAGGCGAGGCGCTTGGGGTGGTGCGTCTAGACCATTGATATTTAAGCTATAATTTCGTTCTCAGGTCAATTTTGATCTGAAATAGCGGGTTGAGCCTTCCAGGGTGGCGCTTTTTAGCGCAGCTAGGACTCAATCTCAGAAACCAACCCTTAGGAGAAGTTATGTCAGTAACTATGCGTCAAATGCTGGAAGCCGGTTGCCATTTTGGTCACCAAACCCGTTTCTGGTCCCCAAGAATGGCCCCTTATATTTTTGGTCATCGCAACAAAATTCACATTATCAATTTGGAAAAAACATTGCCAATGTTTCAGGATGCCCTGAAATTTGCAAAACAAATTGCTGCTAACCGTGGAACTATCTTATTCGTTGGTACTAAGCGTCAATCACGCGAGATTATTGCTGAAGAAGCTGCTCGTGCTGGCATGCCTTACATCGACAGTCGCTGGTTGGGCGGTACGCTCACGAACTTCAAAACTGTTAAAGGCTCCCTCAAGCGTTTGAAGGATATGGCAGTTGCTAAAGAAGCTGGCGATTGGGAAAAGCTTTCCAAGAAAGAAGCGTTGACTAATGATCGCGATCTCGACAAGTTGCAAAAAGCGCTTGGCGGTATTCAGGATTTGAACGGCGTTCCTGATGCGATTTTCGTAGTGGACGTTGGATATCACAAGATTGCTATTACTGAAGCTAATAAGCTTGGCATTCCTGTTATCGCTGTAGTAGATACCAACCACTCACCAGAAGGTGTTGATTACATCATCCCTGGTAATGATGACTCCAGCAAAGCTGTTCTTCTCTATGCTCGTGGTATTGCTGATGCAATTCTCGAAGGTAAATCAAACTCTGTTCAAGAAATCTTGACTGCCGTTAAAGAAGGCGAAGAAGAGTTTGTTGAAGAAGGGAAAGCTGAATAATGGCTGCTATTACCGCTGCAATGGTTGGCGAGTTACGCGCCAAGACAGATGCTCCGATGATGGAGTGCAAAAAAGCATTGACTGAGGCTGATGGCGATATGGCTCGTGCAGAAGAAATTCTGCGTGTAAAGCTCGGTAGCAAAGCTGGTAAAGCCGCATCCCGCGTTACGGCCGAAGGTATTGTTGCTTCAGCAATCAATGGCACTACAGGCACTTTGCTTGAAGTGAACTGCGAAACTGACTTCGTTTCAAAAAATGATGATTTCTTGGCATTTACACAAGCCTGCGCAAATCTGATTTCTGAAAAGAATCCAGCGGATGTTGCTGCCTTATTAGCATTGCCAATGAATGGCCAAACTGTGGATGAAGTTCGCAGCGCCTTAATCGGTAAGATCGGCGAGAACATCATGCCACGTCGTTTTAAGCGTTTCGCTGGCAGTAACAAGTTGGTTTCTTACCTCCACGGTACTCGTATTGGCGTTATGGTTGAGTTCGAAGGTGATGAGACTGCAGCTAAAGACGTGGCAATGCATATTGCTGCAATGAAGCCAGTAGCTTTATCGATGGCTGATGTTCCTGCTGAAGCAATTGCTGTTGAGCGTAGTGTTGCTGTTCAAAAGGCTGCTGAATCTGGCAAACCACCAGAAATCGTAGAGAAGATGGTTGAAGGTTCTATTCAGAAGTACCTCAAAGAGGTTTCTTTGTTGAACCAAACTTTCGTTAAAAACGATAAGCAATCGGTTGAGCAAATGCTGAAGGCTGCTAACACCACAATCAAGGGTTTCACCATGTTTGTTGTGGGCGAGGGCATTGAGAAGCGTCAAGACGACTTTGCAGCTGAAGTTGCTGCTCAGGTTGCCGCTGCTAAAGGTGCTTAATTAGCCCCAAGCTTACTGGGCTCTTCCAGTACGGCTGTAATACCCAAAAGGGCATAGAAACCTCGGTTTCTATGCCCTTTTCTTTGATCTGTGCCAAGCCCTTTATAATTTGGGCAAGACATTAAAAAGTACTTAAAGATCAATAAGCTAAGCAGATAAATTGCATAGCAAATTACGGAAAATAAAACAATGCCAGCCTACAAACGTGTTCTCTTAAAACTCTCTGGTGAAGCCCTTATGGGGGATGATGCTTTTGGTATCAATCCAACTACGATTGATTCCATGGTGAAAGAAATAGCCGATGTAGTCAATAGCGGCGTTCAACTAGCTATCGTGATTGGCGGTGGAAATATTTTCAGAGGTGTAGCAGGTGGCGCAGCCGGCATGGATCGTGCGACCGCTGACTACATGGGAATGCTCGCTACTATGATGAACTCTCTGGCTTTACAAGATGCTTTGCGTCAAAAAGGAGTTGAAGCTCGCGTGCAGTCTGCTTTGAGAATGGATCAAGTGGTCGAGCCTTACATCCGTCCCCGAGCGATTCGTGCTTTAAGCGAGGGCAAGGTAGTGATTTTTGCTGCTGGTACAGGAAATCCATTCTTTACTACCGATACTGCAGCCGCATTACGTGGCGCAGAGATGGGAGTTGAAATCGTGCTCAAGGCTACTAAGGTAGACGGTATTTACAGCGCTGATCCAATGAAAGACCCAACAGCTACTTTGTATAAAACAATGACTTTTGACGAGGCAATCATCAAAAACTTGCAGGTAATGGATGCAACTGCTTTTGCATTGTGCCGTGATCGCAAATTACCAATCAAAGTGTTTTCGATTCTCAAACCAGGCGCATTGATGCGCGTAGTTCAGGGTGAATCTGAAGGCACTTTAGTTCACGTTTAATAGGAGGCTTGATGTCCGCAACAGAAATTAAAACCACTACCGATCAAAAGATGCAGAAGTCTCTTGAGGCTCTGAAAACCAATTTAGCGAAGATTCGCTCCGGTCGTGCAAACCCTGGAATTTTGGAACATATCCAAGTGGATTACTACGGTAATCCGACGCCACTAAGCCAAGTGGCTAGCCTAGGTTTGGCTGATGCCAGAACGATTAATGTGCAGCCTTTTGAAAAAACAATGGTTGCTGTAGTTGAAAAGGCGATTCGTGATTCGGATTTGGGTCTCAACCCAGCCTCCCAAGGCACTGTGATCCGCGTGCCTATGCCTGCATTAACTGAAGAGCGCCGTCGTGATTTAACCAAGGTTGTCAAAAACGAGGGTGAAGATACTAAGATCGCTGTACGTAATTTACGCCGTGATGCCAATGAGCATTTAAAGCGCCTCACCAAAGATAAAGAAATTTCCGAGGATGATGAGCGTCGTGCAACGGATGATATTCAGAAGATGACTGATCGCGCAGTGATCGAGATCGACAAGATCGTTGCTGAAAAAGAAAAAGAGATCATGACGGTTTAATCGTCAGATTCATTCTTATTATTCGCCTTATGACAAAGCATACTAGCTCAACCTTGGTAATCCCAGAGGTTAGTGCTATTCCTCGTCATGTTGCCATCATCATGGACGGTAACGGACGTTGGGCAAGTAAGCGCTTCATGCCGCGGGTAGCGGGTCACTCAGAGGGTTTAGGTGCTGTTCGTAAGATTGTTCAAGAGTGTCGCCAACTAGGCGTGGAATATCTCACTCTGTTTGCCTTCAGCTCTGAAAATTGGCGTCGCCCTCCAGAAGAAGTTAGCTTTTTAATGAAGTTATTCTTGAAGTCCTTAAAAGGTGAAGTCTCTCGTTTGGCTGAAAACGATATCCGTCTTCGCCTCATTGGGGATTTAAGCCGCTTTGATTCTGGGATTCAGGAGATGGTGCAGTTCTCCGAAGAAAAAACAGCTGCCTGCAAAGGGCTTACGCTTACTGTTGCTGCCAACTATGGTGGGCGCTGGGATATCTTGCAGGCTATGCGCCAATCTTTGGCTGCCAATCCTGGCTTAAAACCAGAACAAGTGTCTGAAGAATTACTGCAGCCTTATCTATCTATGGCTTATGCGCCAGAGCCAGACTTGTTTATTCGAACTGGTGGCGAGCAGCGCGTCAGCAACTTTCTGCTATGGCAACTGGCTTATACCGAGTTGTATTTCACGGATACTCTTTGGCCTGATTTCGATGAAGCTCAATTGCATAAAGCTTTTGACTGGTTCAGTCAGCGCGAGCGTCGCTTTGGACGCACTAGTGCTCAGTTAGCGTCTGAGTCATTGAGCGACGCAGTCTAACCCTCCTTATTTCTCCATGCTAATCACTCGAATCATTACTGCCACCATCTTGATGGCAGTGCTATTACCTATTTTATTTTTCTTGCCACCGCTTTACTTGGGTATATTTTTCCTGATCGCCTTAGTTGCTGCCGCTTGGGAATGGAGTCGTATGATTGCTCCCGAAGCTAAAAAGGCTGCTTTGCTCTATGCTGTTTTTTGTTTGGTCATTATTTTATTGTTGCTGGGTATGCAAGCAATTACTTGGCAGTTTTCTTTGCTGATGATAGCGGTCTTGTTTTGGTTCTTTTTAGCACCATTCATCTTAGCCAAAGGAATGAATCTCTCTCTTCAAAAATTCAAACCTTTCTACAGCATTGTGGGCTTGATCATTCTGCCGGCTACTTGGTTTGCATTAGTCTTCTTGCGTGAATTAGGGTTAGTATTTTTATTAACAACAATGGCCTTAGTTTGGGTTGCTGATATTGGCGCTTATTTTGTTGGCAAAGCTTTTGGTAAACATAAGCTAGCCGTGAGCATTAGCCCGGGAAAATCGATTGAGGGCGCGCTAGGTGGTTTACTGCTTTGTTATCTCTACGCATTCTTGTGTGTCACGTATTTACCGCTAGGTGATACTTTATTTGGCGCTTGGGCCATTCAATTTGGTTGGGTGCCGATGTTCCTTATGGTGACAGTCTTAACAGCGTTCAGTGTCTTTGGGGATTTATTTGAATCTCAGTTAAAGCGTTTGGCTGGCGTCAAAGATAGTAGTCATTTATTGCCAGGTCATGGTGGCGTCCTAGATCGAGTTGATGCACTCATTCCAACAATGCCAATTGCTGCATTACTAGCAGGGTGGATTTAATGCCTCTGAAACACCTTGCTATCTTAGGGTCTACTGGATCAATTGGTGTTAATACCCTAGACGTGATCCGCGCCCACCCCGACCGCTTTAAAGTAGTGGCCCTGACTGCCGCAAAACAAATCGAGCGTTTGGCTGAGCAATGTATTGAGTTCCAGCCTGCTATTGCAGTGGTGGCTGATGCTGATGGCGCTGCTCAACTGAGCCAACTTTTGCTAGAAAAAAAGATTTCTATTCAAGTTCTTTATGGGCCTGAAGCTTTAGTCAGTGCAGTAACTGAATCTGGATGCGATACCGTGATGGCAGCGATTGTGGGGGCAGCCGGTCTAGTCCCGACTTTGGCAGCTGCAAAAGCAGGTAAGCGAGTGTTGCTGGCTAACAAAGAAGCGCTAGTAATGTCGGGTAATTTATTTATGCAGGCGATGAAATCAGGTGGCAGTGAATTGCTGCCGATTGATAGCGAGCACAATGCGATTTTTCAATGTTTACCCGATCGCTTTACAAAAAACCCATCTGTCCATTTAGGTGTTGAAGAACTTTGGTTAACTGCCTCTGGTGGACCATTTAGAGATAGAGCTCTCGCAGATTTAGCGGGCATTACTCCTGATCAAGCCTGTGCCCATCCGAATTGGGTGATGGGTCGAAAGATTTCGGTTGACTCTGCGACGATGATGAATAAAGGTCTTGAGGTTATTGAGGCTTTTTGGTTGTTTGGCCTGCCATTAGAAAAAATTAAGGTGTTGATTCATCCGCAGAGCGTAGTGCACTCGATGGTGCGTTATCGCGATGGCTCGGTTTTAGCGCAAATGGGTCAACCTGATATGCGCACACCGATTGCCTATGGACTGGCTTGGCCTGAACGTATTGATGCTGGTGTTGCTCCTTTGAATCTGACGCAGTTGAGCGGCCTCAGTTTTACAGAACCCAATTTTGCCCAATTCCCTTGTTTGAGTTTGGCCTTTGCTGCTGCAAAAGCAGGGGGAACTTCGCCCGCTGTGTTGAATGCCGCCAATGAAGTTGCCGTTGCCGCTTTCTTAGAGAATGGATTGCCTTACTTAAGCATTCCGAAGGTAGTGGAGCACTGTTTAAATGCCTTGCCATCGGCTTCTGCGGACTCTTTAGAAACCATTCTTGGGTCTGATGCTCAGGCTCGTCAAGTTGCCAATCAATTTATTCACAACCTTCAGAAATAGATTGGTCTTTTGATGCAGGCCTTAATCACTCTTGCTGCATTCTTAGTCACACTCGGAGTGCTGGTCAGTTTTCATGAGTACGGCCATTTCCTAGCAGCTCGTTTGTGCGGAGTTAAGGTACTTCGCTTTGCCCTAGGATTTGGTAAGCCGCTATTTACTTATCATGCTAGTAATGGCACTGAGTGGGTTCTGGCTTCCATTCCTTTGGGTGGTTATGTCAAATTGTTGGACGGCCGTGATCGTGAGCAAACCATTTCAGCTCAAGAGCGCCCCCAATCCTTTGATGTAAAGCCCCTATGGCAACGCTCTATGATTGTGGCCGCAGGACCCTTTGCCAACTTCCTGCTGGCAGTCATTTTGTTCTCAGTGATTTATGTTTCGGGTGTGCCTCAGATCCCCGCTCGACTTCAAGCTCCGCCCGAGCAATCTATTGCCGCAAAACTGGGGGTAGCGGCAGGTGATCAGGTCATTGGCTGGCAATCTCTTTCATCTGACTACAACGGTGGCGCCATTCTTGAAGAGTTTGAATCGGTTCCAAGTTGGAATGCATTGCGTTGGCTGCTCTTAAATGCGCTTACCGGCGAGCAAGGATTTGCCCTAGAAATCCAGGATGCTGCTGGTGCCCGTCATGTTAAATTCTTTAAGCAGGGCGATTTACCTCCAATGGCACCTGATTCTGATCCATTTCAGGCTCTCGGATTGTTTCCTCAAGTGGCCCCACCTTCGGAGTGGATAGAGCTCAAGTTAGGACCGATAGATGCCCTAGGTTTTGCATACCAGCGGGTTTCGCTGATAACCAAGGTCTCTTTCCGGCTAATGCTGGGCTTATTTACGGGTAAAACGACTTTAAAGCAGCTCGGTGGGCCCTTAAGTATTGCGGATATGGCAGGTAAGTCTGCCCAGGTCGGCTGGCAGCCATTTGTAGCCTTTTTAGCCCTGATGAGTATCAGTATTGGGCTCTTGAATTTAGTGCCTTTACCAATGCTCGATGGGGGTCAGCTCCTGTATGATGCATGGGAGTTGGTTGCTGGTAAGCGAATATCTTTATCACTGCAGGAAAAGCTCCAAAAAGTGGGTTTTTTGCTTCTGATATCTCTTTCCTTGCTAGCCTTGTTTAACGATTTGCAACGCTACCTTTCACCTTGAATTTTCTGATCCCCTCTTTTCGCTCTCTAACTCGATTTGCTGCGCAAGCCGCTTTGATTCTTGCGGCCGGTTTTTGCATTCATGCACAAGCTGCCGACTCTTTTGTGATCAAAGATATTCGAATCGAGGGTTTGCAGCGAGTTGAACCAGGAACTGTTTTTAGCTATTTGCCCGTTCAGGTGGGTGACACCTTTACAGATGAGAAGAGTGCTGAGGCTATTAAGACTTTGTACAACACTGGCTTTTTCCGAGATGTTCAGATTCAAGCGCAAGGCAATGTATTGATTGTGATCGTTGAGGAACGACCTACTATCTCCCGAATTGAATTTACTGGGATGAAAGAATTCGATCAAGAAATTGTCCGCAAATCACTCAAGGCAGTAGGTGTAGCAGAAGCCCGCTTCTATGACAAAGCGTTGATTGATAAAGCTGAGCAAGAGCTCAAGCGTCAGTATGTTGGTAAGGGTATGTACGCTGCTGAGGTCGTTGCAACCGTTACCCCGGTAGAGCGTAATCAAGTGGCGATTTATTTCAATATCGATGAAGGTCCTGTAGCCAAGATCCAAGAGATTAATTTAATTGGTAATAAGGTCTTTAGCGAGAGCACTCTCAAAAGCGAGATGCAATTGAAGACAGGTGGATGGCTTTCTTGGTACAGCAAAGATAATTTGTACTCGAAGCAAAAGCTCACTGCTGACTTAGAGAATATCCGCTCTTATTACCTTAATCGTGGTTACCTCGAGTTTGTCATTGAATCAACTCAGGTTTCTATTACCCCGGATAAAAAAGGCATCTTTCTCACGGTGAGTATTCGCGAAGGTAATAAGTTCACGGTCAAGAATGTGCGCCTAGCTGGAGACTTGTTGGGTAAAGATGCTGAACTCATTCAACTCGTAACCCTTAAGTCAGGTGATACCTTTTCATCTGCTAAGTTGACCGAAAGCACCAAGGCGATTGCAGAAATTTTAGGTTCGTATGGCTATGCGTTTGCAACTATCAACCCACAGCCGGATATTCGTCGTGAATTAAGTGAGGTTGATCTCACTCTAGTTGTGGATCCAGGCCGTCGTGTCTATGTACGTCAGGTAAACGTTACGGGCAATGCTAAGACTCGTGACATGGTGATTCGACGTGAGATACGCCAGTTTGAGAGCGCTTGGTTCGATAGCGAAAAGATTGATTTATCTAAAAAACGTTTAGGTCGTTTGGGCTATTTCACTGAAGCTGATGTTTCTACACAAGATGTTCCTGGATCTTCAGACCAAGTGGATGTAAACGTGAAGGTAACTGAAAAGCCAACCGGTGCGGTAACTATTGGTGCTGGTTTCTCATCCACAGAAAAGTTAATTCTTTCCGCTGGTATCAACCAAGAAAATGCTTTCGGTACAGGTACCGCAGTAGGCTTGAACTTTTCGCTTGGAAAAATCAACCAAAGCTTAGCATTATCAAACTACGACCCATACTTTACAGAGGATGGCATCAGTCGTTACACTGATTTGTTCTATCGCTCATCCAAGCCTTTGTACTATGTTGGCGATCCTGAATATCAAATTAAGTCGATCGGTTCAAATATCAAGTTTGGTGTTCCTTACACCGAAGTGGATCGTGTTTTCTTTGGATCCGGTATTGAGCTCTTTCAAATTAAATCCACCGTGAATACGCCTCAACCATATTTGAATTACATGATGGATTACGGCGCTCCATTCCCAGGTTATCCTGCATCGCTGAATACTTACAATATCCCTGTTACCGTTGGCTGGTCTCGTGATGGTCGTGATAGCGCACTTATTCCATCGACAGGATCACTTCAGCAACTGAATGCTGAAGTTGGAACCCCAGTAGGAAACATGATGTTTTATCGTATCTTTGGTCAGTATCAAAAATATCACTCTTTCTCAAAAGGAAATATCCTATCTTTTAACGGTGAGGTTGGTTATGGTGAGGCCTACGGTAAGTACCCATTCCCGATCACTAAAAACTACTATGTTGGTGGCATTGGATCAGTGCGAGGCTACGCCCCTGGGTCGCTGGGGCCTACCTACGTCAATACCTATACCGGTCTGAATCAGCCTACCGGTGGCCAGTCTAAAATTGTAAGTAACGTCGAATATACCGTTCCAGTACCTGGGTCTGGCATTGATAAAACTCTTCGGGTATTTGGTTTTGTAGATGGCGGTAATGTCTATGCGGAGAATATCAATCTCGTCTTACGATATTCTTACGGCTTGGGTTTATCATGGATATCACCATTGGGACCACTCAAGTTTAGTTACGGTATTCCGATCAAATCATTGCCGACGGATAACATCCAGCGATTGCAGTTTCAAGTGGGTACAGCGTTTTAATTGTTTAAGGAAAGTTTTATGAAGCTTCGTCAATCTTCCAAATGGATTCAGTTCAGCTTAATTGCTGTTTCATCACTCATGATATTGCCATCGGCATTGGCTCAAGATGCTGGAACTCGAGTTGCAGCTGTGAACGTTGAAAAGGTATTCAACGAATCCAACATGGCTAAAGCTAGTCAGACTAAGTTGCAGAATGAATTTACAAAACGTCAAAACGAAATTCGTGACAGCGCCCAAAAAATCAAATCTGCTGCAGAAAAGTTAGATCGTGACTCAGCGGTAATGTCTGAGGCTGAGCGTGCACGTCGTCAGCGTGAGTTGGCCGACCAGGATCGCGAATTGCAGCGCAAACAGCGTGAGTACACCGAGGATCTGAATCAGCGTAACTTTGAAGAGCGTGCCAAGATTGCTGAAAAGGCCAATCAAGCCCTGAAGCAAATTGCTGAACAAAGAAAAATTGATGTCATTATTCAAGATCCAGCCTATGCCAATCCCAAGGTTGATGTTACTGATGATGTCATCAAGGCCTTGAATAGTCTTAAGTAAGTTTTATGCCCACCGCCATCGAGCTGGCCGAACAGTTTCAAGTAAGCTTGGTGGGGGATGGCTCCCTCGCGCTTCAAGGCCTCGCTCCGCTCGAGCGAGCCCAATCAAGTCAAATCTCCTTTCTTTCGAATCCGCTGTATCGCCAACAAGCTAGTGATAGCACTGCAGGAGCTTTGATTGTCAGTCAGGCGGATTTAGATTTTCTCCAGGCGAGCCCTGGAAGCAACACGGCAGGGCGAGTATTTTTTGTCTCTAAAAATCCCTACGCCACTTTTGCCAGAATGGCGCAGCATTTTGCCAAGGCTTCTGCACCAGTTTATGCACCCGGAGTGCATCCCAGTGCCGCTGTTGATTCTAGCGTCAGCATTCCATCAACATGTCATATCGGACCATTTGTGCAAATCGGCCCTGGCGTTAAATTAGGGGAGCGAGTTGTCTTGTTGGGAAATACTTGTGTCGCTAGAAATTCCAACATTGGCAGTGATACCTTGATTTATCCCAACGTATCTCTTTATTCAGAAACCAAGCTTGGTGAGCGCTGCATTATTCACAGTGGAGCGGTCATTGGTGCGGATGGTTTTGGTTTTGCCCCTGACTTTTCCGCTACGGGTGCTGAGTGGGTCAAGATCCCGCAAACGGGCGCTGTTGTCATCGGTAATGATGTTGAGGTGGGCGCGTCAAGCACAATCGATCGTGGCGCCATGAGTGACACAATCATCGGCAATGGCACCAAGATTGATAACCAAGTTCAAATTGCTCACAACGTAGTGGTAGGCAATTGCTGTGTGATTGCTGGTTGCGCTGCCATTTCTGGAAGCACGAAGATTGGCAACTTTTGCATTATTGGTGGCGCAGCGAATTTTGCTGGCCATCTTACTATTGCAGACAGAACAACAGTGTCGGGTAATACCTCAATTATTCGTTCGATTACTGAGCCGGGGCAGCATTACACGGGCGTGTACCCTTCAATGCTTCACAGTGCTTGGGAGAAAAACGCAGCCATTCTGCGAGGTCTCGATAAAATCCGTCAACGCTTACGTTTATTAGATAAATCCAAATAAATCATCGCCATCTTACAAAATCTAGAAACTTTATTCAGCAGGTAAATACATGAGCAAACCTATCGCTATCGACATCAATCAAATTTTGAAGTTGCTGCCGCATCGCTATCCATTTCTATTGGTTGATCGCGTATTGGAAATTGAGCCCCGTCAAAGCATTACTGCGCTTAAAAATGTCACCATGAATGAGCCGTTCTTTCAGGGTCACTTCCCAGATTTTCCGGTAATGCCGGGAGTGTTAATTATTGAAGCGCTTGCCCAAACGGCGGCTCTCCTAACCTTTTCTGAAGTGCGCGAAGAAAATGCGGTTTATTACTTCGCTGGTATTGATGGTGCGCGCTTTAAGAAGCCGGTATTGCCTGGTGATCAATTGATCATGACGGCTAAGTTAGAGCGCGAGCGTGCCGGCATCTATAAGTTCCAAGTGCAAGCTACCGTGGATGGCGAGTTGGCTGCCGAAGCGAATATCACTTGTGCTGTTCGTACGAAAGGTGCTTAATGACTCGGATTCATGCATCTGCTCTAGTTGATAGCAAAGCGGAGATCGCCAGCGACGTAGAGATTGGTCCCTATTCCGTCATTGGACCAAATGTCAAAATTGGCGCTGCTTGCAAGATTGGCTCCCACACTGTGATCGAGGGTTACACCACGATCGGCAAAGAAAACAACTTTGCCCACTTTGCTGCTATTGGTGGCGCTCCCCAGGATATGAAATACCGTGGCGAACCTACCCGGTTGATTATCGGAGATCGCAACACGATTCGTGAGTTCACAACCATTCATACGGGTACATCGCAGGATGAGGGCATCACTAGAATTGGTGATGACAACTGGATCATGGCTTATGTGCACATTGCACATGACTGCCAAATCGGTAACCATACGATTTTCTCAAGCAACGCACAAATTGCTGGCCACGTAAAAGTGAGTGACTGGGCAATCATGGGTGGTATGTCTGGAGTTCATCAATTTGTCCGCATCGGCCAACATGCTATGTTGGGTGGTGCTTCTGCATTAGTTCAAGATATTCCACCGTTTGTCATTGCGGCTGGAGATAAAGCCTCTCCTCATGGCATTAATGTGGAGGGTCTGAAACGTCGTGGCTTCTCTAGCGAAACGATTTCTGCATTGCGGCAGGCGTATAAGGTTCTCTACAAAGATGGCCTCAGCTTTGAGGAGGCTAAAGTGGAGATTCAGAAGATGGCGCTCGCTAGTGCATCTGATACCCAAACTGCAGAAAAGCTGACCGAGTTACATGACTTTATTGCCGCCTCGACGCGCGGCATTATTCGATAGAGAAGATCTAGTGTCTAAACTTGCTTGTGTTGCCGGAGAGCCTTCGGGTGACTTGCTGGCAGCGCCAGTATTGAGCGCACTTAAGCAGATTCCCGACACCTCTAGTCTGGAGGTCTACGGTATTGGCGGTCCTCGCATGCAGGCCGAGGGCCTGCACTCAGATTGGCCAATGGAGACATTGAGTGTCCGTGGTTACGTTGAGGCAATTAAACAGTTACCTGCCATTCTGAAGTTGCGCAAAGAATTGATTGCCAATCTCTCGGGCGAAGGCCGCCCAGATGTGTATCTTGGTATTGATGCACCAGATTTCAATTTAGGTGTTGAGTTGGCTTTGCGCAAAGTAGGTATTCCGACTCTGCATTTTGTTTCCCCATCGATTTGGGCCTGGAGAGCAGGGCGCATTACGAAGATTAAGCAAGCAGTTGAACGTATGCTCTGCATCTTCCCATTTGAAACGGAGATTTATGAGCGTGCTGGTATTGGCGCAACTTATGTTGGGCACCCCCTTGCTAGTGAAATACCTCTAGAGCCAAATCCAGCAAGTGCTAAGCAAAGAATAGAAGAAATCTTAAATCTACCAAGTAATACATTAAGCGGAGTGCTTATCTCTGTACTGCCAGGCAGTCGCGGTTCCGAGATTGAACTGATTGCGCCAGTCTTTTTTGAGGCGATAGTAGAGCTTGCAAAGCGCATGTCAGGACAGCATCTGCATTTTGTAATTCCGGTGGCAACGCCACGCCTGCGTGAACCGCTAGAAGCATTGCTTAAAAATACGCTTGATAATAATCCTGACCTTCATATTCATCTGATTGATGGTGAGGCCGATGCAGTTCTCGAGGCTGCCGATGTTGTACTGATTGCTAGTGGTACAGCGACATTACAGGCAGCGCTCTGGAAAAAGCCGATGGTGATTTCTTATAAAGTACCTTGGTTGACTGCGCAGATTATGAAGCGACAGGGCTATCTACCGTATGTTGGTTTGCCCAACATACTCTGCGGTGAGTTTGTTGTTCCTGAACTTCTACAAGATGACGCTACTCCGAATAAATTGGCCGATGCCTTGTTAGCCTGGTTAAACAACCCCAGTAAGGTTGCTCAACTGAAAACCCGTTTTGCAGCAATGCATGAGACCTTACGAAGACCAACTGGTTTATTGGTTGCACAGGCCGTAGCGCAAACCATTACCGCCGCAAAGCATCGGGTTACTGTGTGAGCTTGATTTGGGTATGTGGTGTCGACGAAGCAGGACGTGGCCCATTGGCAGGAGCAGTTGTTGCGGGTGCGGTTGTTCTTGATCCTGAAAACCCCATTAGTGGATTAAAAGATTCTAAGAAGCTATCAGCTATCAGACGTGAGTTTTTATTTGAGCAAATTTTGCTGAAGGCCAAAGCCTGGGGCATTGGCGAGGCGAGCCCAGCCGAGATTGATGAGATCAATATTTTGCAAGCGACGATGTTGGCCATGCGCCGTGCCATTGAAGATCTCTGCACACGTTTAGGCGGCTGGCCAGATAAAGCTTTGATTGATGGCAACCGCTGTCCCGAGCTTCCCATCTCAGCCGAGGCTATCATCAAGGGCGATACTAAAGAGCCAGCAATCTCAGCCGCCTCTATCTTGGCAAAGGTCACACGTGATCGTCAAATGATGGCCTTGCATGAACTGCATCCCCAATATGGCTTTGCTCAGCATATGGGATATCCAACTGAAGTCCATTTCGCTGCACTAAAGGAATACGGCGCATGCGATCAACACCGCCGTAGCTTTTCTCCCGTGCGCAATGTATTGGCGCTGCATAGTCGATAATCCCAACTATGAAAATTGAATTTATCAGCTCAAAAGACAATTCCTTATTTAAGGAGATTCGTCAATTGCAAGCCGCTGGCCCTAAAGGACAAAAGGCCAGATTTGCTTGTGGGCAAGCTTTGTTAGAAGGCATTCATTTAGTGCAAACATGGGTGGGTGATCCAGCACTCAAGACATTAATTACCTCCGAGCTGGGTTTGCAAAACCCAGAAATTGCTCAAGCTGTATATGACCATGTAGAGATTTATCCAGAGACCCGGGTTTATCAATTAGATAAAGGCTTATGGGACCTGCTATCTGATTTGGTTAACGCCCCGCAGATTGCAGGATTACTGGACCTTCCTCAATCTGCATTGAACCCCCAAAAGTCGGTTGCTACGCTTGAGGGGGATGTCATTATTTTGGATCGTATTCAGGATGCGGGGAACGTAGGTTCTATTTTGCGTACTGCAGCGGCAGCAGGCTTTACTCAGGTGATTGCGCTGTCAGGTTGTGCCCACCTATGGTCAAGCAAAGTATTACGAGCCGGCATGGGTGCCCATCGCTTGCTCGATCTTTATGAAGGCTGGTCATCTCAGCAAGTCCTCAGCGCAGTTACTGCACCTTTGCTCGCTGCAACTGCCGATGGTGAGCTTGATGTATTTAATATGCCTAAACTGTTGGTTCATCCGGTTGCCTGGGTCATGGGAAGTGAAGGTCAAGGCGTTTCTGAAGACCTGATGGCTCAGGCTAAGGGAGTTTCTATTCCGATTGATCCAAGAGTCGAATCGCTGAATGTATCTACTGCTGCGGCAGTGTGTTTATTTGAAACAGTCCGAATTCGTCGCAACTAAAACTAGCTAATGCGCTAGCCTAAAATTGTCTTATCTGACTTCATGGATTGTAAGACGGTAGTTGCAATCTCCTCAATTGATTTACTAGTCGTAGTCACCCAAGGAATGGATTCCTTTTTCATCATGGCGGTTGCTTCATTAATCTCATAACGACAGTTTTCTAACTTAGCGTAGTTGCTGCCGGGGCGTCGCTCATTACGAATCTCTGATAAGCGTTCGGCATCAATCATCAAGCCAAAAATCTTACTGCGATATGGGATTAAATCTTTGGGTAGTTGCCCACGTTCGAAGTCTTCCGGAATGAGAGGGTAGTTTGCTGCCTTCATGCCATATTGCATCGCTAAGTAGAGGCTAGTTGGTGTTTTGCCCACCCGCGATATGCCCACCAAAATGACATCAGCCTCAGCTAGATTTTTATTAGATTGACCATCATCGTGGGCCAAGGAGTAGTTAATCGCCTCGATCCGGTTTTTGTAGGCTTCGGTATCCGCATTGTGGTGCAGGCGGTTCATGGCGTGGGTTGATTTAACCCCGAGAGCCTGTTCCAAAGGTGCCACAAAAGTCTGGAACATATCCAAAATAAGGCCATTGGCTTTACCAACAATGGTATTCAATTCGGGATTCACCAAAGTAGTGAAAACAATCGGCTGGACTTCATATTTGGAGGCTGCCTGATTGATGCTAGAGACTGCATCGTGGGCTTTTTCAGGGCTATCCACAAAAGGCACTCGAATATGCTTAAAAGTGGCCTCAAATTGGGCCAAAATTGATTGGCTGAAGTTCTCGGCAGTAATGCCGGTGCCATCGGAAACAATAAAAACAATACGAGTTTGGGTAGACATGAGATTGGCCTAGAGGTCTTGGTCAGCACTACAATATGTAGTTAATGAAGTATGCCGTATTTTATCCGGCCGCTCGACCAGTTTCCTTATCCTTAGAGAGTACTTTATGTCCAACCAACAGCAACAAAGTAACGATGTAGCAAATGCCTATGTTTTGCCTTTTGAGCAACTCCGGATGACCGATGTTGAGTCAGTCGGCGGTAAAAATGCCTCGCTTGGTGAAATGATTTCTCAGTTGTCCTCCACGGGTGTACGTGTGCCTACTGGTTTTGCAACTACCTCCCTGGCGTTCCGTGATTTCTTGGAGCACAACAACTTGACCGAGCGCATTCAACAGCGTTTGGAAAATCTGAACATTGATGATGTGCGTGCGCTAGCCGAGGCTGGAAAAGAAATTCGTGGCTGGATTGAGACTGCACCATTTCAAGCGCGTCTTGATGAAGAGATTCGTATTGCATTCAAAACACTAGATGACTCTGGCAAAGGCTCCTTTGCAGTACGCTCTTCAGCAACTGCAGAAGACTTACCTGATGCTTCCTTTGCAGGACAGCAAGAAACTTTCTTGAACGTTGAAGGCATTGATGATGTTCTGAAGAAGATTCGTGAAGTATTTGCCTCTTTATATAACGACCGCGCGATTTCTTATCGCGTTCACAAGGGCTTTGCTCACGCTGAAGTAGCGCTATCAGCTGGTATCCAGCGTATGGTGCGCTCTGACCTAGGTGCAGCCGGTGTGATGTTTACCTTGGATACTGAGTCTGGTTTCGAGGATGTGGTCTTTATCACTTCCAGCTATGGCTTAGGCGAGACAGTAGTGCAGGGTGCAGTGAACCCAGACGAGTTCTATGTGTTCAAAACTACCTTGGCAAAAGATAAGAAGGCGATCATTCGTCGCTCCTTAGGCTCCAAGTTGATTCAGATGCAATTCGCCCCGGCAGGTTCTGCTGAGAAGGTAATGACTGTGGATGTTGCTCCGGAAAAACGCAATCGTTTTTCATTGGAAGATGCTGACATTACTGAATTAGCAAAATACGCAGTCATTATTGAAAAGCACTACGGTCGTCCAATGGATATTGAGTGGGGTAAGGATGGTCAAGATGGCCGTATTTATATCCTGCAAGCTCGCCCAGAGACAGTGAAGAGCCAAGCTGCCGGTCAAGTGGAGATGCGTTATAAGTTAAAAGGCAGCTCAAAGGTATTGGCTAAAGGTCGTGCAATTGGTCAAAAGATTGGCGCAGGCCCGGTTCGTATTATTCGTGACCCAAGTGAGATGGATCGTGTGCAGCCAGGTGATGTATTGGTTGCCGACATGACTGATCCCAACTGGGAGCCAGTGATGAAGCGCGCTTCTGCGATCGTCACTAATCGTGGTGGTCGTACTTGTCACGCTGCGATTATTGCTCGTGAGCTAGGTGTCCCTGCAGTGGTTGGTTGTGGTGATGCGACTGAGCATTTGCAAGACGGCATGATGGTTACAGTCTCTTGTGCAGAAGGTGACGAGGGCCATATTTATGATGGCTTGATTGAAACTGAAGTAACTGAAGTTTCTCGTGGCGTATTGCCAGAGATCCCAGTAAAGATCACCATGAATATCGGCAATCCCCAGTTAGCCTTTGACTTCTGTCAAATCCCAAATGCTGGTGTAGGTTTGGCTCGTCTCGAGTTCATCATCAACAACTACATTGGCGTGCATCCACGTGCTGTCTTGGAGTATCCAAACATTGACCCTGATCTCAAGCGCGCGGTAGAGAGCGTTGCTCGTGGCTATGCAAGTCCACGTCAGTTTTATGAAGATAAATTAGTTGAAGGTGTGGCAACGATTGCTGCTGCTTTTTATCCAAAGCCCGTGATCGTCCGTTTGTCTGACTTTAAGTCAAACGAGTACAAGAAGCTCATTGGCGGTTCACGCTATGAGCCGGACGAAGAGAACCCAATGTTGGGCTTCCGTGGTGCGTCCCGTTACGTATCAGCAGATTTCGGCGAAGCTTTTGCTTTAGAGTGCGCTGCAATGAAGCGCGTTCGCGAGGATATGGGTTTAGATAACGTCGAGATCATGGTGCCGTTTGTACGTACTATCAAGCAAGCTGAGCGTGTCATCGACATGATGGCGAAGTTAGGTCTTAAGCGTGGTGAGAATGGTCTACGCCTAATCATGATGTGCGAGATTCCTTCTAATGCCATCTTAGCGGATCAATTCCTCGAGCATTTCGATGGATTCTCAATCGGTTCAAATGATATGACTCAGTTAACCTTGGGTCTAGATCGTGACTCCGGTATGGAATTGTTGGCAATTGACTTTGATGAGCGCGACCCTGCGGTAGAGTTCATGATTGCTCGCTCAATTGAAGCTTGCCTTAAGCAAAACAAGTATGTCGGTATTTGCGGTCAAGGCCCTTCAGACCACCCAGACTTTGCACGTTGGTTGGTTGCTAAGGGTATTACTTCCATCTCCCTCAATCCAGACAGCGTAGTAGCCACCTGGGAAATGTTAGGTAAGAAAGAGACTTAACTTCGAATTGCTAACCACTAGCAAGATGAAAAAATGCCTAGATGCAAATCTAGGCATTTTGTTTTGGGCTGAGCTTACTTTCCCAAGTCCACTGTCATGCACTTTATTGGTGCAATCATGCGAGACCGAGTAATGTAAGGTGATTCAGATTAAGCGTTGAGATCGCCTCTAGCAATACGTCCCTTTTGGACTTCCCATTCACGCTCTTTAGTGGCAGCGCGTTTGTCATGCTGTTTCTTGCCACGGGCTAGCCCAATCTCACACTTCACATTCCCTTTCGAGAAATGCAGGTTCAATGGAACGAGGGTGTAGCCTTTTTGCTCCACTTTACCGATCAGCTTTTTAATCTCAATCGCATTGAGGAGGAGTTTGCGGGTCCGAGTACTGTCTGGAACTATATGAGTGGAAGCTGATAGCAGGGGGGTGATATGGCAGCCGATCAGGAACAGCTCCGCCTGACGGATGACAACATACGCTTCTTTGACGTGCACGCGACCGGCGCGGATGGCTTTTACTTCCCAGCCTTCCAGAACCAGCCCTGCCTCGAACCGTTCCTCGATAAAATAATCGAAGAAGGCTTTTTTGTTATCGACGATACTCATATTTATTTAGCTTCTCAAGATCGATTATGGCAGACGTCAACAAGACCGTTTTAATTGGCCAATCCGCGGACCGTATGTATGGTTTGGTAACTGATGTTGCCCGCTACCCAGAGTTCTTACCCTGGTGCGGTGGAGTGGAAATTTTTGAGCAATCCGAGACTGTTTTGGATGCCAAAATCAATATCCACTTCAAGGGTATTAATCAGTATTTTCATACTCGAAACACCAATCGTCGCCCCGAGAGTATTGATATGGTCTTTGTGGATGGCCCATTCAAGCATTTTTCTGGGCAGTGGAACTTCATTCCCCTTAAAGAGGATGCCTGCAAGGTGGAATTTAAGCTTCACTGGGAGTTCAAGAGCATCATCCTGGATAAGATTATTGGCCCAGTCTTCGGACATATTGCAGGTACCTTCGTGGATTGCTTTGTTAAGCGAGCTGAAGACCTCTATGGCTAGTCAGTCTATGGAGATTCTGATTTGCGATGCCCGCTTGGGTGAGCCCAAGTTAAACCCTTTCACGCTGCGCTTATTGCCCTCCGAGGCTCCTACTGTAGGACTTGCCCTCCTTAAAGCTGGACTTGCCCAAGGCCCTAGTGATTCCACCTTGGCCAGAAAAGGCTGTTTTGGCGTCTTTGGCAAGCGTAAGGATTGGGACAGCCCTATTTACGAGGGTGATCGCCTAGAGCTGTATTCACCACTCCTAGTTGACCCCAAGGCTGTCCGTCGTAAGAAGGCTAATCAGAATCAAGATGCCAAATTCCAGGCCGCCGCAGCTAAAAGAAAGGCTAGGAGGCTATAATCGGTTTTTGCGACTAGGGGTTTTGCATGCGACTCATTCAAAAAGCACTCACTTTTGACGATGTGCTCCTTGTACCGGCTTATTCTTCGGTACTCCCTCGAGATGCCAGCTTGGCAAGTAAGTTAACTCGAGAAATTTCACTCAATACACCGTTGGTGTCGGCAGCGATGGATACCGTCACTGAAGGCCGTTTGGCAATTGCCATGGCTAGTGAGGGTGGTATTGGTATTGTTCATAAAAATCTCAAGCCTGCTGAACAGGCTAGGGAAGTAGCCAAGGTGAAGCGTTACGAGTCCGGCATTCTGCGTGATCCCATTACGGTTGATCCAAATGTCACGCTGCGTCAAGTGATGCAACTTTCTCGTGAGCATGGTTTCTCCGGATTCCCGGTACTGACTGGCAAAGAGGTAGTGGGCATTATTACCAACCGCGACTTGCGCTTTGAAGAAGACTTAGATGCACCAGTGAAATCCAAAATGACTCCGCGTGAGCGCTTGATTACAGTCAAGGAAGGCTGTTCTCTAGAAGAGGCAAAGCGCTTGATGAGTCAGCATCGCTTAGAGCGCGTACTGGTTGTCAACGACAAGTTTGAATTACGTGGCCTCATCACCGTTAAAGATATTTTGAAAGCGACTGAGCATCCAAATGCCTGTAAAGATAGCGAAGGTAAATTGCGTGTTGGCGCTGCTGTCGGTGTTGGTCCCGATAATGATGAGCGTATTGAGCTCTTAGTTCGTGCGGGTGTTGATGTGGTTGTGGTCGATACCGCACACGGTCATAGCCAAGGCGTTTTAGATCGCGTGAAGTGGGTTAAGAAAAATTATCCTCACGTACAAGTGATTGGTGGAAACATTGCCACTGGCGAAGCTGCTAAAGCATTGGCTGATCACGGCGCTGATGGCGTGAAGGTCGGCATTGGCCCTGGCTCTATTTGTACCACCCGTATTGTTGCGGGTGTAGGTGTGCCTCAGATTAGCGCCATTGTGAATGTGGCGGCTGCACTCAAAGGTACGGGTATCCCTTTAATTGCAGACGGTGGTGTGCGTTACTCGGGTGACGTTGCTAAAGCCTTAGCTGCTGGCGCAAGCTCCGTCATGATGGGCGGTATGTTCGCCGGTACTGAAGAGGCTCCTGGTGAGGTGTTCCTGTATCAAGGCCGTTCATACAAGAGCTATCGCGGCATGGGCTCTTTGGGCGCGATGGCAGATGGCTCTGCAGATCGTTATTTCCAAAGCGATATCAGTGCTGCAAATGCTGAGAAGCTAGTGCCTGAAGGTATTGAAGGACAAGTGCCTTACAAAGGCAGTGTCCTGGCCATCTTGCATCAACTGACTGGTGGTATTCGTTCTTCAATGGGCTATCTTGGATGCAAAACGATTGATGAACTGCATGAGAAAGCGAATTTTGTGGAAATCACTTCAGCGGGTGTGCGCGAGTCACACGTTCATGATGTGAAGATCACCAAGGAAGCGCCAAATTACCATATTGATTAAGAAGTAAAAGCAGACTGAATTTAAGGCAATCCTTTCGTGCACGACAAAATACTGATTCTCGACTTTGGTTCACAAGTCACCCAATTGATTGCTCGGCGCGTGCGTGATGCCCGCGTCTACTCTGAAATCCACCCCTATGATTGCGATCCAGAATTCATTCGTAAGTTTATTCAAGAGCAGGGTGGTAAAGGCATCATTCTTTCTGGTGGACCTAGCTCGGTAACGGAAGAGGGTAGTCCTCGTGCACCGCAAATCGTTTTTGAATTAGGCGTTCCTGTTTTAGGTATTTGCTATGGCATGCAAACCATGGCAAGCCAATTGGGTGGCGCAGTTGCCTCCGCCGAATCTCTTGTTAAAGCCCGTGAGTTTGGTTATTCAGAAGTACGTGCCCATGGCCACACCAATTTACTCAAAGGTATCCAAGACTTTTCTACTAGCGAAGGCCACGGCATTCTGAAGGTATGGATGAGTCATGGTGATTCAGTAACTTCAATGCCGCCAGCTTTCAAGCTGATGGCCTCAACAGAGTCCTGCCCAATTGCAGGTATGGCTGATGAAGAGCGCCGTTTTTATGCATTCCAGTTTCACCCAGAAGTGACTCATACCTTACAAGGCGAAGCTATCCTAGCTCGCTTTGTGCATGAGATCTGTCATTGCAAACCAGACTGGGTCATGGGCGACTACATTAGTGAAGCAGTTGAGCATATTCGTAAGCAAGTCGGCGATGAAGAAGTCATTTTAGGTTTATCCGGTGGTGTTGACTCTAGTGTGGCAGCGGCATTAATACATCGCGCCATTGGTGAGCAACTCACTTGTGTATTTGTTGATCATGGCCTGCTTCGTTTAAATGAAGGCGACATGGTGATGGAAATGTTTGCCCGCAATCTCGGTGTCAAAGTCATTCGGGTTGATGCTAAAGAGAAGTTTATGTCTGAGCTCGCCAGTGTTGCAGATCCTGAAGCCAAGCGAAAAATCATCGGCAAAGAATTCGTGGAGATTTTCCAGATCGAGTCTAGCAAGATCGAAAATGCCAAGTGGCTTGCTCAAGGAACTATTTATCCAGATGTGATTGAGTCTGCCGGTAAAGGTAAGAAGGGCGCGCATACGATTAAGAGTCATCACAATGTAGGCGGCCTTCCTGAAGATATGCGCCTCAAGTTACTTGAGCCTTTGCGTGAATTATTTAAAGATGAAGTACGTGAGCTTGGCGTTGCTTTAGGTTTGCCGCGTGAGATGGTGTATCGCCATCCATTCCCAGGCCCCGGTCTTGGTGTGCGCATCTTGGGTGAAGTCAAAGCTGAGTTTGCAAGTCTTTTGCAACGTGCTGATGCTATCTTCATTGAAGAGTTACGCAATACGATTGATGAAGTCAGCCAAAAATCTTGGTATGACCTCACTAGCCAAGCCTTCGCTGTGTTCTTGCCAGTGAAGTCCGTTGGCGTAATGGGTGATGGTAGAACCTATGAATACGTTGTTGCCCTCAGGGCAGTGCAAACACAAGACTTTATGACCGCACACTGGGCTCACTTGCCACATGATCTACTGGGCAAAGTATCGAACCGCATCATCAATGAAGTGCGTGGCATTAATCGTGTGGTCTACGATATCAGCGGAAAACCACCAGCAACTATCGAGTGGGAATAGAAATTCACGATTGAGTTGCTTCCCAATTCGCTAAATAAAGCATTTAAATTTCTTGAAATTCTTCCAGCGACCGCCTTTTATCGAAGGTTTAAAAGTGATGCTCGAGTCGTCTCCGGGGATAATTGCTTGGTCCTTAGTGACAAGTATTAGTTTGCTGGGCGCGGGACTCAGTCCAGTAGATACATTTTGGTTCAATATCTTGGTCTATGCCGGCTCTTCGCAATTAGCGGTGATGCCATTGATTGCTGGAGATTATCCCTTTTGGACTGTTTGGCTGACGGCACTAATTGTGATGTCCCGTTTTGTCATTTTTAGCGCAGTCATTCAACCTCACTTCAAACATTATTCTTTCTGGCAAAGATTGGGTATCGGGGGTTTAAATACCGATATGAGTTTTGCGAAATTTATAGAAAAGTTCCCTTCACCAGATAATTCCCAAGGGAAGCAAGTTGAGCTGCTCTATTTTATGGGAATGGTTTTAGCGCATTGGTTTTTTTGGCAGGTAGGCGCATTAATTGCCATTTTTTTTGGATCCTATATTCCGATCTCATGGGGCCTTGGATTTGCTGGCCCGCTAGCATTGATGGCTTTGATTATTCCTGCTATTAAACATAAAACTGCTGTTATCTCAGCGTTAGTGGCTGCCTGTACTTGCGTCTTAACAATCAATCTACCTTATCGCTTAACAATTGTTTGCTCAGTAATTGCTGGTGTTATGGCTGCGGTATTGGTTGATAAACAATCTCAAAAAAAGAATATATGAATACAGTAGATTTGTGGATTGCTTTTTTTGGCTTAATGCTGGTTAGCTTACTTAGCAGAGGCTCTTTTCTTTTAGTGGGATCAAAATTCCCGATTCCCAGAAGCGTTCATGAGTTCTTGCGCTATGCACCTACTGCCGCGCTCATTGCTATCGTCCTTCCAGATGTGCTGTTTGTAAAAGATCCGACGACGCAACTATTTGAATTAAACCTGTATTCACCCCAGCTATTTGGAGCAATTGGCGGAGTGATTGGGTTTTTGGTGACCAATAGTATCTTGGCGACCATATTATTGGGAATGGCCTTTTTTACTCTAGCCAGATTTTTGATTTAACGAGAAGCTGAGGATATCAGCGGAAAGCCACCGGCAAGGATTGAGTGGGAATGAGATGATTGATTTTTGCGATTACGTATTGAGATAGCTTACTTTGGTGTTACATAATCACATTATTAATAAAGGAACATGATGAAAATGCTTCAATGGATTCGATCATTAGTGGTATTGGCTTGTTTGCTACATATCCCTCTGGGCTACTCGCAGCAAGTTCTTCGGGTAACAACTATTCCTGAAGAGGCAGCTACTGAGCAAATGAGAAAGTTTGGACCTCTCAGTAATTATCTCGAAAAGAATCTTGGTATGAAGGTGGAGTTCACTCCGGTCAATGACTATCCGGCTGCAGTAGAGGCCATGGTTAATAAGCAAGTAGATTTGGTATGGTTTGGTGGATTTACCTATGTACAGGCAAACATTCGTTCCGGTGGAAAAGTAGTCCCATTTGCACAGCGTGAAGAAGATACTAAATTTCGTTCTGTTTTTATTACGCAGAAAAATTCAGGAATTACTAAGTTAACGGATTTAAAGGGCAAGCAAGTCAGTTTTGGTTCTCAATCCAGCACGTCTGGGCATTTGATGCCACGCACCTTCCTCCTAGAGGCTGGAATTAACCCGGAAACTGATTTCAAGCGCGTAGCTTATTCAGGTGCGCATGATGCGACGATTGCCTCAGTAGTGAGTGGTCGAGTGGATGCAGCAGCTTTAGACATTACCGTTTGGAATAAATTTGTGAATGAAGGTAAGGTAGACACGAGCAAGGTGGATGTTTTCTACACAACACCCCCTTACTTTAATTACAACTGGTCGGTTCATGCAGATATGCCTGCTGCTCAACGTGAGAAGATTGCTAAGGCCCTATTTGCGCTGGATATGAACACTTCCGAAGGCAAGGAAATATTGACTTTAAATCGCGCCACTAAATACATTCCCACGAAAGCAGATAACTATAAAAATCTGGAGCTTGCTGGCCGCAGTGCAGGCTTAATCAAATAGTCGTGGACGTACATTTAGAAAATATCACTGCCTATCATCCTGCTCGTGAGCAGGATGAAGTCTTTGCCTTAAAGAATGTTTCTTTTCAAGTAAAAACTGGTGAGCATGTAGCGATCATTGGGCCGTCGGGTTCTGGTAAGACCACTTTGCTGCAAATGATTGCGGCTGCAATGAAACCTAAGTCCGGGGCACTTGCTCTAGGTGGAATCAATCCATGGTCAATTTCTGGCGGGGCATTACGTCAACTGCGCCAGCACCTTTTTTATGCACCGCAAATTCCGCCGCTGCCCCCACGACAACGTGTGGTTACTTCCTTGTCCGCCAGTCGGCTCGGAGAAATGGGATTGAGCAAGAGCATATTGAATTTAATTTACCCACAATATTCTCAAGACGCCTTCAACACGCTATCCCTATTTGATCTCAGTGAAAAATTATGGAGTAGGGTAGATCGTTTATCTGGTGGGGAGCGTCAGCGGGTTGGGTTGGCAAAAATCTTAATGAGCCGAGCTGACCTATGGTTGGTAGATGAGCCTTTGTCCGCCTTGGATCCCAAAAGATCGAGGCAAGCAATTCAGATGCTGATTGCAGAGGCGAAGAAACGGGGCGTTACCTTAATTGTGACATTGCACCAAGTCGATATTGCAACCAAAGAATTTTCTAGGGTGATTGGACTGCAAGCTGGTGAGCTGGCATTTGATTTGCCATCCGCTGATATTACGAAAAATATTCTTCAGAATTTATATGCACAAAGTGAGCATGAAATTACTCAGTTAGAAGCTAATATCTTCCATGCTGAGTGAAGCTTAATCGAATGCTGACTTAATATTTTCAATGATTTCAGCTTCTACTCCCTTGCATATAAAAGATCCTGCATGGCATTCACGTCTTAGTCTTGCTATTCTGGCTATTGTTTTATTGGTGCCAGCACTCATCTCAACAGAATTTAAGCCTTGGGTTTTTTTTGAGGCAGAGAATCTAAAAGTCACTCTTAAGTTTTTGGCAGACTTTGTCCCGCCTAATACTAAGCCCGACTTTTTAAAATTAGTTGCTATAGAGGCTTGGCGCACTATTGCCATTGCAACTGCTGGGATGGTTTTGGCTCTCGTACTAGCAATCCCACTTACCTTGGTGAGCACCCGTGTGCTATCCATTTCTGCGTTAACGGGTCGTATGGCAACTTTACCGTTCGTGATTCGACAAATTATTCGAATCGTGTTGATCTTGATGCGAAGTATTCCTGAAATAGTGTGGGCTTTGGTATTTGTGAGGGTAGTTGGTCTTGGCCCTGCCGCAGGAGTGTTGGCAATCGCACTAACGTATGCAGGCATGCTTGGGAAGATCTATGCTGAAATCTTAGAGAGTGGGAGTCATGAGTCAAGTCAAGCACTGCTTCGCAATGGAGCGGGCCGCTTACAAACCTTCTTGTATGCCGTCCTGCCTCAAAACTCGAGTGAGCTAACAAGTTACACCGTTTATCGCTGGGAGTGCGCTGTCCGCTCTTCTGCAGTGCTTGGGTTTGTTGGTGCAGGTGGTTTAGGCCAGCAAATGGATAACTCCATGAGAATGTTTAATGGTTCTGAAGTAGCGACTATTCTGATCACGTTCATGATCTTAGTTGCTTTGGCAGACTGGTTTAGTGCCCAACTCAGAAAATTAATCAACTGATATGCAATTAAAGTCTCCCCATCTTTCATTGCATCCTTACATCGTACTGATGGGTATGAGTTTGCTTATCATCGCTAGCTTTTGGTCCCTAGATATACAACTATCAAAATTACTTTCAGTTCGTAGCTGGGAATTAATGGGTAAATTTTTTGGTGAGTTGCTAGTACCCAATTTCAGCGGGAACTTTCTGAATAAGGTCTTCCAAGCCTCATTAGAGACTTTGGCAATGTCGGCCTTAGGCACTCTTATTGCGGCCTTATTCGGCATAGTTTTAGCTTTTCCCGCTAGTAAAACGTATGCCAATGATCCAATTTACATTCGCACTATCACTCGGTGGATATTGAATGCATTACGATCCATTCCAGAGTTAGTTTGGGCTGCATTGTTATTGATATCGGTTGGTCTCGGCCCCTTTGCAGGAACTTTGGCACTAGCTTTGCACACTACGGGTGTGCTGGGGAGGTTGTTTGCAGATGCTATTGAAAATGCGCCTACTCAACCGGCAGAGACTCTGCGCATTATGGGAGTTGGTGAGTTAAAAATTTTCCTATACGCTACATTACCAAGCATTCTGCCGCAATTAATTTCATATAGCTTATATCGCTGGGAAAATAATATTAGGGCTGCGACCGTTCTTGGGGTGGTTGGCGGCGGCGGCTTGGGGCAGATGCTCGCTTTTCATATGAGCCTCTTTCAAATGCAAGATACCAGCACGATTTTAATGACGATGATTGGTTTGGTATTACTAGTAGATAGTTTCTCGTATTTCTTGAGAAGATATCTCGATAATTAAAGTGAATCGATAGATCTTAGGTTATCAATAGCGCGAGCTATGTTGTTGCTAGGATTAATTGCAGTCAAAGCCTAAAAAGGGGCGATAACTTTGGATAGCATCCCGTTCTGAGTTGAATAAGCTTACATTTTCATTTAAATGTCATATATCTGTCGATAGCACATAAAAGCTATACTCAGATAATTCATCATTCTGTATATCTTGCTGTAGATGTAGAAGGCATCATTTTTTAATTTCCGTTTATCAAAAATTGAGGTGAGGGAACTTCGAATGCGCTATTCCAGATATTTCTTTTGGCTCTCCACAGTTGTATTTGCAATCCTCTCTTTTCCCTTTAGCCCATACCTCTCTATTTTTTTCGTAGCATTATTTCTGCTTGGTTTGAGGGATGTAATGCAAAAGCGGCATTCAATCTTGCGGAACTATCCCCTGATAGGACATTTGCGTTTTTTGCTTGAATATATTCGCCCAGAAATTCGTCAATATTTCCTAGAGGATGATGAGGAGAAACTTCCTTTTTCTAGAAATCAAAGGGCTATGGTTTATAGCCGTTCTAAAAAAGATAACGATAAGCGGGGATTTGGTTCAATCAAGTCTATGTACGGTTCTGAGGGTGAGTGGTTAGGACACTCCAATTCTCCATGTCATCCTGACCCAAGCACCTTTCGCATTCAAGTTGGTGGTCCAAGCTGTCTTCAGCCTTACTCTTTATCTATATTCAATATTTCTGCGATGAGTTTTGGATCGCTTTCACCAAATGCCATTAGAGCGTTGAATAGAGGTGCCAAGCTGGGTGGATTTGCACACGATACCGGCGAAGGCTCAATTTCTTCATATCATCGGGAGTTTGGCGGCGATATTATTTGGGAAATTGGATCTGGATATTTTGGCTGTCGCACCGCGGATGGTCGATTTTCAGAGGAAAAATTTACTGCTCAAGTAGTCGATCCGCAAATCAAGATGGTGGAAATTAAGCTATCTCAGGGCGCTAAGCCAGGCCATGGCGGAGTCTTGCCTGGCGCTAAAGTTACTGCTGAAATTGCTGCTACTAGAGGTGTACCGATTGGTGAGGATTGCGTCTCTCCGGCTCATCATGCTGAATTTTCATCTCCTTTAGAGTTAATGAAATTCATTGCGCGTTTGCGTAAGTTGAGCGGTGGCAAGCCTGTTGGCTTTAAATTATGCGTTGGCCAGCCCTGGGAGTTTTTTGGTATTGCTAAGGCGATGCTAGAGACAGGCATTAGTCCCGACTTCATTGTGGTTGATGGAAGCGAGGGTGGCACTGGTGCTGCCCCCGTTGAATTTACAGATCATGTGGGAATGCCGCTTCGTGATGGCCTTAGACTGGTTCATAACACCTTAGTTGGAATCAATAAGCGCAAGGAGATTGCGATTGGGGCCTCTGGAAAAATTATTTCTGGCTATGACATTATTCGAGCTATTGCATTAGGAGCTGATTGGTGTAACTCTGCAAGAGGGTTTATGTTTGCCTTAGGCTGCATTCAGTCACGAACATGTCATACGGATAAGTGTCCTACAGGTGTTGCAACTCAGGATTTAGGTCGTCAAAGAGCATTAGTGGTTCCCGATAAGGCTGAGCGCGTATTTGCATTTCACGAGAATACGGTTGCATCTTTGGCTGATTTAATTGGCTCTGCAGGTCTGACGCATCCTACCGAAATTACACCTGATTATCTTTTGAGCAGAGATGGTTCTGGCAAGATCACTTCATTGGCAACTCAGCTCCCAACTCTATCTGCTGGAGCGCTATTGCAAGGCGCCGCAACCTCTTTACAAAAAGATTTACCTCCAGAGTATGTGCTGTACTGGGATAGGGCTCAAACCAGTAAATTTGGCTTAGCTCCCCAATAGGTTTTGTTTGAGCCTAATCCCACCAGATATGGTGGGAGTTTAGGGTTTTCTAAAGTGTTGGTCATCAACTTAATTAATGGGATCACTTAAATACAAATACAGCCCATTTGCATGCTGTATGACCCATATCTACGTACAATATGGTCATATGCTTAACCTCACTTTTCCACTCTTTTAGAGCACTACCAAGCTAGCAGTACACATGAAATCAATTGATGAAACTCCGCGTCTCGTAAATGGTTTTTCTGGTTTAACTACCGCGTGGAAATGAGCGGCTCATGTCTGCCATCAAACAGGCCCATACCCATGCTTGAGTTAAGAAAGGCTGCCCTCGCAATACTGGCAGATACTAATCCACAAGCTAAAGTGAACCAACTATTTAGCTTATTTGAGGATTACTTTTCTGAGCATATTGCAATCAATCTTTCAGGTAACTTCGATAGTCAGAATCTGCATCTACCTGGCCGACCCAATAAGCCGGATTTAGTAGCACCGAAGTTTGTGCCTAAAAGAAAAATGAATACGGTTGAGGGAAGAGCTATTCTTTGGCATTCTCTTGCTCATATTGAATTTAATGCCATGAATCTTGCTTTAGATGCGATTTGGCGCTTCCCAAATATGCCTATGGCCTATTACGAGGACTGGCTAAGGGTTGCTAAGGAAGAGTCACATCACTTCAGTTTGATCAATGCCCATCTTCAGTCTTTTGGATTTAGCTATGGTGATTTCCCAGCCCACAATAGTCTATGGGAGATGGTGGAGAGAACTTCAGATTCAGTGATTGCTCGCATGGCTCTGGTTCCTAGAACCATGGAGGCAAGAGGTCTTGATGCAGTTCCAGAGATTCGGGATCGGTTTAAGCAAATTCAAGATGAACGTGCTGTAGAGATTCTGGAAATTATTCTTCATGATGAAATCGGCCATGTGCTGGTTGGCAATCGTTGGTTTAACTTCTTGTGCGCGAATGAGAACTTATCTCCGATTACGACTTATCAAGAATTAGCTAAGAAATACTGTGCACCCACTTTGAGGGGGCCGTTTAATTTTGAAGCACGTGAACAAGCTGGCTTTACTTCAGAAGAATTAGAGTTACTGGAATCTCTCAGTGAAAAGCGGATGCAAGCAGTATGAAGATTCTGAGCCTCATTCCGCCGATGACGCAGCTCAATACGCCGTATCCATCAACGGCTTATCTCACTGGATTTTTACGTTCACGTGGTTTTGAGGCGGTTCAAGAAGATTTGGCTTTGGCCCTAGTTCTAGGTTTCTTTACTCCACAGGGTTTGCTAGAGATTAAGAGTCAAGCCTTGAGGCTCCCTGAAGATAATCGCAGTGCCAGCGTCAACTTCTTTTTGGATTACTTTAGGGATTACCAAAGCACCATTGCTTTGGCTATTGCATTTTTGCAAGGAAGAGATAGCACTCTTGCCCATCGCATCAATAGCCGCTCTTTGTTACCTGAGGGCCCACGCTTTGCATCCTTAGATTCTTTTGAAGAAGAAGAGGGTGGAGATTCGTTGGCATGGGCCTTTGGTGCACTTGGCTCTCAGGATCGAGCACGTCATTTGGCTACCCTCTATCTCAATGATTTATCAGACGTTCTACGTGATGCAGTGGATGAGCGCTTTGAGTTTGTGCGTTATGCAGAATCTTTGGCAGGTAGTCAGCCTACCTTTACGCCTTTGGCAGATGCTCTAGCAGCAAGTCCTACATTAATGGATTTGCATTTGGAGGAACTTACAAAGTCTTCCATAGAAAAGCATCAGCCTACTTTAGTATTGTTGTCGGTGCCATTTCCTGGGGCAATGTATGCCGCATTACGAATAGCCCAAACTATCAAACAAGATTACCCCGGCATCAAAATTGGTCTTGGTGGTGGCTACGTTAATACTGAGCTCCGTGAACTCACCGATCCACGCCTATTTGATTTTGTCGATTTCATCACTCTGGATTCTGGTGAGAGACCTTTACTTGCACTCCTAGAACATTTAAATGGCAAGCGTTCTGCAGAAAGATTAGTTCGTACATTTATTCGAACTACTGGTAATGAAGTACGTTACATTAATTGGCAAGAGCCTGATATACCTTTTGAAGAGGTAGGTACTGCTACTTGGGATGGCCTGCCTCTCAATTCTTATTTATCCTTGCTGGATATGCTCAACCCTATGCATCGCCTATGGAGTGATGGACGTTGGAATAAGCTCACTGTTGCGCATGGCTGCTATTGGAAAAAATGTAGCTTTTGCGATGTCAGTCTAGATTACATTTCTCGTTACGAAACAGCTTCAGCCAGTCTATTGGTTGATCGCATTGAAGCGATTGTTGCGGAGACTGGTCAGACAGGTTTTCATTTTGTAGATGAGGCTGCGCCACCGAAGATCTTGAAGGCACTTGCTGAAGAATTAATACGTCGCAAGGTGGTGATTTCTTGGTGGGGCAATATTCGTTTTGAAAAGACGTTTACACCAGAGCTTTCTGATTTATTGGCGCAAAGTGGTTGCATTGCGATGTCTGGCGGCTTAGAAGTTGCCTCCGACAGACTTCTTGATCTTATGAAAAAAGGTGTTTCTGTAGAGCAGGTGGCCCAAGTGACCAAAGGCTTTTCAGATGCGGGCATCTTGGTGCATGCTTATCTGATGTACGGTTTCCCAACGCAAACTGTTCAAGAAACTGTCGACTCTCTTGAGTACGTTCGTCAGCTTTTTGAGAATGGCTGTATTCAGAGTGGCTTTTTTCATCGATTTACTTGTACGGTCCATTCCCCAGTAGGTCTTGATCCGGAAGCCTATGGCATCGAACTTGTCCCATTGCCGCCTATTAGTTTTGCTAAGAATGATGTTGCCTTTATCGATCCCACAGGTGTAGATCACGATCATCTTGGGCTTGGCCTCAAAAAAGCGATCTACAACTTTATGCACGGCGTAGGTTTTGAGGAAGAGGCCCATCAGTGGTTTGATATGCCTGGTATTCCAAAGACTTCAGTGAGGCGCAATAAAATAGCAAAAGCATTGAAGCATGTATAAACTTATTTATCCAAACCATTTAATTTAATCATTCCGGGTCGCACATGAATTTATCTCGCCGCACTTTCATCGTATCAGCTGCTCTAGCTCCTGTAGCTTGTGGAAGCCTTTCTTATGAGCATGGGATTCCAGTTGCTCAACCAAAGCCACTGCCCGTTGTTCGCCCTCCGCAAGTGGGGCAGGAGTGGACTTATATTAAGAAAAACATCTTTGATGGTAAAACGCTAGATGTGATTACGGAGCGTGTTGCTAATATTGGTTCAACTATTGTGCTTGATCGGTCCACGGCTGATGGTGCTCGCTTACCCAGCGAAATCCAAACCTCTTGGGGAATGGTTGCTACCGATACGCAGTGGTCACGTTTGCTGAACTTCAGTCCATCTTTGCCGCTTTGGCCCGAGCAATTATCGACTACCTGGGCGAAGCAGTTCAATACTAAGTACAGCATTGCGGGCTACTCAGATTCGAGAATGAATTGGCAGGAATATATGACCGTTCAGGGCTGGGAAAAAATTACTGTTCCTGCTGGAGAGTTTGTAGCCCTGCGCTTTCAGACTCTGATTAATTATGAGAGTGAAGATCCAAACAAGCTTGATTGTATTCGCAAGGAAACGGTTTGGTTTGCACCTCAGATTGGTCGCTGGGTTGCGCGTGAGGCATTTGGATCTTATCGAATTCAGGGTCAGGTTAGTGCGGTGATTTTAGAGGGTAGCTATCAATGGCAATTGAGCTCTTACAAATAAATACAATACAGAGATTGGTCGTACTGCTATCACCAGCATTGCTGGTGGCTTGTATTGCTTCGCAGCCTTATCCAGTTGCAACACCTTTACCGCAACCCATTAATCCACCAAAAGTGAGGTTGCCACAAGTTGGTCAGCAGTGGGTTTACAACGTACGCAATGTGTTTAACCAAGAGCTAGTGGATATCGTTACGGAGAGGGTTGTGTCGGTTGGATCTCAGATTCGGATTGAGCGCAGCGGATTGAAGGCTGGACCGCTCCCGGATGAGATCCAGCAACCTTGGGGTTACATTGTTCAAGATCCCCATTGGAATCCTCCCCAACGGTTTTTACAGCCCATCCCCTTGTGGCCTGAACAACTGGTTCCAGGATGGTCTGGGTTTTATCGGAATCGTTATCAGGTGCTTGGTTATCCAGACAATGACTACTACTGGGGCTTGAACATTACCGCAGTAGGCTGGGAGGGTGTCAGCGCTCCCGCAGGTCAATTCCCGGTCCTAAAGTATCAAAGTGAGGCGCCTTATTTCACCAGCAATGACTTCTCTCGAGTGGCCAACTATCGCCAAGAAGACATTTGGCTTTCCCCTGAAATCGGTCGCTGGGTCATTCGGCGTAGTTCGGGTCAGTATTTATGGGCCGGTATGTTTTGGGGCAATGCCCTATGGGAAGACTACTTAGAGTGGGAGCTTGTGTCCTGGAAGTAAGCAAAGCGCTTAAAATCGTGACATAGCTATGTATACCGTAAAAGAACTCTTTCCAACCCTTCAGGGTGAGGGCGCCCACGCTGGTCGTGCGGCTGTATTTTGCCGATTTTCTGGCTGCAATCTGTGGAGCGGTCGCGAAGAAGATCGTGCTACTGCGGTTTGCCAATTTTGCGATACCGACTTTGTTGGTATTGATGGTGCTGGTGGTGGAAAGTTTGAAACTGCCTCACTATTGGCCGATACCATCGAAGAGGTATGGATTAGCACCTCTGCCGGACCGCAACAACGCTACGTTGTCTTTACGGGTGGCGAGCCATTACTACAACTAGATGCTGTATTGATTGATGCTTTGCATGCCAAGGGTTTTGCTATTGCCATTGAGACGAACGGAACAATCAAGGTACCTAAGGGGGTTGATTGGGTCTGCGTCAGCCCTAAAGCTGGGTCTGAACTCATTGTGTTGCAGGCTGATGAGATGAAGTTGGTAGTACCTCAAGCTGGACACACCTCTATCGAAACCTTATTGGCTCGGTTTGAGAAGATGGATTATCGCAATCGCTTCTTGCAAGCGATGGATGGCCCTAATCTCGAAGACAATCTCGCATTAGCAGTTCGCCTCTGTCAGAAGCGCCCCTTGTGGCGTTTGAGTGTTCAGACCCATAAGATCATTGGTATCCGATAAAAGCCTGATCAAGTAATTTATAAGCACTAAGAAAAAATAAAATGAGCGCAAAGCAAGAAGCTATTTCCATTACCCGTCGACTTGAGTTTGATGCAGGTCATCGCATTCCGAATCATGATGGGCAGTGTCGACACCTGCATGGCCACCGCTATGCAATTGAAGTCACCCTGACAGGTGTAATTGCAGATCATCCTGGTAAAGCGGATGATGGCATGGTCTTGGACTTTGGGGATATCAAGCGCCTCACTAATCAATATGTAGTGGAGCCCTGGGATCATGCGTTTCTGGTGGCCAAAGAAGATGCTGGCTTAGTAGATTATTTAAATTCCATTCCTAATCACAAGACGGTGGTGATGGAGCATGTGCCCACTGTTGAGAACTTAGCCAGTGCAGCCTTTAGAGCGCTACAACCTGTTTTTGAAAAAGCCTTTGATGGCCGACTGAAGCTGGCATCTATTCGTCTTTATGAAACCCCCAATTGTTGGGCTGACGTTTCTCATTCGTAAAAAACAATATGCAAGCAGAGCTTGATTGTCAATTTATGCAGCAAGCTTTGGATCAAGCCAAGCTCGCTGCCGCAGCTGGTGAGGTGCCTGTAGGTGCCGTATTGGTTCGGGATGGTCAGATAATTTCAACCGGCTTTAATCAACCGATTAGCAATAGCGATCCTAGCGCCCATGCCGAAATGATGGCATTGCGTGCCGCAGCTCATGATGAATCAAATTATCGTTTGCCTGGTACAACCCTTTATGTCACGCTAGAACCCTGCATTATGTGTGCTGGAGCGATGCTGCATGCCAGAGTGGAGCGCGTAGTATTTGGTGCTGGCGATCCTAAAACTGGTGCCGCAGGAGGCGTACTCAATGTATTCTCAGAAAAGCAGATCAATCACCAGACCCAGGTTGAAGGTGGCATCATGAGCGAAGAGTGTGGGCAAATACTGCGTAATTTTTTTAAGGAGCGGCGTTGAAGTCAATTCATTTAATTGCTCCTTCTGGAGCTAGCTTAGATACACGCAGCCCATTAGCTGGAATAGAATGGATTCAGAAGCAGGGTATTGAAGTTCTCAATACCGCTTGCGTAAACCGAGTTGAGCAACGTTTTGCTGGCTCAGATGCTGAGCGCCTAGCTGAAATCAATCAACTTGCTACACTCTCTCCCGATAAGGTCGTGGTAGCTATGCGTGGTGGCTACGGATTGCATCGCCTACTCCCAGATATTGAGTGGAGCGCTATTAGTAATGCTATCAAGAGCGGTCTACAAATTTGTGGGCACAGCGATTTCACCACCTTTCAGTTAGGTTTGTTAGCTAAAACTAGCGCAGTCACTTTAGCTGGCCCTATGCTCAATTTTGATTTTGCTTGCCAAGGTGAGCAGGGTGGGGACATTACCCCAAATGCTTTTATGTGGGCGCATTTTCAGAAGGCTATTACAGAGCGTAAATTAGATTGCACCATCGAGGCTGCGCAACCCTTTTTAAGAAAATCTGCCTTAGGCCAAGTATCCGGAATGCTCTGGGGTGGAAACTTAACCGTGCTGGCAGGTTTAGTTGGTACGCCTTATTTGCCAAATCAGCAGAAAACTCAAGGTGGGATTTTATTTTTAGAGGATGTGAATGAGCATCCATATCGGATTGAGCGGATGTTGATGCAATTACTAGATGCAGGCATATTGGCTAATCAAAGCGCCATTCTCTTGGGTGGATTCTCGGCCTATCGTCTTTATGACAATGATCGAGGTTACACACTAGAAACTGCTATTGAAGCGATTAATCAGCGCCTACCAAATAATATTCCGGTGTTAACCGGCCTGCCTTTTGGGCATCAAGCAGAAAAACTCACTTTGCCAGTTGGTGCGCAAGCGCAGCTTCAATATGATTTAACTGGTTTTACTATTCACTCAACTTGGTAAGTAAATGATTATGAAAAGTTCCATCCCCCGACTCTTGGTGTTTCTCACCAGCATATTGATTGCGAGCACTGTAATGGCAACTGAAGAACCAAAATTTTCTATCCTTGAAAAATCAGAACCTTTTGAGCTTCGTACCTATGCTCCTCAACTAGTTGCTGAAGTCAAAGTCGAGGGCGATTTAGATGCAGCCTCTAGCCAAGGATTTCGTCTGATAGCGGCTTTTATTTTTGGGCAGAACCAAGTTAGTGAAAAAATTTCTATGACTGTGCCAGTAGCGATTGAAACAGCGCAAAGCACCAAGATTGCGATGACTGTACCGGTAGGTATTGAGGCTGGTAAGGATTCTGGGAAAGGTGTCAATCAATGGGTTTTTTCTTTTGTAATGCCCTCTGAGTACACCATGGCGACACTACCAAAGCCATTAAACCCTTTGGTTACTATTCGGGAGTTGCCAGCCCAAAGACGTGCTGCAATTACTTTTTCTGGTTTCTATAATGAAGCTAAAGTCCTTGAAAAAACAAAGGCATTAGAAGAGTGGATCAAAAGTAAACAATGGCAGGTAATTGGAAATCCCCAATTTGCACGCTATAACCCTCCTTGGTCTATACCCTTTATGCGCCGTAATGAAATTCTGATAACAGTTCGGGATTAATCGAATACAGTAATCAGAGTCATCAATCTTTCGGGCTCTTACTTTAGGGTATATGCCTACAGAGACTATCACTATTCCTCCATAGTATGTAGGAATGTCGAAACTTATTGAATTAACCTATGTAAGCGAACCCGTTCAAGGGACGTCCTTTTTAGGTCTCATGCGACTTCTCTATCACTCTTATTTGAGAAACCTCAGATTAGAAATTACCGGCGCACTCATCTTCGAAAATAATCAATTTGGTCAGGTGATTGAGGGACCAGAGGATGTGATTGATGCATTGTGGGAGAAAATTCAAAAAGATGATCGCCATAAAAACATCCTATTAATAGAGAGGAAAACCATTAGTGCCAGAAACTTTGAAAAGTGGACTATGGTTTTTCAGGGCGACAAGGAATTGTTCAAAGGCTTGCCTGAGGTGAGTGCTGCTATTGATGAAGTGAATTTTCCAGTTGGCCACCCTCTGTTAGCAGCCCTAAGAGACGGGGGTAAGAAACTGCTGAAGTGAGCAGTTTTAAAGGGGCATTGTTGAGCTGCCATGCGCCGTTTAGCCAAATGTATTAATATTTGTAAATCAATAGAGTTTTGGATACATAAATGGAACATAAGCGCATTAGTTTGATACGTGATAAATCAAGAAATATTTACCTCACAGGTATCTTGATTTTTACTGGTATTTTTTTAACCATCACTGCTTGCGTCTGGTTCGTATCTAAACTCAATTTCTGAGTGTGAAGAGTAGCCCTCTAACGGGCTCCGATACTACCTATCCGTAAATTGTAATTTGGCTAGTTGTGAGTACAGCCCTGATTGGGCTATCAAGCTTGCGTGGTTGCCAGTTTCAATAATTCGACCATGCTCCATCACAATAATTCGATCTGCCTGCTTGACGGTAGAAAGTCTATGTGCAATCACAATCGTGGTTCTACCTTTCATAGCAATTTCAAGAGCTTGTTGGACAAGCCTTTCTGATTCCGCATCAAGTGAGCTGGTTGCCTCATCCAAAAGAAGTAATGGTGGATTTTTCAGTAGCGCTCTTGCTATCGCAATGCGCTGCTTCTGTCCGCCAGATAATCTGACTCCCCGATCCCCCAAAAAGGATTCATAGCGCTCTGGAAGTCTGGAAATAAATTCATCTACAGCAGCCTGCTGAGCCGCCTCATAAACTTCATCATCAGTTGCATCTTCTCTGCCATAACGAATATTTTCTAAAGCATTCTCTGAAAATATACTGATGTCCTGTGGCACAACTCCAATTAATCTTCTCAAGTCCTCGAGCTTAAATTCTTTAATATCAACATCATCAAATTTGATGCAACCCGATTGGGGGTCATAGAAGCGTTGTATCAATTTAAAGAGAGTTGTTTTTCCAGACCCTGAAGGACCCACTAGAGCAATTTTCTCGCCCGCCTCAATCGATAGGTTGATATCAGAGAGGACGAGGTTTGGGTTGGATGAATAAGCAAAGGTGAGATTCTCAATCTGAACATGAACGGCCTTATCTGCACTCTGAGTCCTGATATGTGGCATTGATGGACTCATCACCTTGGACTGAGAGCTCAACAGCTCCAGTAGTCGCTCACCCGCACCCATCGCCCTTTGGGTATCTCCAAGAACTTCAGATAGTGCCGCGATAGCACCAGCAACAATGACTGCATAAAGAAAAAACTGGGTGAGTTGACCACCAGATATCTCTTGATTGCTTACCGCATAAGCACCAAGCCATAGGACTAAGATGATGCTATTAAAGCCTAATAAGATGGCAACAAAAGTCAGCTTTCCCCGTGCTGCACTACGAGTGATTGATGCTAAAAATGATTTTTCAATCGATTGATTGAAGGCTTTGATTTCTTTCTCTTCGTTTGCAAAAGATTGCACTGTAAAGATTGCATTAATCTTTTCTCCAGCTATTGCGGATGTGAGGGCGATTTTGTCTTGGGAGTTTCTAGATAGCTGTCGAACTTTCTTCCCCATCAAGACGATGGGAATGACTGTAAGTAAGAGAGTTAATACAATCAGTAGGGAAAGTTGAATGCTGGTGATGAACATCATTGCCATACCACCGAGCAATAGAAATGCATTCCTTACCGCCATTGAAATGCTGGTACCTAAGAGGATCTGGATAATGGTGGTGTCATTATTGATGCGCGAGAGAATTTCACCACTTTGCTGAGTCTCAAAAAACTCAGGGCTTTGAGAAATAATATGGGAGTAAACTTTTTTGCGGATATCACAAGTGATTCTTTCTCCGAGCCATGACACGAGGTAATAGCGCAAAGAGCTGGCAAATGCCAACACAACTGCCGCCCCGAATAAATTAATAAAAGTACGGTTTATTTGAGCTTGGCTTGCTTCACTGAAGCCTTGGTCAATGATGGTTCTAAAACAAAGTGGAATGACTAGAGTTGCTGCTGCAGCGAGCACTAAGCTAATTCCTGCAAAGAAAAGCTGTTTTTTGTAGGGCTTTATGAATGGCAAAAGTGTTTTTAAGGCTTTTAGCTTCTTGCTTACCGGTATTGCGTTTTCAGACATTGATGGTTTTTCTATGTGATGCGCTGAGGTGGAGGAGCGCTTTTAGGTATTGATATTGGAACTATAGAGCCCCTAAAAACGGGGCTATAACTTATAAAAATAGCTTAATCAGACTTGAATTTGAATTCTTGCAATGGGTGGAATTGAGGAATATTAAGGGCTATCACTTACATTTAGTTACACTAATCTAAGTAAAATTCAAACTACATATTAATCTGTCTTAGGATAGCGATGGCCCTTAATTTTCCGTTCACAGCAATAGTCTCACAAGCTGAAATGAAGCTTGCCATCATACTCTGTACGATCGACCCTTCCATTGGTGGAGTGCTGATCTTTGGGGATCGCGGTACAGGAAAATCTACCACCATTCGCTCCTTAGCTTCTTTGCTCCCTGAAATGAAGTCGGTTGCTGCTTGCCACTATCACTGTGATCCAGATTCAAGCAATCTGTGTACTGATTGCTTGGCTAAAAAAGCGAGTGGACAAAAGCTTTCATCACAGCTAATTTCTGTTCCTGTAGTTGACCTCCCCTTAGGGGCTACTGAAGATAGAGTGGTTGGCGCCCTGGATATTGAAAAAGCGCTGACACAAGGAATTAAGTCATTTGAGCCAGGACTGCTGGCTAAAGCAAATCGTGGCTATCTTTATATTGATGAAGTCAATTTGCTTGAGGACCACTTGGTAGACCTTCTGATTGACGTTGCTGCCTCTGGAGAAAATATTATTGAGCGTGAGGGTTTGAGTATTCGGCATCCAGCACGCTTCGTTTTGATTGGAAGCGGCAACCCCGAAGAGGGTGAGCTTCGCCCCCAAATGCTAGATCGCTTTGGACTGTCAATTGAAGTGCGAACCCCTACAGACTTTAAGGAGCGGGTGTCCATTATCAAAAAGCGCGATGAGTTCGAACGCAACCCCGAACAATTTATTGCTCAATGCCAGGAAGATGAATTAGAGCTAAAGAAAAAAATCAGCAAGTCCAAAAAAATGCTGGATAAAGTCGAGGTTGATGATAGCCTTCTGGAGTTGGCAACCAAGCTTTGCGCGCATTTGGGTACAGACGGCTTAAGAGGGGAGCTTACTGTATTAAGAGCGGTAAGAGCGCTTGCCGCATTTGAGGGTAAGAAAAAAGCCAATTTAGAGCACTTAAAGAAAATTGCCCCTATTGCTCTGAGCCATCGTCTACGCCGTAATCCACTAGATGACAGTAGTTCTAACGTGCGCATTGAACGCGCGATGCAAGAATTCTTTGCCGATACATCGAAGTGAAATCAGATCAATTAGCGTGGTTTGATGCAAATATCGTTGCTGCTCTAGTAGCGATTAATCCTCGGGTACTTAAAGGCGTCTGCCTCAGAGGTCAGTTTGGTCCTGTGAGAGATTCATGGCTTAGTTATTTCTCTGCTCTGTGTTCTCCAGCAGCGCGTCTGATCAAGGCACCTGCCAACCTAGTAGCAGAGCAATTAATGGGCTCCTTAGACATTGAAGCTACTCTCAATCAAGGTTCCTTAGTCCTTAGTAAAGGACTTTTAGAGAAGGCGCAAGGTAACTTCTTATTGTTATCAATGGCTGAACGCATGGATACTCAGGTGCTGGCGTTAATCTCGCAAGCATTAGATAGCGGCACTACGCATGGCGCTGAGTTTGGAGTAATCGCCCTAGATGAATCAGAGGCTGCGAGCGATAGCTTTAGCCCTAGGATGATGGATAGATTGGCTTTTGAAGTTTATCTTGATCAATTTTCTCTCGCTGACATGAAAGAAAATTTAGCGATTCATGTAGATGATATTCGGGATGCCAAAGAGCTATTACCCAGAGTAGTTTGCAGCATTGATTACATTGAGGTATTGACTAAATCAGCCCTCAAGATTGGTATTGGTTCTTTTAGAGCCAACCAGTTTGCAGTGGAGACGGCGAAGACCTTGGCAGCATTACGGGGCTTGCAAGTGGTCGGTCAAGATGAGGTAGTTGATGCCGCGCGCTTGGTCTATACCTATTCCAAAATACTGCATGCACCACCAGAAGCAGAGCAGCCAAATCAAGATGATGGAGAAAACTCTAAGGATGAAGAGGGTGATGATCAGAACCCAGATCAAAACCCAGAAAACAATCATCCTGAAGAGGATGGAGATCAGCAACCCAATCCCCAGCCACCATCTCAGGAAGAGTTAGAAGATATCGTCGTTGCAGCAGCCAAAGCATCCGTCCCAAAGGATTTCTTTGCCCAATCTAAACAAGGTACTCGCTCAACTCATGTAGCTTCGCATACTTCTGGAAAATCTGGTGAGTCTCAAAATAGCTTTATCAGTGGAAGGCCAATGAGTTCACGTAAGGGACAGCCAGGAGGTGGTCGTCGCTTAGACGTTTTAAAAAGTATTCGGGCTGCAATTCCTTGGCAGCGTGTACGCGAGAGTCATATTGGCTCACAGCAATACAGTCCTGGAAAAAGGAAAATTGATTTTCGGTCAGAAGATTTACATATAAAGCAGTATCTAAAAAGACGGGGAACTGTCACTATTTTCCTGGTCGATGCCTCAGGATCTTCTGCAACACAACGCCTAGCTGAGGCCAAGGGAGCCTTGGAGCAACTACTGGCTCTGTGTTATATCCGTCGCGACGAAGTAGCCATGCTCTCGATGAGGGGCTCTAAAGCTGAGCTCATTCTGCCGCCCACTCGATCACTTGTTAGAGCAAAGAGAAATTTAGCAACACTCCCAGGTGGGGGAGGAACGCCTCTGGCAACAGGCTTTAGAGCGGCAAATGAAATGGCCGTAGTGCTCAAGAGAAAAGGCTTAACTCCCATCATTGTCATTCTGAGTGATGGCAAGGCAAACGTAAATCTTAAGGGAGTAGGCGGTAGATCTGAGGCTCACAACGATGCCCTGATGGCCGCTAAAGAGCTAAGAGTAAAAAATCACTGCGTTTTATTTGTTGATACCTCGCCTCAGCCTGAAGTTTTAGCGCAAGAGCTTTCCCAGATGATGGCTGCGCAATATCTAGCTTTACCTTACAGCGGCTCAGGCAAGATAATTTCGCATGCTGCTATACAGCTTGCTAATGTTCAATAAGGTTTCTTTTGAGAAAGCTTGCCTAAGACTTTCTTACCCTTAAGGTAGGCATTCATAAAAAGTCCTAGACCAAGTACAAGGCCTAGACATAGTGCGACATTAGTTAGTGTGAACATGCTTTGCCTCTTCTTCTGTTAATGCACTCATAATGAATTCAAGCGCTAGTTTTTCAGATTCCTCATGGAATAAATGACCACCTTTGATCTCTATGATGCGAGGATTTATAAAGTCTTTTTTAATCACCTCACGGAGTTGCTTTATCGGAATCCAGCCGTCATCTTCTGTGACAATAAATGTCAATCGAGAGCTAATTTTCTTGCACTGACTGAGTAAGCTCGGGATATCTGCCCCAGCCATGAAGCTCATAGAACCATTAAGGTGATCAGCACTTTTGAAGAGTGTTTTATAACGCTCTTTTTTTTCAGGTGGCAGGACTGATTTGGTTGAATCTAATAGACTATCAATCATGCTTGTTCTTGGCAGTAAGTCAGACAACACAGCCGTAAAAAATGATGAGGTCACAATCGGATTGAGAAACGGTGCTACGAACTTATTGTAAAAATTGGGCAAGCTAATGAGTGAGGGATTTAGTCCAATAATCGTCTTTGGTTGCTTATTTTTTAGTGCGTAACTTAAGGCTAGCGTTGCTCCTGCAGAGTGCCCAATAATGCTATCGAAATAATCAATCTTTAAAGCCTTCCTAAGGTCGGTAAGTGTGTCAGCCAATTGATCTAGGCTGAGCGTTTTATTGCCTAAGTTTTTTGTAAAGCCATGCCCCGGTAGATCTACTGCAACCACGGTGTAATGCTTTGAGAGCTCTGCAAAGATCGCCCCCCAGGTATGTGCTGATGATCCAGTGCCGTGAAGCAACAGCAGGTGACTTGGTGAGGTTCCAGAAACTTGAACGTGCCAAAACAAATCCCCAACCTGAATTTCTTGGCTAAAGGCGCTATTGGGCCAATCATTTGGAACTCTTTTAATCATCCTAAGCAACTTACATTTAAAAATTAAGGGTTAACCCGAATATTTTGGTTTGACAGCTCTTCAAATAGTGTCTATATTTTTTTACATATTAAATCGTATTCTTATTTTGACAAAGTAATTTATTCCTTTAGGGGCAAGAACATGTCACCAATCAAGCATTTGGATAGAGCCTTAGAGCAAGCATTGAAGTCCCATGAGTCAGCAAAAGGGCCGGCTTTATTGAGCAAAGCTATTAGACATGCTGTATTTCCTGGGGGTGCGCGCATTAGACCGCAACTTACTCTGGCAGTGGCTCATGCCTGCGGTAACGATGATCCGCAACTATCCATGGCAAGTGCCATTGCGATTGAGATGATTCACTGTGGCTCTCTAGTGCACGATGATTTGCCCTGCTTCGATGACGCGGAAATGCGTCGAGGTCAAACCTCGGTTCATAAAGAGTTTGGAGAACGGCTTGCGGTACTAGCGGGTGATGCTCTGATTGTGATGGCATACCAGACTGTTGCTGCCGCCTCGAGAAGATCAGCCCAACGTTTAGCTCCAATTATCAAAACGATTTCTGAGGGAGTAGGGGCACCCTTCGGAATTATTGCCGGCCAATCTTGGGAGTGCGAATCGCAAGCAGTTCTTAGTGACTACCAAAGATCAAAGACGGGCGCTCTGTTTGCTGCAGCAACAGCTAGCGGCGCACAAGCTGCTGGTGCTGATGCACAAACCTGGATGGGCTTGGGCGAATGGCTAGGTGAGGCCTATCAAATTGCCGACGATATTCGTGATGTATTAGGGGATGCTCAGTTTCTTGGTAAGCCAGCAGGGCAGGATGAAGAGCATCACCGTCCAAGCTCTGCAAAAGAATTAGGACTCAATGGCGCTGTTGAGCATTTTGATACTTTGGTTGGAAAGGCTATCTCCTCAATACCGAGTTGCAAAGGAGATGTTGCTTTAAAAAGGTTAGTGGCATTTGAGGCGGAGAGACTTCTCCCATCTTCATGGTTTCAGAATGATGAAAGACATATTGCCGTTGTTGCTCAAAGGCAATTTGCCTAGACTGAATCGATATTGAGTATGCCATCCATAGAGACAGCTGTGATCAATGTAAGCCCAAGTGAATATAGCCTTTGGGAAAAACTCTGCATCTATCGAGATCAACTTATTGCAAATAGTCGCTTTCAAAACGCAGTTTCAAAAATTCCTTTTATCAATCGAATTGCAAAAAAAAGAGCCAATCAACTGTTTGATTTGATGGCTGGCTTTGTCTACACACAGATACTGCTTGCTTGTGTTCGAATCAATTTATTTAACCTGTTAAAAAATGGCCCATTAGAAATCGGGTTCATAAAAAATAACTGCGGTCTTGAGTTGGATGCATTACAGAAGTTACTCGATGGCGCAGTATCGATTGATCTCCTAGAGCTGCGCTCTCATCAGAGATATGGCTTAGGTGCACTCGGCGCCCCCATGGTTGGCAATACTGCATTGTCTGCGATGATCGAGCATCACACCGTACTGTATGAAGATCTTAAAGATCCTTTGTTGTTGTTATCGGGCGGTATTAAAAATAAAAATCTAGAAAAATTTTGGCCTTATGTTTCTGAAGATGAAAAGGAACAAGAATTTTTATTAGATAAAGAGCGCGTTAAAAATTATTCAGATTTAATGTCAGCATCACTACCACTAGTCGCCGATCAAGTAGTTGATGCATACGATTTTTCTAGGCATCAATGTCTTCTGGATGTTGGTGGTGGTCAAGGAACTTTTTTAAAACGAGTGCATCTGAATGCGCCTCAATTACAGAGAAAATTATTTGATCTTCCAGGTGTAGCGCAGCTTGCACAAGATGGTTTTTTGAAAGACCAAAAACAAAAAGATATTCAGGTATACGGCGGTGATTTTTTTAAAGATCCTCTGCCTCATGGCGCCGATTTGATTACATTGATTCGGGTAATCTTTGATCATGACGATGCGCGCGTCAAAATTCTTTTGCGTTCGGTTTTTGAAGCGCTCCCGCCCAATGGAAAGCTATTAATCGCTGAGCCGATGGCTGATACACCGGGCCACCCAGCGATGGGACGGGCTTATTTTGGTTTTTATCTATTGGCAATGGGCCGTGGTAAACCGAGAAGTATTTCCGAGATTTCGGCCTTGGCAATCGACTCAGGCTTCAAAAAAGTGGAGGTTTTACCCTCCAACATGCCAATTAATGCCCAAGTTTTACTAATTAGTCGTTAATTTAGGGTAATTACTAATGCGCATATCCTATTATGTGTATAAATTAGTTTACATACAGCAAAGTAAATAAAAATATACAAATGCCCAGTCAACTTCATTCAACAGCAGTCTTACTCGAATCTCCAGGAGAGCTTCGGTTGAAGCGTCTTTTGCTTGATGAGCCAAGAGATGAGGATGTTGTTGTGCAGATTGAGTGGAGCGGAATTAGCACTGGTACAGAAAAATTACTCTGGAATGGAACCATGCCTGATTTCCCTGGCATGGGCTATCCATTAGTGCCTGGATATGAATCTGTTGGCCGCATTACTAAAGTCGGTAAAAAATCAAAATTTAGCTTGAATCAACGGGTGTTCGTACCTGGCGCTAAATGCTTTGGTGATGTGAAAGGATTATTTGGTGGAGCCTCTTCTCATGTTGTAGTACCAAGCGATCGAATTATTGCCTTGCCTGAAACAATTGGTGAGGAAGGTGTATTGCTTGCACTAGCAGCTACTGCATATCACGTGACTCAGGGTAAGAAGGCTTTGCAACCAGACCTGATTGTTGGGCATGGCGTACTGGGCCGCTTGATTGCCAGAATCGCAGTGATGTTAGGTGGCCATCCCGTTGTTTGGGAAATCGACTCAGATCGTATGGGTAATGCTGATGGTTATACCGTCGTTCATCCTAGCGAAGACCAAGAGAGCAAGTACAAAAACATTTGTGATGCTAGTGGTCAAGTGGACGTCTTAAATTCTTTAGTTGGACAGCTCTTGCCAGGTGGCGAAATTACCTTGGCTGGCTTTTACAACAAAGATATTCAATTTAACTTTCCTAAGGCTTTCATGAAAGAGGCAAGATTTCGAATTGCCGCTCAGTGGGCTCCACAGGATCTGGCCGATGTGAAGCAAATGATCTCCAGCGGACACCTCAATCTGCAGGGATTAATTACGCATCAAAGAACCCCAAGTTCAATTGGTGAGGCTTATCACACCGCATTTGAGGATCCAAACTGTCTCAAAATGATTGTTGACTGGAGAGAAGCATTATGAATGCACCAAGCGTCCCAAAAGAAATTACGATTCAATTCGCAGCATTAAAGAAAGAGGCTGCTATCGAACCTGATCAGGTTCATACCGGCGAGATCAAAAAAGAAACTCAAATCATTGCTATTTATGGCAAAGGTGGTATCGGTAAAAGTTTTACCTTAGCGAATCTGTCTTACATGATGGCGCAGCAAGGTAAAAAAGTGCTGCTGATTGGTTGTGACCCTAAAAGCGATACAACATCATTGCTCTTTGGTGGTAAGGCATGCCCAACCATCATCGAAACATCCTCAAAGAAAAAATTAGCTGGCGAAGAAGTCAAGATTGGCGACGTCTGCTTTAAGCGCGATGGCGTATACGCCATGGAGTTGGGTGGACCTGAGGTTGGCCGAGGCTGCGGTGGACGCGGAATCATTCATGGCTTTGAAACCTTGGAAAAGCTTGGCTTTCATGATTGGGGCTTTGACTATGTGCTGCTTGATTTCTTGGGTGACGTAGTTTGCGGTGGCTTTGGTCTTCCAATTGCTCGCGATATGTGCCAAAAAGTGATTGTGGTAGCAAGTAACGATTTGCAGTCTCTCTATGTAGCAAACAATGTTTGCTCTGCAGTGGAGTATTTCAGGAAGTTGGGTGGCAATGTGGGTGTGGCAGGTATGGTCATCAACCGCGATGATGGTACTGGTGAAGCCACCGCCTTCGCTGAACAAGTTGGGATTCCCATCCTGTCTGTTATTCCTGCCAATGACGATATTAGAAGAAAGAGTGCTAGTTACGAAATCATCGGTCGACCAGATTCACAATGGGGCCCACTCTTTGAAGAGTTAGCTAGCAATGTTGCAGGGGCGCCACCTGTAAGACCAAAACCAATGGCTCCAGATGATTTGCTAGGACTATTTTCTGCAAGCCAAGTCGGTAGAGATGTCGTACTAGAGCCTGCAACTATTTTTGACATGGTTGGCAAAAATGAAGTGATTAAGCCAACCCTCGAAGTAATTTATGACAAAGCATAGAGACTGAGAGCCAAATGAAATCATCTAAAGTAATTCCTATTCAAAATGCATCTGCCGATGTATCGGGGATTGCTTGCCACTCTGGCGCAGAAGGATTACTGGCAGCAGCAAAAAATGCTAGTAAGAGCGAGATCTTGGGGCAGTACGCTCAAGATTACCCAAAGGGGCCTCATGACCAACCGCAGAGCATGTGTCCTGCATTTGGATCTCTGCGGGTTGGCTTAAGAATGCGTCGCACATCCACCATTCTGTCGGGTTCTGCTTGTTGCGTTTATGGCTTAACTTTTACCTCGCATTTTTATGGTGCCCGTCGCAGCGTGGGTTATGTGCCATTTAATTCTGAATCTTTAGTAACTGGTAAGTTATTTGAAGATATCCGAGAGGCTGTTTACAAAGAGGCTAACCCAGAGCTCTACGACGCCATCGTCATTATTAATTTATGCGTACCGACTGCCAGTGGTGTACCACTTCAACTGCTACCAAAAGAAATTAATGGTGTTCGCATCATTGGTATCGATGTTCCTGGTTTTGGAGTTCCGACCCATGCCGAAGCAAAAGATGTTTTAGCCAGCGCTATGTTGCGCTATGCGCGTAATGAAATTGAAAGCGGTCCAGTTCAAGCGCCTCGTAATGGTGTATCAGAGAAGCCAACCATCACCTTACTTGGAGAGATGTTCCCAGTAGATCCTATCAGTATTGGGATGATGTTAGAGCCCATGGATTTAGCTGTCGGAACGGTTGTTCCCACCAGAGAATGGCGTGAACTGTATCAAGCAATGGATTCAAAAGTAGTTGCTGCCATTCATCCTTTTTATACAGCGAGTATTCGTGAGTTTCAGACTGCCGGTAGACAAATTGTCGGATCTGCACCTATCGGATATGACGGTACAGCCGACTGGCTAGATGAGATAGGTAATGCTTGTGGTGTTAGCGCTGAAAAAATTGGCAATGCAAAAACCAAGTTTTTACCGATGATCAAGGCGGCCTTAAGTGCCAAGCCTATTAAAGGTCGTATCACTGTCAGCGGTTACGAAGGCTCCGAGTTACTCGTTGCCCGACTGTTGGTTGAGAGTGGGGCAGACGTTCGCTATGTTGGAACAGCTTGTCCAAAAACTATTTGGAGTAGCAAAGACTTAGATTGGCTCGAATCCAGAGGCATACATGTCCAATATCGCGCTTCTCTTGAGCAAGACCTTGCCGCAATGAAAGAGTTTTCACCAGATTTAGTGATTGGTACTACGCCAGTGGTCCAAAAAGCAAAAGAATTGGCTATACCGTCCTTATATTTCACGAATTTAATATCTGCGCGGCCGCTGATGGGTGCTGCAGGCGCGGGTTCATTAGCCCAGGTTGTGAATGCAGCTCTAGCTAATAAAGAGCGATTCAACAACATGACTGAATTCTTTGAAGGTGTCGGTACTGAGCATACAACTGGAGTTTGGGAAGACATGCCGGTAGATCGCCCTGAATTTAAGGCCGAAGTTCGCCGTAAGCTTGAGAAAGCAATTGCCAAGCAAAAAGCGGAGGAGATGGGCTAATGTTAGTCATTGATCACGATCGCGCTGGCGGCTATTGGGGAGCCGTGTATGTTTTCACAGCTATCAAGGGGCTGCAGGTTGTCATTGATGGACCTGTCGGTTGTGAAAATTTACCAGTGACTTCAGTCTTGCATTACACCGATGCATTGCCTCCGCATGAGTTGCCGATTGTGGTTACTGGATTAGCAGAAGAGCAGCTCGGTAGAGAAGGTACAGAAGAGTCGATGAAGCGGGCCCACAAGGTGCTCGATCCCAATTTACCAGCAGTAGTAGTTACAGGCTCTATTGCTGAAATGATTGGCGGCGGTGTGACACCAGAAGGAACTGGAATTAAGCGTTTCTTACCCAGAACCATTGATGAAGATCAGTGGCAGTGCGCAAATCGTGCCATGAATTGGTTATGGACAGAGTATGGCCTCAAAAAGATTCCGCAGCGCGTCAGAGCAGAAGGCGAAAAGCCGAGAGTCAATATCATTGGCCCAGCCTATGGCAGCTTTAATTTATATAGCGACCTCGCAGAAATTCGACGTTTGGTAGAGGGCATTGGTGCAGAGGTCAATATGGTGTTCCCATTGAGCTCTCATCTGGCCGATGTTGCCAAGTTAGTCAATGCGGATGTCAATATTTGCATGTATCGCGAATATGGACGTTTATTGTGTGAGACCCTGGAGCGCCCTTATTTACAGGCGCCAATTGGTATGCAATCGACCACTGCATTCCTGCGTAAGCTGGGTGAGCTCTGTGAGATCGATGTGGAAAGTTTTATCGAAAAAGAAAAGCACACCACACTCAAACCAGCATGGGATTTATGGCGCTCTGTGACTCAAGACTTTTTTGGCACAGCTAGTTTTGCCATCGTTGCTAACGAAACCTATACCCGTGGTGTACGTAATTTCTTGGAAGATGAGATGGGTCTCCCTTGTAACTTTGCCGTCTCTAGATTGCCTGGTAATAAAACGAATAACGTCGAAGTGAGAGATTTGGTGCAGAAGAAAACACCATTAGTCATGTTTGGTAGTTATAACGAGCGGATGTACGGAAGCGAAGTGAATGCACGTTTCTCTTATATTCCCGCTTCCTTCCCTGGCGCGATTATCCGTCGACATACCGGCACTCCGTTTATGGGTTATTCCGGGGCGGTCTATCTGATTCAGGAAGTGTGTAACTCCTTATTTGATGCGCTCTTTCACATCCTGCCATTAGGTACAGAGATGGATAAGGTGGATCCAACCCCAGCAAGAATACAAGGCCAGATTGCCTCTATTCCTTGGGAAGAAGAAGCCCAAGCATTGATGAATAAATTAATTAGTAATCAACCTGTGCTGACGCAAATTTCAGCTGCAAAAAGAATTCGTGATGAAGCTGAGTTTGAGGCACGCAAACAGAATATTGAAAGAGTGACAGTCGATTGTGTTCAAAAGTCCACGCTATCCCACCTGAGTGGAGAGACAGTATGACTTTTGCTAAAAGAAATTGCCTTATTAAAAGGCTAAACGTATATGGCGTAGTAAAGCTGTATCCCCAAATCTACAGGGGTGATGTAGAAAAGACCGTAAGGTCAGTCTCAAGGAGTAGTCATCATGAGTGAAAACAGATCTATATCTGGGCTTACCGATGCAGAAGCTCAAGAATTCCATGCATTTTATGTGCAAGGTCTTCTTGGATTTACTGCCATCGCTGTCGTCGCGCACATACTTGTATGGGCATGGCGTCCATGGTTCTTTTGATGCAGCAGTAAGTACATAGTAAATAGATTCAACTAAAAGGAGTGTTTTATATGAAGACCAATGCAGATTTAATCAATAAGAATCATCTACCCGACACGGTGTCGTTCAAGATCATTTTTTTAATTAGCTATGTAGTGATCTTTATGGCAGCTCTCTTTTTGGTTGTATTGCCTGGCTCCCAGAAGGCGTGGTTATTTTCTGGATCTGATGGGGGATCATTCTTCAAATCAGTCGAGTCAGGTGTTTACGGCTTTATGTCTTACTTAAATTAGGAGAAATATTATGTGGAGAATTTGGAAGTTATACGACCCACTACGTGCAATGGTTGCCCAAGGAGTTTTTCTCTTTGCTTTGGCAGCGATGATTCATCTCATTTTATTGAGCACTGTTCAGTACAAATGGTTGGATGGCATGAGTCAAGAGCAGTACAAAGCAGCAATCTCTGCAGCGAAGAAGTAAGTAGATGTACAAACCGTAGACGAATTTCTAGAGATAGTGATTCGTCTACGCAATATTAATTAATTATGAGAAAAATCTCATAGTGCAAGGAGCGCTAAATGGCCATGCTCAACTTTGAAAAGAAATACCGCGTACGCGGCGGGACACTTATCGGTGGAGATCTATTTGATTTCTGGGTAGGCCCGTTTTACGTGGGATTTTTTGGTGTCACTACAGTCTTCTTTACGTTTCTCGGGACTGCAATGATTTTTTGGGGAACCTCTCAGGTAGGGGTCTTTAATCCCTGGCTAATCAATATTGCTCCGCCCGATCTGAAGTATGGTCTAGGGCCAGCTCCCATGATGGAGGGCGGACTTTGGCAAATCATTACGATTTGTGCCTTAGGCGCATTCGGATCATGGGCTTTGCGCGAGGTAGAGATCTCCAGAAAACTGGGTATGGGTCTTCATGTTCCGCTGGCTTTTAGCATGGCAATTTTTGCGTACTTTAGCTTGGTGGTAATTCGTCCAGTGCTGATGGGTGCATGGGGACATGGATTCCCGTATGGAATCTTGAGTCACCTTGATTGGGTATCCAATACCGGTTATCAGTACCTGCACTTTCATTACAACCCGGCTCATATGATTGCGGTGACCTTATTCTTCACTACAACCTTAGCGCTTGCCCTGCATGGTGCTTTAGTTCTGTCTTCTACCAATCCTGCTGCTGGTAAGACTGTCAGGACTCCGGAGCATGAAGATACTTTCTTCAGGGACATTATTGGTTATTCAGTAGGAACCTTGGGAATTCACCGCCTCGGTTTATTCCTGGCATTAGCAGCCGTCTTTTGGAGTGCAGTTTGTATCGTGATCAGCGGGCCTTTCTGGACAAAAGGATGGCCTGAGTGGTGGACGTGGTGGTTGAATTTGCCTATCTGGGGGTAGTTTTCAGCTGAATTAAATATGCGGAGAGCATTATGGAATATCAAAACTTATTTACTCAAACTCAAGTAACTGGACCTGCTAGTCATGGCGTGCCCATTAACGCATACGATATGCGTGAGCGAACTCGCTCAATCGGCGTTAGCCATTTACTGGGTCGCCTAGGCAATGCTCAGCTTGGACCGATTTATCTGGGACGGCTTGGTGTCGCGTCACTCATGTTCGGCATGACGGCATTTTTCATCATTGGTATGAATATGTGGGCACAAGTAGGGTGGAATCCACTTCAGTTTGTCAGAAAACTGTTCTGGCTTTCTCTAGATGCCCCCTCACCTAAGTATGGCCTTAGCTTCCCCCCTCTAAATGAGGGTGGTTGGTGGCTGATTGTGGGTCTCTTTTCCACGATATCCATTATGTTGTGGTGGTTCAGAACTTTCCGCCGCGCACAAGCACTTGGCATGGGTAACCATGTACCTTGGGCATTCGCTTCCGCAATCTGGTTATTTTTAGTGCTCGGTCTGATTCGACCTGTATTGATGGGAAGCTGGAGTGAAGGAGTTCCATTTGGCATCTTTTCTCACTTGGACTGGACGGCTGCCCTCTCGATTCGCTACGGAAATTTGTTTTATAACCCGTTCCACATGCTCTCAATCGTATTTCTATATGGCTCTGTCCTGCTCTTCGCAATGCATGGTGCAACCATTCTGGCGGTGAGCCGTTTTGGTGGAGAGCGAGAAATCGAACAAATTGTTGATCGTGGTACAGCTTCAGAGCGGGCCGCACTGTTTTGGAGATGGACCATGGGCTTCAATGCAACTATGGAATCTATTCACCGTTGGGCTTGGTGGTTTGCAATATTGACACCGCTGACCGGTGGTATTGGTATCTTGTTGACTGGCACAGTAGTTGATAACTGGTATTTATGGGGTGTGAAGCACGACATAGCACCTGCTTATCCAGCAATATATGGAACGATGACGGATCCCGCCCTTACAGCGCCCGCTGCTCCAATTGCTATAGGAGAGAAAAAATGAAGAACCTACGTCATAAATTAACAGTTGTATTCGGAATTCTGGGCATCTTGATGCTGACCGCATGTGAGCGGCCGCCAATAGAATCAAAGCAAACTGGCTTCCGAGGCACTGGTATGGCTGAGATTAATAATCCAAGAACAGATGCTCAGCTGGCCAAGCTCAATGAAATGCCGGCAGGAATTCCAGCATCGGCCGATGGACCCAAGGCTGGTGCTGTATACAAGAACGTCAAGGTGCTTAATAACTTGAGTGCTGCTCAGTTCAGCGCTTTTATGGTGTCTATGACCGCTTGGGTTGCTCCTAAAGAAGGTTGTGCTTACTGTCATAACGTTCAAAACTTTGCCGATGACTCTATGTACACCAAGACCGTTGCTAGAAAAATGATCTTGATGAATCAAGAGATCAATGGCACTTGGAATAATCACGTAAAAACTACAGGTGTAACTTGCTATACCTGTCACCGTGGTAATAACATCCCGCAAAATGTTTGGTTCAATACAGTCGAAAACCGTGGCGGTAATATGCTGGGTAATAAGAATGGTCAAAATGATCCAACGGCAGGTAGCGCCTATGCCTCCTTACCTAATAACACCTTTGGAAGCTACTTCGTGGCCGGTGCCGGTGCAGCGCGTGTTATTGGGGGTGATGCATTGCCTAATGGACATAAAGCAACTCTACAAAGTACCGAGAGTGTGTATGGCGTGATGTCGCACATGTCGAGCTCTCTTGGGGTCAATTGTACGTACTGTCATAACAGTCGCGCCTTTAGTAGTTGGGAGCAGAGTACGCCACAACGTATACAAGCTTGGCATGGTATTCAGATGCTGAAAGATGTAAATACCAACTATATAGATTCATTAGCATCTACTTTCCCCGATAACCGTAAGGGACCAGATGGTGATGTAGCCAAAGCCAATTGCGCCACTTGCCATCAGGGTGTAAATAAGCCTCTCTTAGGACAAAGCATGGTCAAAGATTATCCATATCTTGTTCCTGCCAAAACTAAACCGGCCGATAGTATTCATAGTTCTAAGAATTGATGTAGTAACCCCCTCTTGTTCATTGTGAGTAAGAGGGGGATTTCACTAAAGGAAGTGTGATGGACCAAAAGGTCGATCTATTTAAGATTCCGGGGCAAATCACAAACCCTCATGACGGCAATCATGCTGAGCGTGTTTTAGTCATTGGCTCAGGATTCGGGGGTCTAGCTTCCGCCATTCGCATGGCAAAAAAAGGCTATCAAGTACAAGTATTAGAGCGACTCGAGAGTCCAGGCGGTAGAGCATTCGTTCATAAAAAGAATGGCTTTACCTTTGATGCTGGCCCGACCATTATTACTGCACCATTTCTATTGGAAGAGTTGTGGGAGATGTGCGGTAAAAAAATGGCTGATGATGTTGATCTTAGAGCCATGGATCCCTTCTACCAAATCCGATTTGCTGATGGACGGATCTTTAATTACACCGGCGATTTAGAGCAAATGAAGCGGGAGGTCAGTAAATTTAATCCAAAGGATTTGCCGGGTTATTTACGCTTTCTGGAAGATGCCAAATACCGTTATAAGTTAGGTTTTGAAGAGTTAGGCGATGTCGCCTTCGACAACCTAGCTGATCTTGCAAAGGCATTTCCCAGTCTGATCAAAATGCGCGCTTGGGAAACCCTCTACAGTCTAGTAGCCAAGCATATGAAAGATCCTCAGCTGCGAGAGGTAATGAGCTTTCATCCTCTGCTGATTGGTGGAAATCCTTTTTCAGTAACAGCTGTCTACGCTTTAATAAACTCCCTAGAGAGTAAGTGGGGTGTGCATTCAGCGATGGGTGGCACTGGCGCCATTGTCAAGGGATTGGTAGGCTTGCTCGAAGGTCTTGGGGTTTCTATTCGTTATAACAGCACGGTCAAGAAAATCAATATCGTCGATCGCAAGGTCACTGGGGTCACCTTAGAAAGTGGGGAAGTGATCTATGCTGATAAGGTGGTGTCAAACGCAGATACTGCATGGACCTATAAAAATCTGATTGAGCCGCAGCATAGAAAAATTTGGACAGATAGAAAAATAAACAATGGAAAGTATTCCATGAGTTTATTTGTTTGGTATTTTGGAACCAAGAAACAGTATCCACAAATCCCGCATCATATGATGTTGCTTGGCAAGCGTTATAAAGAATTGCTAGAGGATATTTTTAAACGTCATCACTTAGCAAAAGATTTCAGTCTTTACTTACATCGCCCGACCGCTACTGATCCCAGCTTGGCGCCAGAGGGCTGTGACACATTTTATGTTTTATCTCCTGTGCCCCATTTAGATAGTGGAACGGATTGGAAAAAAGAGGCTGAGCCCTATAGGCAGGCTATTGCAACAATGTTAGAAGAGACGGTATTGCCGGGCTTAGAAGAGAATCTAGTGGAATCCTTTGTGATGACTCCCGAAGATTTCAAAGACAGACTCTTGTCTTTTAAGGGCGCAGCATTTGGATTGGAGCCTCTCCTAACCCAAAGCGCTTGGTTTAGACCACACAATCGCAGTGAAGATATTGAAGGTCTTTATATGGTTGGGGCAAGCACCCATCCTGGTGCTGGCATACCTGGAGTACTGTCGTCAGCTAAAGCTCTAGATTCATTAATCGAGCCTGTTAAGGTTGCAGATAGCCGTGCACGATAGAGCGATTACCGCTGAATTTGGTTTTCAGCAAGATCTGCAGACTTGCGAAAGTCTGATGAAGGAGGGCTCTAAGTCGTTCTTTTCTGCCTCACGTATATTGCCTAGCAAAATACGGGATTCTGCCATTGCACTTTATGCATTCTGCCGTCTATTGGATGACATGGTAGATGATCCTAATGCGCCAGATGATGTCATCAAGCAAATTGAGTATCGACTCGATTGTATTTATGCGCAGACTCCTGCTGATATCCCTGCAGACAGAGCACTTGCTTTAGTCGTTGAACGATTCTTGATTCCTAGAGAAATATTAGAGGCTCTAGTTGAGGGATTCAGGTGGGATCGCAGTGGTAGGCAATACGACACAATAGAAGAGCTGTGTGATTATTCCGCAAGAGTGGCCTCTACCGTCGGCGTCATGATGACTTTAATTATGGGAGTCAGAGATCGCGCAGTCTTAGAGAGAGCATGTGAGCTCGGACTAGCAATGCAGCTAAGTAATATCGCTAGAGATGTTGGTGAGGATGCAAAAAATCAACGACTCTATTTGCCAAAGCAGTGGCTTGAGGAGGAGGGTATTGATCCGGATCAGTGGTTACTTAATCCCCAATTTAGTCCCGCATTATCCAGGGTAGTTAAAAGACTGATTACTTACGCGGATGACCTTTACAGCCGTTCTTCCTTTGGATTCTCTGGCTTGCCGCGTAACTGTAGATCGGCAATTGCTGCTGCTAGCTTTATTTACTCAGAAATCAGTCGTCAGGTAGAGCGACAAGCCTATGATTCGGTCTCTCGACGTGCCGTAGTCTCTAAAAAGAGAAAGCTACTCTTACTTGTTAAGGCATTTAGAACCGCTATTTTTACCGCTAAGCCGACTCGTAGTTTCAGCGAGATCGCCTCTATACAGTTTTTGGTTAATGTCGTTAGGCCAGAAGAGCCGTACGCTCATTACACTGGAAGTGTTGAGGAAAGATTAATTTGGGTTGTAGGGCTACTTGAAAAAGTCGAGCTCCGAAAAGCGGCAACTTATCACGCCAACGCTCAGCAACAAGCTTAAAAACTCTGTTTAAAAAATCATTGTTGGGTTTCTCGGCATTCTCCAAGGTAGCATGAGTTGCACAATATTGGACTTTAAGCGATTGACGTTGAGGGTCTCATGCATCGAAATGACCTCTTCCCCAAGCAGATGGGATTGAATTCTGGAGCGCGCATAAAACGGGGTATCTTCGTAGGTATTTAAGAGCTCCATCGACTGAGGTTTTTCTGAGCGCATATTTCTTTTGATGCCCCAGCCAGTTTTTCTTAGGGAGACTCTCTCTGGCGCTACAAAGGGCTCAACCGTACCATCGAGATTAAATTTGGAGGCGATGATGCGCTCTGCACCATTGTTTTGGCGGACATCATAAATAACGGCTGTACTTCCATCCTTCAGGTGTGCTCTAGACCAGTCCCATTCACTAAACGATTGGCTGACTGCCTCATCGCCTTCATTCGAGTCAAAATAGGCGCTCCCTTTCCAATGTAAATTGGGTTTGGTAAAGGACACCTCAACCCTTGCTGACGGAGAGATCGGCCCCCAGCGATGCTTTTCCTGATCATCTAAGGCAACAACCTGATTAAAGAGTTGATCTGGATAAACCTTAATAGTGCCCTCTACCTTGCTCCCCAGTAAAGGTACGCGCTCTTTAATCTTAATAGTTAAAACATCATTCTCCCAATGCAAATGACTAGGGCCAATCGTGAAAGTATGTTCCGTTCTCTTGATCGCATTCTGAGCTCGCTCAGTCATAGTCCAGCATTTTGAATTTGGTGTGTAAAGCGCAACATTAATAGCGCAGTAGTCATTTGCATTTGCGGGCTGCTTTTTATTGGCCCAAGCATAATAGGGTGAGAACACGCTGCCAACAAAAGCAATGATGCTAAAGCCATAAAGACCATCATCACTCAGACCATCGACATACCACCAGAGATAATTGCCTGGATCTACCGCTTGGTCAAACCGAGGTGTTCCATTAGGGTTGCGGCCACCAATCGACCGGACATAGCCGCCATGGGAACTCCCGGACCCGGATGCGTGCTTCCCCCCGTGAGTAGAAGGTTGCTGATTTGAGATTGAGAACCGAGCCTCTGAAATGAGCTCATCCATCCATGAGTTGCTTGACCATAAAGAGCTCCTCCGCGACCCGGAAAGAGTTTGGCGAATTCTTGAGGGCTCGTTCGAGTCACTTCCAGATTTTGAAGTTGCAGACCATATTGGCGCATGAGTGAAAATATTTTTTGCTCGCATCGATCTACTTCCTTTACGTCGTAAGATGAAGTGCCACCATTTGCTGGCGCATTCACCAGACAAAGTAGCCGCTCATGTTGGTCGCTCTCGATCGCATGATCCGTTCTATCTTGAGCGCATATATACACCGTTGGATTTTCTGGAATTTTATTCTGAGAAAAAATATCCGAAAACTCATCACGGTAGGGTTGATTAAAGAAAACGTTATGTCTGACTAAGGGGAAGCCGGATGCTTTAACTTGCATTGACCAAGTGACTGCAGATAGAGAGTCAGACTGTTGAAGATTTTTAGGAATCGCTTCACTAGCTGGTTCACCCAGTAAGCCATGCTTTAAGGCGTTAATGTCGCCATTGAAAATCAGGTAATCACATTCAAGATATTCGCCGGAAGAGAGCAATACACCTTTTACTTTATCCCCGGCAATATCCAGCGATTGGACTTCCGAGTTGTATCTAAAGTTGCATTGTTTCTTTTGGGCTAAGCGTGCAATGACCTCGGGGATTTTGATCATTCCGCCCTTAATAGACCAAACACCTTCCATTTCTACTTGCGCAATCAGCATCAGAGTTGCCGGAGCCAAATAAGGCGATGAGCCACAGTAAGTTGCATAACGCCCAAACAGCTGATGTAGACGAGGATCAGGAAAGTAGCGGTCTAATGCTGACCATAAGCTACTAAAAGGGCCGATGTCCCATAGCACTTTACTTTTTGCTAGCCCTAAAGAGGACATCATTCCCATCATGCTAGGGCGAGGGGACTCAATGAAAGGTGATTTGAGTGCTTGATAAACTTTTTTTGCTGTTTTGCAAAACTCTAAAAACTGTTTTGCTTGTTGTGGCCCGCTAAATTGGCCAATAGCATCAGCGCTTTTTTGACTATCCGCATACAGATCTAGATAGTTATCACCCCAACTATGTCTTGCAAGAATATCTAATGCTTCAAGTTCGAATTCTGAATCAAAATGCTCTCCACAATCTGCAAAGAGTTCATCAAAGATCCATTTCATCGTAAAGACCGTAGGCCCAGAGTCAATGAAAGAACTGCCTGCTTGCACTTGGCGGATCTTTCCACCTGGCCCTGAATTCTTCTCGATGACCGTGACATCGAGACCTTGATGGGATAAGGTCAAAGCAGCGCTAAGACCACCAATACCCGCTCCAACAATGAGAACCTTAGGCGATTTCAACATACTTACCTTGCCATACACCTTGAGCTGAATTGACTACAAAGCGTGTGAACATGGACTCTGAAAAATAGTCTTTACCGTATGCGGCTTTAATGGCTGCGAGATGAGCCCCTTCCTGCGCATAGCGATCTAGAGACTGCTCATCATTCCAGATAGTAAAGGTTGCCTGGCGAAGGTAGGGTGCCTCACCAAGTCCAGCCGTCAGTATTTTTCCAGATGCCTGATTAATGGAAACTTCAGCAGGCTTTGCCTTGCTCCAAAACTGCATCGCTTTAGTGGGTCTGATTGAAGCTCGAGTCAGAGATGCAATAGGACCTCTTATCGGTTTTGCTACCAAGTCTTGCATTGGAAATGAAGACCACGAACCACGGCTAGAGTAGGCCTGGAGCGTTGCGGTAAACATTTCATTTGAATGATCTCGGTATGCACGCAAGATAGCAGCATTTTTTAAGAAAGCGGCTGCATTTTCAGGCTCATCAAATACACAAAAGAAGCCTTGTTTTGTGAGGCTTGGTTTTGTACTAAATCCCCCGTTAAATCCAGAGCCTAGTACTTTGCAAAATTGCAGGCCTTGCAACCCAGCGAAGGGGTATTTACCCAGAACATAGCGTGATAGCCCCCATCCACTAGAACCAGCAGCAATATTGATTAAAGCTAATACTGCTGTCTGATTAGTCATGAGAAATTAGGCATCAATATCTTCAGCAGCATTACTATCAACAATGCCAAAACGCCTCATTTTGATATAAAGACCTTGTCGAGATAAGCCTAGTAATTCAGCTGCTGAGGCTCTGTTGGACATCGTGAGATCTAAGGCAGCCAAAATACATAATTTTTCAATAATGTCAGTGGTCTCAGTAACGATTTGCTTTAAAGGAACTTTGCCAACTAATTGGGTTAGTTCCTTGGCATTCTTTCCTAGGTTCTCAGATTTAGCGCTAGGTTGCTGTACAGATTTCGAAATCAGATGAATGCTAATACCAACTGCTGAAAGTTTTCCACTGATAAAGCTGACTGCTGAAATTTGGGCTTCTTGCGGTGAGCTACCATCATCGGCGGTAATTGTTGTTGAATAGTCTTTGATTGAGCCATATTCGCGCACGGTGCCGAGGATAATTTTTAAATCAATTCCCGCTCTACCTAGCCATATTTCCAAGGACTTGCCGAGAATATTTTCTTTCTGGGCAGATTGAGACATAGAAACAAAGGTACTGTTGGCGGTCAAAATAACGCCGCTAGTACTGCACACAATAAAACCATCTTGAAAGTCTTCAATGGCCTGTGTGAGCAAAGTAGTTTGCTCATTTAGATTGTTAGTCGGGACACTCTTCGATCTTGGCTTAATGGATACTAGGCAAATATTTTGATTGCCCTCACGCAACAAGACGCTAGAGATTTCTACATTCTCTTTGAGATTCTCCAGTGTCGATTGGATAGGAGACTGCAAAATTCCTGATTTTGATTCTGCTAAATAAGTTTGTATAGCCTCATAATCTTTTACAGGAAATAAATTAGTAAATAGTTTTCCCTGAATTTTCTTTAGGTCACCTACCAAAAAGCCCGCAGATTTATTTACCTCAAGAATCTTTAGGGTTTGGCTGTCTACTATTAAATAGGCTTGATCAATGTTATTAAATAGTTGGACGTAACGATTTTGTATTGCATGAAGATTGGCATAGTCACGCTCAATTTCTTGTTGAGAGTCGACCAGTTTTTGCTGCAGCAAAGAGATGCTGCTGAGATCTTTGCCAATAGCAACTAACTTATTTTCTTTTGAAAAAAAAATCGTACTAAATTGAATTGGAAAAGAGGGCGATCCTTCAATCCATTGGTTTACTTGGCGCCACTTTTGCTCTAACTCATCCTCGCTTGTTTTGAGAAGAGCATTGACTTTAGGTTGGCTATCAATAGCAACCGTATCGAGCCAATTTTTCCCAATTAAAGACTGCGTATTGCTGGCAATAGGCTTTGAGCCGTTTAATACATTCTCTATTAAGCCTGAGCTATTCATCACAAACACAAGATCGACTGAAAGCGACAGTATTGCAGCTGCTTGATGCACATCTAAGGCATCGATTGCTTGTGGAGCTAAATTGAAAATTTTAGTCACTATGTTTATTTACCGATTTTTCTAATAATTATTTTTATATTTGGCTGAGAACAAGCTCTAATTTTTCAACAGATTCTTCAGGGGTAAATGCTTTTATATCCGCCTGAATGCAATCAAATGTTGCAGGCGCTCTATTATAGAGCGGACCCCCAATCAGTACCTTAATTTTGGGGTTCTTAGATTTTCCCCTCAGAAAGCTAATAGTATTTGGCAGCAGATCCAATTGCTCGTCACAAGATATTGAGATGGCAATAGCATCATGATTATTAGACTCAAGCTCTCGGCTGATGGATTTGATACTGTTATTTTCCGGGCGACAAACACGCCATCCAGAATGAATAAAATAATTAGAAAGAATAAGTGTGCCTAGAGAGTGCTGTGATTCTGGAAAATTTGAGATCAGAATCGAGCGGTCACCTCGTTTTTCTAATTGAGTTACTTGAAAAAGGTAGTCGAGCTTATGAATAACCCGCTCAAGCTTATTAACCCCAATTGATACCTCGGCAAAACTCAGTGTGTCATCTTCCCATTGCTTGCCTAGTCTTCTAGCAATAGTGGGTATGAGGTCTAAGACAATGTAATTGATCGATACCCCATGAGTCTTGAGTACTGTAATCGCCAGCTCAAAGGCCCCATCTTCGGTAGAGAGTAGTAATTGGGTAATGCGATTAATCTCCTCATCGCCTAATACTTCCCCTTGTTTGCTCAGAGTGGGTATGGGGGTCTCAATCCAACCATCTTCGTTGGAGGCTTTGGGCTTATTAGCTCCCTCAACCTTGCGTTCAATTTCCTCAACTAAGTGGGGCAGTTGAGTGCTGAACACTTCCATGATGAGTTCTTTTTTAAAAGATGGATTCACCCAATGGCCCTTGATCTAAAGTGTTGTATTATTTACAAACATATGTAAAATAATTATTACACTAGAGATCTAATAATAGCAATTATTTTCTATTAACTAGGGTAAACACTAATATAAACTAGGGAAAGTACCAGTATTAGTAAGTTCTAATAAGCGTAAAGTTTTGTTTACACATAGCCAAAAACATCACGCCCAAAAATGAAGATCAATAAGCCTCTATACAGTCAGGAGCAACGCGCAAAACGCGATGCCACTGTGTGGACCCTAGTCCAGGGGATTTTGGCGCCTGTTCAATTTTTAGTTTGCCTGATTAGCCTGTACTTGGTCGTGCAATATCTTATTTCTGGCCATCACTATGAATTAGCCACCATTTCAGTAGTGGTTAAAACCTTCTTTTTGTATCTGATCATGCTTACTGGAAGTATTTGGGAGAAAGTTGTTTTCGGAAAATATTTATTTGCCGATAGTTTCTTCTGGGAAGACGTATTTAGTATGTTGGTCATTTCCCTACATACGATTTATCTCTACTTCCTCATAGCTGGTGGCATGAGCGATCGTAGTCTGATGTATCTCGCTCTCGCAGCGTATGCATCCTACTTTATTAATGCAGGCCAGTTTATTTACAAGCTTCGGATGGCTCGCCTGCAGTTTAATGACCAGGTTGCAGCATGAACGCTATCGTTGATCTGCCAAAAGAAGCTCAGTCCCATGTTGGGAAAAATATTCCAATCTATAAAGAACGTGGTCAAAGGGAAGTATTTTGCGGGCTCACAGGGATTATTTGGCTGCACCGAAAAATTCAGGATGCTTTCTTCTTGGTAGTTGGCTCTAGAACCTGTGCACATTTGATTCAGTCAGCTGCTGGGGTCATGATTTTTGCAGAGCCAAGGTTTGCGACGGCGATTATTGATGATCGTGATCTTGCTGGAATTGCGGATGCGCATGATGAGCTAGATCGGGTTGTAAAGGCCTTACTGACAAGACGTCCTGACATCAAGATGCTATTTTTAGTAGGTTCTTGCCCGTCAGAAGTGATTAAATTAGATCTGTCTCGTGCCGCGCAAAGATTGAATAAGGAGATGATCAATCAATGCCGCATATTGAGTTACTCGGGTAGCGGAATTGAAACAACCTTTACTCAAGGCGAGGATGCCTGCTTGGCATCCTTAATATCGGATACACCAAAGCAAGCTCCTGCAGTCGAGCAAAACTTACTCATCGTTGGTTGCTTGCCAGATATCGTTGAAGATCAATTCCAACGCATTTTTAATGAGCTGGGAATTACGAATGTATCGTTCTTCCCGCCAAAGAGTTCAAAGCAAGTAGTTGAGATCAATAGCAATACTCATTACCTACTTGCCCAGCCCTTCTTGGCTGAAACTGCCAGACTCATTGAGGAGCGGGGCGCAAAGAGACTATCTGCACCATTCCCATTTGGAGTTGAAGGTACTACCGCATGGCTTAAAGCTGCAGCCAAGGCTTGGAATATTGATGATGGCAAATTTGATCAAGTAACCCAAGTCAGAATTGATCGGGCTAAAAAGAGTCTCGCACGTTACCTGCCAGCTTTGGAAAATAAAAGTATTTCTTTCTTTCCAGATTCACAACTAGAAATTCCTTTAGCGCGCTTCTTGTCCAAAGAATGTGGCATGAAAGTTCTGGAGATAGGCACACCCTATATTCATAAGCAGCATTTGGAATGTGAATTTGATTTATTGCCGGAAAATATTCGCATTGTTGAAGGCCAGGATGTCGAGAAGCAATTAGATCGCTGTCGGAGTGATAAGCCCGACATCGTGGTTTGTGGACTTGGCTTAGCCAATCCCCTTGAGTCTGAGGGTATTACGACTAAGTGGTCAATTGAGTTGGTGTTTAGCCCCGTGCATGGATATGAGCAGGCTGCTGATTTAGCAGAGCTGTTTGCACGGCCTTTAAATCGCAGTCTGAAACTAGCGGCTTAAGGGGTTCACATGCAACTGACACTTTGGACATATGAAGGCCCACCACACATTGGTGCGATGCGTATTGCTACCTCGATGACGGATTTGCATTATGTCTTGCATGCACCACAGGGCGATACCTACGCTGACTTATTGTTTACGATGATTGGACGCGCTAAAACCCGTCCTCCCGTTACCTACACGACATTTCAGGCAAGAGACTTGGGTGGGGATACAGCGCAGTTATTCCAGGATTCTGTCAATTCTGCATATGAACGTTTCCAGCCTAAAGCCATGATCGTAGGTGCTTCATGTACTGCAGAATTAATTCAGGACGATCCAGGTGGTTTGGCAAGAGCACTCACTTTACCAATTCCTGTGATTGCACTTGAACTCCCTTCGTATCAGAAAAAAGAAAACTGGGGCGCTTCAGAAACTTTTTATCACATTGTCCGTGGATTAGTGGCGTTCGATAAATCTATTAGTGCCCAGCAGTATCAAGAGATGCGTGCCACTAATGCTAAGCAGGATCAAAAGCCGAGCTGCAACATTCTCGGACCTACTGCATTAGGATTTAGAAATCGCGACGATATTCAAGAAATCAAGTCTCTATTGGAGGCGATGGGTATCGAGGTGAAAGTGGTTGCACCACTCAATGCCTCAGTTGCAGACATCACCCAATTACCTCAGGCAGACTTTAATGTCATGCTGTATCCAGAAGTTGCTCAACTGACCTGTACTTGGTTACAGAAAACATTTGGGCAGCCTTTCACAAAGACCATTCCGATTGGCACTAAAGCAACTAGAGCGTTTGTTCAAGAAGTGGCTGCATTAGCCAATATCAATCCAGAGGTTTTTTTACAGTCTCAAGATGAGCGGGCCCATTGGTATGCAAAATCAGTCGACTCAACTTACCTCACCGATAAGCGTGTATTTATATTTGGTGATGCAAGTCATGTCATTGCTGCTGCAAAGGTCGCCTCAGAAGAAATCGGCTTTAAGGTAGTTGGCTTAGGCACCTACAGCCGTGAATTTGCTCGCGAAGTTCGTGAAGCTGCAAAGCTATATGAGATTGAGGCTTTAATTACCGATGACTATTTAGAGGTTGAGGAAAAGGTAGCTGAACTTACTCCAGATTTGGTCTTGGGTACGCAGATGGAGCGCCACATCGCTAAAAGATTAGGCATTCCTTGTGCTGTGATTTCTGCACCAGTCCATGTTCAGGACTTTCCAGCACGCTACTCACCACAGATGGGATTTGAAGGTGCCAATGTATTGTTTGACACCTGGATTCATCCACTCATGATGGGTCTTGAAGAGCATCTGATTATGATGTTCCGCGATGATTTTGAATTTAGTGCTAAGGCTGCACCTTCACATCTAGGGCATTCATCAGCTGTTAAAGAAAACTTGCACTCACCAGCGCCTCAATCCAATGAGGTCGCTCCAGTAGTTAGTCACACTCAGGTAAACGCTGAGACATTTAGTGGTACAGAGCCAGCAAAATTATGGGATGCAGAAGCGGAAAAAGAATTGGGAAAAATTCCATTCTTCGTTAGAGGTAAAGCACGACGCAATACCGAGAAGTTCGCAGTTGAGCATGGCATTAGCCATATCACTATTGAAACGCTCTACGACGCTAAGGCTCACTATGGCAGATAAGAAAATCCCAATGAGAGTCTCTATCATTACGATGGATACGCACTTGAGTAGCGCGACAGAGCGAGCTCGTTATGCCCTCAAGAAAAAGCTCCCAAGTCTTGAGCTAAGTATTCATGCGGCTTCCAGTTGGACTGTCGATGCTAAAGCACTAGAAAACTGTATTGCTGATATTGAGTCTGCAGATATCTTGATTGTGACCATGCTCTTTATGGAGGATCACTACAAGCCAGTGATTGAAGCTTTAAAAGCTCGGCGCAATGAATGTGATGCCATGATTTGTGCTATGTCAGCAGGTGAAGTGGTTTCTCTGACTCGCATGGGCGGGTTTGATATGGGCAAGCCAGCAACTGGCTTGATGGCCTTGTTAAAGCGTTTACGTGGGAATAAAGAGAAAGCCCAAACTGGTGGTGCAGCTCAAATGCGCATGTTGCGTCGCCTGCCAAAAATTCTTCGATTTATTCCAGGTAATGCGCAAGATGTCAGAGCCTATTTCTTAACTCTGCAATATTGGTTGGGTGGTTCCGAAGAGAACCTCTTCCATATGGTGACCAACTTAGTCAATCGTTATGCTGCTGGTGAGAGAGTAGTTTTAAAGACTAAAGAAAAACTGGTTGAGCCAGTTATTTATCCTGATAACGGTATTTATCATCCGCGGCTCAAAGGCCGTATGAGTGAGTCTATTAACGATTTACCTAAATTGGTTTCTGATAAGAAATCTAAGGGCCGCGTTGGATTGCTATTGCTCAGATCCTATATTTTGGCTGGCAATACATTGCATTACGATTCAGTTATTGCCGCAATTGAGGCACAAGGACTGCAAGTTCTGCCTATATTTGCAGTAGGTTTGGATGCAAGACCAGCTATCGACCAATTCTTTTATCAAAATGGCGAGAAAGTAGTTGATGCGGTTGTATCGCTTACCGGGTTCTCCTTGGTTGGTGGTCCTGCATATAACGATGCAAAAGCAGCTGAGGAGATACTCGCCTCTTTAGATGTGCCTTACCTCGCAGCACAGCCTTTAGAGTTTCAGACTCTTAATGAATGGGGCAGTTCTGATCGAGGACTCCTGCCAGTAGAAAACACGCTGATGATCGCGATACCAGAGCTCGATGGTGCGATTGTCCCAATGGTGTTTGGTGGCAGAGCAGGTGATGCGAATGTTCAGTGCAAGGGTTGCCATAAGGGCTGCGTATTTGAGGCCAGCATTAATCGTCATGACATGCATACCTGCATAGAACGTACAGCAATGTTAGCTGCGCGCGTATCAAAACTGATTGCCTTACGCAAAGCCGAGCGTGCCGACCGTAAAGTGGCGCTGGTGATGTTTAACTTTCCCCCAAATGCGGGAAGGGTTGGTACTGCGGCTCATTTAAGTGTTTTTGAATCTGTATTCAATACCTTAAAAAGCCTTAAAGCAGAGGGCTATAGTGTTGATGTACCCGCATCTATCGATGAATTCCGGGACATGATTTTGATTGGTAATGCGAAAGAGCATGGCACTGATGCTAATGTTCATGCAATGATTAGCGCCGCAGATCATATTCGTCGCGAGCCTTGGTTAAAAGAGATTGAAGCGCAGTGGGGCCCAGCTCCTGGAAATCTCCTGAGTAATGGCTCATCACTTTTTGTGTTGGGTAAACAGTTTGGCAATGTATTTGTAGCTCTGCAGCCTGGGTTTGGTTACGAGGGCGATCCAATGCGCTTGTTGTATGAGAAAGGTTTTGCACCAACTCATGCTTTCTCTGCGTTCTATCGTTATATCCGCGAAGATTTTGCAGCCTCAGCAGTATTGCATTTTGGAACCCATGGCGCATTGGAATTTATGCCAGGTAAGCAATCGGGGATGTCCGGTGCCTGCTGGCCAGATCGCCTGATTAACGATTTACCAAATCTATATATTTACGCCTCAAACAATCCATCAGAAGGTGCGATTGCTAAACGTCGTGCTGGAGCAACCTTAATTAGTTATCTAACACCACCGGTTTCACAAGCAGGTCTATATCAAGGTCTATTGGAATTCAAGGAAGCGGTAGAGCACTGGCGTAAGTTGGTTCCAAATGAGACAGCCCAAGCTTGGAGTGACACTGAGCAAGAGTTGCTTGATTCGATGCAAGCACAAGCAGTTGAGCTCGAATTTTCTACCCCAGAGCCTGTTTGGAAGAATTTAAGTGCAAGTAAAGTAAATCAGACTGTGATGCATCTGAGTGAACAGATTCTGGAGTTAGAGTACACCTTGATTCCTTACGGACTTCATGTCCTCGGTAGTCCGCTCAGCATGGAACAGAGCTTAGATATGTTGGTGAGCTTTTTATCTGTGCAAGAGGGTGAGCTCAAAAATATGGATCGAGCCAGCATTGAAAAGCTGATTAATAGCGATAGTTTGGAGCAGTTTATAAAAGCCCAAAAAATGAATCTAACTCCCACACTACGTGCCGAGCTAGAGGAATTACTTGCGGTGTATAGCGAGCTACAAGCTGATAGTGAAATGCAGGGTGTGATGAAGGCCTTAGAGGGGCGCTATATTCGTCCAGCACCTGGTGGCGATGTCCTGCGCAACCCACAGGTATTGCCAACTGGTCGAAATATTCATGGCTTCGATCCTTTCCGTATTCCAAGTAAATTTGCAATGAAGGATGGATTGACTCAGGCCAATATGCTTTTGGAGAGATATAAGCTGGATGGTAATCCACTGCCAGAATCCATCGCCATGGTCTTGTGGGGTACTGACAACTTAAAAACTGAAGGCGGGCCGATTGCTCAGATTTTGGCGCTGATGGGAGCGTTGCCGCGTTTTGACAGCTTCGGCAGGTTAGCTGGCGCTCAACTAGTTTCTTTGGAAGAGTTGGGCAGACCTAGAATTGACGTCATGGTATCGATTTCAGGAATCTTCAGAGATCTGATGCCTTTGCAAATCCGCATTCTTGCCGAGGCAGCCTTCTTAGCAGCTAGTGCTGATGAGCCGCTTGATCAGAACTTTATTAAAAAACATACCTTAGCCTATCAGGCACAAAATGGCTGCGATCTTGAGACTGCTGCGCTACGAGTCTTTGGTAATGCTGAAAGTGCCTACGGTGCCAATGTCAATATGATGATTGATAACGGTTTATGGAAAGATGAAAACGAGTTAGCTGAAACCTATACCCGTCGTAAAAGCTTTGCCTACGGAAGAACTGGTGTCCCAATGCTACAAAGCGAGCTTCTCAACAATATTCTTGCTGATGTGGAGCTCACTTATCAAAACCTAGACTCCATTGAACTTGGTGTCACAACCATCGATACTTATTTTGATACTTTAGGTGGCGTTAGTAGGGCTGTCAGAAGAGCAAAGGGTGGAAAAGCGGCGCCTGTGTATATCGGCGATCAAACTCGTGGTACTGCGGTTGTCAGAACTCTCAATGAGCAGGTATCACTAGAGACCCGTTCACGCATGCTAAATCCAAAGTGGTACGAAGGCATGCTTAAGCATGGATACGAGGGCGTTCGCCAGCTTGAGAGTCACTTAACTAATACTGTTGGCTGGTCTGCTACGACTGGCCAAGTAGAGCCCTGGGTTTATCAACATCTAACACAAACATTCATATTAGACCCAGAAATGCGGGAGCGATTGATGAAGCTAAATCCTGCTTCATCAGCAAAAGTTGCAAGTCGACTATTGGAAGCATCAGAAAGAAATTATTGGAAGCCAGAGCCATCAGTATTAGAGACCTTGCGTCGCGTTGCTAATGACTTTGAAGATCGACTTGAAGGCGTTTATGAGGGAGTACCTATTTAATGAATACAGTTAGTGTGCCAGTTTCTTCGATTAACACTCGAAGTAAGCCAACCGATGGCGAGGGGAGCTTGCAAGTTCACCTGGACCCCAATGAAAAAATTGGGAATGCCAAAGTATTCGCAATTTATGGCAAGGGTGGGATCGGTAAGAGTACAACTTCTTCCAATCTGTCTGCAGCGTTTTCATTGCTGGGTAAGCGGGTCATTCAGATTGGTTGCGATCCAAAGCATGATTCCACTTTTACGCTGACTAAAAAACTAGTCCCTACCGTAATTGATATTCTAGAGTCAGTAGATTTCCATTCGGAGGAGCTAAGAGTAGAAGACTTTGTCTACGAAGGCTTTAACGGTGTGATGTGCGTGGAAGCAGGTGGCCCACCTGCAGGAACTGGTTGTGGTGGCTACGTTGTTGGTCAGACTGTCAAGCTTCTGAAAGAGCATCACCTACTCGAAGATACCGACATTGTTATTTTTGACGTCTTAGGCGATGTGGTGTGTGGTGGCTTTGCTGCCCCGTTACAGCATGCTGACAGAGCCCTTATTGTCGCGGCGAATGATTTTGATTCTATTTTTGCCATGAATCGCATCGTTCAGGCTATCAGTGCCAAAGCAAAAAACTATAACGTGCGTTTGGGTGGCGTGATCGCCAATCGAAGCGCAGATACAGACCAGATTGATAAGTTCAATACGCGGGTAGGTTTAAAAACAATGGCGCACTTTCCGGATCTCGATGCGATTCGTAAAAGCCGTCTCAAAAAATGTACCGTTTTTGAGATGGAATCGACCCCAGAGATTGAGAAGGTCAAAGATGAATACATGCGTTTAGCTGCTAGCCTACTTTTAGACGACGATCCTTTGCTGACAGAGTCACTCAAAGACCGTGAAATATTTGACTTACTTGGATTTGACTAATCATGAGCGCTATTTCTTATTTAAATAGACGTAGTAAGTTGCAGGACTATTTTGATCGGACTGCAAATGATGCTTGGGCAAAATTAACTTCTGATGCTCCGGTGAGCGGAATCAGAGCAACAGTCAGAGCAGGGCGCGACCAAATGCGCTCAAATCTGATTGCCCGCCTGCCAGAGTCATTAAGTGGAAAACGAATTCTAGATGCAGGCTGTGGCACCGGTGCATTGGCTTTGGAATTAGCCCAAAAAGGGGCTAGTGTTGTTGCGATTGATTTATCGCCCAATCTCATTGAGTTAGCTAAAGAGAGAATTGCTCCAGCTGATCGTCAAAATATTGACTTTAGATCTGGCGATATGCTCGATGAAGGCTTAGGTGAATTTGATTACGTAGTGGGCATGGATTCGATGATCCATTACTGCGCGGATGATATGTTAGTCGTGCTGGAGAAGCTGGCCCCACGAGTTTCACATAAGATTGTATTTACTTTTGCGCCAAGTACCTTGCCGCTGGAAATCATGATTCGTGTTGGCCGTCTTTTTCCTAGAAAAGATCGGGCACCTTTTATAGAGCCTATAAGCCAAACTAAGCTAAGTAAGTTAATAGATCAATCACCCTGGTTTGTGGATTGGAAAATTCCCCACACCCAATTAGTTTCTAGTGGTTTTTATAAGTCACAACTCATGGAGATTGAAAAAGTATCATGATCAATCTGTCAAAGATGGCTAAGACATGGACGAGGATTGATCCTCGCTTTCTGCCTTTTGCTGACGTGGCGACCCCAGATTTACCTCTAAGCCGCCTCTTAAGACTATCTTTATTTCAAGTTTCGGTAGGTATGGCTACTGCTTTATTGGTTGGTACCTTAAACCGAGTCATGATTGTTGAGTTACACATGGATGCTTGGATGGTAGCCTTAATGGTTGCCCTCCCACTCATATTTGCACCATTTAGGGCCTTAATTGGCCATAAGTCAGATACCCATCGATCCATATTGGGTTGGAGAAGAGTTCCTTATATTTGGATCGGAACTTGGTTGCAGTTTGGTGGCTTGGCCATCATGCCTTTTGCGCTCATCATTCTGTCTGGAGATACCCATTGGCCAGCTTGGTTTAGCTACCTTGGCAGTGCGTTGGCTTTTTTACTGGTCGGCGCAGGAATGCAAACTACCCAAACTGCTGGCTTAGCTCTTGCAACAGATTTGGCGGACGCAAAAAATCGTCCGCGTGTAGTTGCCATGATGTACGTCATGCTGCTCTTTGGTATGGTCTTAAGCGGGGTAATGTTTAGTGTCTTTCTAGATCCATTTAGCCCGATTCAGCTAATTAAGGTGATTCAGGGAGTTGCACTCATTACCTTATTACTCAATTTATTCGCCTTGTGGAAGCAAGAAGCAAGGCAGCCTAAAAATACTGCGCCCTCTATTGTTCAGCCCAAATTCTCACAAAGTTGGAGTGAGTTCATTAAGGCGCCACAGGTTCGTCGCTTCCTCATCATGCTAGGTCTCGGAACTACTGCCTTTAGCATGCAAGACATTATCTTGGAGCCGTATGGCGGAGAAATACTCTTATTGGATGTATCTGCTACTAGCTTTTTGACTGCGCTGATTGCCTGCGGATCTTTACTGGCATTTACGCTATCTGCACGCTGGCTAAGCAAGGGCTATAACGCCTACAGAATTTCTGCAGCCGGCCTCCTGCTTGGGCTGATTGCCTTCTCCATGGTGATATTTTCAGAGCCATTAGGTTCACCCAATCTCTTTAGATTAGGCGCACTTCTGATCGGTTTTGGTGGAGGCTTGTTTGCAGTGAGTACGCTCACTATTGCCATGAGTATGGATCAGGAGAATAAAACTGGGATGGTGATTGGCGCTTGGGGAGCGGTAACAGCAACATGCTCTGGAATTGGTATGTCATTGGGAGGAGTCATTCGTGATCTCGTCTCGGATTTGGCGATGGGCGGTGCAATTGGTTCTGCCTTAATGAACCCTGCCACTGGGTATAGCTTTGTTTATCACATTGAGATTTATTTGTTGTTTATTACTTTGATAGCCTTAGGTCCACTAGTAGCCAAAAAGCGAAACCTGGAGATTTCAAAAATGAGTCAGTTTGGCCTAGCAGATTTTCCAAGCTAGTTTTTTAAAGAGGGAGAGAAAAAATGGGTACTGGTGCAATTACACAATATATAGATGTCGCTCAATTAGCGTTTTATCTATTTCTACTTTTTTTTGTTGGTTTAGTGATATACCTAACATTAGAAGGGAAGAGAGAGGGTTTCCCTCTTGAAACCGAACGCTTCGGCAAGGTTCGACGCGAAGATGGCATTTTAGGTATGCCAAAGACGAAGAAATATGTCACCGAATTCGGCAAAACCTATTACTCCCCCTTGGAAACTCCGCCGGATACAGAGCAGCTTTCAGCAGAGCCAATTCATCCGTGGAATGGCGCACCGATTGCTCCAATTGGCAATCCATTATTAGCAGGAGTAGGTCCAGGCTCCTATGCAAACCGTGCTGATCATGTTGATTACGATCTAGAGGGTCATGCGCGAATTCGTCCGCTGAGGAAGCTAAATGATTTTGCAATTGCAAAGCAAGATACTAATCCGATTGGCTTGAGCGTTATTGGCGCAGATGGTCATAAAGCTGGCGTTGTGAAAGACGTCTGGGTTGATCATATGGAAATGCTAATCCGTTATTTAGAGATTGATGTCAAAGGGTCAGCAGTCTTATTGCCTGTCAATTTCTCACGTATTGGAAAGCAAGATGTGCAAGTAGCATCAATCCTTGCAGATCAGTTTGCGGCTGTGCCAAAAACAAAGAATCCAGAGGAAATTACTTTACTGGAAGAAGAGAAGATCATGGCGTACTATGGCGCCGGCACTCTGTATGCGACTCCTGATCGTCAGGAGCCACTAATATGAGCCTGAACATTCCTAGTAGTCCAGAGCATGAGTTTGAGCCAGAGCTGGGACTTCCAGAAAAGTTACCTGAGGGCGAACGTATTTTGTGGCAGGGCTCGCCTGATGTAAAGGCGATGCTTCTGCGAGTGTTTCATTTCAAAGGGCTATTGATTTATTTCGGCCTGATCTTGCTCTATCAGATTATTACAGGGGTTACTGATGGTGAAGCCTTCAGTGCGATATTTTTCTCCTCCTTAAGGATTGCAATTTTTTCAGCCATTGGCTTATCTCTAGTTGCCTTACTTGCTTATCTCATGGCATCCACTGCGGTCTACACTATTACCAACAAGCGTGTAGTGATGCGGATTGGGATTGTGCTGAATATGACTTTCAATTTCCCCCTCAAGATGATTGAGTCGGCTGATTGCTGCGTCACTAAGCAGGGTACGGGAGATATTTCTCTCAAGTTAAGCAAAGATACAAAAATTGCGATATTTCACTTATGGCCGCATTCAAGGCCATCCCATTGGGCTAGTCCTCAGCCTACTCTACGGTGTATTAACAACTGCTCCGAAGTAGCCAAAATTTTGGTTGATGCTTGGGCTACTCAGAATAATGTCATTACTAGGTCAGTTCAAGCCGCTCAAAACAATCTATCGATGGTGAATGCGCCTTATTCAAGGGCTGAGACAGCATGATTTTGCGTATGAATACTATCCGCATCCAAAACTACATTGCACTGTTTGTAGTCATTTTTTTGGCGGGGATAGTTTTCCTGGTAGCTAATACCGTTCAGTCTGGCAAATCAGAAACACAGGCGGATGCCAGCGTGATCGCGAAAAAAACACTGTTTTTTAGGGATCTCCCTGATGGATCAGTAGGGGTTATATCAGCTTCTAATGGGAAAATGATTGCACAGGTAGAAGGTCAGGCTGGTTTTGTAAGAGGAATTTTGCGAGCGTTGGCTCGTGAGCGTCGTATTCAGCAAATTACCAGCGATGATGCATTTGAATTGAGTAGTCGATCTGATGGTAGGTTGACTTTAGTAGATCTAGCAACAGGCAATCGCATTGATTTGGAATCATTTGGTCGAGATAACGCAGCGCAGTTTGCTGCATTTTTAAATAGCGCGGGGCAATAATGTCTAAACAGCTGGTCAAATGTTCTGTAGATATGTCCAATACTTCAGAGTACCTATATGCCCATGTGGATCTTGACGGTATTCAAGTCGGCCCAGGAGATCAGGTGTTAGTCCATGATCCGATTGTGGAGCTCCCTTTTGGTGAAGTATTGAGCTACCAAAGAACAGCAACTGTTTCTAAGGCTAGTTGGTTGTCACGTTTTTGGGTATATCTGACTGCAAGACTCGAAATTACCTTGTTATACGAAGTCAGCTTTTCAACTACCCGATTCAGTCAAGCAAAAAAATATCCCAGAGTGCGCCCAGTAGTGCACACCCAACCCCTTATTGTGACTAAAGGTATTGAAGTATGAGCGCTAATGCCCCCACCATGGAAGCGGTTCGCCCCATTAATGAATCAACTGATCGCGCATTAGAAAGTACGATCTTAAGTCCCCGGTTCTACACCACCGATTTTGATGAGATGGATCGTTTTGATATCAGCTCAGTAAAGCCAGAGTGGGATAAGCTCATGCAAGAATTTGAATTAGATATTAATCAGGCTCACTTTCAGCGTCCCGAAGATATGTCTAAAGACTACTCCCACTTACCAGAAGGTTTGTATCAAGAGTTTTTAGATTTCTTGATTAGCTCGATTACTTCAGAGTTCTCGGGCTGTGTTCTCTATTCAGAAATTAAAAAGTCAATTAAGAATCCTGACTTAAAAGACTTGTTCTCATACATGGCTCGTGATGAGAGTAGACATGCCGGTTTTATTAATCAATGGCTCAAAGATTTTGGTATTGGGGTTGATCTAGGATTTTTAGCTCGTACAAAAAAATATACTTTCTTTAAGCCAAAGTTTATTTTCTACGCAACCTACTTATCTGAAAAAATCGGCTACGCACGCTACATCACGATTTATCGAATTATTCAAAACAAGCCAGAATTACGCTTCCATCCGATTTTTCTCTGGTTTGAGAAATGGTGTAATGATGAATTCCGGCATGGTGAAGCCTTTGCCTTATTAATGCGCTCTACGCCTAAGTTACTTGATGGCGGCAATCGACTGTGGATTCGTTTTTTCTTATTGGCGGTATACGCAACGATGTATGTGCGTGATCATTCTAGGCCTGAGTTTCATAAAGCGCTTGGAGTATCGCCAACAGACTACGACCGTAAGGTACTAGAAATTACTTCTGATATTACTAAGCAGGTTTTTCCTTTCACTATTAATTTAGATGATCCAAGAATTTGGGAGTGCTTTGAAAAGCTGAGAAAAATTTCAGATGAGGTAGATTATTTGAAGCGGGTGGGTGGTGTTTTCTCAGCTATCAAACGAGGTGCTCTAGCAATTGCAGCTACCGCTACCTTCTTGCGTCTTTACATGCTGCCCGTAGTTCCGAATGAATTACCGAGCGATATTCGCATGGCACCCGTTTGGTAATTCAATATGTATTTCTGGATAAGCCCGCTGATATTCACCGTCTTTATATGGTGGTTTAGCACAGGGCTTATCTTGAAGGTGCATAGCCTTCCAAAGCGTTTTTTTAAATCTATATTCATAGCCTCGATTGGAGTTTTATTGCTCGCCTTTTGGGGCTTGTCTATCTCTAGTCAGCAGGCGACGATTGCTGGTGCTTATTGCTCATTTACTTGCGCAATCATCATTTGGGGTTGGCAAGAGCTGGCCTTTCTTTTGGGCTACATCACTGGATCACGACGTTCAGAGTGTCCCAGTGGACTTAGCCCTATGACAAGAGCTTGGTACGCATTTCAGACGATTAATTATCATGAGCTGGCATTGCTCAGCTTAGGAGCGATTCTATTTTTCATTAATTTAGACTCCGTGAATCAAACTGGATTTTGGACCTTTGTCATTCTATGGGGTATGCGCCAAAGTACGAAGATTAATATCTTCTTAGGCGTTCTTAATTTCAATGAATCTTTCTTGCCACAGCATCTTCAGTATTTGGTTACCTATTTCAGACGCAGGGCAATGAACTTCCTGATGCCATTTTCTGTTTTGGTTTCTGTGATGATATTGATTCTGATTTGGTCTAGTGCTGGAGTGGATTCTTCTCCCTTTGATAGGGCCTCATATGCCTTGCTAGGAACCCTATTGGCTCTTGGTTTATTAGAGCATCTCTTTTTAATTCTGCCGTTTCCAAGTGAGCTGCTTTGGAAGTGGGGTTACAAAAAAAATCACTAATTGATTTGAATATGCTTTCAAAAAAAACTATTTTCTTAGCTCAACCTCGCGGTTTTTGTGCCGGAGTTGAAAGGGCTATTTTGATAGTTGAGGAGGCTCTCAGAATTTATGGTGCCCCCATATATGTTCGACATGAAATCATTCACAACGCCTATGTTGTTAAAGATTTCGAATCTCGCGGCGTAGTCTTCATTAATCAATTGGAGCATGTTTCTCAGGGCGCTATTCTGATTTTTAGTGCGCATGGAGTTTCGCAGGCTGTCAGGATGGAAGCGAATAATCGTCAATTCAAGGTATTTGATGCCACCTGTCCTCTGGTTGCTAAGGTGCATGCCGAAGTAGTCCGCTTAAAAGAGCGTGGATATCAAATCATCATGATTGGACATCGTGGTCACCCAGAGGTTGAGGGTACGATGGGCCAGATAGACTCTTCAATCTATTTGATTGAGTGCGTGCAAGATGTCGCTCAGCTTGACTTTGAAGAAGATGAGCTGATAGCTTACGTCACTCAAACGACTTTATCGGTTGATGAAACGCAAGAAATCACCAAAGCATTAGTGGAAAAGTTCCCCAATATTCATGCACCAAAACGCCAAGATATTTGCTATGCCACTCAGAATCGTCAAGATGCAGTTAAAGCAATGGTTCCGCAGGTGGATTTAGTGGTGGTAGTAGGTAGTCCAAACAGTTCTAACTCTAAGCGTCTTCAAGAGCTTGCTGAAAGCATGAATGTGCCAGCCTATTTAGTGGATGACCCCTCACAACTTCAAAAGCAGTGGTTTGATGGGATTCGTAATATTGGTGTAACAGCAGGGGCCTCCGCTCCAGAGGCATTAACAGCCCAAATCGTTGAGGCTATTGGCCTATTTTCCAGTGGAACTGTTTCACCACTCCAGGGAATTGAAGAAACAGTGAATTTTTCCCTCCCAAAAGAGCTTCTCAGGGCGGCCTAAACCCCTCTTTTTTCTCCTAAGTGCTGTTCTATAAGGGTTTTCACTTGTAAAAACAGGCGATAAAAGTGTCAAATTTAATTGACACTTTTAAATGTCAATGACAAAATCATTTACATGAATCTGCCTGATCCTAAAGCAATTTTGACGCTTTTAAAGCCCATCACTTGGTTTCCGCCAATGTGGGCCTTCGCTTGTGGATCAATCACTGGCAGTGAAAAAATTGCTGACAATTTACCGATTTTTCTTGTTGGACTGGCCCTGACTGGCCCACTAGTTTGCGCTTCTAGTCAGGCGGTCAATGATTGGTTTGATCGACACGTAGATGCGATCAATGAGCCCATGCGTCCAATACCCTCTGGTCGCATACCTGGTCGTTGGGGTTTATACATTGCGATCCTATGGTCTTTGATTTCCATTTGGGTGGGAAGTTATTTGGGTCCGATTGGATTTGCCGCAACCTTATTAGCCTTAGTGCTTGCATGGCTCTACAGCATGCCGCCAATTCGCTTTAAAAATAATGGTTGGCTTGGAAATCTTGCGTGCGGAATTAGTTACGAAGGTTTGGCATGGGTTACCGGAGCTACCTTGCTCTCAGGCGGCTTAATGCCAAATAAACCATCGCTAATACTTGCCGGCCTTTACAGTGCAAGTGCTCACGGCATCATGACTTTAAATGACTTTAAGGCGATTGAGGGTGATCGGCAAATGGGAGTGCGCTCCTTGCCTGTGCAACTCGGGGCCAAAAGAGCAGCGCAAGTTGCAGCTGCATTCATGTTGATTCCGCAGGTAGTGGTGCTATGCCTGCTGCTATCTTGGAATAAGGAAATGTATGCCTTAGTCATTGGCCTACTGATCGTAGCGCAAGTGATTTTATTAAGGGATTTTTTAAAGCGGCCCATAGAGAAAGCACTTTTTTATAGCGGCTTTGGAGTGCCTGTCTTGGTTACTGGAATGATGGTTTCTGCTTTTGCAGTGATGGGGATGGATAGCTAATGAGTATCGCAATTAGTCAACCTCTATTAAATCTTTCGACATTCGGATGGTTGAGTATCGTTCGCATAGGGCTTGTACAGGCTTGCATCGGGGCTATTGTGGTGATGACGACATCCACCTTAAATCGAATCATGGTAGTTGAGCTAGCCTTGCCAGCGAGTCTCCCAGGCTTTTTAGTGGCCATTCATTATTTTGTACAAGTCATTCGTCCAAGAATGGGCTTTGAGTCCGATAGTGGGGCTAAGAAAACGCCTTGGATATTGGGCGGAATTACTTTATTAGCCTTAGGCGGATTTGGTGCTGCTATCGCAACAACGTTAATGGGGGTGCATCTTCTCTTAGGCATTGCCTCAGCGATTGTTGCTTTCTTCTTTATTGGTGTTGGCGTCAGTATGAGTGGTACATCCTTGCTGGCACTGCTAGCGAAGGGTGTCAGCGACGAGCGCAGAGCGGCTGCTGCTACAACTGTATGGCTCATGATGATTTTTGGTTTTGCCATGACGAGCGGTATTGCTGGAAAATTTTTAGATCCGTATGAACCAGAAAAAGTGATCTTGATCTCCGGCATCATCTCTCTGTCTGCTATGGCACTTTCTTTTGCAGCCCTGTTCAAGCTAGAGGGTCATGATCTACAAAATAGTAGAGCGAAGAAAGATAAAAAAGTCCCCTTCAAAAAAGCCTTAAGTGATATTTTGGCTGATCCAGATACCAAGCGATTTACGATCTTTATCTTTTTGTCGATGCTGGCATTTAGTGCACAGGATTTAATTCTGGAACCATTTGCAGGAATGGTTTTTAAATACACCTTGGGTGAGACAACCAGTCTATCGGGTATTCAGCATGCTGGTGTGTTGACCGGAATGTTATTGGTCGCCGTCTGTGGATCGAGTCGATTGCGCAAATATTTTGGTTCACTCCGTTCATGGATGATTTATGGCTGTCTTGCTTCTGCATTGGCCATGTTTGGATTGGTTCTAGCTGGTTTGATAGAAGGTGACTGGCCATTAAAGCCGAACGTATTTTTGCTTGGCTTAGCAAATGGCGCTTTTTCAATTGCAGCGATTGCCTCCATGATGCGATTAGCGGTAGTGGGTGGAGCAGGCAAAGAGGGTGTGCGCATTGGGCTTTGGGGTGGTGCGCAAGCCATTGCCTTTGGCTTGGGTGGATTAATTGGTGCTGGGGCTAGTGATTTAGCGAGATCCATTTTCACCAATCCTGCTTTTGCATACTCCAGCGTCTTTTTTATCGAAGCACTGTTGTTTGTTGTTTCAGCATATATGGCCTCTCTAGTTGAGAGAAAAAATAGCACTACGAGTCAAGCGAGGTAAAGCGAATGGGAACAGAATTTATTTATGACGCGGTTGTGATTGGCGGTGGTCCAGCAGGAGCTACGGCAGCCCAAACATTGGCTAAAAAAGGCAAGCAAGTTTTATTGCTGGATAAGCGAGGCAGAGTGAAGCCTTGCGGCGGAGCAATTCCTCCGCGCTTAATAAAAGACTTTGAGATTCCCGATGAGCTGTTAGTTGCTAAGGCAAAATCAGCACGTATGGTTTCACCGCTCGGAAAAGCGGTTGATATCCCGATTGATAATGGCTTTGTTGGCATGGTCGATCGAGCCCAATTTGATGAATGGTTGCGCAAGCGCGCCGTTGCTGCTGGAGCAACTCGGGAAGATGGTCTTTTTGAAACTCTGACACGTGAAGGCCCACTGGCTCGCATTCATTACCGCACAAGAGGATCGCGTGATGGCGATTCTGGTGCTATCAAAAGTGTTCTTACTAAAGCAGTGATTGGCGCTGATGGTGCTAAGTCTCAAGTTGGAAGAAGTGCTGGAGTAAAGGGTTGTGCTGAAGCCAATTACGTCTTTGCGTATCACGAAATCATTAAAACTCCGCCAAACACGCCACATCATTTTGATTCCACCCGATGTGATGTGGTGTATCAAAAGCCGATCTCCCCCGATTTTTATGGCTGGGTATTTCCTCACGGCGATACGATCAGTATCGGTACTGGAAGTGCTGACAAAGGCTTCTCCTTAAGGAATGCTGTTGCCAAGCTGCGCTCAGATGTGGGTCTTGAGGGTGCGGAGCTCATCAGGCATGAGGGCGCACCTTTGCCGATGAAGCCCCTTAAAAAATGGGATGATGGACAGCAGGTTGTGTTGGCTGGTGATGCAGCAGGAGTGGTTGCCCCGGCGTCTGGCGAAGGAATTTATTACGCCATGCTGGGGGGTCAATTAGCAGGCGAGGCTGTCTATGAATTTGTAGAGAGCAATGATCCCGCAAAGTTACAGTTAGCCAGAAAGCGCTTTATGAAAGAGCATCGTATGACTTTCTGGGTATTGGGAATCATGCAGTATTTTTGGTACACAACTGACAAGCGACGCGAGAGTTTTGTCAAAATGTGTGAAGACAAGGATGTTCAGAAGCTGACCTTCGAGTCTTATATGAATAAAAAACTTGTACGCAAAAAGCCTTTGGCTCATATTAAGATCTTCTTCAAAGATATGGGGCATTTATTGGGATTAGCTAAGGCATGAAGATTTTCTTCGAGCGCAAGTACCTTCTAATGATCGCCGCATGGATGATCATTACTTCTGTTGCGGGTGGATTAGCTACAGAGATCGGGCCTTGGTATTTCTCGTTGAAGCAGCCTGCATGGAAACCACCAGATTGGGCCTTTGGTTTGATCTGGACGATTATTTTCATACTATCAGCAGCTGCTTGGATGATTGCTTTTAACAATCGTCCAACAAGGTCGCAGAGAATTTCTTTAGTTGGCCTATTTGTGCTCAATAGTTTCTTAAATATCCTCTGGAGCATCTTTTACTTTCGTATGCACCATCCAGATTGGTCTCTGATAGAGGCAGGCTTTCTATGGTTATCTGTCTTAGGAATTATGGTGGTTATGTGGCCTATTCATAAGTTGGCAGCCTTTTTAATGTTGCCTTATTTGATTTGGGTCACTATCGCGATGTGTCTGAACTGGGAGACTCTAGTTCTCAATCCGGGGGCTTATTAAACAATGGCCAGCATGAAACTACTTAATCTTGGTGTCAATCATCATACTGCTCCGATAGATATTCGGGAAAGTGTTGCCGTAGCCCCTGAGATTTTGCAAGACTCATTGATTGATCTGCGTAAGTACTTGCAGGGGAAAAATTCAAACAGTAGTCCTGAAGTGGCAATTCTATCGACTTGCAACCGTATGGAAATTTACTGTGCTGCAAATGATATTGAGTACGCAGATAACGACTTTGAAAAAAGAGCTTTTGATTGGTTAGCAGCGCAAAATAATGTTCAGGGTAATGCGCTGCGTCCCTACATTTACTCTGCAACATCAGCAGATGCTGTTAAGCATGCCTTTAGGGTAGGTAGTGGCCTGGATTCTATGGTGCTCGGAGAGACCCAAATTCTCGGACAAATGAAGAAGGCAATTGACTGCGCTAATCAAGTAGGGACTGTCGGCGCATATTTGAAGCCATTGTTTGATAAAACTTTCTCAGTTGCCAAGGTGGTTCGTGGCAGCACTCAAATTGGCGCTCATTCGGTATCTATGGCGGGCGCCTCAATCAAACTAGTTCAGCGTATTTTTGGTGACATCAATGGATGTAATGTGCTGTTTATCGGCGCAGGAGAAATGATCGGCCTTTGTGCAAGTCATTTTGCCGGGAAGAAGCCAAAAAAGATTGCGATCTCTAATCGTACGGTGGATAGGGGTAGTGAATTAATCAAAGCCTTCGCCGATCAAAATTTAGTCACTGAAGCATTCCCATTACACGAGTTAGCCCAGCACCTACATGAATACGATGTAGTGGTATCTTGCACGGCAAGTTCATTGCCCATTATTGGCCTAGGCATGGTTAAAACGGCCTTGAAAGCAAGGCAGTTTCGACCCATGGTCTTAATTGATTTAGCCGTTCCAAGAGACTTTGAATCTGAGATTAAGAGTGTCAAAGATGCCTATTTATATTCTATCGATGACCTGGGTGAGATTGTGAGCGCGGGCAAAGCCAATCGCACAGAGTCTGTCCATGAGGCAGAAAAGATTATTGAAAAAGGGGTGATCGAGTTTTATCAAGCCTTAGAAAAAAGAGCAGTAGTGCCCATCATTAAATCGATTCAGGATGTGGGTGAGCGGTATCAAAAAATTGAACTGGAAAAAGCAGGTAGAAGAATTGCCAAAGGAGAGGATCCCATGATTGTTCTTTCTCAAATGGCTAGTGCACTAGCCAATAAATTTATGCATGCCCCAATTTGTGCGCTTCAGAACTCTAGCCATGAAAATCTGGAAGATTTTAAGAAGATCATTTCGACAATTTATACATCTAAGTAAATTACCATGTTAAAAGTCACCAATCTTCTCGAGACTATCACTAATCCTGCTGATTTGAGGACTTATGAGCCTAATCAGCTTCCTCAAATAGCTCAAGAATTACGCAGCTTTATTCTCAACTCAGTCTCTAGTACTGGGGGGCATTTATCCTCTAATCTGGGCACCGTAGAACTTGCTATTGCTCTGCATTACGTATTTAATACTCCTCATGATCGAATGATTTGGGATGTAGGTCATCAAAGTTATGCCCATAAGGTGCTGACGGGGCGACGTGAGGGAATGTCCACACTTCGCCAATATGGCGGTATTTCAGGATTTCCAAAGCGCAGTGAGAGTGAGTATGACGCTTTTGGTACTGCGCACTCTTCAACAAGTATCTCGGCTGCCTTAGGGATGGCAGTGGCAGCGAAGACTAAAAATGAAAAGCGCAGTGTAGTGGCAGTGATTGGTGATGGTGCCATGAGTGCCGGTATGGCATTTGAGGCCATGAACAATGCTGGCGTAAATAAAAAAGTACCTTTGATAGTAATACTCAATGACAACGAGATGTCGATTTCACCAGCAGTCGGTGCGCTCAATCGCTATTTGGTCAAACTCATATCGGGCTCGATGTATGCCGCGACCAAAAGAGGTATTGACAAAGTGTTATCTGTAGCTCCTCCAATACGAGAGTTTGCAAAAAGATTGGAAGGTCATGCAAAAGGAATGGTTGGCCCAGCAACGATCTTTGAAGAGTTTGGATTTGATTACTATGGTCCGATTGATGGGCATAACTTAGATATATTAATTCCTACTCTAGAAAACATAAAACAGCTTGCTCAAACCGAGGGACCTCAGTTTCTTCACATCATTACGAAAAAGGGTAAAGGCTACTCACGGGCGGAAGACGATCCCATTCTTTATCATGGCCCCGGTAAATTTGATGCAAGCATAGGAATTCAAGCTGGTAAAGCCGCCAAGAAAACATTCACCCAAGTATTTGGTGAATGGTTATGCGATATGGGCGCTGCTGATGAGCGACTGATTGCGATTACGCCAGCTATGCGTGAGGGCTCGGGATTAAACGAGTTTGAAGCTCGCTTCCCAGATCGCTACTATGACGTTGGAATTGCAGAGCAACATGCTGTTACCTTTGCTGCTGGTATTGCCTGTGAAGGCTTAAAACCAGTAGTTGCGATTTACTCCACCTTTTTACAGCGCGGCTATGATCAGCTGATTCACGATGTCACCTTGCAGAATCTCCCGATTGTTTTCGCGATTGATCGTGCCGGTATCGTGGGTGCGGATGGTGCAACGCATGCTGGCGCATTTGATGTTGCCTTCTTACGTTGCCTGCCAAACTTAGTTCTGATGACACCTTCAAATGAGCAAGAATGCCGTGCTATGTTGAGCACTGCCTTTAAGCATGATGGCCCTGCAGCTGTCCGCTACCCACGTGGTTCTGGGGTTGGAACTCCAATTGAATCTTCATTAGATGCGCTACCTATCGGTAAGGGCCGAATAGTTCGCAGTATTCGCAATGAAGCGCCACCAAAGAAAAAAATTGCTTTTATCTGCTTTGGGCCAATCTTATATTCCGCCCTAGACGTGGCGGAAGAGATCAATGCGACTGTAGTAGACATGCGCTTTGTTAAGCCGCTTGATGAAGAGCTACTTCTGACTATTGCCCAGTCTCACGACGCTCTGGTCTTGATTGAAGATAGCGCAATTCAGGGGGGTGCTGGAAGTGCTTGCCTTGAGGTGCTGTCAAATAAAAATATTCAAATAGAAACTCTTCAACTTGGATTGCCGGATGAGTATGTAGAGCATGGCGATGTCAATCTACTCTTAGATCATTACGGACTCTCTGCTCAGAAGATAAAGCAGAGCGTTATTTCACGATTTGGATAAAGTATTGGCAGGACAGGATTTAATTCAAGAGCTTCCATATCGGGACTTATGTACTGATTGTGGAGTTTCGCGCACATCAGCCCCGAAGCGCTGCGCTACGGCCTGTCAATTTATTCAGCCTGATTACCCAAAATACGAACTATCAGTTCATGGTAGAGAGCGTAAGTTAGAAAATTCGGATGAAGTATTTTTTGGGGCTTACCTCCACATGTTTAGGGCTCGACTAGTCAATCCATTGCCTGGTGCGCAATGGACAGGAATTATCAGTCGCTTATGTGAAGTGCTATTAGAGAAAGGGGAGGTTGACGCTGTTATTACCATGCGTTCTGACCCCGAGGATCGCTGGAAACCCAGCCCAGTCATCGTCACTAAAGCGGAGAATATGGCCGAGTGTCGAGGTATGAAGATGGGTTATGCGCCCATCATTCAGTATCTTGAGCAAGCGAGGGATCTGGGATATGAAAAAGTAGTGATGGTAGGCATACCTTGCCAAGTCTATGCTGCAAGAGCATTAGAAAAAGAGCTTGGATTTGAGAAGTTACTCATCATTGGATCTCCTTGCTCTGACAACACAACAACCGAAAACTTTCATCAGTTTTTAGGTTTGCTCAGTCCCAATCCCGAAGATATTACCTATTTAGAATTTAGAGCCGATTACCATGTTGAATTGAGATTTAAAAATGGTGAAGTGCAAGAGATCCCTTTTTTAAAGTTACCTCTCAGCACTTTGCCCGCAGATTTTTTCCCAACGACTTGTAAAACCTGTGTTGATTACGTCAACTCCCTATCGGATATCACGGTGGGGTATATGGCAGGCACGGGGGAGCAGTGGATTATTGTTCGCAACCCAAAAGGTCAAGAGCTCGTAAACCTCCTTTCTAAGGAGCTATCGCTTGAGCCGGTGAGTTCCGCTGGCAATCGTTTAGGCCCCGTTAAAGGCTTTATGAAAAATGTGGAGCTTGCTGCAGGTGGCTTGCCATTGCAGCGAATGCCCAACTTCATGCGCAGTATTTTTGCCTGGGTAATGCCGAGATTTGGGCCTCGCGGGCTAGAGTTTGCTAAAGCGAGGGTAGAAATGAAGGCAATCGAATCGGTGATTCATTTACGCAGCATTGCGCCGCACAAAATAAAAAATATGGTGCCTAAAGCCACCTGGGTTTTGCTTGAAAAATATGAAATACGGCCTTCTAGTGATGAAATAAAGGGGTCTAGGGAAAGTACTTAAGCTAATTCATTTGAGTATCTTCAAAAATGAGCCTATAAAGTAAACATTCCCATTTATAGGCTCTTAGGCAGTCATAGCGATCTCAAGTAATGATTTGAGACTGTGATCTGATCAGGTGATGTTCATGAATTTATCCAGACTAGTGAGCATCGCTAAATCTAAAAAGAGATCTAGCCAAGACGACTCCAAACTTAATCAGAATTCCCCCTCAAATCAGCCCAATAGCATCTGGGAGGACTGCCTGGTTGCAAATGCGCCCTCTAAGACTACATTTGAAAAAAACGATACTCCGCATCCACTAGAAAAAGCCTGCACGGAAGAAGAGTATCTTGAGTCGCTAGTCAAGACGATTGAAAACAATATATTGCCCTTGATCGTTGAGCAGCATCTAGAGACATCGATTTCCTCAGTTTTAAAAGCGCCTCCAGCCGACCTGATTACCCAGCAATCGATTACCGAGTTAACGCAATTGGTATTGCAAGAGGATGCGAGAACCTCTGTTAGCTACGTCAAAGATATTCATGCTTCAGGCGTTAGTCTCGAAAATATTTATTTACTCTTACTAACTCCAGTTGCGAGAAAACTGGGTGAAATGTGGGAGGATGATCAGTCTAGCTTCACCGACGTCACGATTGCACTTTGGCGTATCAAGCAGTTGATGTATGACTTAAGTCCCATCTTCCAGCAATATGCAGAGCAAAATAAAACTGGTTCGAGCATCATGCTTGTTCCCTTGCCGGGCTCGCAACATAACTTAGGGCTATTTATGGTTTCTGAGTTTTTTGCTAAAGCGGGCTGGAGAATCTGGGGTGAGTTGGCTGCTACACAAGAGGATATTGTTTCCATGGCACAGACAGAGTGGTTTGATGTCATTGGCCTATCGGCAAGTTTACGTGAACAGTTCCCGCAATTAAAAGACCTGATTCAAGAAATCAAGCTTAAATCCAAAAATCCGCGTGTTGGTGTGATTGTTGGCAGCCCTGTTTTCAATCAACACCCTGAGTTAGTGTATGAATTGGGTGCTGATATGGTTGGATTTGATGCAGCGGATGCCTTGGAAAAGGCAACTTATTATGTTGAGCGATTGCGCTAGTTCATAGGTGTCAGTGCATGGCGGCAGAATTGGAGAACGATCTTTTTTTAAGAGCTTGTTTTTCTCAAAAGACAGAAAGAACGCCTGTTTGGTTGATGCGGCAGGCTGGACGCTACCTTCCAGAGTATCGCCAAACCAGAGCTAAGGCTGGAAGTTTTCTCGATTTAGCCAAAAGCCCAGAGTACGCAACAGAAGTTACCCTGCAGCCTATAGATCGCTATGGCCTAGATGCTGCGATACTATTTTCAGATATTTTGACTGTTCCAGACGCAATGGGATTGGGACTCACTTTTGATAGCGGTGAGGGGCCGAGGTTTTTGCACCCATTAAGCTCCGAAGAAGATGTAAAAAAGCTTCCAGTAGCTAATATGGAGCAGCTCCGTTATGTTTTTGATGCCGTTGCATCCATCTCTAAGGCACTCACCTCCAATGGCAAACAGCAAGTTCCCTTAATTGGATTTACAGGAAGTCCCTGGACTTTAGCTTGCTACATGATTGAAGGCGGTGGATCAAAAGACTTTGCTAAGACAAAGAAAATGCTCTATGACCGCAAAGATCTCATCCAAAAAATATTGGATATCAACGTCCAATCCATCACTGAATACCTCACACTGCAAGCAGATTCTGGCGCTCAGGCCCTCATGATTTTTGATACTTGGGGTGGCCTATTGACCCCGAGTGACTATCTTGAGCATTCACTAGCTCCCATGTCAGCAATTATCAGCAGCATTAAAAGCAATCCCAAATACAAAGACCTGCCTATCATCTTGTTTACCAAGGGAGGGGGTCTTTGGTTAAGCGATATTGCGCAATCAGGTGCCAATGTGATTGGTCTGGATTGGACTATAGAGCTTAAACGTGCGCGACAAACTATTAACCATGCGTCCAAAAACCCAATTGCAATTCAGGGTAATTTAGACCCCTCGATTTTGTTAGCAAACCCTGCTGAAATAGATGCTCGTGTCATGCAATTGTTTCAAGGTTTATCAACGGCTGATGTTGCTGGTGGCAATCCACTCGATGGACATATTTTTAATCTGGGGCATGGAATTTCACAATTCACCCCTCCAGAGAATGTTGCTGTTTTAGTCGATGCCGTTAAGCGGTATTCAACAAGCTTTAGGGCAAGTGCCCAATAAGAGAAGTCAATTTTTTAAAGGCAGATTCTGAGGTGATGCAAGGGAGCTAATATGACGATCATGAAATTTTGTTCAGTGTTTGAAGCCTTGGGTTGTGAAATCAGATTACAAGTTTTTGATTTCATCATGCAGGCAGGTGAGGACGGAGTTGCACCCAAAGAAATAGTCGAGCAGTTTGGGGTGGATTCAGGGACTCTGCAATTTCATTTGAAGAAACTGATCAACGTCAATCTCGTCAGCAAAAAAAATACCAGAAGAAATAGGCGTTACTACTGCGCCAGTAATATCCCAGCAGTTTTTCAGCAATTAGTTTTTCACAGTGATGCCATTTAACTTTTCCTCTTATCTAGCTAAGGTACATACATTATGAAAATTTACGATTGGATTACTGCGGCTGAAAAAGCTATTTTGATCCTCATTGCATTCTTTACTATTTTTAGTGTCGGCATAGAGATGTATGCCGTTCTTATAAACGGAAAAATTGCTTTAACCGATCTATTGTTAATGTTCATTTATGCCGAGGTTCTAGGTATGGTGGCAGCCTTTTACAAGTACAACAAGATTCCAATTACTATTCCAATCTTTATTGCCATTACAGCGCTTTGCAGGCTGATTATTTTGCAGGGCAAAGGAATTAGTACGATTGACTTGATATATGAGAGTGGAGCGGTATTGTTGCTGGCTCTTTCAGCGATCATCATCAAAAAAGCCATGAGTACCAAAGAATCAGGGGAATAAACCCCCGTTTTGTCCGCTGACTAAAAGCTTAGACTTCAAAACTCTTTGATACAAATGAGGCGCCACCATCTTGTCCCAGCGCCTTAACAAGAATGGGTAAGCTTTCTGACAATTGCTTTTCTAAAGTCCATGGTGGATTAATGATGAACATGCCGCTCGCCTGCAGTCGGCGCTCTTTTGGGGCATTCTCAACCCGAAGCTCAACTTGTAAGCAGGATCGCTTGTGGGTTGCCGCAATCTTTTTCATATGATCCGGTAGAGAAGCGGATTCTCTTCTGGAGAGGCACGGATACCAAATTGCGTAACACCCGGTAGCGAAACGATGCAAAGCCTCTTCGATCGCCGTTTCGAGATAGCGATAATCCTGCTTATCTTCATAAGAGGGATCAATTAACACCAACCCGCGCCTACTAGGTGGCGGCATCAAGCCTTTTAGTCTTGCAAAGCTATCTTCTGCATAAATGTCGACTTGCTTAGACTGCTTGAGCTGGCTGATATTGTGGCGCAGGATATCAATCTCTTTGGGATGTAACTCAAAGAGCTTCAGGCGATCTTGTGCTCTCAGTAAATGCGCCAGGATAAATGGAGAGCCGGGATAGACGGCAATCTCATTAGTATTATTTTCGGAACGAATGTGTTCGAGATAACTAGCTATCCCAGAACTTATCGAATTACCCTCTGCAAATTTAGCCAAGCGATAAATACCTTGATCAGCTTCTTTGCTGACGGTTGCAAAGCCATCAGTCAGGCTATAGATCCCAGCACCAGCATGCGTATCCACAATAGTCAAAGCACCAGGCTTTTCTTGCAGGTACTCAACTAAATGAATCATCACCAGATGCTTCAGAATGTCAGCATGACTACCCGCATGAAAAGCATGGCGATAACTAAACATCTTTATATGGCCCTGGGTTTTTGCGCTTTAATAAACAAAGCTAAGGTAATGCTAATTAACGCCACACACGCGTATTGCAAAGACTGATTGAGTTCTGAGTCTAGAGTTTGTGTAAGGAGAACATGGATAGTTGCAAGGCCACCTAGCGCAAGTAAGCGAGGCCCGATCTGATTGGGCGCCATCTGTTTCTCTGGAATAAACCCAGCCAATATTGCGCCCAACATTCCAGACCATATTCCAATAGCACAGCCGGCCAATACATCAGTGAGCCAGTGAGCGCCAAGTGCATTGCGAGAGATACCTGAAAAACTCGCAATGATGAAGATCCACCACAAAGAGGCTCTTTTGTCTCGATCACTAGCAAAGTAGATTCCGGAAATTACCGCAAAAGCAGTTAGCGTATGGCCGGAGGGCATTGCTTTATACAATAGCGGTTCACCGATACGATAAAAGTCCTCTAAACCCAATACTCCAGCAGGACGAGGAAGGGCTAAAAAAGGCTTGATGATTTGACTAATGGCGCCACCAATCAAGGATGCCAATAGTCCGGCGCTCAATAATCTTGGCGCTAGCAGCAAGAGAGGAAAGCACAGCGCAAAGATGCCCCAACCATTGCCAATAAAAGTAAGCCAAGTCCAGAAAGTATCTGGAAGTAACCGGGTGCAATGATTAATAAATAAAAATGTCGGAGTTTGTAATTCACCAAAGTAAATGGCAATTGCTAGACTGAGCGGTAGAAGCGGAATACACCAAACCCAAATTGATGCAATCGCTAAAGCCGATTTGCGCTGCTCAGTCATGCGAATTAATGCGCCCGCTCTTGGTCGGCTTCATTTAATTGATGCGCCATCTTCTCTAGTACCTGAGCAACGGTGATGGCCTGCATGCAGACATTGTCATGACACGGTGTTTTGCGATGATTAGCTGCACTAACGCACGGAGAACATGCCAGATTAGCAGTAATTGCAATCGATTTACCAATAGAGCCATACAGTGCTGGTGTTTCTGGTCCGAAGAGGACGACTGTTCGCAGTGGAGTAACAGCGGAGAAGTGGCCGGGCCCAGAATCATTGGTCACCATGACATCGGATAGCGTGTACAGCGGCGGCAATTCCGCAAAGCTCACTTGACCTGCAAAGTTTAGAGCATTTTTAACATTGGCAACTGCACGGACTTTTTCAACATAGTCAAATTCAGCTGGGGAGCCAGTAATCAGAATGAGATCATTTGGATAGCGTTGATTTAATCCCTGAATCAACTCAGAAAAGCGCTGTTGAGCCCAACGCCTTTGTGGCAAAAGATCGCTAGCATTGGGGTTGACCAAAATGAGGCGTTGCTCACCTTGCTTAAATGCAATGCCAAAAGTCGCAGTCAGTTTCTCAATGCGCTCGCGAACTTTACTCAATACTGCCGGATCAATCACCGCTTGCTCTAAGCGAACTTCTGAATCTGCAATCTGTATCTTGCTAAATGGCACTTCAATCTCTTTAGCAAATGCTGCATGAATCAGAGAGAGAAAATTCTTAGTAATGTGAATGTGTGGGTTGTAATGAACTTTACGTGTCAGCATAAAGCCGCGCCATAACCCTTCACCATGAAAGATGTGATAGCCCACACGAAGGCGTGCGCCACATAAGCCGGTCAGTAGAGCAGTAAAGCGAGAGAATAACTCCAAATCAATCACGGTATCGATACGATGCTTGCGAGCGAGTAGCAAAAATTTCAGCGTATCTTTAATTAAGCCGCCTAAGCTTGAGGAGTCGATTGTGAAAATATTCTCAGGTTTCACCGTATTTAACAAAGTCAGGCTGGCGCGATTGCTTTTAAAGATCAGGAAAAATAATTCAGCGCCACGAGCTTGTGCATTACGCATGGCAGGATCAACCAAGATTGCGCTGCCCATTTCAGATAGTTCAATAAAGAGTAATTTGCGGGGCGCCTCTGGACTGCGAGCAAAGATATTCTTCACGCCATCCATTAGAGCAACGACAGGGCTTGCTAATGCGCAAAGTGGGACGCCGACCCAGTGGTCAATTGCACGCATGGTGTTGACGCTAATACTCATAGTAGGGCTCTAAAAGAATTATTTCCGTTTTAATAAAAAGTAAGCGCCTGGCAATACCGATAAGACGGTAATGGCACCATAACTAATGGATGCTAATACTGTCATGGATGGACTAACGCCCCACAATGCCAGTACAGAAGAGAGTGTAGCTTCACGCAAGCCCCAGCCGGAGATGCTGATTGGCAGCATTAATAAAAGACTTAAGGCAGGCAAGCCAATCATCAGGGCTTCAATCGGCGCGTCGACTCCATAGGCCTTGAGACAGAAGAGTAGCGTCAAAATAGTCAGGGAGTGAATGCCAATTGCAAATGCGGCTTGAGCTACATTCATAGGCCAAGAAAATGCGAACTTGATGCCAGGCAGGGCATGATTCATTTGTACGCGCTCTAGTAATTTTTGCAATAAATTACAGCTAGGCCCCCATGCCAAAATAGCAGCGAGTAATAAACCTGCTGTCACCATAATCCCAGTGACCGCATATCCGAGATCGGTACCCCAAGCGGCTAAAGTCGCACCACCCAAAATGAGGCCAAGTCCACCTAGCAAATTATTTCCAGCCAAGCCAAGCAAGCGATCTACCAACACCATGGAAAAGCTCAGGCGAAGTTTAGGAGTAGCGTGCTCTAGGTCAACAGAGTGATGTAGCTCTTCATCGAGCTTCTTCGCTTCAGTCAAACTGCCGCTACTATTTAAATGAGTAGCAGTAATGGCGCGATAGCTATCGCCACCTAAGGTACTTGGCAATCCCTGATTAATGAGTCCACCGGCAAAGTAGAGTGCCACAAAACTAATCAGACTGCCTTGAAAGCCAACCTTACGCATCAAAAATCCCCAGCGCAGTCCACCACAAATAAACGCTGAGATCATGGCTAATCCTGCTGCTAAAAACCACCAGGGCTGCATCTGAATATCGGAATCTAATATGGCGTGCCAATCAATTCCGCTGGTAGCTTTCCAGAGAAGGGCGATCGATAACAAAATACGAATCGTGGGCCATGCCCGCTTCAGGATTGCTTTCCACCCAGATGTGGCTTTGGGGGTGGCTTGGGGTTGTGAACTCATAGGCATAAGGATAATGCCTATGGCTCCTAAGGTCTTGAATTTGGGGAATTAACGCGTTGCGCCAGCACCCTGCCAGTTCCGGCAGAGGCTGTACTCAAATTTGGATAAGACTCGCCCAAATCGAATAATTTCTAGGCTATCTAAGGGTTCACAGACTTCAAAGGCCAGATTTCCGCCCACGGGTGACCTAAAAGTCATGCCCGACCAGTTAATGAGTAAGACGTTTGCGCCAGCGGGTAATTGCCCAAACCAAAGGTCAAACTGATCCTGTCGTTGGTCCAGCACAAAGACCGGGAGTGGTTGAGCATACCAAGCAGCACGACTACCCAAAGTCCAGTTTTGTACTGCAATCCCATTTGCCTTGCTGGCTTGCGCTAATTGAGCTGCTTTCTGGCCAGCAAGCTTCCAGCCATAGAGATCAGCAATGGGGTTTGATTTCACTGCCGAGTTAGTAAAGCCTCCAGCCAGAACAAAACCAAAACCGAGTAAGCAAATCAGTAACTGCCCAATAAGCAATATTCGAATTACCAAGCGGTGCTGCATGGCCCATGTTTTAGCTAGACCGATGCCGGCAAATGGCGCAAGGCAAAACCAGGCAGGTGTAGTCCAGTGGGGCAGGCTACCTCCACCAGATAGCGCAGCAAAGATCACAAAGGGAATTGCGAAGAAACTCAGTAGAGCAATCAGAATCAGCTTTTGCGAGTGGAGACAATGCTTTAAAAAAGAATAGGTGCCTAAAATTAATAAAGCTCCAAAGCAGGCGATCTGAATACCTACAAAGGCACCGACTCTTCGCCACTCCCAAGCACCACCACTACCATGGGCAATTTGATATTTGAATGAGATCCAATCATTGATCCAGTTCCAATAGAGTACGGGGCTAATCACGATCAAGGCAATTGCGACTGCTAGCCAAAAGCCGACTTTAGTAATCCAGACTTTTTTAGGCGAAGCTAACAATACGAAGAGCAAAGCAAATGCAGTAAACGCAGCGGTGTACTTACTCAGACCTGCCAAGCCCAGTAATAAGCCGGTAATGATCCAGTCCGTAATGGAGAACTGATCTTTTCGGGTCCAACGTAAGGCCATCAACATCAAGCCAAGACTTAAGGGGGCAAGTAGGGTGTCTGGTAAAAGACCAATTGCTAAAACGTGGGGCAATGGTGCTGCAATGATCGCTAATACCGCCATCAATCCACACAGGTTTGCTGATGGAAGAGCGGTAGTGAGGTAACCCGCATTACGCCCTTGTATCAAGCGGTGAATTTCCACTGTCACTCGATACACTAAGAAAGCGGAGAGCACCCAGAGTAATTCCGGAATTAGGCGAATGATCCCCTCGGATGATGTCAGACTTACTAATGGCCATTGGATCCAACCCACCAGTGGTGGGTGATCAAAATAACTCCAGGCAAGGTGCTTTGCATATAGAGCGTAGTGCGCTTCATCGACAGAAAACTCAATCGAGAAACCCAGGGCAAGATGGACCAGTGCAGCAATGCAGATGCTGATGACAGCCCAGCTCGAGGGTGATTGATGACGCATGCAATGATTTTAGACTTAAGCAAGCCATTCTTTGGGACAATAAAGCGGATGCCTATAAAAACCCCTTTTCGATCCCTGCTGCTTTTGACCACGATTGTCATCTCCTTGGCTGGTTGTGCGGGCTTGACTGGAAACTCGATTGAGAATGAGGCGGGGCAGCCATTCAATGCGGATCAATTGCCAGCTCAAGAGGATTTACCCAAGTTCTCTGCGGAGAAGCCACGCGCTGGCATGCCAGATGGTTGGCATTTCTATCGCATCGCACCCTATAAAAAGAATACGCTTTATCGCCTTGAGAATTATCAAGGTCGCACAGTGCTTGCTGCTAATTCCAAAACCTCAGCATCTGGTCTCGCGGTAAAACTTCGACCGCGCTCGGCTCAGAACTTATGGCTGCAATGGGAGTGGAAGGCGGTAGGTGCAATACCGCAGGCAGACAATGCAGATAGTCAGCATGATGATGCACCACTACGTATCTTGGTAGCCTTTGATGGCAACAAATCTAAACTGCCCCTCAAAGAAAAGCTCACCTTTGAGATGGCCAGTCTAATTAGTGGCCAAGAAATGCCTTACGCCACAGTGATGTACATCTGGTCAGGTAAGAATTCAGTCAATACCGTCCTGAACAACGCTCATACCTCTCGTGTGAAGATGATTGTGGTGGACTCTGGTTGGGATGGTTTGGGAGAGTGGCGCAAGCACGAACGGGATTTAGCCGCGGACTACAAGTCGGCTTATGGAGAGACACCAGGTAATGTCATTGGCATTGCACTACTGACGGATACAGACAATACAAAATCAGAGACCCGAGCCCTGTACGGCGATATCGAGTTACTGCGTAAGAATTCCAAATAGCCTATCTATTCTTCGGGCGCCAGCGCTTTAAGAGGAGAGCATTGCTCAATACGCAAAAACTGGAGAGCGCCATTGCACTGCCAGCTAGCATGGGCGATAAATATCCCAAAGCTGCCATTGGTATGCCAATCGTATTAAATGCAAATGCCCAAAATAAATTTTGCGCAATCTTATTCCAAGTTTTTTTGGAGATATCGATTGCATCAGCCACCAAAGTAGGGTCGCCACGCATTAAGGTAATTCCGGCGGCTTGCATGGCTACATCAGTCCCAGTAGACATCGCCATACCCACATCTGCTATCGCCAATGCCGGCGCATCATTTACGCCATCACCAATCATCGCGACATATTGCTTTTGTAGTGCGGGTGGGTTTTGTAATCGATGAATGTTTTGCGCTTTATCGCTCGGCATAATTTGTGCAAAGACTTCATCAATACCAATCATTTTTCCTACACGAGTAGCAGAAGATAAATTATCACCAGACAACATCACCGTTCGAATATGCAATGCATGCAATGCATCGACTGCTGATTTTGCATTGGGTTTCAGTTCATCTCCAAAAGCAATGACAGCAATTGGTGAAGGTGCGCCATTACTTTCACTACCTGAGCTCATCAGCACAGAAACAGTTTGACCCTGTTCAAAATACGCCTGTGCTTTTTGCAACACCATAGCGTATTGAGGACTAGCTTCAAGCGAAGCTACGCTTTGTAAACGCAGTGTTTGACCTGCAAAAGGACCGCTACTCGGAATACCTTCAATCCCAATACCAGGCAAGCCTTTACTAAACGAGGTGGTAATAGGTGCGATACCTTTTTCCTTGGATGAAACTAGTAATGCTTTTGCCAACGGATGTTCACTTCCCAACTGTAAGCCTGCAGCAGTGGCGAGGATCTGATTGGCATCGGCAATTGATGTATCAAAAGGTAGTAGGGCGAGCATGCGCGGCTTACCTATTGTTAATGTGCCAGTTTTATCAAAGGCAACGATATTGAGCTTATGAGCCAGCTCTAATACTTGTGGGTCCTTAATCAGAATGCCAAAGCGTGCGGCTATACCAGTACCGGCCATGATTGCAGCCGGAGTAGCTAAGCCAAGCGCGCAAGGACAAGCGATCACCAAGACCGATACGGCGCGTAAGATGGCAATGGAGATGGAGTCTAAGTAAAGCCAGTTGCCGATTCCCGTCATGAGCGCAAGCACAATGACGGTCGGCACAAATACCGCACTCACTTGATCAACCAACTTTTGAATCGGCGCTTTTTGTGTTTGTGCTTCCTCTACTAAGTTAATCATTTGTGAGAGTACGCTTTCAACACCAACAGCTTGAGCCATCACTATTAGCACGCCTTCACCATTTAAGGCGCCACCAATAACCGTTGACTCGATTGATTTCTTAACAGGCTCGCTTTCGCCGGTGAGCAGGGATTCATCAACGTGGCTAGCACCAAAAATAACGACACCATCTACCGGAATACGTTCACCGGGAAGAATGAAGACTTTATCGCCAGGCAGCACTTGTTCTAAAGGTAAGTCGCGATAGTGGTCGGCGCCGATAGCCTTATTGCCCTGCAGATCAACATTGGTGTTTAAAACTTTGGCATGCTCTGGCCAGAGCTGTTGCAGGGCGCGAATCGCTTCACTGGTTTGTTGCTTGGCTCGTGCCTCTAGCCATTTACCCAATAAGACCATGCAGATGATGACCGCTGATCCTTCGAAGTAAAGTTCATGTGCGTGGCTTGAAGTGAGCAATATATAGAGACTGAGTCCATAAGCAGCGCTCGTCCCTAAGGCAACGAGCAGGTCCATATTGCCCGCACCGGCCATGACTGATTTATAGCCCGCTACATAGAAGCGCCATCCTAAAATGAACTGGACTGGTGTGGCTAAGGCAAGTTGCCACCATCCTGATAAGGACCAATGAATTCCAAAAGGCATGAACAGCATTGGCAAGAAGAGGGGGGCGGATAGTGCAAAACTCAGAATCACTCGGCCTAAGCCATCGGCAGCCCAAAATGACTTACCAATCCTCTGATCAGGATTACCCCGAACAGAGCTTTCTTTGGCTTCGTAGCCTGTCTTTTGAACTAGCGCAATGATCTCCGCTAAGCTGGACGAGCCCCGTTGAGTACGAATTCTTGCTTGCTCGGTAGCTAGATTGACGCTAGCCGCCTCTACCCCTGGAATCTTGCCTAGAGCCTTTTCTACCCGACCGACGCAGGAGGCACAGGTCATACCACCAATGTCGAGGGTATAAAACTCTGAATTAGACGATTCTGTAGGGCTCATGTAGAAGATAATCTACTGCAAGGTGAAAAAAAGCCATTAGCAACTGTATTTTGACCGTTTTGAAGGAGAAGCTATGTTTACGCTCAAGGTTTCAGGGATGACTTGTGGTGGTTGCATCAACGCAGTCACTAGGGCTGTAAAGGCCCAAGATCCCCAAGCGCAGGTTCAGGTGGACTTGGCGACGCAGCTGGTCACGCTAGAAACCAGTCTTTCTCCGGAGTTAGCCTCTGGGCTGATAACGGAGGCTGGATTCCCGGTTTCACCTTAGCCCTTAATTTTGGTTTTAGCAATTTTTTGCATGTGCGGTTAATCTACGCACTATTTGATTTTTCATCATCAGGCTTAATAAAAGAGGCTGAGCTGGCTTTACAAAAGCCCGTTCTGCTGAATAGGAGAGAGTTTTGTCACTTACTGTAGAGACTGTGCAAGCTGCACTAAAGGGTCTGATTGACCCCAATACCCAAATTGATTTTGCAACATCTAAGAGCGTTAAAAATTTACGCGTTGATGGCGGTGATGTCAGTTTGGACATTGTTTTAGGTTATCCAGCAAAAAGTCAATTTGATGCTATTCGTAAATCGGTGATTGCTGTGCTCCGTGAATTACCTGAGGTTAAAAACGTCAGCGTCAATGTGAGTAGTCAAATCGTTGCGCATTCCGTTCAGCGCGGCGTCAAACTATTGCCTAATGTAAAAAATATTATTGCTGTAGCCAGTGGCAAGGGTGGGGTCGGAAAGTCCACTACCGCCGTTAATCTCGCTTTAGCTTTAGCGGCTGAAGGTGCGCAAGTAGGTATGTTGGATGCGGACATTTACGGACCAAGTCAGCCGATGATGTTGGGTATTACCGGCAGACCAGAATCTATTGAAGAGAACACCATGGAGCCCATGGTAGGCCACGGCCTCCAAGCCAGTTCGATTGGTTTTTTGATTGATAACGATGCTCCTATGGTTTGGCGTGGCCCCATGGTGACCTCGGCCTTAGAGCAACTGCTGCGTCAAACCCGTTGGCGTGATCTCGACTATTTAATTGTAGATATGCCTCCTGGTACCGGCGATATTCAACTCACGCTTGCTCAAAAGGTGCCTGTTACAGGCGCGGTAATTGTGACTACGCCCCAAGACATTGCTTTGCTAGATGCGCGTAAAGGTCTAAAGATGTTTGACAAGGTTGGCGTACCCATTGTGGGCATCATCGAAAATATGAGTACCTATATCTGCCCAAGTTGCGGTCATGAAGAGCATGTGTTCGGTACTGGTGGCGGCCAAAAGATGTGCCAAGAATATGGTGCTGACTTTTTGGGCTCATTGCCCCTGAACTTATCGATACGCGAGCAGGCGGATGCGGGTCGCCCAACCGTAGTGGCCGATCCAGATGGCGCTATCAGCGAAATTTATAAAACGATTGCAAGACGAGTTGCTATCAAAGTAGCAGCGCTTTCTAAAGATATGAGCAATAAATTCCCGAACATTGTGGTTCAAAACACCTAAGGCCTTATGCGTTTTGCTGTGATCATGCGTAAGCAGTTTGTTGATAACCCGTGGATTTCATATCGGTGGGCGCCGCACGAGGTATTGCCGGATTTTGGGCAATTTACGAGTACGTCTATAGCAGGCAATAAGATTTCTGGACAGTTTCTAGGGCGCGATGAACAAGGTGAGTCTTGGTTGTTTACTGGATACGAACTGAATCTTTTTCCGGATGAGGCTGAAGGTTATTACCTCAATTTATCAGCCACTCTTCCTGCTTGGTTTGTGATGTGGCGTCTTGAGGAAGATGTTGAGAGATACATAGACGCACAGTCTATTGACTTGGCCAAAACAGAGCCCTCGTTTGCCATTCCCCATCGGATCAGCGTAAGCTACAACGAAGCAGGGCGTCTATTAGATGGCGGCGAGTCGGTCGATAGTGTGCTTTTGTCTACAGAGCATGCCTCTTGGCTGCAAGAGTATGTCAATGAACATTACCGTCCTGAACCAAAAAAACGTCATCGTCCTGAATCATTCAAGGGTGCAAACCGCCCAGTGGAGGATTGATGGCTGATGGTTTTTTAAGTCGATGGTCACGTCGCAAGTCAGGCGAGGATATTGAGCCTGAGAAAAAACCAGGCGAGCTCGCTAAGGAAAAATTAGCTGTCAGTCCGCAGACTATCCAGCAATCAACCGAGCTTGAAGATGCTCCGCCGCCTGCTTCATTAGATGATGTTGAAAAGATAGATCGCTTTGCGCCAGACTTCTCAGCTTTTATGCAGCCTGGAGTTGATCCAGCAGTTCAGCAAGCGGCAATGAAGAAGATGTTTTCAGACCCGCACTTCAACATCATGGATGGTTTGGATATTTATATCGATGATTATTCAAAGCCAGATCCGATCCCTTTGGAGATGCTCAAGCGTATGGTTCAGTCCGATATGCTGAACATCTTCCGCAAGGATGATGATGGAGAGCCTGAGGCTACTACCGCTGCTGGCATCGACAATTCGGGATCCCAAGATCTAACTTTGCCCGCTCCTGACCAGACTGATTTAACATCCACACCAACATCTATTCAGGAAGTGGGAAATCAAGCCCCCCTATCCGTGGATAAAAAAACCAGTTAAGAAGAAATCCATGAGTCAAAAACTAGTCTGTAATTGCAACGGAACCATGCCTTTAGATGCAAAGGCACTGGGCGTACCGGTTCATACCTCTTTGTGCAGGCAAGAAGTGGGCATCGCTATTCAGGCAATGAATGGCAATGACTCACTCGTGATTGCTTGTACTCAAGAGGGTGCGTTATTTAACGAACTGGCAGAACAATCCGAGAAGCCATTGATAGCGCCCTTGCGGTTTGTCAATATTCGTGAGGTTGCTGGATGGACTCAAGAGGCTAAACATTCCGGACCCAAGATTGCGGCTTTACTGGCCTTAGCGGATATGCCAGAAGCCGAGCCCGTGCCAGTGGTGAATTACGAAAGTCAGGGGCGCTTACTCATTGTTGGGCCTGGAGATCAAGCTTTACCTTGGGCTGAAAAATTGAGCGACTCTCTTGATGTCTCAGTGCTATGTACCGAGCCAGGAACATTACCAATCGCCAGAAATTTCCCGACCTATACAGGTGAGGTGACTAAGCTAGATGGTTATCTTGGCAACTTTACGGTCGACTGGAATTTACAAAACCCAATCGATCCAGAGATGTGCACTCGCTGTGGTGCCTGTGTTGAAGTTTGCCCAGAGGGTGCGATTGATGACTCTTTCCAGATTGATCTAAACAAATGTAAGTCACACCGTGATTGCATCACAGCCTGTGCTGGCATTGGAGCAATTAATTTTGATCGCGTTGAGCGTCAGCGTAGCTCTGAATTTGACTTAATTATGGATCTGCGCGCTAACCCTCAGCTGCGTATGAGTCAAACTCCGCAAGGCTACTTTGCCCCAGGCCAGGATCCATTTGAGCAATCTCTGGTGGCAAATCAATTGCTCGGATTAATTGGTGAGTTTGAGAAGCCTAAATACTTTGTTTATAACGAGAAAGTTTGCGCCCATGGTCGCAATGGCAAAGTAGGGTGCAATGCCTGTATCGATGTCTGCTCCACCGGCGCTATATCTTCTTTGTTCAAGAACGGGCAAGGCACAGTTGATGTCAACCCGAATCTTTGTATGGGTTGTGGGGCTTGCTCAACAGTTTGTCCATCCGGTGCAATGCGCTACAACTATCCAAGTGTGCCGCATCAGGGTAAAGAAATTAAAACGCTGGCTACGGTATTTACTGTCGAGAGTGCTAAAGCTAAGAAATCTTCTGCTCCAACTCTGTTACTTCATACACTCAAGGCAGGAACTCAGGTCTTAGATTCTCTCGGACGATCTGCGCACCTCAGACCAAAACAATTTGAGGGCTTGCCATCCTTTGTGCTGCCTTACGGGATCGAGCATATCGCTTCTACTGGTTTGGATTTATGGCTTGGCGCACTTAGCTACGGCTTTGGTGAAGTAGTGTTATTGCTAACGGGCGATGAAGATCCAAGCTATCGAGCTGCCCTAGAAACTCAAATTGACTTAGGCAATGCCATTTTGGCTGCTTATGGATTTGACGCCAGACTGTCGCAAATACAGTTAGGATCTTCTTCTGATCTTCAACCAGCTTCACAGGCGATGAGTAAACTGCGCCAGCGTGGCGCTTTATCCGCTATTTGTTCTCCCGCTAGCTTTGGTTTATCCAATCAAAAGAGAGAAACGATTGAAACGGTCTTGGAGCATTTGCAAAAGCAAGCAAAAGTACCGTTACCAGCAGAGGGAGTAGCTTTACCGCAGTCATCTTTCTTGGGTGGTCTAAAAATTAACCAGGATGCTTGCACGCTATGCATGTCCTGTGTGGGTAGCTGTCCTGAAGGCGCTTTGCTCGATAACTTAGATGAGCCCAAACTTTCCTTTATTGAAAAGCAGTGCGTCCAATGCGGCATTTGCGTGCAAACTTGCCCAGAGCAGGCTTTGGCTTTAGCCCCTCGCTTACAAACGGTGGAGCAGCGCAAGCAAAAGGTAGAACTCAACGAGACCAAGCCTTTTCATTGCATCGGCTGTGGAAAAGTATTTGGTACAGCAAAAATGGTCGACCTGATGCTGATGAAGCTGGGCGCCCACAGCGCCTTTGCTGGAGAGGCTTTAGAAAGACTCAAAATGTGCAGTGATTGTCGTGTTGTCGATATGGTGAAAAAAGAAACATGAGTGAACAGATAAAAGAAAGCTCCGTAACCGAAGTGGGTGATGTGGGCTTACCGGAAGATTTGGCTAGAGCGGATTTATATGGCTTGATCGCGAGACTCTTTCATGAGGCGCCCGATCAAGAGTTGTTGGATCAAATAGTGTCTTCCATTCCAGAGGGGCAGGAGGCTCAGTCTGAAGACGCTCCTTTAGCTAGGGTTTGGCAGAATTTGGTTGAAGTGGCTAAAGCCAATCCCGCTAAAGCTTGGCAGGATGAGTTTGATCAGAACTTCATCAGCGTTGGACGACCCATCATTATTCTGAATGGTTCCTTTTACATGGCTGGTTACTTAAACGAGAGGCCCTTAGTAGAAATCCGTCGCGCTTTGGATGCTTTTGGCTTGGAATCTGCCGAGGAGATTTCTGAGACTGAAGATCATATCTCTGCGCTCTGCGAAGTGATGCGCTACCTAATTGCAGGTGATGACGTAGAGATCTCCAACCTTACAAATCAAAGGGTCTTTTTTAATGACCACATTCGACCATGGCATGACGACTTATTCGATGCAATCGATGCAGTCCCCGAGATGCGTCTTTATCACTCTGTCGCCTCTTTAGCTAGGGAGTTTCTTGCTATTGAGGGCCAAGGCTTTGACATGATTTAAATGCTGCATTGCAGTAAAAAAATACTAGTGTTTACCCCCTTGGTAAGAAATTTTTGTGTGGCTAATATGTCAAAAATGCAATTACCATTTAAACTTGACGGATATCAAATTAGCACTAAACAGGAGCATACGATGAGCACCAAATCTACAGCCGCAGTAAACGAAGAAAACAAGCCTTCCCGTAGGAAGTTTTTCATCGGGGCAGGTGCCACTGTTGGTGCCGTAGCCATAGCCTCGCAAACGCCGATTGGCAAAGCAGTGATTCAAGAAATTGGCAGCACAGTAAAGGGTAAAGATGATGGCTATCAACTCACTGCGCACATTCGTAAGTACTACGAAACCACCATGCTTTAAACCATTTGTTGATTTAGTCATTTCGAAATAGTTAATTAAAAATATTACTCAGGGACAAGATATGAGTCTGACTCGCAAATCTAATACTTCACAAAGCAGCCGCTCCACGCCTGCATCACGCCTTATTGGTAGCCTCTCACGCGGACTTCAGTCTGCGGTACCAACAATGGATCGTCGAACCTTTTTGAAACGCTCTGGCGTTGGTGTAGGGGCAGGTATTGCAGCTAGCCAGCTCAGCTTTGTTCAAAAAGCGGTTGCTGAACCAAATAGAGCGATGTTGGATGGCAAGGGCAAGATTGAAGTGAAGAGAACGGTTTGTTCCCACTGCTCAGTAGGTTGCTCAACTGACGCTACTGTTGAGAACGGCGTTTGGGTTCGTCAAGATTCCAATTTTGATTCCCCAATCAACATGGGTGCTTATTGCGCCAAGGGTGCCTCACTGCGTGAGCACGGTCACGGTGAATTCCGTCTCCGTTACCCAATGAAGCTCGTTGATGGCAAATACCAAAAGATTTCTTGGGATCAGGCCTTAACTGAAATCACTGCGCAGATGAAAGATCTCCGCACAAAATACAGTCCTGACTCACTGTTTTTCATCGGCTCTTCCAAGCATAGCAATGAACAATCCTATTTATTGCGTAAGTGGGTTTCCTTCTTCGGAACCAACAATACAGACCATCAGGCTCGTATTTGTCACTCAACCACAGTTGCGGGTGTTGCAAACACCTGGGGCTATGGTGCGATGACCAATAGCTATAACGACATGATGAACTCCAAGGCTGCCATGTACATTGGCTCCAACGCAGCAGAGGCTCATCCAGTATCGATGTTGAGCTTGCTCAATGCAAAGGAAAACGGCTGTAAGGTTGTTGTAGTTGATCCACGCTACACAAGAACAGCTGCCAAGTCCGATCAATATGTTCGCATTCGTTCAGGTACAGATATTCCGTTCTTGTTCGGCGTTCTGTATCACATCTTCAACAATGGCTGGGAAGATAAGAAATATATCAACGACCGTGTATACGGCATGGATGAGATCCGCAAAGAAGTGATGGAAAAGTGGTCTCCTAAGAACGTTGAAGAAGCTTGTGGTGTTCCTGAGGCCGAAGTTTATAAAGTGGCTGAGACATTGGCAAAAAATCGTCCAAGTACAGTTGTTTGGTGTATGGGTCAGACTCAGCACACCATCGGTAACGCCATGGTGCGTGCCTCCTGTATTTTGCAGTTGGCATTAGGTAACGTCGGTAAGTCTGGCGGCGGAACCAATATTTTCCGTGGTCACTGTAACGTTCAAGGCGCTACTGACGTAGGTCCTAACCCAGATTCTTTACCTGGCTACTATGGTTTGGCAGCGGGTTCTTGGAAACACTTCGCGACTGTTTGGGATGTTGACTACGAGTGGATTAAAGGACGCTACGCACCAGACATGATGGAGAAATCAGGTACTACTGTTTCTCGTTGGGTCGATGCGGTACTAGAGAAGAATGACATGATTGACCAGCAAACCGCTGTTAAAGGTTTGTTCTTCTGGGGCCACGCAGCAAACTCTCAAACTCGCGGCTTAGATATGAAGCGCGCGATGGACAAGTTAGATTTGCTCGTTGTAGTGGATCCATACCCAACAGCAGTAGCTGCGATGGCTGCAATGCCTCCTGCAGAAGGTAACTCGGTTAACAAGAACCGTAATGTTTACCTCTTGCCGGCTACAACCCAATTTGAAACTTGTGGATCAGTAACTGCATCGAACCGTTCGGTTCAGTGGCGCGAGAAAGTGATCGATCCATTGTTCGAATCTGTACCTGACCACGTCATCATGCAAGCCTTTGCTGATCGTCTTGGTTTTGGTCAAGAGCTTTCTAAGAATTTCAAGATGCAGAGCTCTAAGTTTGCTGGTAAGGAATGGAAAGAGCCGCTGATTGAAGACATCCTTAGAGAAATTAACCGCTCTGTTTGGACGATTGGTTATACCGGTCAAACTCCTGAGCGTATCAAAGCGCACATGAGAATGGCGGGCACTTTTGATCCTAAGACACTGAAATCCAGAGGTGGTGTAGATCCCGTATCAGGCTATGACACAACCGGTGATTACTATTGCTTGCCTTGGCCATGTTACGGTACTGCAGCGATTAAGCATCCAGGCTCACCGAATCTCTATGACACCAGCAAGTCTGTGATGGAGGGTGGTGGTAACTTCCGCGCGAACTTTGGTGTTGAGAAGGATGGCAAGAATTTGTTGGCTGAAGATGGCTCTTACTCTAAGGGTTCTGCAATCAAGACGGGTTACCCAGAGTTTGACCATGTATTGGTGAAGAAACTCGGTTGGTGGAATCAGTTAACCGAGGATGAGCAAAAAGCCGCTGAAGGTAAAAACTGGAAGACAGACTTATCAGGTGGTATTCAGCGCGTTGTCATGAAAAACGGTTGCCATCCATTTGGTAACGCTAAGGCACGTGCTGTAGTGTGGAACTTCCCTGATCCAATTCCAGTCCACCGCGAGGCTTTGTACAGTACTAACGAGCCCATGATGCGTAAATACCCAACATCTGCGGATAAGAAGAATTTCTGGCGCTTGCCAACTCTGTACAAAACGCTACAAGACAAAAACTTGAGCGAGAAGTACTACGAGAAGTTCCCAATCATCCTGACCTCAGGGCGTTTGGTTGAATATGAGGGTGGCGGAGAGGAAACTCGTTCTAACCCTTGGTTGGCAGAGTTGCAGCAAGAGAACTTTGTAGAAATTAATCCAAAAGCTGCTCAAGCTCGCGGCATTAAGAACTGGGACTATGTGTGGGTTAAATCACCAACAGGCGCCAAGATCAAAGTACGTGCAATGGTTACAGAGCGCGTTGATCAAGGAACTGCATTTGTACCGTTCCACTTCTCTGGTTGGTGGCAAGGCGCTGACTTGCGTAAGTACTACCCAGAAGGTGCGTCACCAATTGTTTTGGGTGAGTCGGTTAACACTGCAACTACCTATGGATATGACCAGGTGACGATGATGCAAGAGACCAAAACCACCATGTGCCAAATCGAAAAATTTGCCTAAGTTAAAAAATAAAGTCAGGAGAACACAATGGCAAGAATGAAATTTATTTGTGATACAGAGCGTTGCATTGAATGTAACGGTTGCGTCACTGCTTGTAAGAACGATAACGAAGTACCTTGGGGCGTTAATCGTCGCCGTGTTGTAACGGTGAATGACGGCATTATCGGAAAAGAAAAATCAATCTCAGTGGCATGTATGCACTGTTCAGATGCGCCTTGTATGGCTGTTTGTCCGGTCGACTGTTTCTACCGCACGGACGAAGGTGTTGTCTTACATGACAAAGACATCTGTATCGGTTGCGGTTACTGCTCATTTGCTTGCCCATTCGGTGCACCACAGTTCTTGAGTTCAGGCGCCTTTGGTGTCCGTAGCAAGATGGATAAGTGCACCTTCTGTAGCGGCGGTCCTGAAGTCAACGGAAGCGTTGCTGAATTTGAGAAGTATGGTCGCAATCGTTTAGCAGAAGGTAAGTTGCCTTTGTGCGCAGAGATGTGCTCAACCAAGGCATTGATCGGTGGTGATAGCGAGGTGATCTCTTCTATTTACGCCAAGCGTGTTTCTGTACGCGAGGCAAATGGTCGATATCCAAGCAAGGATATTTTCGGTTGGTCTACTGCTTACGGCCCAATGGATTCTCCTGCGCCAAAACCAACGCCAGCTGACAAAATCCCAGGAGCCAAATCATGAGATTTAATCTAAAAACCATTGGCTTATGCCTCGTTGCAGGCGCCACATTGGCTGCTTGCTCCGAGCCTCCTGAGATTGCGGCTAAAGCTGCAAAGCGTCCAGACGTTGCGCCTTACATGGGGGCTGATAACGGCTTCATGACTAAGGGCTGGACTCCAAAGGATGAAAAAAGCTGGGCCGAATCGGTCGATAAGCGTAATCAGAATCAGTCTGAGTATTCACGCTTTAAGTCATCAGTTAAACAACAATAAATAAAACGAAAACGTTTAAGGATATTTGTATGAATCGATCATTCTCTAGTGTTAGTCGCTCCTGGTTGCTAGCCCTTGGCGTATCGCTCAGTTTGCTTAGCGGTGTTGCCATGGCAGAGCGTGCGCCAATGCCACCGCTGCCATCTCCAAGTGGCATTGACTTCCCAAAGGACCTTAGCAATATTCCTAATGGAACCCAAGCTCAGTCTCAGCCTGCGAATTCTGCTCAGGTTGGTGAGCAGTTCCTTTGGAACTCAGCAAACAGCGATCCTTATAACTTTGTCAGCATTCCTGATAAAGAGGCGAGTGTTTTGATTCAACGTGCTGGTCAGCAATGGCGCTTTATCCGTAACGGTGTGATCACTGTTTACGGCGGCTGGTTATTAGCCCTTGCTTTCTTCGGTATTGCAGCCGTGTTCATCATCAAGGGTCCAATTAAGTTACATGCCCCAATGTCTGGTCAAAAAATCAAACGGTTTAATGGTTTTGAGCGCTTCACTCACTGGGTCATGGCCTTTAGTTTCATTGGACTCGCTTTGACTGGGATGTTGATTTTGTGGGGCAAGTATTTTGTGATGCCAATGATGGGTGGTGTTGCCTATGGCACTTTCTTGAATATTTGTAAAAATATTCATAACTACTCTGGCCCACTCTTTACTCTAAGCGTTGTGATTTTCTTCTTGCTGTTTGCAACTAGAAATATTCCTGGAGAGGGTGATCTTACTTGGATTAAGTCATTTGGCGGAATGTTCGGTGGCAAACATCCTCCTGCTGGCTTTTTCAACTTTGGTGAAAAAATTTGGTTCTGGTTTGGTATGACTTTCTTAGGCTTGGTCATCTCAGGATCTGGTTTTGTACTAGACATGATTGTCCCTTTCATGGAAGTTCAATACATCCGTGGAACCATGCAGTTAGCTAACATCATTCATAGTTCAGCATCTATCCTCATGACTGCAATGGCTATGGGCCACATGTATATCGGATCTATCGGTATGCAAGGCTCATCAGATGGCATGATGACTGGCTACGTTGATGCAACCTGGGCTAAAGAGCACCATGAGCTCTGGTATGACAAAGTTAATAAATAAGGACATGGCCATGAAAAAACTCATTGCTTTTATGATCTGTACATTTGCAACAGCTTCAGCGTTTGCTACTCTGCCGCCGCTCACTCCAGAAGCCAAAGCGGCTGATGATCTAGCGAAGGCTAAAACAGCTTATGCTGGTCGGGTCGGCGCTTTTCAGTTATGCCAAGCAATCAATAAGGTAGCTGATCAATACCGTGTTCCTGGTACTCCGGCGCCTGCAGCTTGTGTAGCTCCGCCTCCATTTGTTGCACCGGGTGCTGCAGCACCAACAGCAGCAGCGCCAGCACCAGCAGCAAAGTAGTTAGTCGACGAGCAATTCTTGATGTAAGTAGCGTTTAGCTGCTTGTGTCTGGGGATCGGCAAAGAAGGGACCTACGGGTCCCTTTTCTTTTATCTGACCATCATCAATGAAGATGATGTACTGCGCGATTCTTTGTACTTGTGCAAGTTGGTGTGAGGTAAAGATCACATCAGAGCCTTGAGACTTAAATTGGCGAATGATTTCTTCAACTTGTTCTGTAGTGTTTGGATCTAAATTGGCCGTAGGTTCATCTAGTAATATCAAGTTCGGTTTTTGCAAAATAGCTCGACCCAAGCAAAGCTTTTGTCTTTCACCTGCCGAGAGTTTATGCGCAGGGCTATTGGCAAGATGACTTAATCCAATCTGCTCCATTACCGTATCAATCGCCAGAGAATGAATTGAAGAGTCTGAGTCTTTCACCATCGATATGTTAGCTCTAGCTGAGGCTTTGATCATCGGCGTGTGATGCAATACTAAAGATGATTTGATGGGACCACTTGAGTGAGTAACAGTGCCTGAGTCTGGTTTGATTAGGCCGTCAATTAATTTTAGGAAAGTCGTCTTGCCAGCGCCATTGGGGCCAATGCAAGCGCAAATTCGATCGGTAGGAATAATTGCATGAGGAATATCCAAGATGATGCGCCCATCACGTTTGACGATGACGCCCTTGAACTCAATAAATTGCTTGAATTGTTCCGAATGATCAACCATAGCGCCGCTCCGCAAAATGGCGAACTACAAATGTAAAGAGGTTTGCCAGCAAAACAATACCCAACAAAACAATGCCTAAGGCAAGCGCCAATGGGAGATCACCTTTACTGGTTTCAAGTGCAATTGCAGTTGTCATGGTGCGAGTGGATTTATCAATATTGCCACCCACGATCATGACTGCGCCAACCTCAGATATGGCTCTAGCCAGCCCCGCTAAAACTGCAATCGTGAGAGAAAACCGGCAGTCCCAAATAAGCCATTTCAGGGCGGAAAGCCTAGGTAAGCGAAGTGCCATAAAGGAATCCCGATGAATTCTCCAAGAATCTTCTAGGATTTGGCGGCTCAGGGCGGCAATGAGGGGGGTTGTGAGCAGTGTTTGAGCCAGGATCATGCCTTTGGGTGTGAATAGCCATCCCCATACTCCTAATGGCCCTGTTCTAGAGAGTAGCAGGTACACAATGACGCCAATAATCACAGTTGGAACGCCCATGAGGGTGTTTAGGACCAGCGTAATTGTTTGTTTACCCTTGAATTCCTCTGTGGCCAATAGGGCGCCAATGGGTAGTCCCAGAATCGTGCCGAGGAGTAAAGCGCTTAAGCTGACCTGAAGTGAGATCAGCACAATGCCAATGACTCCAGCATCTAAATGCAAAAGTAGTCCGAAAGCGTCCTGAAAGGTCATCAACATGGGCTAGATTCTAGCAAGGGGATGGCAAAATGGCATAAATGCAAACAATTTCCCTTTTTTGAACTCATGGCTGAAGTCATTTGCCTCTGTAACGAGGTCCTTGATGTTGATCTTCGCGAATATCTTGACGGGCATCCGATCGATTCGATTGAAGAGTTACGCGATCAGGCCTCTATTTGTAATAAGTGTATGCAGTGCCAAGAATTGGTTGAGGGTGAAATCTATTTGGCGCGGGTACGACGACAGCGTGCTGCAGGACAGTTTTGATATCACCAGTGCAACTCGGTCGCTTTAGCGTCATGACCATGAATGTCCACAAGGGGCTATCACCCTTGCACAGAAAATCGACTATTTATGAGTTGCGTCAAAAAATGCGTAGCCATCATCCGGACTTACTATTTCTTCAAGAACTTCAGCAAGAGCATCGTGGGCGGATCAGGAGATTTAGCCAATGGCCACTAACAGAGCTCACCCATTTTTTATCCGAAGACTTTTGGCATGATTGGCACTACGGTAAGAATGTTGAGTATCCAGATGGCCATCATGGCAACGCCATTCTCTCAAAGAGACCATTACACAAGGGTGAAAACTACGATATCTCAGCCTATCGATTTGAGAGGCGGGGCTTGCTACATAGCATTACACAGCTAGAAGGTATTGCAACGCCGATTCATTGTTTTTGTGTGCATCTAGCTTTATTTGAAAGAGGGCGAGAGCGTCAATTGGACGAAATTATTCGTTACATTGATTCGCTTGCAGAGGGTGGCCCAACCATTGTTGCGGGCGACTTTAACGATTGGCGTAATCGTGTCAGTGCGCCGATGCGTGCCGCTGGTTTTAATGAAGTTTTTGAGGTGCTGACAGGCACTCCCGCAAAAACCTTTCCTAGTGTGAAGCCTATGCTTCCGATGGACCGAATTTATGTACGAGGGTTAAAGATTCATTCAGCAGCAGTTTTGCATGAATGGTTGAGGCTCTCGGATCACCTAGGTATCACTGCTGAACTGGAAATCATATGAGCATATTAAATTTTCTATTAGGCTCTATTTTTGGATTCTCTTTAATTTGGGTCCCCATAGTCCATGCAGTCATTGTGATTCTGTTTGGATTTAGATTAATTTCTGTCAGAAGACCTGTAGGTGTTGCGATTGCATGGTTTTTGATTGTGGTCTTGTTCCCGCTCTTAGGCATCAGTCTGTATATCTTGATTGGTGAGCGTCCTGTGGGTCGTAAGCTCACGAGAAAAATTATTCGGATGGATAAGGAGTATGCGGCCATCACGGCAGAGATGCGTCAGCACTATCAAGCCGATAAGCTACAACTACCAATTGAGGGTAGGGCCCTGAGCTTGTTAGCCGAATCCAAAAATGGATCCCCTGTTATTGCTGGCAACAAGATAGAGTTATTTACCATCTCACTAGAAATCTTGCAGCATTTTATTGATGAAATTAATCAGGCAAAAAAATCACTGCATTTGGAGTTTTATATATGGGCATTGGGTGGCGATGCTGATCGCGTTGGCGAGGCCTTAATTGCGGCTGCTAAACGCGGCGTGGCCTGTAAAGTGTTATTAGATTCATTAGGAAGTAAGGACTGGTTTAAATCCAGTTGGCCTAATCGTTTTAGAAAAGCCGGTATTCAAGTGACTGAGGCATTACCAATTCAAATTGGCCGCTTTCAATTTCGCCGTGCGGATCTCAGACTGCATCGCAAAATATTTGTGATCGATAACACCGTCGTTTGGACTGGCAGCATGAACATGGTCGATCCGCGCAGCTTTAAGCAAGACTCCGGTGTGGGTGAGTGGGTGGATGCCATGGTCAGAATTGAAGGCCCGGTTGCATCTCAGTTTGAGCTGACATTCTCATTTGACTGGAGTGTTGATAACCCTAAGATTTCCCACTTTAGAGCCGTAGCACCTGCTGCCACTCCGAGCGAGGGAAGAGTGCTTGCCCAAGAGTTTTCTTCAGGGCCTGTATATCGCGATGACATCTTGTATCAGGTGCTCCTCTCTGCCATCATGGACGCACGTAAGGAGCTCATCATTACTACGCCTTACTTTGGTCCAGATGATGGCTTGATTCAGGCGCTGATGGCAGCAGCCGGTCGCGGTGTGAAGGTCACTTTAATTGTTCCCAAATTGAACGATTCAGCCTTAGTCGCCTGGAGTAGCCATAGCTTTTATGCAGACCTGATGGATGCTGGCGTCAATATCGCTGAATTCCATGGCGGCTTGTTGCATACCAAGAGTTTGTTAATAGATAAGCAGGTAGCGATTTTTGGATCCGTGAATTTTGATCAACGAAGCTTGCGCCTCAATTTTGAAATCAGCTTAATTGTCTACAACGATGCATTTTGCGCCAAACTTGAGACACTGATTGAGTCCTACTTAGCCCAATCTGATTTAGTTGATCCAGTAAGCTGGGCTAAGCGACCACGTTGGCGTGTTTTGCTAGAGAATGCGGCACACTTAGCTTCACCTCTACTTTAAATCGCTCCTTTACTGCGCATTACCTCAATCTCACTTGCGGCAATACCAAGCTCAGATAGGATTGCTTCAGTATGCTGACCTACAGCAGGAATGTCATCCATGCGGTATTCGAAGCTGTTATTGCTACCAGGCGGCAGCATTGCTGTAATGGGACCTACGGGTGATCCAACTTGTACCCAGCGCTCGCGTGCTTTGAGTTGATCGTGATTCCATAAGCCTTGCATATCATTTAGTCGGGCATTGGCGATTTGAGCTTGATCCAGCTTTGCTATGACCTGCTCGGTAGTCAGTTTGCTAAAGCACGCATCAATAATGGAAAGTAATTCATCGCGCTTTTCATTGCGCTTAAAGTTTTTATCAAAGCGTTCATCTTTGGCGAGGGCTTGATTCTCAAGCACCACCTCACAGAATAAAACCCACTCACGATCGTTTTGTAAGCCCAGCATGATGGTGCCACCATCGCCCGCCTTAAAAGGACCATAGGGATAGATCGTGGCATGAGATGCGCCATTACGAGGAGGGGGTGTCGCACCCTCATAGGCATAGTAGAGTGGATAACTCATCCATTCACCCAGAGACTCGAGCATAGATACATCGATCGTAGAGCCCTTGCCAGTCTTGCCCCGCTGCAATAGTGCTGCGAGTACATTGGTATAGGCATACATACCTGCGGCAATATCAGCAATGGAGTTACCTGCTTTACTAGGAGTTTCTGGAGTGCCGGTAACGGATAAGAACCCAGCTTCGCTCTGAATCAAAAGGTCATAGGCCTTTTTGTCGCGATAAGGACCGTTATTTCCGTAGCCTGAGATGTCGCACAAAATCAAACCCGGATTGTCTTTTTGCAGGAGTTCTATAGTCAATCCCATCCGTGCTGCCGCACCAGGTGCTAAGTTTTGCACCAGAACGTCAGCCGTTTTGAGAAGCATCTTTAGTGCTGCTAGCGCAGATTCTTGCTTGAGATCTAAGGTCAGACTTTCTTTGGAGCGATTGACCCAAGTAAAGTGAGAGGACATACCGTTGACACGCTCATCATAAGCGCGGGCAAAGTCTCCGGCACCAGGCCTCTCCACCTTAATAACGCGCGCTCCTAAATCAGCTAATTGGCGCGTGCAAAAAGGAGCGGCAATAGCATGTTCCAAGGAAACCACAGTGATGCCATCTAAAGGGCGAATACTCATGTCATTACTTCTCTAAAAAACTGAATCAATCAAAAGATCTACCAAATTAGAAGGAGCGTGGCAGACCTAAAATATGTTCTGCAACGTAAGAGTAGATTAAGTTCGTGGAAATCGGCGCAACTTGATAGAGGCGGGTCTCGCGGAACTTACGCTCAACATCATATTCATTAGCAAAACCAAAACCGCCATGAGTTTGTAGACAAACGTTTGCCGCCTCCCAAGAAGCTTTTGCAGCTAAGTACTTTGCCATGTTGGACTCTGCACCACAAGCTTGATTGTTGTCAAATAGTTCGCATGCTTTAAAGCGCATCAGGTTAGCCGCCTCAGTCTCAATAAAAGCATCGGCAATAGGAAACTGAATACCTTGGTTCTTACCAATGGGACGATCAAACACCACACGGTCATTGGCATAACGACGTGATTTATCAACAAACCAATAAGCATCACCAATACACTCAGCTGCAATAAGGACGCGCTCAGCATTAAGGCCATCTAAGATGTACTTAAAGCCTTTGCCTTCTTCACCAATGAGGTTCTCAGCTGGAATCTCTAAGTTATCAAAGAAGACTTCATTGGTTTCATGATTGACCATATTAGCAATCGGCTGAATTGCCATGCCATTACCAATAGCATCTTTGAGATTGACGATAAAGATCGACATACCCTCTGATTTTTTCTTGACCTCTGCTAATGGAGTGGTGCGCGCTAGCAGAATCATTAAATCAGAATGCTGTATGCGGGAGATCCAAACCTTCTGACCATTGACAATGTACTTATCACCTTTTTTGACGGCAGTAGTTTTGAGTTTGGTGGTATCGGTGCCTGTAGTTGGCTCAGTCACTGCCATACTTTGGAGGCGTAATTCACCGGTAGCAATTTTGGGGAGGTACAGCTTCTTCTGCAGGTCTGAGCCATGGCGCAGCAAGGTGCCCATGTTGTACATCTGCCCATGACAGGAGCCAGCGTTACCGCCGGAGAAATTAATCTCCTCCATGATGACTGAAGCCTCAGCCAAACCCAAGCCAGAGCCACCATATTCCTCAGGAATTAATGCAGCTAACCAGCCCGCTTGGGCCATAGCATCTACAAACGCTTCTGGATAGTCACGTTCGTGATCTACCTTTTGCCAGTAAGCAGAATCAAAGCTGCCACAGAGGTCGCGCAAAGCTTCACGCATGTCTTGATATTGGTCTGGCTTAGGGATGGGGTGATTCATATCGCTATCTAAAAGTGGAGGAGGTTAAATAATGTTGAGGCCTACAGTTTAAGCAAGAATTCAGAATTACGGGCGAGTCAAAATAAATGCATCCTTCATCAGTATGATCGACCAGAGCTTCTATTGGGGCATACTTGAAGGATGACCAAGCGCTTACTTGCTAAACCGTCCGGAGTTCCTGCTTAATGGAGCAAATGCTCAGTCAATTCTTTGACTTCTTTGGGATGCCATCAATTGGTTTGCCAGCGGTATTTATTAGCGCTTTTATCTCCGCAACTTTACTGCCCGTTGGCTCCGAGCCCATCCTATTTGGGTACGTTTCAGTTAACCCCCACTTGTATTGGATCGCCATTATGGTTGCTACTATCGGCAATACATTAGGGGGCATGTTGGATTGGTGGCTTGGACTGATTAGCCGTAATAGTTTTGAATCCCTTAAAGGACCTAGTAATGGCAGAATGCAGCGCTGGCTCGAAGAGCGGGGGCCAAAGATGCTCTTGTTATCTTGGTTGCCTGGCTTTGGCGACCCCTTGTGTTTGGCAGCAGGGTGGCTCAGGCTTGCTTGGGGTCCATGCTTAATCTACATGTTTATTGGCAAGCTATTACGCTATCTCACGATGACCTGGTTGTTAACTTTGGTGCCCACCAGCGTTTGGCACCAATTGGGACATTGGCTAGGCCTAATCTAAGCAAGACTTTGAGGGATTAAACGGCGCAGTATTTTTGCTGAATCTCGTCGTTATTCAAAAGATTTTGAGCGGTGTCGTGGAAAACAATTTGACCCTGATCCAAAATATAGGCACGATCAGAAATCTTAAGTGCTTGCTGAACATTTTGCTCTACAAGCAGAATAGTTACGCCTTGTTGCTTGAGTTTGGCAAACAGTTCAAACATTTCTTCAACTAATACCGGCATGATTCCCTCTGATGGTTCATCCAGCAAGATCACTTTTGGTTTGGCAATCATGGCCCTTGCGATTGCTAACATCTGTTGCTCACCACCAGACATGGAGGTACCGTCTTGATACAACCTTTCCTTAAGGCGCGGAAAGGTTTCGGCGATTTCATCGACCAAGGCGCTCATATCACCACGATTTTTCTTGGAAATCACGCCCAGCTCTAAATTTTCTTTGACGGTGAGCCCTGGAACAATACGACGATCTTCAGGAACATATGCCAGTCCAAGGTGATAACGCTCATGCGCTGCAAGATCTAAAAAAGAAGTGCCATCAATGGTGGTCTTTCCTTCTCTTTTAGGGAGAAGGCCCATCAAGGATCTCAGGGTGGTAGTTTTACCGGCACCATTTCTTCCCATCAGCGTAACAATCTCACCCTTATTGACATCCAGCGAGACGCCTTGAAGCACGTGACTACGGTCGTACCAGGCGTTTAAATTTTCTATGCGCAACATATATAAACTTTCATTAACCTTGACCTAGGTATACACGTCTTACCTCTGCATTATTTTGAATTTCTTCTGGAGTGCCTTCAGCTAAAAACTCACCATGATGCAGAACAATGATGCGTTTGCATAAACCCATGATGAGTTTCATCTTATGCTCAACCAAAATCACCGTTCTTTCATTGGCTAGTGTGCGGATGAGATCCATCATGACGAGGGTTTCTTCAGGAGACATTCCAGCAGTTGGTTCATCTAGTAAAAGAAGGCTGGGATTACAGGCGAGGGCCATCGCAATTTCTAAAGCACGTTGTTGACCATGGGCTAAGTCACCCGTTTTTTTATTTCTGAGATGCTCTAAGTTGACGCGACGTAAAAGCTGGTCTGCAAGTTCAATGGGTTCTGGGTAACTTTGCGCATTACGTAAGAAGTTATAGCGCGCCGTTTCCATTTGGGCAGCAACGCGCACATTTTCATGAACAGTTAGCTGCTTAAATACATTGGTAATTTGAAAGCTTTTGGAGATACCAATGCGGGCAAATTCATGTTGCTGCATGCCGGTTATATCTTTACCGTTAAATAGAATTTGACCACTTGAAGGTGGAAAGGCTCCACTGAGAGCATTAAAGAAAGTGCTCTTACCTGCACCATTAGGGCCAATAATTGCCGTCAAAGTGCCAGGCATAAAAGTGGTGGAGACATCCTGTAAAGCTTTGAATTTCCCAAAACTCTTGCTGACATTGCGAGCTTCAAGGATGGGAGTTTGATTTGGACTGCTCATGATTTTGAATCCTGATTCAGGTTTAGCTTACTCAAGATCGTTCCCCAGATTCCTTGCGGGAAGAACAATACAAAGAACATAAAGACTAGTCCAATGACGGCCATCCAATGTTTGGTAAAGGTAGTCACTACATCTTCCAAATACAGCATGACAGCGGCGCCAAAGAATGGGCCAAAGAAAGTGCCCATGCCACCCAAAATACTCATCATGACTGCTTGCCCTGATTGTAGGTAATGCAATGAGTCAATTGGAACGATCGAGAGGTGCAGGGCACGCAATGAACCTGCTAATCCACAGATCGCTGCCGATAATATAAATACCAGGAGCTTTGTACGGGTCACATCGAATCCGCAGGCAGCAGCACGCTTCTCATTTTCACGAATTGCTTCCATTACCGCGCCTAGTGGTGAGTTGAGAATGCGCGAGATTAGCCACATGGCAATAACAACAAAGAAGAGAATGATGTAGTACTTGATCATTGGATTTAAAAAATCTACCGGCATGCCTAAGATATTGAAAGTATCGACACGGACACCTCTCAAACCATTTTCTCCGCCAGTCAAGCTCTCTGCCTTATAAAAACCATAGAACACAATTTGACCTAAGGCAAGGGTGACCATTGAGAAGTAGATGCCTCTCGTGCGGATAGCCAAGAAACCCATGAGCAGTCCACCGATGGCTGCACCAATCACGCCTACTAGAATTGCGGCACCCCAGGGCATGGCGTAATGGACGATCCCAATACCGGTAAGATAGCTGCCGATACCAAGGAAGGCTGCATGTCCGAAGGACAGTAATCCCATGTAGCCGAACAAGAGATTGAATCCCATCGCGAACAAGCCAAAGATCAAGATATTGATAGCAAGTGCCTCATACGGCATGATGAAAGGAAAGATCATCAAGAAAAGAGTACTTGCCAGTACACGATGACGTGCAATAAGCTGGAAAAATGATTTCATATATATCAAGGGGGGTTAACCCATCGCCCCCGCTTTGCCAAACAAACCTTGTGGGCGAATTAAAAGCACTACTGCCATCAGCACAAAGATCGAGAGTTCTGCAAGATCTGGGAAGAATAGGGAGGTCATGCTGTAAACCACGCCAACCAATAGACCTGCGACAACAGCGCCGACTGGTGAGCCCATGCCACCAACTACAGTTACTACAAAGGATTCTGCCAAGATGGGGATGCCCATCTCTGGATTCACGGAGCGAGTAGGCGATGCCAGTATTCCGGAGAGACCAGCAATCGCGCAACCAAGACCAAATACCATGAGCCATACCTTAGCAATGTCTACACCAAGTACCTTAACGATTTCTTGGTCAGCAGCACCAGCTTTAATAATCAGACCATATTTTGTTTTTTGAATGAAGAACCAGACTGCAAAAATAATCACGGCTGTAGCAGCGATTAAAAATAGGCGATATTTTGGAAAGAAGCCAACCCCGACATCCATAGTGCCTTTAAGTCCGTCGGGAGTAACAGAGGGCAAGCCCTCAATGCCAAAGGTGACGCGCATCGCCTCAATTAATACGTAAGACAATCCAAAAGTGAGGAGTAGGGGGTAGTCAATGCCTCGGCCATATAGGGGGCGAACCAAGAAGCGTTCAGTGAGTAATCCAAGTACTCCGGTAGCGATTGGGGTAAGAATTAGGCTAAACCAAAAGTTGCCTGTAATACCTAAGAAGTAAACGCCCATAAATGCACCAACCATAAAGAAGGCGCCATGTGCAAAATTCACTACATTGAGCATGCCAAAAACAAGGCATAAACCCAAGGCTAGAAGTGCATAGATACTGCCCAGAGCAATCCCTGTCAGTAACTGCATGCATAAAAGTTCAAATGTAAGACCGGTCATATATGTACTCAGAAAAACTCCCCTTCAACCATGGGCATCGGGGGAGGGGCTCAGGGCAAATCAGAGGATTTGCCCTGTAATCTTGGATTTAAGCTTTGTGGCCTAACTCCGCACAACTACGCATATTTTTCTCAGTGGTTGGTTCAATGGTCAGAATTTTAAAGACGTCATACTTATCTTTCATATCCTTTGATTTAGATTCAACAATAATGACCGTCTGCACTGCCTGATGGTCACATTTGCGGTAATACTCAGGACCTTTGTAAAAGTCGTACTTCAGGTTCTCTAGTGCATTCACCACCTTCATTGTGTCGGTAGATTTAGCGTTCTTAACAGCAGTAAGAACAGTTTTTACTCCAGCGTAGCCTAGTGCACCATAGTCAGAAGGAACCGAGCCGTTATACATTTTACGGAATGCATCGTTAAACATTTTCGCTGTAGGGATGCGATCCTCAAGTCCCCAGTAGTATGAAGTGCCACCAAGGATTCCTTCAAATGCTTCTGGCCCGCCAGCTAAGCGTGCGGTATATAGCAATACTGGAGTCACGATCTTCATGCTGGACTTTAGACCAAAGTCTGTACATTGCTTAGCGGAGTTAACTAAATCGCGGCCAAAATTACAGAGTACCAAAATATCTGGGTTCAAGGCTTTAATACGTGGCAAGAATGCAGAGTAATCGGATGCGCCAAGTGGGTGACGAATATCTGCCAATGTAGTGGCACCCATCTCCTTACCGGCGCGCTCAAATGCACGCACCATCTCGTGACCGTAGGCATAGTCTGCAGTTAAGTAGACAATTTTTTTGCCATAGCGAGGGATCGAATAGCGCGCGACTGCACCAGCAGTCATAGTTGGATTGAGCGCCTCATGGAATGTATAAACACTCCAGTCCTTTACCTCATTAATCGCATCAGATTGACTAATCGAATTGAAGAGCACCTTACGTTCTTTGCATACTGCATTAATAGATAGTTGGGTTGCAGCTGAGAGCGAACCCACAACATAATTTACCTTGTCTTTTTCAATCAACTCAAGAGTGCGCGTTGCAGCCTCACCTGGGTTGAGTTTGTCGTCACGAACCAAAAGTTCGGCTTTGCGTCCATTAAAGCCACCAGCATCATTAAATTCTTTAATGGCTAATTCAGCTGCTTTAACTTGATCTTGTGCTTCTGCAGAAAATGGCCCAGTTAGTGGTGTTGGAAAACCAATCTTAATTGTTTCAGACTGGGCGCTGGCTACATTTATCCACAGGGGAGTGCTTGCAGCAGCAGCTCCGCCGATCAACATTTTTCTTCTAGTTTGATTCGTTACTTTTTGTTTCATGGTTGTCTCCTCCATTTAAAACAGTTTATTAATAGGACTACTTCGTAATGCATAAATCTTAACTGAATGCTTCTAGTGATACGAAAATCTACAGCGGGTTTAAATTAATGTGACTCCGGAACTGCTTTTCCAGCCACCAACAAAGTACTAATATCAATGGCCGTTTCTGCCATTACGGTATCTGCATTTCTACGAAGACTGTTGCTATCTCTACTGCCTTTGCTACCTTGCGCTTGCATGTAGCGCCCTAAGTATTGTGCTCTTGCAACAACTTGTTGCCCTAACTTAAGACGCTCCTTGCTGTAGGCTTCGAGAGCTTCAGGAGTTGGACCTAAGGTCGCAATATGACGTGCAATTGCCATGGCCTCATCACCCGCTTTGGTAACCCCCATGCCAACATGAGGTCGACCAACAAAAGCAGCATCACCCATCAAGGCAATTCTTCCAAACACAATTTGCTCTGAACAAACGTCATAAATAGTTTGCAAAAAAGGTGAGGGTGTTTTTTCTAAAATTTCTGCATATTGCGGCGCCAGAATATCGCGCGCAACTGTGCGCATTTCGGCAATATGCTTCCATGAGACTTTTAGTGGTGGGATGCCGGTCGGATAATAGTGACCATCCGCATCAGTCAGCAGCTTGACTAGCTCATCTTCTTCGGAGGCAGGGCGATACCAAACAAAGTTATAGCGACGTTTGCCAGGTCTAGTGTCATTGCCAGGCCCTGCAACTGGATAGCCAAGCATTTGTTCACCATTGGGTAAGCAGAATCCAAAATAATTAAATAGAGTCTCTAAGGTGTAATTTGATAAATTGCTCTCATCACAAACGCCACGCCACGCAATATATCCTGCGTATTTGGGCTGAATATTTGGCGCCACCTGGGATCTGACTGTGGAGCGTATGCCATCTGATGCAATCAGAAGCTCGGCCTGATAAGTGCTGCCATCTTCACAGCTGACCTGAACGCTATTAGAGTCCTGTGTCACCACTTTGACATTCTTACCCTGTAAGTAACGCTCGTTTGGAAAATTCTCTTTTAATAGATGGTATAGACGGCTCCATGAAGTCAAGATTTGCGGGAGCTGCATTTCGCCCAAGTTCTCCCCATCAATACCCAAAGTAACTCGCTTTGATACAGCAACCCCCAGGCTGTTATCAACTTGAATACCTGCTTCACTTAAGGCATCTGCAAGAGCGTCATGGGTCACGATTCCGGCACCTCGACCATCTAAAGAGCCGATTGCCTTTTCTAACAAGGTGACATCATGCCCTTCGCGCAGCAATATATTGGCGGCAAATAAGCCTCCAAGAGATCCGCCGATGACAAGTATTTTGGCCATCTTTACCTATGCAGCCTTGGCATCTAGTGCCGCCTTTTCTGCAGCAGGGTAGTTTAGTTCAACCACAATGCCATTAGGATCATCCATAAAGACTTGGTGTAATTGAATTGCTGGTACGGTGCGTTGTCTGCAAGGTACGCCCAACTTCTCCAGCAATGCAAGTTTGGCCTCCAATCCCTTGGCAAAGAAGGCGATGTGATCTACTGCTCCAGAGCCATAGAGTGAGCTAGGATCTCGTTCCCCGAGATATTGTTTTAAGCCATTCGGATTGTTCTTATCAATTGCAATGAGATGCACAACTGCGTTAGCCCAATCGTTTGGATCGCCGTTGTATAGCCAGACGCCTGGGAAAGGAAAATCGGGACGAGGCCCCACTGTGAATCCAAAGACCTCACAGTAGAACTTGGTGGTTTGTTCAATCTCTAGACTGCGAATGGAGAAGTGATTTAAGCTTAAATTCGTCATTTTATTTTTTTGCCGGTATTAAATAAAGTTTTTGCTGAAGTGAGGTAAGAACTAATACGGTCTTGAATAATTTCTTGTTCGGTATGGGGGTTGCCGGAGTCATAAATAGCTTGCCCATAAATCCATCGTCGCATACCAATATAAAAGACGCCGCCATGCAAGCCCATTAAAAATTCCAATTCTCGCTGCGAAGGCTTACTGCGCGAGCTACGACCACAGTGCTTACGAGTTTCCCGAATAAGGCGCGGTAAAAGGCGATCGCGCAATAATTCAAAGAATCTGTCGCTAATTGAATGATCGCTCAGGCCTGAGAAAATCAAAATACGTACAAAATCGTAGGTCAGCACTGTATTTGAGTAGTCAATATAGAAGGCATTAAATTTTTCCTCTGGCGAGAGAGTCTTATCATCTAGCAGCTGCTCCCACTCTGGCTTCCAGCGGGACTCGAAGACATCTTCATAGACTGCTTTGATTAAAGCATCCTTAGTGGGGAAGTAGTGATAAAGCAGGGTGTGAGTAATGCCCAAACCCTTTGTTAAGTTTCTGAGTTGCCCATCCATTCCATGCTTTGCAAAGTACTGAATAGCACGATCCAAAATCTGACGCTTACGATCCACAGTACTCATTCTGCGACGTGCAGGCGCTCTAGATGCAGTCGCTTCTAGAGCGACACTACTTCTCGTACTGCTGTCTCGATCGAAACTCATTGTCATCAGGGTTTATCCGAATTTGGCCTTATTGACCAAAAGTTAAATAATGGTACATTGTTGAACAATTGGTAGATAAGACTCTATTCGTACAAACCCCAAGGAGATGTAATGGAATTAAATGGCGAGCAGCTCATTGCAGCCCCAATCCCAGTTGTGTGGAAGGGCTTGAATGATATTGACGTGCTGGCAAAGTCCATTCCAGGTTGCGAGGAAATCAGTCGCATCTCCCCAGAGGAGATTCATGCCAAGGTGATGTTCAAAATTGGACCCGTCAGAGCCAGATTCTCAGGAAAGTTATTTTTAAGCGATGTCATTCCAGATCAGTCCTGTTCTATGGCCTTTGAGGGCTCAGGTGGCGCTGCAGGATTTGCAAAGGGTCGTTCACGTGTTGAGCTCAAGCCTGCCGAGGGCGGGACACTGGTTTCTTATACGACTGAGGCTTCTATTGGCGGCAAGCTGGGGCAAATTGGTGGGCGGCTTATTAGCGCCTCTGCTAAAAAGATTGCGGATGACTTTTTCCAGCGCTTTGCAAAAGAGTTAGGTGGTGAAATAGTGCCACTGGAGTCGGACCCGCAAGCTCAATAATGCGAGGCGATGTCAATATAAAAGTAGTGAAGGAGACACAATGAAAGCAGCAGCATTTGATTATGCAAAACCGAAGGCTCTCAGTGAGGCCTTAGCTATGTTGGCCGAAGCTGGTGAAGATGCGCAATTGATTGCGGGTGGACAGACGCTCTTAGCTACCTTAAACCTGCGTCTTTCTGAACCTAGCATGCTGATTGACATCACGAATTTAGATGAATTAAAAGGTATTTCAGTTATCGGAGATCAATTGCGTATTGGTGCATTAGTAACCCATACTGAGATTGAGGAATCCAAACTGATTGCGCAGCATGCACCACTTCTCAAGGCTGCGGCTCCTCATATCGCGCACAGAGCCATCCGCAATTTAGGAACCTGGGGCGGCTCTCTAGCCTATGGAGATCCTGCGGCTGAATGGCCTGCCTGTAGTCTGGCGCTCAATGCAACCATGTTGATCGGCGGCCCTGATGGAGAGCGTCGAATTTCAGCGCAAGACTTTTTCATTGATCTTTACACCACCTCTTTAGAGCCCAATGAAATTCTCATAGCAACAGAAATCCCGATCGCGAGCAGTAATCAAGTTTTTTATTTCCATGAGCTAGCTCGCCGTCACGGAGACTATGCAATTGCGGGCGTAGCCTTAGTTGCGAATAAGGCAGGCAATGTTTTGAGTGATTGCACTTTTACATTCTTCTCTGTTTGTGCCACGCCAATCATGGCGAAAAAGGCTCAAGCCCTGGTAGATGGTAAGCCTCTTAATGATGAATTAATTGCCAATACAGTCGCCGCTGTAAGGGAAGAGATTGAGTCGATTGCCGATATCACTAACAGTGCACAAACTAAGCAACATCTGATTGGTGTTTTATTAGAGCGTGGCTTAAAGCACTTAATTGCTTGAGCAATCAATACACAAAAAGATAAATCTAGTTCGGAGATTCTAATGAGCTTAAAGAAAAAAATTACGATGACCGTCAATGGTTTGACAGTCAATGCTGAGATTGAGCCGCGTCGTCACTTAGTCGATTTTTTGCGAGAAGATCTCCATCTCAAAGGCCCGCACCTCGGTTGTGAGCAAGGGGCTTGTGGCGCCTGTACAGTAAAGGTGGATGGGAAAATTATTCGTGGTTGTTTATATCTGGCCGTACAAGCCAATGGTTGTGTAGTGGAAACAATCGAAGGATTAACTAAGAGCGGTGCATTAGCAGATTTACAGGAAGCCTTTATGCGTCATAACGCAATGCAATGTGGTTTCTGCTCTTCTGGGATGTTGCTTGCTGCAGCTGAATTAGTAGAAAAACAACCTAAGTCCACTCGTGAAGAAGTGCGTGAATGGATCTCTGGAAACTACTGCCGTTGCACTGGCTACCATTCCATAGTGGACGCCATCATGGCCGTGCTTGAAGCGCGTGCCAAAGGTGAAAAAATTAAACCCGTTGTTGCTCTCGCTTAAAAAGACTGGGAAAACTGATTATGAATAAGCCAGTAGATCTCAAAGGATTGGTGCTTGATCCGGTAACCAATGACCAGCGCTATATCGGTAGTAGTGAACCTCGGCATGGGGCACGTCGACTCATCGAGGGTCAGGGTACTTATGTAGATGATATTCAGCTGCCTAGGATGGGTCATGTAGTCTATTGGCGCTCGCCAGTAGCACATATGAAAATTGGAAAAATTCATACTGAACAAGCTAGCAAGATGCCAGGTGTTTTGGCCATTGTTGATGGCGTGAGAATGGCTGAGCTTTGTAAGCCTTGGGTTGCTACCTTAGGCCACCTTGCGGGTATGAAATCCGCCCCTCAATATGCATTGGCAATTGATAGGGCTTGCTGGCAAGGCGAGCCTGTAGTTGCTGTAGTTGCTGAGACACGCGCTCAAGCAGAAGATGCTTTGCAGTTCATTGATGTTGAGTGGGAGGAGCTGCCTGCAGTAGTTTCAATGGAAACGGCATTGGATGCAGACACTCCAGTAATCCATCCTGAGCTTGGCGACAATCTTTGCTTTACCCGTACCTTGGATGTTGGTCAGGTAGATGAGGTATTTACAACGGCGGATATTGTGGCTGAAGCTACTTTTGGATTTGGTCGACATACTGGAGTTACGTTAGAGCCTCGCTGCCAAATTGCTGACTACAATCCTGGTGATCGTCGTCTCACGGTGTATCACTCGCAACAAGCGCCACACATGATGCAAGATTTATATTGCCGTCAGTTTGGATTGTCAGAGTCTGATGTCCATGTCATTTGTAAAGACGTAGGCGGATCGTTTGGCATTAAGGTGCATGCGTATCCTGATGATTTTGCAACGGTGGGTTTGGCGATGATGTTGGAGCGCCCAGTCAAATTTGTTGCGGATCGACTCGAATCATTTACAAGTGATATTCATGCGCGTGAGCATCGGATTAAAGGACGTATTGCAGCTAATAAAGAGGGTGATATCCTGGCATTTGAGATCGACGATCTCACGGCGATTGGCCCTTACTCCATGTTCCCAAGAACCAGTGCGATCGAGGGTAACCAGGTGGTGAACTTGGTTGGTGGACCATATAAGCATCAGCACTACCGCGCCAAACTCAATGTGGTGTTTCAGAATAAAACGCCTACTTGCCAATATCGTGGCGTAGGCCACCCCATTGCCTGCGCTGTGACTGAGGGCTTGGTTGATTTGGCAGCTCAAAAATTAAAGATGGATCCTTTGGAGTTTCGTAAGCGTAATGTGATCCCTGATGATGCATACCCTTGCTCGGGAATTTCCGGTATCAAGTTAGAGGTGTTGTCGCACGAGCAATGCTTGCGAACCATTGAAAAGATGATGGACTATTCTGCTTTGCGTAAAGAGCAAGCTGAGTTGCGTAAAAAAGGTATCTATCGCGGAATTGGTTTTGCCACATTAATCGAATTAACTAACCCAAGTCCGGCGTTCTATGGTGTGGGTGGGGCACGCATCGCGTCTCAGGATGGTGCCTCTGCGCGTCTAGACCCAAGCGGTGTTGTATCGATATTGATCGGTGTTGGTGAGCAGGGTCAAGGTACTGAAGGTATATACGCGCAAATTGCTGCTGATGCCGTCGGTCTTTCGATTAAAGATGTGCGCATCATTACTGGTGATACTGATGTAACTCCTTACGGCGGAGGCACCTGGGCTTCACGTGGTGCTGGAGTGGGTGGTGAAGCAGTCTTATTGGCTTGCCAAGCACTTCAAGAGAACATCTTGAAGCTTGCTGGTGCAATCCTCAATCGATCACCTGAAGGGCTATCCGTTCGTCGTGGACACGTGTTAGATAAGGCTAGCGGTGAGCAGCTCCTGCCGTTTAGTGAGATTGGGCGAATAGGTTATTTCCGCACAGATACTTTGCCAGCGGGATTCTCGGCTGATCTGATGGTGACGCGTCATTACACCCAAAAAGATTACCCATTTATTTTTACCAATGGCGTTCAGGCTTCTTATGTTGAAGTTGATCCGGATACTGGCTTTGTAAAACTCCTAAAGCATTGGGCGGTTGAGGACTGCGGCCGGGTATTGAATCCCATGTTGGTGGATGAGCAGGTGCGCGGCGCAATTGTTCAGGGTATCGGCGGCGTCCTTTTCGAAGAGTGTATCTACGACGAAAGTGGGCTGCTACGGAATGGCAGTATGGCTGATTATTTGGTGCCAATGGCTAATGAAATGCCGGATATTGAAGTGGCTCACGTTGAGACTCCAACTCAGTCATCTAAGTTAGGCGCAAAAGGTGCTGGTGAGGCTGGCACTGCTGGCGCTCCTGGAGCGGTTCAGAATGCGATTAATGATGCTTTGGCGCCATTTAATACTGCAGTGTTTGACCAACCCATTACTTGTGAAAAGATTCTTAAAGCCCTTGGAAAGGTCTAATTTAGAGCACACCTAAATGAGGCGCATTCCCCGTATTAAATGGGCTGGTAGATCCTGTAACATCCAGTTTTGACCATGCGCAAATCCCCGACCTGGGGATTTGCCATTAATTTGATATTGTGAATAAAAATATGTCCCATTTAAAAGGTAAAACAGCTCTTGTCACTGGTTCCACTAGTGGTATTGGTTTGGCAATGGCTATTGGTTTAGCAAAGCAGGGCGCCAACATCATGGTGAACGGCTTTGGTGAAAAAGATGCCGCAGTTGCTGCCATCAAAGCTTGTGGAGTTGAAGTGGAGTATCACGGCGCTGATATGAGTAAGCCTGCCGAGATTGAGGATCTCATTAAGCAAACTGAAAAACGCTTTGGTTCACTGGATATATTAGTAAATAACGCAGGCATTCAGCACACAGCGAATATTGAAGACTTTCCAGCGGATAAGTGGGAGTCGATTATTGCCATCAATTTAAGCTCAGCTTTCTACACCTCTCATCATGCCTTGCCCGGAATGAAGCAGCGTAACTGGGGCCGCATTATTAACATCGCCTCTGTTCATGGCTTAGTTGGTTCTATACAAAAATCAGCTTATGTCGCTGCAAAGCATGGCATTGTTGGCTTAACCAAAGTGACCGCTCTAGAGAACGCCAAAACGGGGATTACTTGTAATGCAATTTGCCCAGGCTGGGTTTTAACTCCCTTGGTTCAAAAGCAGGTGGATGCTCGGGCAGAGCGTGAAGGAATTTCAAATGAAGAAGCCAAAAAAGCCTTAGTGTCTGAGAAGCAGCCCTCCGGTGAATTCGTGGCCCCAGAACAATTAGCAGCGTTAGCTGTTTTCCTTTGTAGCCCAGATGCTTCTGAAGTTCGTGGAGCGGCCTGGAATATGGATGGCGGCTGGACAGCTCAGTAATCATCAAAAGGATTACCAGGCCAGCCCTTGATTTACTCCCAATCAAACAAAATCGCCATAATCGTCTATAGTTAGGTCGATTATGGCTACTGTAGCTACCTATTAATATGTTTTACAAGGAAAAATAATGGAACACACATTACCTCAACTCCCTTACGCATTAGATGCGCTTTCACCATTCATTTCAAAAGAAACGCTTGAGTTTCACTATGGTAAGCATCATCAAACGTATGTCACCAACTTAAATAATTTGGTAAAAGGTACTGAGTTTGAAAATGCTTCCCTTGAAGACATCATTAAAAAGTCGGCTGGTGGTGTTTTCAATAACGCAGCTCAGGTCTGGAATCACACTTTTTACTGGAATAGCATGAAGCCAAATGGCGGTGGCGCACCGACAGGTCCTCTAGCTGATGCCATTAATGCAAAGTGGGGCTCTTTCGATAAATTCAAAGAAGAGTTTACAAAGTGTGCAGTGGGTACCTTTGGATCTGGCTGGGCTTGGTTGGTTAAGAAGGCTGACGGCACTCTGGATTTGGCATCCACAAGCAACGCTGCTACACCATTGACTACCGATGCCAAGCCTTTGATGACTTGTGATGTTTGGGAGCACGCTTATTACATTGACACTCGCAATGCTCGTCCAAAGTATGTTGAAAATTTCTGGAATGTAGTGAACTGGGATTTTGCTAGCAAGAATTTCGCTTAAATCCAACCTGATCTATTTACTTTTCTTTAGGAAGCTCTCATGTCATCTATCTTTACCTCATTAGGCCGTACTGTTTTAGCTGGCTTTGTGCTCCTCGTATTGATTGTCCTAGCCTTGGGTGCGAACCTCGGTTCGATTGAGTTGCCATTTTTATTCCGTTGGATTCACGTGATGGTTGGCGTGATGTGGGTAGGTTTGCTTTGGTATTTCAATTTTGTGCAGATTCCATCCATGTCAAAGATTCCGGATGAGCAAAAGCCAGCAATCGGCAAAGTTATTGCTCCAACAGCACTCTTTTGGTTTCGATGGGCTGCTCTATTGACCGTACTGAGCGGCTTGATCTTATCCATATTGAATGGGTATGCGCATCAGGCATTCACTTTGCAGGCACCTTTCCGCGCAATCGGCTTAGGTATGTGGATTGCCTTGATCATGGCGTTCAACGTTTGGTTCATTATTTGGCCAAATCAGAAACGTGCTCTAGGCATGGTTGCGGTTGAGCCTGATGTCAAAGCAAAGTCTGCACGCATTGCGATGTTGACTTCCCGCTTTAACACGATGCTATCTATCCCAATGCTATTTTTGATGAGCGCTCAGTCACACAATACAACGTGGTTTGTGATTGCTTCATAAGGTAAATGTTTTGGATCATGCAAAAGGCCCGCTGAGCGGGCCTTTTTCTTTTGTGCAGATCGTTGAGAGATAGCGGTCAGCCACCATGACTACAAGATGGGGGGCAACTCTTTTGTCAGTGCGCCACGTTGTGCGGTAGCTGTACCCATAAGAGCGAAGCCGAGCAACTTACCGTCACTAGATTCAAAGCGCGCTTCAAGACCACCTTCAACCGAATTGATTTTCCAATCACCAAGCGCATCTTTAGCTGGTGGTGAAACAATGGTTGGTAGGGCAGGGGTCTTGACCATGACGGGCATTGCAGGATAACTGAGGGTAGTCGCTTGCCCAAGTAGATTAGGAGCTAAAGCTCGTGCAGCCTGCATGATCGGCATGACATAAGGCAGAACCAAGCCCTCAACTTCGGCACAGTCGCCAATGGCATAAACATTCTTGGCGCTGGTTTCTAATTGACGATTAACTGTAATACCTGCGCCTGTTGCAATTCCGGCTGATTGAGCTAAATCTAAGCGAGGCTTTAAACCGACGGCCGACAGAAATGCATCACTATGAATTACCGATCCGTTGGCAAGAGTAACTGAGAGAGAATCGCCGCTTCGATCAATCGATTGAACGGTAGTAGCGAAGTGCCAACGCACACCTGCTGCACTGAGCTTCGCTTGCAGTGCTTGTGCCGCCGCTTCGGGAAGTAGTCTACCTAAAGCCTGCGGTGCTAAATCGATGACATCTACTTCATAGGAGCCTAAAACTAAATCATTTGCAAACTCGCATCCAATGAGGCCTGCACCTAAAATAGCGATTCGTTTTTTGCCTTCAATTGTCTTGCGAAATTGCGCATAGTCTTCCAGATCATTGACGGTAATCACTTCATTGGCTGCATTGCCTTCCAAAGGAAGGCGAATTTGATCGGCGCCTAATCCTAGTACTAGCTTTCCATAGGAAAGGCTGCCTGTAGAAGTGGTGACTGTTTGTGAGGTGGTATCAATTGCAGTGACGTCAACATCGCCCAGAATCGTAATGTCTAGCTGTGTTGCCATGCCCTCGGCATTAGTGGAGACTAATTGCTCTGCAGATTTGCTGCTTGCCAATGCGGTAGAGAGCATTGGCTTGGAGTAAAAGTATCCCGGCTCTCTTGTTACAAGGGTAATCGGAATCACCTTGTCTATTTTGCGAAGCTCGCGAATGACGGTGAAGCCAGCTAAGCCGCTACCAATGATGACAATCCCTGATGGGGATGATTGATTCTGATGATCCAAAAATGGACTCCCTAATAATGCGTTGAAAGGTAATACGTTTTACTTGAATTAGGAAACTTGCACCATTTCAAAGTCAGATTTTGATACACCGCAATCTGGACATTCCCAATCTTCAGGAACGTCAGCCCAAGCGGTTCCAGCAGGAATGCCATCTTCAGGCAAGCCTTTCGCTTCATCATAGACGAAACCGCATACGATACATTGCCAAGATTTCATAGAGATTCCTTACTGTGAGAGATAAAAGACAGTTTAAATTGAATTTCAAATTTACTTGCCAGCTAAGAGACTGATTGTTTTGTATCAAGCAAGTAAGTAGGCAATGATTTATAAGGTAAATAGGAATGATATTATTTATCTGATAATTAGATTATAGGGATAACTACAACTTATGGCGGCTCTACCTTCATTACGACAACTTCGCTATTTTGTAGCAGTTGCTCAAGAGCTTAATTTTACTAGGGCTGCAGAGGCCTGCTTTGTAGGCCAATCTACCCTGAGCGCTGGTTTAAAAGAGCTGGAAGATGTGTTGGGAGTCTGCTTGGTAGAGCGGGATAGACAAAATGTAGCTATCACTCCAATCGGTCTAGAGATTTTGGAAAGGGCTAAGGTCATCTTAGCCTCGTCTCAAGATCTTGTGGAGTATGCGAGCGCCTCTGGCGAGCCCATGGTGGGGACTATTCGATTGGGAGTGATCCCAACCATTGCACCATTTTTATTGCCAAATGTGTTGCCAGATATTCGGGAGCATTACCCCAAGCTCAAGATTGCCCTGCGTGAAGATTTAACCGCTAATCTATTGGCGCGTTTAGCGGATCATCAACTCGATTTTGCATTAATTGCATTGCCCTATGACACAGCGGGCCTGTTGGTAAAAGAGCTTTTTGTCGATGAATTTTGGTTAGTTGCAGGTGCAAATGACCCTGCATTAAAAGGTAAGGAAATTCATTTGCCAACCAAAATGGCAGAGAGGCTACTGTTGCTAGAGGAGGGCCATTGCTTGCGTGATCACACTATGCAAGCTTGTAAGCATTCTGATATTCGCAATGCCGAAGGCATGGAGGCAACTAGTTTACTGACACTGTTGCAAATGGTGGAGTCTGGTATGGGCATTGCGCTGCTACCTGAAATGGCAGTAAAAGGCGGGATCTTAAATGGTACGACATTAATTGCCCGGCCTTTAGCACCGCCTGCTCCCAAGAGAGTGATTGCGCTTGTAGCTCGCTTATCAACTGCGCATCATGATGAGTTCCAAGCGCTTGCCCAGAGTATTGAGTCAAGATTTAAATCTAGCCCAAGAATTAGTCGGGGCAGTCGAAAGAGTTTTCAAAGAGTCTAGTATGGTATCGGCGGTGCTTTAGTATCCCTGCTACAGTTGCCCATTAATTGAAGTGTTCATCCTCAAAGAAAGTAGTTCATGTCTGGAAAAGAAATCATGTTTACACCCGTCAAACTTGGCGCGATTGAATTAAAGAATCGCCTTGTGATGGCTCCTCTCACTAGAATGCGTGCCATTGATGGGGATGTGCCACATCCTCTTGCAAAAACGTACTATGAGCAAAGGGCAAGTGCCGGCCTCATCATCAGCGAAGCAACGCAAATTTCTGCTATTGGCAAAGGTTATCCCGCAACACCTGGTATCTATTCTGCTGCGCAAACAGCGGCTTGGAAGGAAATTGTGAGTGCGGTGCATGCCAGAGGTGGCAAGATGATTGCGCAGTTATGGCATGTTGGACGTATTTCCCATTCTTCTTTACATCCCGAGCAGGGTATCCCTGAAGCTCCATCTGCGATTGCGCCTGCTGGCCAAACTTATGGTGCTGATTGGAAGTTGCACGATTACGAAACGCCTAAGGCGATGAGCACCGAAGACATTGTCCGTCTTCTGAAGGACTTTGAGCTAGCTGCTGTTAATGCTAAAGCGGCAGGTTTTGATGGTGTGGAAATTCATTCTGCGAACGGCTATTTACTCGATCAGTTTTTACAAGATAAAACCAATCAACGTACTGACGGCTATGGCGGATCAATCGAAAATCGTATGCGCTTATTGGGCGAGGTTATTGAATCTATTACCAAGGTATACCCAAGTGATCGTATCGGTGTGCGCTTATCACCGTACGGTAGCTTTAATGATATGGCTGATAGCGATCCAGTTGCTTTGTTTACCGCGGTAATTCAGAAGCTCAACGGCTATCACTTATCTTATGTGCACATGATTGAACCGCGTTCCACAAGTGCAGGTGGTAATGATCAAGTAAACGTAGAGGCGCCCATTACCTCAGAGATGTTCCGTGCAATCTATCAGGGTCAATTTATTAGTGCCGGTGGGTATGATCAAGCCATGGGTGAAGCTGTTTTAGAGGCTGGCTTAGCAGATGCAGTGGCCTATGGACGTTTGTATATTTCTAATCCGGATTTGGCTGAGCGCTTTGCGCAAGGCGCAGCACTGAATGCTTATAACCGTGCAACTTTTTACGGTGGAGCAGAGGTCGGATATACAGATTACCCAACACTCTAATCTGCTGAAGATCAATTGGGGCCGCTATCGAAAGATAGGGGCCTTATTTTTTGTCTTCAGGATCTTTCAGTAGGCCATAGTGATTCGCAATGAGTAGCATTGCAATGGATGCACATCCCATCGCAAAAAATTCCCATTGATGCAGCATGGCAGTGCCAGTAACGGTCATTAAGATTGTCCATCCAACTGCCATCTTGGCTTTTTTGCTTAAAGGTTTCATATTTCAGAACTAAAGTTAAAAGTTATCGAACGGTAAGTCTAGCTTTGGCACTCAACTCGCTTGGCGTGCCGCGCTTATCAAGTTGAGAAAGTCGCAGTGCCTCTTGCTCAAAATCAGTTTGAGCCGGGTGAAACTCAAGATTGCCAAGGTGAATGACATAAGTCCACACGAGCTCTCGACCCCTATCTTTATATACATCAACAATACGCTTCATTTATTAATGCCTCTGGTAGGGACTGAGCTATTTAGGGAGCTCAAATTGTTTTTTAAATCAATCAGATTTCGTGGGTCGATACGAATAATGCCACCACGAGGACTATCAATGTCTGCAATCAGAAAGAAGGCAATGGAAATCATGGTTGGGAAAATCATAAAAAGGCCGACATTACGTTTAAAGTTTCGTGCACCAAAACCCACCAACATATTGGCAGCAATCGCGATTGCTGCCATCAGCCACCAGGCCGCAGTCGGAATACGGTTCCACCAAGCCGCTTGGGTGTAGCCATGGGAGTTGATCACATCATTCATTCCAGCGATGACTAGTGCAATAGTCGGGGTTGATTGTGTGCGTGCTACAGGGAGTAATTCGTTCCACATCGCGTTCTCTAAAGCAAGGGTGCGTTTCGTAATTTGCTTAGCCGTTTCTTGATCTTGCTTAGAGTAAAAGAAAATACGCTGATCCAGATATTCGTTGAGAAGCCCCTTGATGGATTCTGCAGTCTTGCTGGGCAAAAGATCGGCTCTTAAGAACTCAGTACCAATGGCATTTGCCTCAGCCTCTTCATAAGTCTGCCTTAAGTCATACCGAGCAATAGCCATGGAAAAGGTAAAACCAATAATCAGGCCAAGCAATGTGAGTGTTGCAGTCTGAATGATCCCCAAATCTGCAGAGGTCTCAGTATCTTTTGTGCGGTACTTGCTCAGTACGGCATTGCCAAACCACACCGAGCCCGAGAGGGCTACAGCAGAGATGCCAAATACGAGTTCGGGAGAATTGGCTAAGTGTGAAATATTAAAAAGTTCCTGGATACAAAATATCTTTAGTCACATTCTGGATATCACGATGTCCTGTAAAGGCCATGGTGATATCTAATTCATTGTGAATAATCTCTAGGCATTTAGTAACGCCGGCCTCGCCCATAGCACCCAAGCCATAGAGGAAGGGGCGACCAATCAATGTGCCACGTGCTCCTAATGCCCAAGCCTTCAAAACATCCTGCCCTGAACGAATGCCACCATCCATCCACACCTCAATATCTTTACCAACAGCATTCACAATGCCAGGCAAAGCTTTGATGCTAGAGATGGCACCATCCAACTGTCGGCCACCATGGTTGGAAACGATCAGAGCATCCGCGCCCGAGTTAGCAGCAAAGCGGGCATCCTCTTCATCCAAGATGCCTTTAATAATTAACTTGCCACCCCAAAGTTTCTTAATCCACTCCACATCATCCCAGCTCAGACCTGGGTCGAACTGTTCTGCTGTCCAAGAGGAGAGGGAGGACATGTTGCCAACACCAGTGGCGTGACCAACAATATTACGAAAGGTTCTACGGGGAGTCATCGCCATACCCATGCACCAGCGGGGTTTAGTCATCATGTTGATGATGTTGGCAATCGTCAGCTTTGGAGGGGCAGATAAACCATTTTTTAAATCTTTATGGCGTTGTCCCAGAATCTGTAAATCTAAAGTGAGAACCAAGGCAGAGCACTTAGCTGCTTTGGCACGCTCAATGAGGCGCTCAATAAAGCCGCGGTCTTTCATGACATAGAGCTGAAACCAAAACGGTTTGGTAGTGCGCTCTGCCACATCTTCAATCGAGCAAATGCTCATCGTAGAAAGGCAGAAGGGGACGCCAAATTTTTCTGCAGCGCGGGCCGCCAGAATTTCACCGTCAGCATATTGCATACCGGTTAGTCCAGTAGGCGCTAAAGCGACTGGCATGGCAACTTCTTGTCCGACCATCGTTGTTTTGGTGGTGCGGTTGATCATATTGACGGCAACGCGTTGACGCAGTTTAATTTTCTGAAAATCCGACTCATTCGCGCGGTAGGTGGATTCAGTCCACGACCCGGAGTCTGCATAGTCATAAAACATCTTGGGGGTGCGTTTCTGATGCAGAACTCGTAAATCTTCAATATTGGTGATGATTGTCACTAAAACCCCTCGGTGTGTTGCTCATGCCAGATGTCTGACGCTAATTTAAGCTCTATCTTAGCAATACCGAGCATTTGTTTCTACAATGACTAGGCAAAGCCCTTCTTGAGGCTCTAAACAGCCACTCATTCACCTACATCCCCCCGAATGCCTCAAATACCCCTCTCAACTGTCTTTTATTTATCGCTTGCTACCTTCCTCTGGGCGGGTAATGCAATTGCCGGACGGGTCTTGGTGGGAAGTATTTCGCCGATCACCCTCAGTGCTGTCCGCTGGGGTCTAGCAGCCTTGCTACTACTACCTCTTGGCTGGCGAATCCTAAAGCCAGGAAGTGCCTTGTGGCAAAACAAGAGTCGCTTCCTTGTTTTGGGATTGTTGGGGGTAGGTAGCTATAACGTACTCTTATATCTCGCCTTGCAAACCTCGACGGCGATTAATGTCACCCTCATTGGGGCGAGCATGCCTATCTGGATGCTCCTGATCGGTGCTGTCTTTTATCAAGTGAGGCCGACGCTTCTTCAGCTCTTGGGTGCAGTCGTCTCCTTGATAGGCGTTACCGTAGTTCTCACCCGAGGTGAGCCTGCCAGTCTCTTGAGTATGGAAGTAGTGATGGGTGATTTGTTCATTATGTTGGCCACGATTCTCTGGGCCTTTTATAGCTGGATGATTAGCCGCCCAGGAGAGAGTACTGAGCGGCAGTGGCCATGGGCTGAGTTTTTGACGGCGCAGGTTTTGATTGGATTCTTGTGGACGATGTTATTTGAGGGTGCTGAAATTGCCACGGGGCACGCCTTTATTGATCTTAATTATTGGACTGGGGCATTAATCTTGTTTGTAGCCATTGGCCCCTCCTTAATTGCTTATCGGTGTTGGGGTTTGGGGGTGAATGGTGCTGGACCCACGGTGGCAGCATTCTTTGCCAACCTCATACCTTTATTTACAGCCTTACTGTCTGCCGCGATCTTGGGGGATCCACCTCAGCTTTTTCATGGCTTAGCTTTTGTCCTGATTGTGGTCGGAATACTGGTTTCCTCTGCGACAAAGAAAAGTGCTTAACCCCCTTTATTTGCTCAAAAAGGCCGTTTTCAAAGACGAAGTACTCAAACAGCACTAAATCAGTATCATTTAGGGCTATTCATACGATTTACTAGGAAATTACTATGCCAGGCTTGCTCCCGAATGTTGATCCAGACGGTCTCTTAGAGTTCTCGGTTGTTTACACCGACCGCTCGCTAAATCACATGTCTGAAGAGTTCAAAAAAGTCATCGTGGATATTTCTAGCGTCCTGAAAGATGCGTACAACGCAAGTTCTGCAGTGATCGTTCCTGGCAGCGGCACATTTGGTATGGAAGCCGTTGCCCGTCAATTTGCCAATAATGAAAAATGTCTTATTTTGCGCAACGGCTGGTTTAGCTATCGTTGGACTCAGATTTTTGATTTAGCCAATATCACCAAGGACATTACCGTTATCAAAGGTAGACAATTGGAAGATGCTACGCAAGGTGTATTTGCCCCTGCGCCGATCGAAGAGGTAGTGGCTTTTATTAAAAAAGAAAAGCCAGCAGTTGTTTTCGCTCCTCATGTAGAAACTTCCGCAGGCATTATTTTGCCGGATGACTATCTCAAGGCAGTGGGTGAAGCAGTACGCTCTGTGAATGGTTTGTTTGTTCTCGATTGCATCGCATCAGGTGCAACTTGGGTAGATATGAAGGCTTGCAACGTCGACGTGTTGATCACTGCGCCTCAAAAAGGTTGGAGTAGTTCACCTTGCTGCGCTATGGTGGCAATGAGTGATAGAGCGCGCGAGCGTATTGAATCAACCCAAAGCAGTAGCTTCTCAATGGATCTTAAGAAGTGGCTCCAAATTATGGAAGCCTATGAAAAGGGTGGTCACGTGTATCACACCACTATGCCAACCGATGCGCTCAAAATCTTGCGTAACGTGATGAAAGAAACTCAGTCTTTAGGTTTTGCTGCACTCAAAGCTAAGCAACAAGAGTTAGGCGATAAAGTTCGTGCCTTATTGGTATCCAATGGTTACCACTCAGTTGCAGCAAAAGGCTTTCAGTCTCCTGGCGTGGTCGTGAGCTATACCAAGGATCCAGATATTCAGTCAGGTAAAAAGTTTATTGCTATGGGTATGCAAACAGCAGCTGGCGTGCCCTTGCAGTGTGATGAACGTCCAGACTTCCGCACATTCCGCCTCGGTTTATTTGGCCTAGAGAAGTTAGCGCATGTTGATCGCACAGTGGATCATCTTGCAACAGCATTAGAAAAAATTACTGAGACTGAAGCGCAGCCAGCTTAAGTCGCTTTATTTGTTTTCACAAAAGGCCGTCTTAGGACGGCTTTTTAGTTGAGCATCATTTAACTACCCATGAATCTATTGGAACCTCAAATGAACCCCCCCTTTACAAAATTGATCTTAGCTACCTTCGTTTCTACCTCAATTGCTTTATCACCATTGACTGTAATGGCAGCGGATCCAGCCCCAGCAGGAGCGCCCGTGGCAGCTCCTGCAACGACGCCTGATGCCCAGCCAGAAAAAGCGGCAAAGAAGACCGCGAAGAAATCCAAGAAAGATAAAAAAGCGGAGAAGAAAGCTAAGAAAAAAACTAAGAAGAAACCAGCAGCCCAAGAGCCTACTGCTCAGTAACAAAAATGCTTATTTCACTATTTAATTTAGCGGGTCAGATCCCTCAAGATCTAGGGGCTTTGTAGAGCCCTGACCCTGTTGTTTGTTTGGCGCATCATTACGTACCAGCAACCACATCGCCCCCATCACCAAACTCATCCCGCCCATCTGAATCCAGGTAATAGGTTCGGATAATACGATCCAACCCATAAATAGGGTAGAGACGGGCCCCAGTATTCCAGCTTGAGCAACTAGAGGTGAGCCAATGCGATTAATGGCAATCATGATTAACAACATCGGAATGACCGTGCACAGACTTGCATTGAGTAGGCTAAGCCAATAGATTTGGGGTACCTGTACAAAAACAGCGGCAGGATCGTAAATCAGAATTTGAATGACGCTCATGAGTGCTGATGTTGAACTAGCGTAAACAACTAAGCGAACGCTACCAACGCGCCCGACCATTTCTCCGGACCCAATCATATAGATTGCATACGAGCACGCGCTAGCAAAGACCAGTAGCATGCCGAGCAGGGCCATCGATCCGGTAGAGCTGGCATCTTGAATGAATACGACGATGACGCCAAGATACCCCACTGCGAGTGCATACCACTGCAAGCGACTAATCGATTTGTTCAATACAAAATAAGAAATTAACAATACGATGGTAGGTGTAAGGTACAGCACGATACGTTCTAGTCCAACAGAAATGTATTGCAGTCCTAAAAAGTCAAGATAGCTGGAAAGAAAGTAGCCCATAAATCCCAGGGAAAATATCTTCATTTTGTCTTTAAAGGTCAGCGGACTCATGACTTGCCTGCGAGCTTGCCACCAATAAATTCCCCAGAAGAGGGGAAGTGCCATCAGCATTCTTAAGGCAATCAGTGTCTCAGCATTTGCACCGTAGCCAAAAGCAAGTTTGACCAAAATAGCCTTGCCAGAAAATAGTATGGAGCCTAGTCCAGCCATTAAGAGACCGTAGACGTAACGGCGATGATGAAGAATTTCACTAACTGATTGCATGATGATTTATAACAGTTTGTTGAGTAGACTCCGCATCTCCAAAATGACCTCTGTTGGAGTAAGTCCAATGGGGCCAATCTGCTGCGCTACCAAACTATCGGCTGCTGTAGCGTGTAATTGCACGCCAATACAACTAGACTCCCATAAATTGAGATTATGGTGAATGCCTTGTGCTGCGATGGCTGCGATAGTGCCGGTTAAGACATCGCCCATTCCGCCAACGGCCATACCGGGATTACCTTGAGCGCACTGCACTGTTGGGTGAAGAGGTGAAGCAACTAAGGTATGTTGACCTTTAAGGGCGACGATGCAATCGGTGAGATTGACCAAGTTCAACGCCGCGGTGAAGCGATCTGTCTGCATGACCGAGGTGGTCGTATTGAGAAGATGGGCGGCCTCTCCAGGATGTGGGGTGAGTACAGTCATGCCTGGGAATACTTGATTACGCTGCTTGAGGAGATCTAAAAATTCAGGGTTATCGGCAATCAGGTTGAGTGCATCGGCATCAATCACGAGTGGCACTTTTGGATAGCATAGCGAGGCTATTAACCAATCTCTAGCAAGCACAGAAAAACCAAGGCCCGGCCCAATCGCAATTACATCTGGTGCTGTAGTTGCTAATTGCACTTGGGCGTTAAAGCTGGCTAGGCGAACCATCAGCTCGGGTTGTTCGGGCATTGCATGGGCAGCTGTTGGATCTAGCATCTCCAACATAGTCCAACCTGCCCCTAAATGCAGTGCGGCACTGCCTGCCAAGATGAGAGCACCGGCCATTCCAGGTGCGCCACCAATGAGCAAAACTTTGCCAGCATTTCCTTTATGCTCTGAGGGTGCTCGCTTAAGACGGGTAATGAGCTCGAGTGATCTCAGTTCGGTAGGGTGGTTCATTTAAGCAGTATCGCTCTTATACGTGGCTTAATGAGGAATTTTATCGGGTGAACTTAGCGCAAACTATCCGTGAAGAGTTGGAGTGAAAGAATGTCATTATCCCAAAGCATTTCTATTTTTACTCGGCTACCTTAGCACCTTCGATGCCATGCTTTTTCATGGAGTTGGCGATAAAACCTGAAGTCTTTAATTGCTCAATGAGGCCACTCAAATAGACGGTTATTTTTTCGTACTCAGCGCGTGATTTTGGGACTCCAATTGCCTGATTAATCACCATAAATCTACCCGGCAACATGCGTACATTGCTGTATCGCTTTGAATCTGCCTCTAGTTGCTGCTTTACTCCTGCAGCAACATTTCCTTTTCCGCTCATAAAGTCATCCACGACAGATTGAGAGTTGCTTGACCGAAGCAGAGTGGCTTTTTTGATTTCACGTGTGAGATACAGGTCATAGGCACTAGCTTTACCAACCACAATCTCGTTGCCAGCAACATCAACCTCTTCATTATTCTTGATGGGTGAAGAGGCTTTGACCATGTAGGCGCCCTCAATTTGTATATAGGCAGGGGTATAGCTAATATCTGCTCCACGTACTGGATCGATGGCTACAAAAATGAGGTCTAGCTGATTGGCTTTAAGGGCCTCCACTATTGCCCCAGCACTTTTAAAGGAGATCAGCTCGACTGGTATGCCGGATTGTTTTCCAATTTCTTTGGCAATATCTATTGTCACTCCCTTGGGTTGAGGTTCACTCCGATCAATTGAGCCTGCTAAAACGGGATTGCCTAGGTTAATGCCAACACGAAGAGTGCCAGTTGGTGCGAAAGATTTCATCATAGCGTTATCGATGGGTTTATTTAGAACTGCATTGGGTGTTTGAGCTAAAACTAACTGGCATATCAACAGCAGACTACATCCAAATATTTTTTTCATGAAATGGCAAGGGTAAATAAATCGATATAAAAAAACCGCGGCGAACCGCGGCTTGTTTTTTTCGGGAAGAGATTATTTCTTAGCGTCAGCTGCAGGAGCTGCTGGAGCTTCTGCTGGTGCGGCTGGGGCTGCAGGAGCATTTTTCTTAGCTTCTTCCATGTGAGCAGCTTCAGCACCATGCTTCTCGCCACCCATATCAATGTCGCCGTCGCCTTTGATGAGTAAATAGGCTGTAGCAGAGATTAATACTAGTACCATGATGATGATTGAACGGTTGCTCATTGCATTTCCTTCGGGTTAGTTAATATTTCCTTATATTAACGCTTGAATCGCATACGGTAAATCCGAATCAGCCCTAGATGTGAAATTAATGCAAAATTCTAGGTAGTAATACTAATTCTGAGCTTGTATCCTAGGGCTTGTCTATCTGCCCAAATGAAGATAAGTCATTTTTTAAAGGTTGAAATCAAGGTTTAAATATGAGCCCAAGACTTCCTCTAAACAACTCCCAAACCATTACTGATTTTTTAAAACTTCAGAAAAGCCAACTAGCAGAGAGCGATTCCGACGATTCTTATAGATTTGCATTTGATGATCAGGCTTTTTTGGCGCGCCGTGAAACTTTAGGTCTACGCTTTCAGTTGGAGTTACTTAAGCCAGAGATCCTGTTGCATGAGCACGGTGTTGAACACACCATTACCGTATTTGGTTCAACCCGTTTTGTAAGTTGTCAAACGGCTCAGGAATTGGAAAAGAGCGCCAAAACACCAGAAGCTCAAGCGGATACTAAACGAGCTTTGCTGCACTGTAAGTACTATGACTCGGCTAGAGAATTCGGGGGAATCGTTGCGGGTTATAACGCTACTCAATCTGAAGATCGAAATAAGTTGTACATCGCTACTGGTGGTGGCCCCGGAATTATGGAAGCCGCTAATCGTGGTGCATTTGAAGCAGGGGATAAAGCTATTGGTTTTAATATTAGCCTGCCAAGAGAACAACATCCCAATCCTTACCTCACGCCGGGCTTGAGCTTTCGCTTTCATTATTTTGCGATTCGTAAAATGCATTTTATGCTGAGGGCAAGAGCGATTGTGGCCTATCCAGGAGGCTTTGGTTCCTTTGATGAGCTTTTCGAGGTACTTACCTTGATGCAAACTAAAAAAGTTGAACGCTTCCCAATCATCTTGGTTGGAAAGACATTCTGGCAAGAGGTGATCAACTTCAAGCACATGCTGGATCATGGCGTAATAGATCAAGCAGATATGGATTTAATCCATTTTGTAGAGACTGCCGATGAGGCCTGGACGGTGATTCGGAATTGGTATCAATTGGCCTAAGAGAATGCTCATAAGACCTGTAAAATAGTCTCCTAAAGATCATGTCCATTACCAATACCGTTACCCTTACTTCCGAGCTAGATTTACCGGCCTACTTGTTTGGTATCGCCATGCTCCTCATTGTGATGCTAGTACATGGGTTTGCTTTGCTCCAAATTGCCAAGCGCTACGAAGTGAAGTCATTTTTATATTTGTCAGAGCATAAGTATTCTTCAGTAGCTTTCGTGTTTTATGTCAGTGTGCTGTGTCTATTTCTGACTCATATCTTTGAGATCATTCTCTGGGGTATCTCACTTCGAGTATTTAATCTTCTGCCGAATTTAGGCGAGAGCATTTTATTCAGCGGCAGTACTTATACTGCGATGGGTTTTATGGACGATCTTTTACCGAGCGGTTGGAAGATGCTGGCGATCATTATTGCTTTTTCAGGAATGTTCGCCTTTGCTTGGACCGCATCCGTCATGATCTCCATGACAAAAAATTTCCGTCAGGCTTACACCCGTTTGCATATGCAAAAACTGAAGATGGCACCTGAAGTCATTGATCGTTTTAAGTAGGTCATGAGTAAAGCATGGGATGCCATCATTGTTGGCGGTGGAGCTGCTGGACTCTTTTGTGCTGGGGTTGCTGGTCAGTTAGGCAAGCGAGTCTTGGTACTTGACCATGCTGACGTCTTGTGCGAGAAAATTCGGATTAGTGGCGGGGGGAGATGTAACTTCACCAACTTGCATAGTAGTCCAGCAAATTTTCTATCCTTAAATCCCCATTTTGTAAAAAGTGCTCTAGCACGCTATCCCACTAAAGAGTTTATTAAGCTGGTGCAGTCTTACCGTATTGCCTATCATGAGAAACATCAGGGTCAGCTATTTTGCGATGATTCAGCAAAGCAAATTATCGAGATGTTGCTTGCTGAATGCGCTAAAGGTCATGTCGATATTCGCCATCCAGTCTCAGTACAGTCAGTCTCAAATGTGGCAGGAGAATGGATTGTTAAAACAAATACGGGCGATGAGAAAGCCAGATCACTAGTCATGGCAACAGGTGGTCTACCAGTCCCGGCAATTGGTGCAACGGCATTCTCCTTAGATATTGCTAAGCAATTTGGATTAAATATTATTGATCCGCGTCCTGCACTTGTGCCGCTCTCATTCACGTCTGGTGAATTTGATAATCTCATTGAATTATCCGGCCTAAGCTTACCGGTGCGGATTGCGGCAGGCTCCAAGGGAAAGCGTTATGGCGCATGTCGCTTTAACGAGGATCTACTCTTAACGCATAAAGGTCTTTCCGGACCTGCAGTTTTACAGGCTAGCAGCTACTGGGTCGAAGGCGAGGAAATTCATGTTGATTGGTTAGGCGCGGTAGAGGCTCATGGTCAATTTAGTTGCGATGAATTATTCAATCACGAGGATAACCGCCTCAAGTTGACGGAAAATATCTTGGCTTCAGTAATGCCATTGCGCCTTGCAAAAGCATTTGCTGAGCAGAAAAATCTCCTAGGTAAAAAATGGGCAGAGGTTTCTAAAAAGGATCGTCATTCACTCAAAGAGCTCATTACCAATTGGTCGGTAAAGCCAGCTGGTACGCTGGGTTGGAAAAAAGCCGAGGTGATGTTGGGCGGCGTAGATACTAAAGAGCTTGATGGTCAAACGATGATGGCTCGCAATTATCCAGGCTTGTATTTCATTGGCGAGTGTGTCGATGTCACGGGGCACCTTGGGGGCCATAACTTTCAGTGGGCTTGGGCTAGCGGCTTTGCCTGTGCCCAATCTATTTAGAGAGTTCCCGAAACTTCAGCACTCTTTTTAGTTTGGCTGATTTCTCATCCAGTCGGCAGTATTAAAAAAAGACTCTTCTAGCTGGGCGCCAATCTGACTATCAATTCCGCAATCCTCCATTGCGCGATACATACAGTCTAGCCATTGATTACGCTCTTTGAGGCCAATCTTGAAGGGTAAGTGCCGAGCGCGCAACATGGGGTGACCATGCCTCGGAGAGTAGATATCAGGACCTCCCAGCCAACCCGACAAAAAGAGTTTGAGCTTGTCTCAGGAGTTCGATAGATCTTGGGGGTGAATGGCTCTTAATGCATCGAAGGGTTCTTCTAGAGCCATTAAATCGTAGAAGCGATCCACCAACTCCTCAATCTTCGCTGCGCCACCAATCATTTCGTAAGGGTTTTTTCTCTCGCTCATGCCCTAATTTTAATGCCAAGGCTGTAGGGAATTGGCAAGAATGTGATTTGGGTATAGCATAGAAGAGTGCTTTTTAATGGATCAGAACGTTTATTTAACTCAAGGAGAGATGCAATGGACCACAAAGATATTCAAGCATGGCAACAAGAAAAGGCGAAGGAGCTATTTGCTTATTCCCATAAATTATTGGATGCCGCCAAAGATCTCAGTGCCCACCACCTTGAAGAAATTCAGTGGGGCATGAAAAATGCGATGGAGAGCGCCAAGTCCGCAGCCAAAAATGATCTTGCCAAGCTTAAAGAGCTTCAAGATCAGGCTGCCAAGGAAGCTGCCAAACGTGCGACTGTTTATCAGAAGAAAGTGAAATCTGTTCTCAAAGACATTGGTGATGATGCGGCTGATGGAACTGAAAAGCATTTAGAAAAAGTTCGCAGCTCTTTAGTGAACTGGCTTGAAGATGTTGAAGGTAAATTGCCGGGACATGCTGACAAGTTATCTAAAGTGGTTCATGACATGTCAACCGCTGGTCAGAAGATGTTTAAAGAGGGTCGTAAAATTGTGAATCAAGTTGCTGATGCTGCTGAGAAAAATATCGAAGAGCATTTGAGAAAATCTTCAGACACAAACAAGAAGACGAAGTAGGTATCTTTTTCTAACTAAGTTCTCAGAGACCGCCAATGTATTGGCGGTTTTTTTATACCCAGCCTTGGAGCCAGACTTCAGTATCCTTAAGCTCACGCCAAGGAATGATTTGGGAATGCCGGTCAAAAACCGCCTCAAGCTCTACAAACTCAATTGCCGTCTCTGGTAACTCTGGCAGAATGACTTTACTGACTAAAAAGTGTTTTCTCTTATGGCTTGGCTTTACTGCCGTCCATTTACTGAGTAGTAATTTTTTAGGGCTAAGGAGATTTTTCTCTTTAGAGCTCATTGCATCGAAATTCATTTTTGTTGCTGACGAGTTTGCCTGAACTCGTAGTAAAGATATTGCTAGAGTCCTGTATTTGAGCGGGACATTTCAGATCAAAATAACTCAGAGGACCAAGGCTCCCACAGTAGTCATATTGACGATCCTGAAACTGCATCTGCGCTTTTTTGAGAATCAGAGAAGATTTGGTTCCGGCGCTATCTGTACACGACCAGGTAGTGTAAGTTTCTCGCCCACAAGCTGAGAGTCCGAAAGCCAATATCAAGACGGCGATTGTTTTGTATATCACTATTATCAAAGCACCCAGAAGTGATGGGTTCCATCCTTACCAAGTTGCTCTACTAAACCAAATTCCCAATCTAGGTAGGCCTGCATCGCTGCGGGATCAACACTGGTTCCTTCATATGGCCGCTTGTAGCGATCCATCGGGGGTGATGCTAAATGAGTCGCCCCTTTTTCAATATCAAGGCCAGCTTTGATCCATGCCGCATTACCTCCAGACAATACGTGCACTTCCGCCTGAGTGAGACCCTGAATTTCTTGTGCAGCAAATACGGCTAAATCACCCGTAGTGCTGGTGAGTACATAGCGATTTCCTGCAGGAAGATTCTTCAAGGCGCTCGCAAATTGGGAGCGTAGTGCAAACCAACTACCAGGAATATGGCCTTTGACATAATTTGCGTGGGTGCTCAGATCAATGAAAATCGTCTTGGCATCATTCTTTAACCATGATGAAGCAGTATTCACATCTACCATCTGAATGTGAGGCGCTTGCGGATGAGGTGCAATCCACGCCCCTTTCTCAGTCAGATCACTTGCTTTAATGTCATCAATCACATAAACATCCCAAGCCATTTGCGCAAGCCATGAAGCTGGCATATTGGCTCTGACGCTACCCGGATCGGATAACACGATGCGTGCACCACGAACAGGCGCCACCATTTCTGTTTCTTGAACCAATTGCCCGCCCGGTGTTGACCTAAATCCAGGCAGGTGGCCTGCTTCATATTCTTCAGGTGTTCTTGTGTCAAAGAAATAGGTAGTTCGTTCAGCTTGGGATTTCCATTGCTCGATATCGGCAAGCTTCACTCGCTTCACCCCAGCCTGATCTGCAACGCTACGTGCACGCTCAGCAGCTTTGGCAGCAGTACTTTCGCTGACCTCTGTGAATTGACGGCTTTGACCTTTATCAAGTTCTTGACCAGCCAAGGTCCAGCCAATCGTGCCATTACGCAATGCATTGACTTCATTTGGAATGCCGGCATTAATGAGCGATTGAGTGCCAATAATGCTGCGCGTTCTGCCTGCGCAATTGACGATGATCTTCGTCTTTGGATTGGGCGCTAATTCTGGAAGGCGTAAAACCAACTCGGCACCAGGGACGCTAATGCCCGTAGGAATGCTCATGGTTTGATATTCATCAAAGCGACGCACATCCACAACGACTATATCTTCCTTGTCATCAATTAACTTCTTCACTTCTTGTGCTGACAGGGAAGGCGTGTGCCGTTTGGACTCTACAAATTCACCAAAAGATTTACTGGGAACATTCACGTCTTTAAAGACCTCTCCGCCAGCAGCCTTCCATCCTGTAACGCCACCTTCAAATACAGCAACATCTACATAGCCAAGCTTGGAGAGTCTTTCGGCTGCTAATTGCGCAAGCCCTTCACCATCATCTAGCGTGACAATCGGCACATCTTTTCGAGGGAGCTTACTGAGTGCATCCACCTCAATCCGTGATAGGGGAAGATTGGCAGCAAACAGAGGATGTTCTTGTGCATGAGGATCTTCCTCGCGAACATCTAATAGAGCGATTTCTTCCTTTTTGATTAACTTATTTCGGACAAATGCATAGTCTTGATTTTTGATGGGCATCATTCTTTTCTGTATTAATTGTGGTGGCTAATTTAGGTGTAAATCACTGGAAATATTCAATTTTCACGCAAGATTTCGGACTAAAAATACCCCGAAAGTATCGGCTGGCTTATTTAAGACAATAGGCTATAAATGGGGCATTTTTGTTTTTTTTATGTCCGTCTCCATCGTTTTTATTAGTTTTTCTATTTTGGAGGATTTAGGCAATATAAGAGTTATCCCTAGGGCTAGACCTGTAATTCCCTGCTTTTTATGGGGATATACTATTTCCGAGCTCAATACTCAAACTTTAATTAAAGATCTAGGAGACAGGATGTCACAACACGATACATTGTTGGCTGCTTTTGAAACTTACAAAGCAGAGAACGAAAAGTTTATTGAAAAGGGCGTTAAGGCATCTGCTGCTCGTGCTCGTAAAGCTTTGCAAGAAATTGCTGGCGCATGCAAAGAGCGTCGTAAAGAAATTACTGCTGCCAAAGAGGCCATGGAAGCTAAGAAGTAACTCTTCTTACCCTGAACTGAATTCATCCTGGCCCCCACAAGGAGCCGGGCTTTATTTTTATAGACTGACAGAAAATAAAGTGAGCTTCATCGCTTTACTCCGAATCGCCAGTAAGTTTTGATACTCAGGACTATTGGCCCACAATTCTGAGTGCTCTAGATCTGGGAACTCCAGCTCTACAACGGCGCTGAAGGAGTCACACTTCAATTCATTCCATAAAAATGTATTGAACGATCCACGTGAGAGGATCTTGCCCTGATAAAGGCTGACTGTGTCTCCTACTTGCGACCGGTACTCCTCAAACGCCTCAAGATCATTTAGCTGAATAAGACCAATTACCTTAAGAGTCATTTCATTCTCCAGAAATTAAGCAAGCTATAGTGAGATATTAGAACTTTACTATTGCATACGGGGCGCATATGAAAGTCGCATTCTTAGGTTTGGGCAATATGGGTCTTCCGATGGCCCTCAATTTAGTTAAAGCAGGTCACCAGGTTCAGGGGTTTGATCTGGTTCAGACTCAACTGGATGCTTTTAAGGCTGGCGGAGGTGTTCCTGCGCCCAGTGCAGCCGACGCTGCTGCTGATGCAGATGTCATTATTAGCATGCTCCCGGCCTCACGACATGTTGAGGCTTTGTACTTGGGTAATTCTGGCTTACTTGCTGTAGCTAATCCCAAGGCCTTACTCATTGACTGCTCGACGATTTCTCCGAAGGTATCTCAAGCTGTAGCTGCCCAAGCAAAAGCCAAAGGCTTTGCCATGATTGATGCACCCGTATCCGGAGGAACTGCCGGTGCTCAGGCTGGAACCTTAACCTTCATGGTCGGTGGAGATGTCATAGATGTTGATCGAGCTCGACCATCGCTAGAGAAGATGGGTAAGAATATCTTCCATGCAGGTGCAAGCGGTAGCGGCCAAACTGTGAAGGTCTGCAACAACATGCTCTTGGGTATTCAGATGCTTGGCACGAGCGAGGCATTGCGCCTGGGCATTGCTAATGGCATGGACCCAAAGGTACTCTCCGACATCATGTCTAAGAGCTCTGGACGTAACTGGGTATTAGAGCTCTACAACCCTTGTCCTGCGGTCATGGATAACGTGCCATCTTCAAAAGGCTATGCGGGTGGATTTGGCGTAGATTTGATGCTGAAAGATCTAGGCTTAGCCACTGAGAATGCAAGTGATTTAGATGCGAGTATTCCGCTCGGAGAGCTATCCCGCAAACTCTACGAAGTCCATAGTCAAGCCGGCAATGGGCAACTCGACTTTTCTAGCGTATTTAATCTCAAGGTAGATTGAGATCAACTGATTCAATACCACCTATCTTAAATTCTCGATTTATCGATTAAAGCTGCGTTTAGATGGACTACTTCGCTTAGCTGCAGGTCTCGCTCCGCCGTTACCGCCAGCATTGCCTGCTCGAGGCTTTCTGGCTTGTTGGTGCTGTTGGCTTCTCAATTGGATTGGTTGCGCTACGGCATTCGGATCTGGCTCAAATCCGGCTATTACTTCCTGAGGTAGCTTTTGCTTGATGAGTTTTTCAATATCTCGGAGCATCTGATGTTCGTCAACGCAGACTAAAGAAACCGCAACTCCATTTGAGCCTGCTCTGCCAGTTCTTCCGATGCGGTGAACATAATCCTCAGAGACGTTTGGCAGGTCGTAGTTCACAACGTGAGGTAGTTGATCAATGTCGATACCGCGTGCAGCAATATCAGTAGCTACTAAGACGGTGATTTTTCCATCCTTAAATTCTGCTAAAGCTTTGGTGCGAGCACTCTGACTCTTATTGCCATGAATAGCCATGGCGGTAATACTATCTTTCTCAAGCTGAGTAACTAATTTATTAGCACCATGTTTTGTGCGAGTAAACACCAGAACCTGCTGCCACTGATTTGATTTAATCAGATGGGCCAACAAAGGGTGCTTTTGGTTTCTATCTACCGGGTGGATGAGTTGAGCAATAGCATCATTGGTGCTATTGCTTCGCGCCACTTCAATTAATGCTGGTGAATTGAGTAAGCCATCCGCTAATGCTTTGATCTCAGTAGAGAAGGTCGCTGAAAATAATAAGTTCTGCCGTTGCTTTGGTAATACTGCTAGGATCTTTTTAATGTCCCGCAAGAAGCCCATATCCAACATGCGATCTGCTTCATCAAGTACCAGAATTTCAATATTGGCTAGTGAGACACAGTTCTGTGACATTAAGTCCAGCAAGCGCCCCGGTGTTGCCACCAAAATATCGAGCCCTGCAGCAATGGCTTTGATTTGAGGATTAGCGCCAACGCCGCCAAAAATAACAGTTGATTTAAGGCCAGTGTATTTGCCGTAGGTAACGACGGATTCTTGAACCTGAGCAGCTAGTTCGCGGGTGGGGGTCAAAATCAATACACGTAATTGACGCTTGCCACTAGTCTTGGCCGTACTGCTTAAGCGCTGAAGAATCGGCAGAGTAAAGCCGGCAGTTTTACCGGTACCAGTTTGAGCAGCGGCAAGTAAATCTCCACCCTTCAATACGGCGGGGATTGATTTTTCTTGAATGGGGGTAGGGCTGGTATAACCTTCCTCGCTAATCGCGCGAAGAATGGGTTCTGATAAACCAAGATCTGTAAATAACATAGGAGCCAAATAAATATTGGCCCGTATTCAATTAAACGACTATCCCGGCCAATGGGGTGAGCTGCCACACTTGCAGTGTTTGCAGAAAGAGTTGCTATTTTAAGCTATTGAACAGCATTCCAAAGATTTGGCGTTACAGAATTGGCATACCCCGAGATAAATAATTTTTCTGCACCTGTAATGGGGTCAAACACAGCTCGTTCGATGCGGCCAATGTTTCCACCATAAACATGGATGCTAATAGAGGTTTGGTCGCTCAAGGCGTTCTCAACTACATGAATGTCATGTGTATTGGGAGATACAGTGGCTACTTGACCTGGATTGCAAATGAAAGACTCGTCGGCTTGATAGCTGCCATCAGGCTGGCGGTAATAATCGGCACTACGTTCTTGCCCTCGTAACTGACCAATCATTCCCCAGACGGTGTGGTTATGCAGCGGCGTCTTTTGACCAGGACCCCATACAAAGCTCACTACGGAAAAGCGATCTAATGGATCTGCATACAGCAAGTATTGCTGGTAATACTGTGGGTGTGGTTTACAAAACTCCTCTGACAGCCAGTCATCAGACTGGATTAAGTTTTCTAAGAGTTTTTTACCTTTGGAAAAAATGATCTCCTCACTCGGATGGGTTTCCAGTAGCGTTGCGAGACCTTTTACAAAGCTCAGTAATTTTCCTTCTTGCATATATGTTCCTAAATTGAAGTCTTATTGATCAGCTGCAAACAGCCAATCAGGAAGGCCCTTAGGTTTAAGGGTGGTGGTATCAACACAAACAATATGAAGAACAGCGCTGGCAATCAGCTCGGGCTCGCTACCTGTAACAATTCGTTTAGCGGTTTGTTTTACTGCAATTTGAGTGCGACCTCGATGTTCAATCAGCTGATCAATGCTTAACAGATCATCCAAGCGTCCTGGCCTATGAAAGTTCATCGTGAGCTCTCGAACGGGAAGAAGAATACCAAACTCACTCACCAATTTTGTTGGACTTAAACCTCGTTGCTGAAGCCACTCTGAGCGACTGCGCTCAAAGATCTCTAGATAACGAGCGTGATACACGAAGCCTGCCGCATCGGTATCAGAGTAGCAAACGCGAAAAAGAAAAGGGGGGTGATTAACTTGAGTCATGATCATTTCAATACTATTAGATACGTAGAATCATATCGCGATGTGGAATGCCGGCTTCGTCATAAATATCACCTTGGGCAATAAACCCAAATTGCTCGTAAAACGGGATCACTGTTACTTGGGCATGCAGCTCTATTTGCTTAATACTCTGAGATTGACATGCTTTTAGTAAAGCCCCCAGTAGTTGTTTACCAATGCCGTCCCCTCGATGCTTTGGCAGTATCGCCATACGTCCAATTCTTCCAATGCTTCCAACACTCCCAGTTAGGGTGACAAGGCGAGCTGTGCCTATGCATTCTGAGTCTGCATAGGCAAGTACATGCTGAGCATTGAGGTCGAATTCATCGAGCTCCATCTCTTCTGGAACCCCTTGCTCCTCGATAAAGACACGCTTTCGAATGGAGTAAGCATCTAGCTTGGCATCCTGCCAAGCTTTAATTAGGATCACGATAGGTATCTGCGAATCAGTCATATGGGCTTCAATGTAGCAAATTGCACCCATTAAAGGTGTAAATGTGGTCTCTAAGACTTAAAAGTAACTCACTTCATGGTTAGAATGGATTAGTGGCTTTGCTTAGCATTGCCCCTTAAAACCTTTATTTAGGAGTTATTTTGAAGAAATCTTTACTAGCTACATTAGTTGCCTCACTCAGTTTGATTGCTGCAAGCTCGGTATTTGCTCAAGCTCCTGCAAAGATGTTGCCTTTGGCAGCCGAAGCAGTTGTATTGACTGCTACTGTTGATTCAGTCGACGTAAAGAAGCGCATCGTAGTGCTAAAAGACGCTAACGGTAACTTGGCTCAAATGAACGTATCCAAGCAAGTCAATGATTTGGATAAAGTGAAGAAGGGCGATCTGTTTGTGGTTGAGCACGCTCAAGCGATTGCAGTTGGTTTAGTTGTCGCTCCTAAGGATGCCAAGCCTGGCATTTCAGGTGTCCGTGCGGTCGTCATCTCTGGCAAAGGTTCAGCTAAGCCATTTGAAGAGACTACTGATACTGTTTATGCAACCGTCAAAATTAGCACAATCGATGCAAAAACCCGTGTTGTGACATTCACATTGCCATCAGGTGAGAAGCAAAGAGTGAAAGTGGATCAAAGCGTTTTAGGTCTTGAGAAATTCAAGGCTGGTGATGACGTGATGGTTGAGTTCGTTGACGACACAGCAATTGGTTTCGTAACACCAAAGAAGTAAGTATTCAATAATGGATTCAGCATGACTTAGTGCTGATGTACTAAAGAAAAAGGCCCGCATTGCGGGCCTTTTGCACACCAGCTAATCACTTAAGCGTCTTTAGCAATCATGACATCAGAGGCTTTAATGACCGCCCAAGCCTGATCTCCAACCTTGAGATTTAACTCGTCAACTGCCTCATTGGTAATGGAGGCGGTGACAATATGACCAGCACCGATATCTAATTTAACGTGAGAGGTAGTTTGACCCATTTTGAGTTCAACTACTTTTCCGCTAAGAGTATTGCGTGCGCTGAGTTTGACTTTAAGTTCCATGATTTCTCCTATTGGACGTATTGTTTGGCGTAGACGGCGTCATTGTAGAGGGCTTCTTTGTACTGAGCTTTTCCATAATTGCGAATGATGGCCTGACCTTCATCAGATGCTACAAACTGAATGAACTTAGCGGCAATATCGCGATTTTCAGTTGCACCAACAGGTGCTACTAAAGCATCATAGGTATTGACTAAGTAAGGGTCACCTCGATACAGAATTTGCAACTCAGGAGCGATATTTTTCTCTGCCACCCAAGTGCTGCTATCTGTCATGAAATACGCTTTATCTGTATTTGCTCTTTTGAGTGATGCTGTCATAAAGTCATTGGTTACGATATACCAATTACCTTCTGGCACGACCCCCGCTTTTTTCCAAATATCCATTTCTTTTTGGTGCGTACCCGATTTATCACCTCGAGAGATAAAGTTGGCTTGGGTCTTCGCAATCTTTGTATAAGCATCTGCACCACTACTTGCAGATTGGATCTTGGCCTTATCGGCTTTAGGGCCCACTATATAAAACTCATTAGATCCAATCAGCGTTCTACCAGTTGCCCATCCTTCAGCAATTGCCTTGTTAACCCCATCTGGTGCATGCACCATGATCATGTCAACTTGCTTCGTTTTCAGCAAATTGAGGGAGGCGCCGCTTCCTGCCTTAATCCACACCAAGCGCGCACCTTCTTTTTTATCAAAGGCCTCACCAAGTTGTTGTAGTAAACCCAACTCACCAGGGCTACCAGTGGCTAATTTAAAGCTCTTAGCACCTTGACCATAAGTAGCCTCTACTTTTGGCGGATTGGATTGCGCTGTCGACGTTTGCATTCCAAGTCCCAATAGCAAAGTGGTGAGTAGGGTGCTAGTGAATAGATGTGGATATTTCATATGCATTATTTCTTGGCGTTCGGGAAGAAGAGTTGTTCGCCACCAATTTGATAGCTGGCAATCACGTCTTGACCATTTTTAGAAGTAATCCAATCAATGAATTCTTGGCCTTCAGCTTTTTTCACATGTGGGAATTTAGTTGGGCTTACCAACATCACGCCATATTGATTAAATAGCTTTGGGTCACCTTGAACTAGGATTGTTAAATCGCCACGGTTCTTAAATGAAAGCCAAGTAGCACGATCAGCCAAGATGTAGCCATTCATTGCTGAAGCAGTATTTAATGCTGGACCCATACCTGAGCCCGTTTCTTTGTACCAAGCACTTGGAGCCACCGTGACAGCAGCATCTTTCCAGTAACGCAATTCAGCCGCATGTGTACCACTTTTGTCACCACGGGATACGAATGGTGCCTGTGCTGTAGCGATCTTTTGAAATGCGACTTTGATGTCCTTGCCACCGCCAATTTTGGCTGGATCTGACTTAGGTCCAATCAAGACAAAGTCGTTGTACATGACTTCAATACGTTTTGTAGCAAAGCCCTCAGCAACAAATTTTTCTTCGGCAGGTTTGTCATGAACAAACACGACATCTGCATCGCCACGACGTCCAATGTCTAGGGCCTGACCAGTTCCAACAGCAACTACTTTGACATCAATCCCGCTCTTCATTTTGAAGATCGGCAAGATAAATCCAAAAAGACCAGATTGCTCTGTGGAGGTCGTTGAGGAAAGGACAATACTTTTCTCTTGTGCGTAAGCTGAGCTGCTGATCAGCATCAGTGCAGCAATACTGCTTGCCATTAATCGGTTCAGTGAGAATTTCATTTGAGTAGAGCTCCATAAGGTAGGTTCGGTTAAGATTTGTCATATTACAAAACATCAATATGCAAAAAATTACATATGAGAATTCAGATTCGGCCAACCCTCGTTTTTGGAAATAAGAATGCTAAAGATCCAGCTGTGGTGGATTTGGTGTGGTTGACTGCCTTATTAAAAGACATTGATCACGGTAAAACGCTGATGTCTGCCTGTAAAAAAATGGGGCTTTCTTATAGAAATGTTTGGCAAAAACTCAATGATGTAGAGCTGGCCTTAGGATTTAAGTTGATGGATCGCGTGAGGGGACATGGCTCTCAATTATCAGAATACGCAAGATACTTGATTCAATTTACCGAAGACTTTGATCAAAAGACGATGCGATTAGGGCAATCCAGCCTGTCGCACCTAGAGGAAGGCTTTGCTCAATTTAGGGTGAAGGCCAAAAAACAATGGCGCTTTGCTAGTAGTAGTGATCCGATCATTCAGAAAGCGGTTTTAAATATTGGTGGCTTTGAACTCATTACTGCTGGATCGGGCGAGGCTTTAGAGCGACTACAAAATTATGAAGTTGATATTGCCGGCTACCACGTTTCAGATCCCAAAAGTTCCTTGATTATTTCCAAGCAACTGCAAAAAGAGGGGATGCAAATATTCCCTGTAATGAAGCGTGTACAAGGTCTGTTGGTGGCCAAAGGAAATCCACTCAATATTATTTCTCCTAAAGATTTACTAAGACCCAAAATTCGCTTTATTAATCGCCAAAAAGGATCTGGTACACGTTTGCTTCTAGATACTATTTTGGCTAAGGAAGGTATTGATGCGCAGGGCATTAAGGGTTACGAAAATGAAGAGTTCACCCACTCCGCAATTGCTACAGCGATATTGGCTAAAAAAGCAGATGCCGGCATGGGTGTCAAAAGTATTGCATTGGAGAATGGGCTAGATTTCATTCAATTGAAAGATGAAATCTTCTTTCTTGCCATGAACAAGGACCTGAGTCTGAATACCGATTTCGCAAAACTGATTCGGAAAATCCGGGTTCTTTCCAGCGCTAGTCCAGGCTATAAGTCGATCGGGCTCAAGCGGCAGATTGCAGGTTGGCTTTAACTAGCGCAAGCCTAAATGAGTACGCCGATTGAAAAATGAGATAAATTATGAGTCATACCCACTTATCTCAGAGAAGCTACCCATGAAATCGCTCCTTCGCCCCTTTATTCTTGCCGCTTGTTTTTTCTCCCCATTAGCCGCCTTTGCTGAACCTGGTGAGAACACTTATAAGCAAGTCTGCGCAGCCTGCCATGGCGCTGGCGTTCTGAAGGCTCCTAAGTTTGGTGATAAAGCTCAGTGGGCCCCATTGATTGCCGAAGGTCAGGTCATCCTCACTGCACATGGTTATGTTGGCGTGAGAGGAATGCCCGCTAAAGGCGGCAATCCCAACCTCTCGGTGGAGGGATTCGCAGATGCAGTGGCTTATATGGTCAATAAGGCCGGTGGTAACTGGAAGACTCCTGACGCAAAAACCCTAGCAGCCATCAACAAGGAAATTGAAGCGCGTAAAGCGAGTCTGAATAAGAAGCCGTAAGCGCATGACTTTACTGCCACATCAGATTGAGATCATTGGCTACTGCGCTGCATTTTTAACGACGATTGCCTTTCTGCCTCAGGCTGTTCAATCCTGGCGTACCCGAGATCTTTCTGGGATCTCAGTGGGAATGTATAGCCTATTTACCGCTGGGGTAGGTTTGTGGCTTATCTACGGGCTCATTATTGAGAAGTGGCCTTTGATTCTAGCTAACGCCTTGACCTTTGCCTTGGCTCTGAGCATCTTAATGCTCAAACTCCGAAGCAAGGGTTAGTGAGGGGCAGCAATGACATTGATTCAAGTAATGTCATAATTTATTTAGATCAGAGTTATTAAAAATTAGACATTCATTACAAAGGTCATCATGAGCACTGCATACGTTATTGATCCCCCCATCATTCCATCGCTACCCGTAGTAGGTGATACCCGCCGTTTTGCGGTGAATCGCATCTATTGCGTTGGCCGTAACTATGCTGATCATGCCCGTGAGATGGGTCATGACCCCGATCGTGAGCCGCCATTCTTTTTTATGAAGCCGGCCAACTCAATTGTGACCGACGGTAAAGATATGCAATATCCAAACTTGTCAAATGATGTACACCATGAGATTGAGATGGTTGTCGCGATTGGTAAGGGCGGCGCCAATATTCCTGCGGATAAAGCGTTTGAGCATGTTTATGGTTACGGAGTTGGGTTGGATATGACTCGTCGTGATTTGCAAGGTGAGGCAAAAAAAATGGGTCGCCCTTGGGATACCGGTAAAGCATTTGATCAATCCGCCCCCTGTGCAGCGCTGACACCTGCCACTCAGTTTGGTCACCCCACTAAAGGCACAGTCAAGCTCTTGGTCAATGGTGAAGTGCGCCAAGAGGGCGACTTAAACCAACTGATCTGGAATGTTCCTGACACCATTGCGTACCTTTCTACTTTGTTCACACTTGAGCCAGGTGATTTGATTATGTCTGGTACACCTGCAGGCGTGGGTCCTGTGAAAAAAGGTGATGTACTTGAGGGATCGGTTGAAGGTCTCAGCCCACTGAAAATCAAGATCGTATAAATAGTTAAAAGAGATAGAGGGATGGAGATGAAAATAAAGACACTGGGAATCGCTTTGGTGATGTGTGTGGGCGGAGTCTTCCTCTCGGCCTGTACATCTGTTGATCAGCCTAAAGCGGAGGCTCCACCACCCAGTCGCTATGCCAATGCAAGTCCTTTAGATTTGCGCCTCAGTGCTTGGCCTTACCCCTATCCCACCAAAGAATTTAAAACTTCTCTTCAAGGGCAGCCCGCCAGCATGATTTATATGGATGTGCCTGCAGTTGGTAAGCAGAAGGGTGCGGTAGTTTTGTTTCATGGGAAGAACTTCTCAAGCGATTATTGGGCGCCTACGATCAAAGGTTTGACTGCGGCAGGCTATCGAGTCATTGCTCCGGATCAAATTGGTTTTGGAAAATCTTCCAAGCCAGATGTCGCATATCACTTTGATGATCTTGCCCAGAACACACAAGCTTTGTTGAAATCGCTTGGTGTCACAAAGACTTCAGTGATTGCCAACTCGATGGGTGGCATGGTGGGCATTCGGTTTGCGCGCCTTTATCCTAAAACTATCCAGAAACTGATCTTAGAAAACCCATTGGGTCTTGAGGACTACAGTAAAGACATTCCGCCACAGACTAATGACAACTTACTGAAGTTGGAAATGGCACAAACAGAAACTAGCTATCGCCGTTTCTTGCAGTCTTATTTCCCAGTATGGCAACCAAGCTTTGAACAGTTTCTAGAGGTCTATGTCCGGATTCAAAAAGGACCTGATTACCCAGCCTTTGCAAAGACCTCGGTGTTAACTTATCAGATGATTGCTGAAAAACCAGTAGTAGGTGACTTGCCTCAACTGAAGATGCCGGTATTGCTAGTGATTGGCCAAAAAGATAGAACGGTATTTGGTCGCCGCTTTGCTCCTCCTGAAGCAGTCAAGTCTTTAGGTAATTTTCCTGAGTTAGGTCGTAAAGCGGCGCAGGCGATTCCGAATGCTAAGTTAGTGCCCTTGGACAATGTCGGACATATTCCCCATATTGAAGTACCGGATATTTTTGTTCAGACGGTAGTGGATTTCTTAAACTCGAAATCCTAAATCAGGCGGCCATCGATATGGTGACCGAGCTTTACTTGCCAAGCCACTGAGGCGGGCGCCCTTCAAGGAAGGCATTGACTCCTTCTTTGAAGTCGACGCTGTTGTAAGTCTCGCGCATGAGTTCAGTGCAATTCGGTAAGTTGCTCTCCATCAAGCGTGCCAAGGTGACTTTGCTCGCCTTTTGTGTAATTGGCGCGAGTGCTGCTAATTTATTCGCCAAGACTTCAGTGACCTCTCTAATAGCATCAGGCGAAGTGGTTTGATATAGGTAGCCTGAGTTGAGTAACTCGGGCGCTTTAATGAGTTCTGCAGTGAGTAACATGCGCTTTACCATTGGCACACCTAAGTGATAAGCGATCCAAGATAGATTGCTAGGCGATAGACAGTTACCTAAAGTCTTTGCAACTGGAATACCAAAGCGCGCATCATCAGTCGATATTCTGAAATCACATGCAGTAGCAATGAGTAAGCCGCTACCTACTGCTAATCCTTCGATGAGTGCAATTGTCGGAATAGGCAAATGTTGGAGAGAGTGAAAGATAGCATCTACGGCAACTTCATAAGGTTCATCTTTTTGGAGATCTACAAATTGCTGTATGTCGCTACCTGACACAAAGGCTTTATCGCCAGCGCCTCTAAAAATAGCCACTCTGATTTCTGGCGTATTGGCTATCGCATCGCAAATTCGCTTAAGTTCTTCATACATTGGCCACGTCAAGGCATTACGTGCAGTGGGATTATTGAAGGTGATTCGAGCAATAGAGCCATCAAGCTGAAGGTCGATGCAGGGTGGGATGGATTTCATGATCCCATTCTAAACAAAAGACCCTTTGAGTCACTTGTTATTGAGTCTGGATCGACCTGCGATAAAATTCATTCATGTATATGTTTCTACCTTTCCTGACAGCCTTTATCGGCCTTGTCCTTGTGTGGTTTGAGAAGCGTCTGGCAGGTCTATTCGTACTTGCTATCACCGTCGGTATTTTGATGTTCTGGTTCCGCATTCATGCGAACAGTCATCTCAATCTTAATTTCTAAAGAAGATGAGTAAGCATTCTTTTCCTTCTTTGGCAGGTCTTGGTAATCAGCTGGCTTTAACTGCGATTATTGGCATGTTGTCTTATGCCTTTGTCGACCAACTGTATTTCGGTGAACTGCCATGCCCACTGTGTCTGATGCAGCGCATGGGTTTTGTGATTATTGGCTTTGCATTGGTGCTCAATATTCGTTGTGGAGCGCATTCTGCTCACTATGGCTGGGGCATCATCGGCGGCTTGGTGGGCATGATGGTGTCTTTGCGCCAAGTGCTCTTGCATGTTTTACCGGGAGACAAAGGATTTGGTGCCACCTTCTTAGAGTTGCACTTTTACACTTGGGCCTTTGTAGCTTATCTTGGGCTTATTGCAGGGCTAGCAATTCTATTGATGTTGCCTAACCGAGACGTGCGCTCGCGTTCACTGCTTGCCAATACATTAATCATTCTATTTATTGTTTTAGTATTTGCTAACCTAGCTTCCACTTTGTTGGAATGCGGCATCGGCCCTTGTGCTGATGATCCCCTTAAATATGAGGGATGGATTTGGTTGCGCACGCGTTTTGGTTTTTAAGTCGGTGCCTATGAAGTGTTTTCTAGCCCTGCTAGTTTTCTTGGGTCTGAATCATTTCGCTCATTCCCAAACAGGCAAAGTCGATACTGCTTGGCCTAAACAGGCCATCAAAATTGTGGTGACCTTCACTCCTGGTGGGGCGCCCGATATTTTGGCGCGTGTACTGGCTGAGAGTTGGCAGAAGAGTCTAGACGTACCAGTAGTAGTAGAAAATCGACCTGGTTATGGCGGCAACATCGGTGCTGAGCTGGTAGCCAAGAGCGAACCGGATGGCTACACACTCCTCATCGGAACTGTAGGCATACATGCAATCAACGGTGCTCTCTATGACAAGTTATCTTTTCATCCGATCAATGATTTCACGCCCATTAGTTTTTTAGCGAGCACCCCCAATGTACTGGTGGTCAATAAGAAGTTGGGCGTCAATAATCTTCAGGAGCTGATTGAACTCGCTAAAGCCAAACCGAATGAGCTGACTTTTGGCTCCTCTGGTGTCGGCACTTCATTGCATATGTCTGGCGAACTTTTTAAAGAAATGACGGGAGTGCAGATTCGTCATATTCCATATAAAGGTAGAGCTCAATCCCTACCAGATCTGATTAGTGGACGTATTTCAATGCTGTTTGATAACCTGTCCTCATCCTTGCCTTTGATTAAGGCAGGAGAGGTTCAGGCTTTAGCAGTAACGACTCTCAAACGCTCACCAGTAGCTCCAGAGATTCCGACCATGGTAGAAGAAGGCTTACCTGGCTTTGAGGCTACATCGTGGTTTTCTCTTATGGCGCCAGCAAATTTACCTTCAGCCTTACAAAAGCGTTTAAATGCCTTAACTCGCCAAACCCTCAATCAATTCGAAGTTAAAAACAAGCTCCGTGCCAGTGGTTTGGAGCCAGCGCCAGGCAGCCCCCAAGCGCTTGATAAGTTGATCCAATCCGAGACGAATAAATGGGGTAGGGTTATTTACAAATCAGGCGCAAAATTAGAGCAGTAGTTCCTAGTAGCAAAGTAATAAATATCTCAATAAAAGCCTAATTCCTGTCAGCCTAGATTTAGGTGAAGCGTTAAAGATAGTAGGAGGCGACCAATTGAAGGGGTCCACTATGAATACAGCTCAACTGCAATACAAATTCAGCATCTCTAAAGTGATGCTAGCGCTCCTCACGGCAGCTGGATTACTGGCGCTCATATCGGCGTCGGCACCAGCTCAGGCAGGTAATGTCGGTTGGGCCGTCTCCGTTGGGGGCGGCGGCTATGGTGGCGGTTGGCGTCCTGCAGCATATGGCCCAGGTTATGGCGGTGGATGGGGTCCGGGCTGGCGTGGCGGATATTACGGCCCTGGCTATGGCTACCCTTATGCTGCTGGGTACTATGCGCCACCCGTGGTTTATGCAGCGCCACCCGTGGTGAGCTATGCAGCCCCTCAACAGCCTATGGTCTTGGCTTCTCAGCCTCAAGCCCCAGTTTGGTATTACTGCGAAGCGAGTGGGCAATATTTTCCATATGTACAAAGCTGTTCATCAGGTTGGCAGACTCAGCCAGCAATGCCGCCATCTGGTAGTACGCCTACCAGGCAGCAGAGACAAAACTAATTAATTAACTCATTGCCCCGATTGAAGGATTGAATATGAAACGTGCTGTACTGACTTTGGCCATCATCAGCTCTTTAGCCTCTTTAGCTGCTTGTGTCTCCGCGCCAACTGGCCCAACGATCGCCATCATGCCGCGTGAAGGCAAGCCATTTGATGTGTTTCAGCAGGAGGATCAGCAGTGCCGTGATTTTGCCGCAAATGCGATTAAAGACACCAGTAATGCTTCCTTAAAAGAGGGTGCAACTAGTGCTGCTATTGGCGCAGCTATCGGCGCTGCAGCGGGTGCTGTCATTCAGGGGGGTAGCAGTCAGAACATCGGCACTGGTGCTGGCATTGGCTTGCTTGGTGGCGCAGCCATGGGTGCTATGAATGCCTCTGGTAAACAAAACCAAGCGCAGGCTCAATACAACATCGCTTATCAGCAGTGCATGTACTCCAAAGGTAATCAGGTACCGAGTTATTCATCACAGGGAGGGGGCTCTAACTACAGACCTCCAAGCAGTGGATTTAAACCGATTCAGTAAAACATTGACTTAAATCAGACCTGAACCGGCGGATGTGTTTTCTCAAAGCGTGCCGCCGTTCTTCTAAAAAGGTAGAGCAATAACAGTGCAGCTAATCCTAAGCTCATACTATTGCCAGCCCAAAAGCCATTGGCACCTTGCAAAAACTCCGGGGTATTACCAAATACATTAAAGCCCATCAAATATCCACCGCCTAAGCCTACACCCCAAAGTGAGCCTGCATAAATCAGCATAGGCCAGAAGGCAATGCGATAGGCGCGCAGAATAAAGGCTGCAGTCACTTGCAAGGCATCAAAGAGTTGGTAAAAAGCAATAAACAAAAAGAGGGGAATAGAGAATGCCTTCACCTCGTCCGGCGGATCATAAAGATCTAATAATTGCACTCTAAAAATCCACACCATCACACCAATAAAAACACACAAAGTTGTTGTGAAGAAAACCGACGACCAGCCAATTTCTTCTGCACGCTCTTGTTTATCTGCGCCAATAGATTGAGATACCAAAGTCATCGTAGCAATCGATAGGGACAGGGGCACCATGTAAATCACCGTTCCCATATTAGCCACAATTTGATGGCCAGCTAAAGCAGTGGTACCAAGACGCGCAATAAAGAGTGACATGAAAGTGAATGATGTCACTTCAATTAAATAGCTAAAGCCAATGGGCGCACCCAATTTCAGAAGAGTCCAGATGCGATGCCAGTCAGGCCAACTAAAGTGTTCAAAGATTTTGAATGGCTTATAAAAGCTATCAAAGAGTACAAAGCCTAGTGTGATGATGAGCCAAAACCAATTGATGATGACAGTAGCAACTGCACAACCAGGTCCGCCCATACCTTCAATCCCAAAGCCACCATAAATAAATAAGAGATTGAGTGGCAGTTTTAAGCCCAAGCCAATCAGCTGCACTACGGTAATGACGGTGGGTCTTGAAACCGCATTGTGAAGCGCCATGAGTACGCGCATTGCCATGCTGGCCGGCAAACCAATTGCTAGGATATGGAGATACAACTTGGCCTTGCCTTCAATATCTGATGTTACTTGAGAGATTTCTAGTAAGTGATCTGCATTGAGCAAGATCGCAGTACCAAATAAGGTGAGCCCAAGAGCGAGCCAAGTTGCTTGGCGCACTTCCTCACCAATCTCACCAAAACGCTTGGCTCCAAAGAGTTGTCCGGCAATTGGGGCGAGAGCAGAGATCACACCAGTGAGGCCAACATAGACACTAATAAAGATTGCTGAAGCCATCGCCAGAGCAGCTAAGTCATCGGCAGAATAACGTGCAGTCATTGCGGTATCCAAAACACCAAAGGTAATGACGGCTAGCTGACCAATCAGTAGTGGGCCAGCGAGTTTGAGAAGGGAGGGAATATCCTCGCGCAAACGCGATAATTTAAAGTGCAACACGTTTTATTCTTTACCTGCAGGGGTAATTTGATAGAGGCGCAGGCGCTCATCACGATCGGAAGCACGGCGATCTTCCCAAAGTAATTCAATTTTCTTTTTATTGAGACTGGCGTATGCCTTGGCCTCTGATGAGCTGTGAGTCAGCATCAGATTGCAGTTGGAATCATCACGCAAAGGAAGTTTTGTGAAATAACTAAATGAAGCTAATTGAGCTGAGCCCAGATTAGTAGTATCAATACAGCCAGGTGTGTTGGCAATAATTTGAACTAAGCGATCAGAAACATAGCGATAGGTCTTGGCGTAATTAATTGTGGGTAGCCACAAAGTCATCAACAATACCCACATCAAGGTGGTGCCAGAGGCCGAGATGATGAGGCAGCGCCAGATTTCCTTAGGGGCGCGAGAAGTTCTCCAGCGCACAATTGCTAGCCAGACGCCGGTAATCAGAAGCGCAACAAGAAAACCAATGTAATCAAATTGCGCCTGAAATCCCGGCAACAGTCTTGCCAAATTGGCAGCGGTTGATTCTGGGAAGCCAGTTACTTTTGCAAGCCAAATAATCCAAATAGCCAATGCAATCATGGTGAAGCTAAACATCGCAAACCAATCAATAAAGCTAATCAGGTTGCGCTTGAGAATCGGCAAACTAAATGCGGCAATGATCGACAAACTGGGAATCAAAATGATGAGGTCATGTTCGTTTGCCTCTAAGCGGAACAGAACATAAATCAAGCAACCAATAAACAAACTCAGCGGAATACACAGATGTGGAGCGCGCCATTGGCCTGCCTCTTTTACTCGACCCCAGTGTGCGAGCGAGATGATAGCCAAGGGCCAAACTGGCCAGGCGTAGGCCCAGAAGTTAACGCTTAAAAAACCTAGTGATTCGATAGAAGGGGTTGCGCGCATTTCTGGCATGTTGCGCCAACCCTCTTGTGCGATATGGCGCCACTCTGGAGTCAAGTCGCCTAAATACCAAAGCGCCGGCCAAATCGCAAAACCAATCAGACCTAGTAATGTACTGGTTAAAGTCCAGCGAAAGCGCAACTTCGCATTGCTAGCGAGTACTGCAATGATGGTGGAGCTCACGATGATTAAGCTCAAGGTAAGGTTGCTTGAGAGGGCAACGATCGCAATACCAAGACCAGTCCATAAGCCGCCTTGCCAAGGTTTATCTAAACCGCGCACTGTGCCGTACAAGACAATGCTGATGCCCATGAGTTGCGCCATCATCGGCGTAGTCTCATGCGCACGCTGTGCAAGTCCAACGCAGGCTAAGAAAATCAAGAGCGCACCATCAGCCATGGTCATGCCGTAATTTTTACGACCAGGTTGACCGCCAACTGCCAGCACCATCGGCTGAACCTCTGGGCGGCGTCCTAATAGATAAGTCGCATACCAAATGGCTAGTGCAGCAGCAAAGAAGCAAACTGCCGCATAGAGGCGCGCAGCATTAGTCATGCCAATGAATGGACCAAACAAATCCATCAGGGTGGCGCCTAGCCAGTAGGGAAAGGGTGCGCCAAGAGAAACATCACGTCCCGCAAGGTGCGGAACAATCCAATCAAGTGCTTTGCCACTGTGCAAAGTCCACATGCCACCAAATCCAATGGCATCTTCGTTCTTCCAGGGGTCACGCGCAAAGAGGCCGGCAAAACCATAGACCAAGGTCAACGCAAAAATAATGACGCGTGGAATAGAGGTGGTGGCGGCGGCGGTGAGTTTGACCATATAAAACTAGCAATAAAAAAGGCAGCAAACGCTGCCTTGATTATCTCGCAGGGGAGGGTGAATAGTGAATACCCAGCCCCTTTGTTAGTAAGCCTATTATTAAGCCTTCTTCTTAGCTGGCTTTTCAGCAGCTTTAGCTTCTGCAGCAGCAGCTTTTTTCTCAGCTGTTTTAGCAGCGCCATCACCAGTAGATTTAGCAACAGCCTTAGTACCGAATTTCTGACGGAATTTCTCAACACGACCGGCAGTATCCATAATCTTCTGGGTACCAGTGTAGAAAGGGTGTGACTCAGATGAAGTCTCGATCTTGGACAAAGGATATTCCTTGCCGTCTTCCCACTTGATTGTCTCTTTAGTAGACATTGTGGAGCGAGTCTTGAAGCTGAAGTTATTAGAAACGTCTACAAAGACGATTTCACGATATTCGGGGTGAATGCCAGGTTTCATTATTGAGTCCTATTAGCGGGCAGCCGTTTTGGTCTTTAAACCTAAATACTTACCCAAGTTAAATGCAAATGATTAAAGCGGTAAAGGCGAAATTATGCCATGAAATCAACAACAAAGCGCACTTTTACCGACTTCGAGAGCCTAAATTAGCCACCCTTACGCATTAAATCAAAGAATTCACCATTGTTTTTGGTGGATTTGAGCTTATCAACGATAAAGTTCATCGCTTCAATATCGTCCATATCGGCCAATAATTTACGCAATACCCAGATTTTCTGGAGGTTCTCGGCTTTAACCAGCAACTCTTCACGACGGGTACCAGACTTGTTGAGGTTAATTGATGGATAAACACGACGCTCAGCCAAACGACGCTCAAGGTGTACTTCCATATTGCCAGTACCTTTGAACTCTTCGTAGATGAGGTCATCCATACGACTACCAGTTTCAATCAAAGCGGTAGCAATGATGGTGAGCGAACCGCCTTCTTCCACGTTACGCGCGGCACCGAAGAAGCGTTTTGGACGTTGCAATGCGTTTGCATCCACACCACCAGAGAGTACTTTTCCGGATGAAGGAATGACAGTGTTGTAGGCGCGAGCCAGACGGGTAATCGAGTCAAGCAAGATGATGACGTCTTTTTTCATCTCGACTAAGCGCTTGGCTTTTTCAATCACCATCTCGGCAACTTGAACGTGACGCACAGCGGGCTCATCGAATGTAGAGGCAACAACTTCACCGCGAACGGAGCGTTGCATCTCGGTTACTTCCTCAGGACGCTCATCCACTAACAATACGATCAAAATGGCATCGGGATTGTTTGCAGAAATCGCATGAGCGATGTGCTGCATCATCACGGTCTTACCGGACTTAGGTGAAGACACGATCAAGCCACGCTGGCCATACCCAATCGGGGAGATCATATCGATGATGCGACCAGTTAAATTCTCTTCCGCCTTAATGTCACGCTCTAGCTGAATGACACGATTTGGATGCAGCGGCGTCAAGTTCTCGAACATGATGCGGTTCTTCAGGGCCTCAGGAGCTAAGCCATTGATTTTGTCTACCTTCACCAGGGCAAAGTAGCGCTCACCATCTTTAGGGGTACGAACCTCGCCTTCAACGCTGTCACCAGTGTGCAGGTTAAAGCGGCGGATCTGGGCAGGAGAAATATAGATGTCATCTGGAGAAGCCATATAAGAGGCATCTGGGGAGCGCAAGAAACCAAAGCCATCAGGCAACACCTCCAAAGTCCCATCACCAAAAACAGATTCACCTTCCTTGGCGCGTTTCTTCAGGATGGCAAACATCAACTCCTGTTTGCGCATACGTTGCGTATTTTCAATCTCCAGACTAGCAGCCATTTCAAGCAGGGCGGATACGTGGAGTACTTTGAGTTCAGATAATTGCATGTGGTTCTCGGGTGTAGATAAGGGTGTAAATGTGTTTTGGGGTATCGCTGTCTAGATGGACATCAGACAGAATTGAAAAGCGGAATATTTGGGGGGAGTTTGCTAAAAAAGAGGGGCACTGGAAGTGCGTTGAACTACTAATGAAACAGATATTACACTAAAAACAGCTAAGAACCACAGGCTAACCCAGTGAACCTGTGATCGAGGACTATTTACAGATGACTATCAATAAATGCCGTCAACTGGGATTTGGCCAAAGCGCCTACTTTTTGAGCGGCAACAGTGCCGTTCTTAAAGAGGATCAACGTCGGAATGCCACGAATATTGAACTGGGCTGGAACGCCTTGGTTCTCATCCACGTTCATCTTGGCGATTTGGATCTTGTCGCCGTACTCACCAGCCAGCTCTTCAAGGATAGGGCCGATCATCTTGCAAGGACCACACCATTCAGCCCAGAAGTCCAGGAGAACAGGTTTATCGGACTTGAGAACGTCTTCTTCGAAAGAAGCGTCAGTTACATATTTGATGCCGGCACTCATGAAAATTCCTTAATTAGTCTTACTTAGTTTTATATAGTGATTACGATACAGCGCTTATATTAGCAATAAGCCACACTTTCTGCCTAAATTCTCAAAAGAAGCCATAGAACTACCCTCAATGCCGCACCCATTTCCAACCCTAAACGAGCAAAAGCAGCCATATGCTTGGTCAATAGCACCCAACGCTGGTGCACTGCAATCGCTCGCCGAGGGTATTTGGAATTGTGCAGTGCAAACCAATCAACGCCCCTTAGTGGTGCTCAGTACTGCTGGACCGCTCATGGGAGTGAGGACGGCTTTAGAGCAGTATCGACCTAAGGATCTACCGAGCCACATCGCCTTTCTACCCCAAGTGATGAGTTTTAACGACTGGCTAGAAGCGGCGCCAGGAGCATGGAAGTTCCCAAAAAAACAAACTGATTTAGAGCGATGGTTATCTGTATACGCCACGCTTCGCAAACACAAAGAGCTGCAATCGTGGTTCAAGGCTGAAACTGAAGCGGGCTCATGGGGATTGGCGCAAGCCATCATTGCAGCTTGCGATACCTTATCTAACTCAATAGCACCTAGTCTTCAGCAAGAGCTACATCAGTTGATTTCAAATCAAGCAGAGCTCATTACGCAAAACACGCAATCTTGGGTCGAAACCCTAGAGCCATTGTTAGATCGCGCTATTGGTCAGGCATACCCAACTCTTGCCAAAAAAGTAGTGGATCAAGAAGCGCAAGTATTACTGACCTTTTGGAGGTACATCACCAGCTCAAGCGATCCTGCATTTAGAAAGCAATTTGCTATGGCCGCCCATCTTGAGGCTGCCCAAAAAATTGCACCAGCAAATGCAAGGCCATTAATTTGGGTAGAGACAGCAGATCCAACCCCGATTGATAAGCAGCTCATTCAAGAATATCTAACGGATTTTGCACAGCACGCTCCCGCAGTTGAGGTGACGATGAATTGGGAATCAGTTGCACTCTGGTCAGAGGCATTAAGCCCCCAGATGCCTGAAGAGCAAAAGCTGCAAACTATTCAAGCCAATATTAGCAATGCACACACAGAGCATTGGCATTTGATTGCCGCGAAGCGATTTGAAGAGTTGGCGTGGGCAACGGCTAAAACAATTGAGCAACAGTTAATTAGCGGTAAAACGAATATCGCCTTAGTAGCGCAAGATCGTCTCGTAGCCAGAAGGGCGCGAGCACTACTAGCGCGTCTTGGCCCATCCCTCAAGATCCAAGATGAAACGGGTTGGAAGTTATCTACTACCAGAGCTGCTGCAGCGCTCAATAGTTGGCTTGAGTTGTTACGTGCTCCACCTGAAGGGCCTAGCGCTGCTGACCTATTGGAGTTCTTACAAAATCCATTCTTAGACCTTGGTAAGTGTCTTAACTTCAACAGCACGCGTGATCCAGAATCTTTAAATGGATTAGTGGCGCAGTTTGAGGATATTTTGATTGCTAGCCAAGCTAAATCTGGCTGGGAAACTTTTCATATGGCGATCGAGGGATCGGTCGCGCATCGTTCTGCTGCACCTAATCCGCTTTTGCTGGAGCTCCTGCAATCCATTCGTGGTCGACTCAATCGCTGGCGTGGAATCAAGATCAATTGCGCTCTTGCGCATCAGTATCTGATGGATGATCTTGAGCTCATGGGAATGACTCAGGGCTTAGAAAAAGATTCTGCTGGCAAGCAATTACTTGAGCTTTTGGAAACATTTGATTTTGATGTAGAGCATCAGCAAATTGCCATGCGCTTAAACGAATGGCTGAGTTTATTAAAGACTGTCATCGAAGAGTCTTCTTATGAAGAGAAGGGCATTAATGCAGCGGCTACTTTAAGCATCCTGCCACTCAGCTCCACGCGTTTTAGGGAGTTTGAATCTATTGTGATGGTAGGTTGTGATGAACAGCAACTTCCTGCGTTTTCAGAGCCACCATTATTTTTCTCAGATGCCTTAAATCGACTCTTGGGTGGATCGAGTATCGAGGCGCAGTTTATTCAGCAGGCGCGAGATTTATCTCAGCTACTCATCTCTTTTCAAAGTGTCGATCTCCTCTGGCAAAGCAAGAGTAAGGGTGGAGAGCCCCTAAGACCATCTGCTTGGATCCAGCGCCTTCAAATAGGTTTGCCCAATTGGCAGACACAAAATGCCAGCGCCTTATTTACACCTCGCAGTGCTTTAGCAGCCCCATCACAAATGTCGATCGCAACATTGGATTCGGATTTGCCGATGCCGGTCTCGATGAGTCCAAGTGCTTACAAAGCTTTGCGTGACTGCCCTTATCGATACTACGTACGCAGCCTACTAGGCTTGCGCAAGCTAAAAGGCTTTGAAGAGGGCTTTGATGCCTCTCTCGCGGGGCAAACGCTACACAAGATCTTGCGTAACTTTTATCACGCCATGAAAAGTGAAGCGCAAAAATCTGTCACAGCAATCACAACTGATCCAGAGATGCGCAGAGCTTGGATGCAAGATCAGCTCATACTCATCTCCGAACAAGTCTTTAAGCGTTTAATCGAAGGTGATGCCAGAGTTTTAGGCGTCTTAAGGGATTGGCAAAAACAAATCCCCAGTTTTATTCAATGGCAGTTAGATCGTGAGGCTCAAGGTTGGCAGTTCCACGATGCCGAAGTGAAGGTCGGCTTTGATCTGCCATTTACGGATGTCGATGGTAACGAGCGTCACATTCGAATTGAGGGTTATGCAGATCGCTTTGATGTAAGCGTTCATGATCCAAAGGTTGCATCGGTCATTGACTATAAGAATCAGAGTCTCACCAAAGTAAAGCAGCGCTCCGAGGTGCTGCTAGATGACCCTCAGTTATTAATCTATGCCAGGGCCTCCAATGAGAGTAAGAAGATCCCCGGGTACGCAGTGAGTGCTGCCGAGTGGGTCGCCTTAAAAACTGAGGTGAAAAAAGAGGGTAATGGGGTTGAACGTTCAGTAGTCATCGCAGAAATGTCAGACCTGATGCAAGCGTTTTCTGAGCAAATGACTGAGGATGTGCAATCACTGTGGTCTGGTAAACCTCTAATGGCATTTGCACCCGATAGTGTTTGTCAGTATTGCGAAGCCAGAGGCATCTGCAGAAAGGGGATGTGGTGAGTAACTCTACATTCCCGGTCAATATTGCTTGCGATCCCCATCGCTCCGTAATCGTATCTGCATGCGCAGGTAGCGGAAAGACTTGGCTATTAGTCACTCGAATGACTCGCCTTCTACTAGCAGGAGCTAAGCCTCAAGAAATCCTCGCGCTCACTTTCACCAGAAAAGCAGCGCAAGAGATGCGTGATCGTCTCTATCGTTTGTTGGAAGAGTTTTCGCAATCTAGTGATGAAGAGTTGCTCCAGCATTTAACTGATCGCGGCTTGACTGTCGATGAAGCGAAGGTATTACTGCCTTCCGCCAAGTCTCTCTATGCCAAAGTACTATCAAGCCCACAAGGTATTGTGATCGATACCTTCCATGGTTGGTTTGGTAGGCTCTTAGGGGTGGCGCCGATATCAACCGGTATTCAGCCTGGCTTTAGTTTGCGAGAAGACGCAAAGCGTTTGCAAGATGAGTGTTTAGATGATTGGTGGGGTAATTTACCCGAAGGTATTAAGGCGCATTACGACGTCTTGCTAAAGGCTCTTGGCGCAAGTGAAACGCAAAAGTTCTTAATGAGTAATTACAGCCTCTTTAAGCAAAGAGGCGCTTGGACGTTTTTCTCGCATGCATGTAAAGCGCACGGCACTACCCCCATAGAAAAACTCAAAACGGATTTATCGAGATTAAAGATTGATAATCCGCTCAATGGAGTCTGGAACGGTATCAACGCTAAAGCAGACTTAGAGTATTTGCATCGCTGCTTTAGTAATAGCAGTGCTACAGAAATGGCTTATGCGCCCACCATTCAGATGGCAATGGATTTAAAGGCTAGTGGCGGTGATGTGATGGAGATAGCGTCGATATTGCAGTCAGTATTTTTGACTCAAGACGAAACCAATCGCACCTCGAACGACAAAGCGGCAGGTGATCTTAAGAAATACCTCAAAAAAGAGGGTGAGCTAGATCGTGAGCAAGAGCATGTGACTTATAAGCAGGCTTGGGCAAGCGCTTTCTTAGAGTTTGTTGCTTGGAAAAAAGAGCAAGAGGCCTTAGCTCTTAATGAAGCCTGGTTTGCAATGAGTGCTGCAATGATGGATCACGTTAACGCAACAAAAGAGTCCATGCGTGTGCGTGACTTTGATGACTTGGAAATTGGGGTTAGTCAGTTAATGGCGGACTCTGCTAATGCAGCCTATTTGCAGTCTCGACTGGATGCGAAGTACAAACATATTTTAGTAGATGAATTTCAAGATACCAATCCCTTGCAATGGCAAATTTTGCGGGCGTGGTTAGAGGGTTACGGTCAGGATGAATCCAAACCCACCGTCTTTATCGTCGGAGACCCAAAGCAATCGATTTATCGATTCCGCCGTGCTGACCCGAGATTATTTAATGATGCGCAGGCTTTCTTATTAAAAGAAATGAATGCAGCCTCATTGAATCAAAATACGACCCGTCGCAATGCTCCGAAAATTAATGAAGCAGTCAATCAGATATTCGGTACTGATCAATTGCCTGAGTCCTATCCATTTACAGCGCAAAATACCCTGTGGAAGGCGCCAGCAGGAAATGCTCTAAACCCACAATACTCAAGCGAGGGTGAGGCTTATTTATTACCCCTCGTGAAATACGAGGCCGAAGAGCTTGAGCAAAGAGCGGGCAGTGCTTTTGAGCGGGCGATTGTAGATGCGCGACAAACTGCTGATGTCACTCAGCGCTTCGTTGAGGGGCAGCGGGTCAGCGCATTGATCCAGCATCTCATGCAGACTCGTCCTGTAGTCGATCGTGAAAATGGAAAAGAAGTCTGGCGCAAGGCTAGAGAGAGTGACTTCTTATTGTTGGTGAAGCGTCGCAAGTATCTACCGCAATTTGAGCGTGCGCTACGTGAGGCAGGCCTGGCTTTTGAGAGCTCAAGACTCGGTGGATTATTAAATACCTTAGAGATTGATGACCTCATCGCGCTCTTAACTGTTTTAGTCACGCCCCGCCATGATTTGCCACTTGCCCAGGTATTGAGAAGCCCGATCTTTGCATTTACCGAAAATCAAATGCAAATTCTTGCCATGGCAATGACATCAGATCAATATCACTCTTGGTGGGATGCCCTGCAAGATAGTCTAGATGCCAGTTTAATGCAGGCGGCGCGGTATTTAGAGCATTGGCGCATGCTAGGTGAGCGTCTGCCAGTTCATGACTTACTTGATCGTATTTATCAAGAGAGTGACGTGCGCATCAAATATGCGAGTGCCTCTCAAGAAATTGCCCGTGCACAAGTCTTGGCGAACCTCGATGCCTTCCTAGAGCTGGCACTCAATCAAGATGGCGGCCGTTATCCAAGTCTGGGTCGCTTTATTGAAGAGATCAACACCATTCGGCGTGGCGATGATGATGAAACCCCAGACGAGGGTGACGTGGATGCGGAGCCTGATCTGGTAGAGCTTGACGAAGAGAGTGACTTATCTGAGGAAGATAAAAACAAACGCGTACGCATGATGACGATTCATGGGGCAAAAGGTTTGGAATCACCATTTGTGATCGTGCTCGACGCGAACCATACTGAAGGCAAGGCAGATCATCGTGGCGTCTTATTGGATTGGCCGCCCGAGAGCGAAAGTCCTAGTCATTTGTCAATGTATACCACGGCCACCTTAACCAATCCTCGTAGTGAAGTGCGTGAGCGCGAGCTGCTCATTGGCAAGAACGAAAACTGGAATCTGCTCTATGTTGCAATGACCAGAGCAAAGCAGGGACTTTGGATTAGTGGTGTGGCAAAAGCGCCTACCGCAAATAATCCTACAGGCCTAGATGAGAAGTCTTGGTATGGCAGAGCGACGCTAGGGCAGTTGGCTGTCCTTGAAGATCAAGCAGGGTTAGTAGAAAGTAAAACTCAGGCGCCAGTAAGCCAAAAGACGGTCAATCCAAAGAATTTCATGATGGATGACTTTGAGGTTTCGTGGAGTGCAGCTAAGGCGAGTCATGAGCAGCAAATCAAAGATATCGAAAGCGGCTTCAGCTTGGAAATATTTCAAGAAGATAGCAGCACACCTGATAACGCCAAAATATTGGAAGAGGGCGTGCGCTTTCATCAACTGCTAGAGCATCTCACCCTGCAAACTGGGGCAACAAATCCAGAGTCTATGAGCGTGGATCAAGTAGCTCGCTGGCTTGATGTTAGTGAGGAGTTAGCAAACAAAGCACTAGACCAGGCAAATACTGTTCTCCATACTCAAGAGCTTGCCCAATATCTCACAGCAAATCAGTGGGTACAGGCCTGGAATGAGATTGATGTTGTTAGTCTAGATGGCAAAAGTTTCCGCCTAGATCGCTTAGTAGAGTTTGACGATCACTTGGCCATCCTCGACTACAAGCTCACGATCCCCGAGGCGGGCAGTGAGGCGCATAACAAGTACCGGGTACAACTCAGTAACTACAAACAAGAGCTGGCCAGAATACGCCCAGATAAGCCAGCTAAGGCCTATTTAATCTCTGCCAAGGGCGAGATTGCCGAGATAGTCTAAGTATTTAGACCTTGAAATCCCCTCTAAAGACCCAATATGAGTAGGGAATAGCAAAAATCCCCAAACTAGGGATAATGAAATTCACACGAAACATCCTATAAGGAGTCTTGATGAACATTCGTAAAGTAACCCATTTATTTGTTGGCGTATTCGCAGCGGCGGTACTGTTAACTAGCAACGTCGCATTTGCCGAAGCCACTTTGCCAGAGGTATATAAAGCGGTGCAATCTGGGCAGATGGCTAAAGCTGATGCCATGATGAAAGAAGTGCTCCAAAACCATCCGAATAGCGCAAAGGCGCACTACGTGGCATCTGAGCTTTATCTCAAAGAAGGTAAGGTAGAAGTTGCGCGCGATCATTTCATTAAAGCGCAAAACTTAGCTCCTGGTTTGCCTTTTGCTCAACCAGAATCCGTGCAAAAACTGCAAGTACAACTCGCCAGTGGCGCAGGTAGTTCTGTTGCTAGTTCGCCCTCATCTTCCATTTTTAGCAATCCACTCTTTTGGGGTTTGATTGCCATCTTGGTAGTCGGCGTCATTATTGTGATGAAGCGTCGTAAAGATCAAGCAGTACAGGTCTATAACGCCCCAAGCGCAGGTTATCCTGGAACTCCGGGCGGCCCTACTGGCTATCCTGGTGGTCCCGGTGGCCCTGGCGGTCCCGGTTACCCTGGAGCACCGGCAGCAGGCGGTATGGGTAGTGGTTTGATGGGTAGTCTTGCCACTGGCGCTGCATTGGGTGCTGGTATGTATGCTGGTCAAGCATTAGCCAGCAACCTCATGGGCGGTCACGATAACGGACATTCCAATGCCAATACCAACTCCAATATGAACCAAGTGGGCGGTCCAGCATCTTTGGATCCTAACTTTGGTGTGCGTGATGCCAGCTCTTGGGATGATGGTGGCGCAAGCTCATGGGATGACAGCGGTGGCGGTGATTTCATGAGTGATGTCTAATTTTTACTCTACCTGCAAAACAAAAGCTACCGACATGGTAGCTTTTGTTTTTATGAAGACAAATGAATATATTGCTTTATCAACTTATTCAGTAATTATTTAATCATCCCAGCATTCTTTGCATCTTCCATTGCCTGAGGAATTTTCTCTTTCATGAATGCCGGCATTTTTGAGAGTGGGATATCGACAATCACAAAGCCCGAGTCTTCTAATTTTTTCTTCGTTTCAGAGTCGGCATTGAGCTGTGCAAAATAATCAGACAGTTTTTGTTGTAAGACTAGTGGCGTAGCCTTGGGTACTGCAACGCCGCGGTAGGCGCCATCCACCCAGTTCAGACCTAATTCTTTAAATGTGGGTACATCTGGTAGGGCAGGATTACGTTTTTCAGTGGCAATCGCCAGTGTACGCACCTTAGATTTTTGTTGAATTGCTAAGGGTAGATAACCCATGGCGCCATCTACGTGCATCCCAATTAAGGCAGTAATTAAATCTCCCGTACCTTTAAAAGGAACGTAATTAATTTTTACACCCGCTAATTTATTTAAGCGCTCTACTGCCATATGGTTTGCAGAATATTGCGCAGAGCCAGCAAGGTTGATCTTGCCAGGATCCTTTTTAGCGGCGGCAATCAGATCTTGATAGGTCTTATAAGGGCTATCAGCGGAGACCATGAGGGCATCTGGAGTGAAGTGGTAGTAGTAGATTGCGTTGATGTCATCGGTCTTGTACTGAATACCTTCTTGCAATGGCTGCAAGATCGTATGGGGAATATTGACACCGACTACTGTGGTGCCATCGGCGGGATAGGTATTGAGAGCGCTCCAGACAAGTGCACCACCGGCACCTGCGCGATTCATGACCACCATCGGTTGCTTGAACTTTTTAGCAGAAATATCGGCTTGATAGCGTGCCACTAAGTCCGACTCTCCAGCAGGTGGAAAGGGGATGATGTATTGGATCGTTTTATCGGGGAATGGCTGTGCACTGACAACCGAGATAAAGCTGAAAGAAAGTACGGCAAGTTTAATTAGTGAAAACACTTTCATTTTGAAATCTCCTGAATTACTGCATTAGTCACATCACTCATCATTGCAGAGCCTCCTAAATCACGAGTATGTAATTTCGGATTAGCAGTGATGATTTCAATTGCATGCATGAGTATCTTGCCAAGCTCCTTTTCTCCCAAGAAGTCGAGCATCATGACTGCAGACCAAAACGTACCAATGGGATTTGCTAAGCCCTGGCCCATAATGTCAAATGCCGAACCATGAATCGGCTCAAACATCGATGGATACCGTCTTTCAGGATCAAGATTGGCGGTGGGGGCAATACCCAAACTGCCGGCAAGCGCTGCTGCCAAATCACTTAAGACATCCGCATGCAAATTGGTAGCCACAATCGTATCGAGTGATTCAGGACGATTGACCATGCGAGCGGTAGCAGCATCGACTAATTCTTTATCCCAAGTCACATCTGGAAAATCTTTGGCCACTAGTTGAGCGATTTCATCCCACATCACCATGCCGTGTCGCTGGGCATTGGACTTGGTAATGACTGTGAGGTGCTTACGGGGTCGAGACTGCGCGAGCTTAAAGGCAAAGCGTTGTACACGTTCTACGCCAACACGCGTCATGATGCTCATATCGGACGCCACTTCAATTGGGTGGCCTTGGTGGGCTCTGCCGCCTACCCCGGAATACTCGCCTTCTGAGTTCTCCCGCACAATCACCCAGTCCAATTGTTCCGGCTTGCAATTGCGCAAGGGAGTTTGGATGCCAGGAAGAATGCGAGTGGGGCGCACATTGGCATATTGATCAAAGCCTTGGCAAATTTTGAGACGCAAACCCCACAGCGTAATGTGATCCGGAATATCAGGGTCGCCAGCTGAACCAAACAAGATGGCATCTTTAGAGCGTAAGGGCTCTAGGCCATCATGAGGCATCATGATGCCGTGCTTGCGGTAGTAGTCGCCGCCCCAATCAAAGTGCTCAAAGGCAAAGGCTACCTGAGGGTGTTTTTTACTTAAAGCGTTTAATACTTTCTCGCATTCAGGTATGACTTCTTTGCCAATCCCATCACCTGGAATCGAAGCTATTTTGTAAGTCTTCATTCGTCTCCTACTGCTATTTTCTGATTAGTGCATGCGCTTTTACATGCATTCTCAGAGTCATTATGTGGTGCTTCCCCTGCTAAAGAACTTGGGGTTTATGACTAGAAAAAGGGGGGATCAGCAGCAAAACAACAAAAACAGAGTCATTTTTCAGGTTTTTACATATACTGTATGGATATACAGTATATTAATCACTATGACGACTCAGCTGATCTCCCCAAAATCGACCTTAAGCCAGGCCCCACAGGCCTTAGGAGCTCATTCTGCGTATGAGTTCAAGCTCTTAAGTCACCGTATTTCAGCCGGATTTCCGAGTCCAGCAGCCGATTATGCCGAGGAAGGTCTGGATCTCAATAGCTACTTAGTCCAAAACAAGCCAGCCACCTTCATGTTTACCGTCAAAGGGGACTCGATGATGGGCGCGGGTATTTGTGACGGCGACAAGGTAGTAGTGGATAAAGCCCTCAAGCCAAAACACAAAGATATCGTCGTTGCCGTAGTGGATGATGAGTACACCATCAAGCGCCTCTATCAACTGCGTGGCAAAACTGAGCTGCAGCCCGAGAACGCCAATTACGAGCCCATTACCTTTAATGAGAACAGCGAACTCCAAATCTGGGGTGTGGTCGTTGGGGTAGTGCGTAAGTACAGCCACGCTAGCAGCAGAAACGGAAGGTCCGCATGAACCAAGCCGGCCAAACTAATCAACTCTTCGCGCTGGTCGATGTAAATAATTTCTATGTATCTTGCGAGCGTGTATTTGCGCCCAAGCTAGAAGATGTACCGATGGTGGTGCTATCGAATAACGATGGTTGCGCCGTAGCGCGTAGTGCTGAAGTCAAAGCGCTGGGTGTGAAGATGGGTACACCTTGGTTTCAGATGAAAGATCTGGCTCAGCAACATGGTATCCAAGCCTATTCATCAAACTACACCTTGTATGGCGATATGAGTGGCAGAGTAGTAGAAGTCTTAAGAAAGTTCACACCCAATTTAGAGGTCTACAGCATTGATGAGAGCTTTCTGCAAATCGAGACAGTACTCAAGCAATATGCTGATCCCACTAGCTTGGGGCAAATCATGAAGCAAGATGTTAAAGACACTACAGGCTTGCCGGTATGCGTTGGTATTGGGGCTAGTAAGACGCTTGCCAAGTTAGCAAATCATTTGGCAAAAAAACACCCTCAGTTTGCTGGCGTGTGTGATATCAGCTCCATGCCTAAAGCAGCGCTCTATCAGTGGATGGCCGAGACAGCGGTAGGTGAGGTGTGGGGCATTGGTGGGAAGACTGCCAAGAAACTCAAAGAGCTCAAGATCCATAGCATATTTGATCTAGTACAAATATCGCCACAAGCCATGCGTCAACAGTTTGGCGTTGTGATCGAGCGTATTTGCTATGAGTTGCGCGGAGTATCTTGCCTACAGTTAGAAGAAGTGGCGCCAGCTAAACAACAAATTATTTCCTCAAGAAGTTTTGGTAAGCCAGTGACTTCAATGGAAGGGTTGTCTGAGTCTGTTGCCACTCATGCCGCAAGAGGTGCTGAGAAGCTCAGAAGCCAGAAGTCGGTTACGGGCGCGCTCACAATCTTTGTGCAAACTAACCCGCACAAACCATTTGAGCCACAACATCATCAAAGCATCACAGTAGTTCTGAGTGATCCTAGTGACAACACCTTAACGCTGACTAGCGCCGCATTAAAAGGTTTAAAGCAAATCTACAAAGCAGGCTTTAAGTACAAGAAAGCAGGAGTCATTCTGAATCTCTTGGCTGATAAACCGACGATGCAGCAATCGCTATTTGATGACATGGAAGTCAAAGGCAAGTCCGCTGGACTCATGAAGGCTATGGACTCAATCAATAGCCGCTTTGGGAATGCCGCCATCAAAACCGCAGCATCTGGCACCAAGCAAGACTGGAAGATGAGATCGGGCAACAAATCACCAAACTACACCACACAGTGGGATGAGTTGCCAGTAGTGCGCTAAAGAACAAGCAAAAAAATGAAACAAACAATAGAACAAACAATGAAAAAAATGAATAAAAAACAACAAATAACAAAGCAAATTTTACTAGCTCATTTCGTGAGCCAGTAAGTCAATATTCTGAATACATAGAAGCAAAATAGAAGCAAAAACCAATTAACGTAAACACACACTAGGAGAAATCAAATGGAACTATTAAATAACTTTAACGGCGCTTCACTTGCAATCATCATGATTTTGTCTTACTGCGCCGTACTAAAAAACACCAAGCGCAATGAGCGTAGTAATGCCCCAGTATTTAGCCGCAAGTATCAGTAAGAAAAATCAGCAGTAAAGAAAAAATAAGCAGCAGCTGCCTAGAAGGGGAATAAGGAAATCACGGATTCCTTATTCCCTAGTCAAGGCGAAAGTCATCAGAATCCCCCTACACAAGATATGTGTAATGAGGCTATAAAAATGTCATAAATATGGATAAAATCCAAACATGATCGATGACAAGCAAACCTTCATAGATAAAAAATTACGCCCACTGCCACGCTGGATATTTATGTCCCGCTGGTTGCAGGCACCGCTCTACATTGGCCTGATTGTTGCCCAAGGTGTTTATGTATGGCAGTTCTGGTTAGAGTTGGCCCATCTGATTAGCATGATGTCAGAGAAAAATATGACAGAAACTGCACTCATGCTCATTGTGTTGGGTCTGATTGATGTGGTGATGATCTCTAATTTGTTGGTGATGGTCATCGTTGGTGGTTGGGAAACCTTTGTGTCGCGTTTGGAGCTAGAGAACCATCCAGATCAGCCTGAGTGGCTATCGCATGTCAATGCAGGCGTACTCAAGGTGAAGCTGGCAACTGCCATTATTGGAATTTCATCAATTCATTTGCTCAAGACCTTTATTAATGCGTCCTCACACGATGAAAAAACCTTGCTGTGGCAAACCGTTATTCACATGACCTTTGTATTTTCAGCAGTAGCGATTGCGTATACAGAAAAGCTAGTGACCTCAACATATAAGCAGCACTAAGGTAATCAGAAGCGAAGCTTTAAGTCTGCAATGCTTTGCGAAGGTATTCAGAAACATTGTCCTGACGTAGCATCCACTGCTTATAGTCTGACGGCACCTGGCTAATCAATTCACCTTTGTGTTTGCCAAAAGGCATGATCGTCGGAATGCGAGACTTCTCAGACATTTCCCATAAAGCGTCCAGAGAAGCAGGTTTGAGCTTCTCAATAATCTGCCCAAGTATCTTGGAGCAAATCCACACATCCGCTAATGCACTATGCGCATTACGCAGTTGCTCTCTAGCGGTCGAACGTTCAAAGTGATAAAGCAGGGCACTTTGCGTATGGCTATCGAGATCCGGCCAAAGACTACGAGCCAAGGCAAGGGTACAAATGCGTTTGACTTCAGGTTTGCCAATCGCCTCCCAGTCAAAATCAATGCTATGACCTATGATGTACTTGGTGCCAACAGGTAACTTAAATGAGCTGCTAGCCGGACAGTCCACTAGCTCTTCATCCATGATGTGGTGGGTGGCCAGTGCACCTAAGCTAATTGGCTTGCCTGGGTTATACCGTTGCACCCAAGGGTTGCCAACAGATAATGGATTGATTGAGGTGACATCTAAAGCAGCGGCTTCAATAATGACGGCATCCGTCTTATCGGTGGCTTCAACGTCGAAAATAATGGCTTGAGACATAAAATTCTTCAAAGAGAATGGCTTAAAGCCAAGTTAGCTACTGATTGCCTGGGAGTTCTGACTTACTGGCATCATCCGGGGATAAACCCTTGTTTTTATCGTGCTCAGCCAGTTTTTGCAGTATGTTTTGAGCCATTGGGGATAATTCTTGAGAAGGCTCAGCTGGTTTGGCTCGCTTTTTCTTGATTAAACTTTGCAGAAGCGTTTGGAAAAACATTGATAATCCCCGAGTGGCAGTCTTATTAACTCAATATCTGAATATACAGTAATTAAAAGCGGCAAGATAGTCGCTATTAACTAAAGAAAAGCTGGGAGAGCGTGTTGGGCAAGAATATCCAAATTTTATTTCGCGACATGCGCGTTTCGGACTATTTCTTTATTTTGATTGTATTGGCTAACGTGCTTCTAGTGATCTATCTTGGAATAGGAAACTATCAAAACGCAGATAAGATAGCAACATCACAAGATAACGCCGAAGAGATCGTTGCCTGGTTTGAGGCTCTTTCTAGCAAGAGCGAAGCCAATGATTCTATTGAACCTGCAGCATGCACACCGATAGATGAAGATGAAAAATTGATTAAAGGTGTCAAGCCAAACCACTGGAAAAATTGCGTTGAAGCACTTTTTGGAGCCAAAGGTCCTTTTGAGAGCTATGTCAATCTTTTAAATCCGGCTGGTCCAGCATATACAGCTAAATGTAATAAAACAGATCTGCTCAATAGCGGAGCTCTCATCTTTGAAAAACTGACCGCCAATCCGGCAGGGCCTCCCGGAGTATCTCCACTAGAGCCTGGGGAAAGACTCGTCAGCGGCTTACAAATTCGCCTGAGTCTTTGCGATACCGGTTTTTACCTGATCAGAATTGGAGAATTTAAATTATGAATCTCCAGTCGATTTCATTGTCTAGTTTGAACTTACACATCCGTAAGCGGATGTTTGACTTATTCTTTAATCACCAGATTAAAACCAATTATTGCAACCAGTTCGAGCGCTTCATTGCGTACATGATCGTACTCAATATGGTAGGTTTAGTGCTTGAGCATATTCCGGTTTTTTACGAAACTCGGGAACACCTCTTTCATATTTTTGATGTGGTCTCGCTGGCTATCTTTTCGATTGAATACGTCTTGCGCGTGTATGTTGCGCCAGAAGATCCTGCCTTTAGTTCGGCTAAATATCCTCGTCTTGCTTACTGCAAGAGCCCATTTGCCCTCATTGATTTGGTATCGATCTTGCCGTTCTACTTAAGCGCTTTCTTTGAGGCTGATTTACGGATTCTAAGAGCCCTACGTTTACTGCGTTTACTTAAACTCTTCCGCGCTTTGGCACCAGCGTTCAACGAGTTTTTAGAGCTCAACAAAGACAAATCCTATCGTTATAAGATTTATGCCCTAGTCAATGAAACACCGACCAGTGGCAAGCTGCATTACATCTTTGATATGTTTATTGTGAGCTGGGTCATTGTGTCCGTGTTAGCGGTAATTTTTGAATCAGTCCACAGTATTAGTTACCACCTACATTCTGAATTTATTATTCTCGATACCATTGCAGTGGTGATTTTCTCGACAGAATACATCATGAGGATTTATAGCGCCCCTGAGGATCCTAAGTACCAGGCTTGGTTCAAAGGACGCGTAAGATACGCATGTAGACCAACGAGCATTATTGATCTCATGGCAATTGCGCCTTTCTATTTAGAGAGTCTGCTTCATCACCTCTTTGACTTGCGCTTCTTGCGAGTCTTTAGATTGATGCGCTTACTAAAGCTAGCGCGTTATTCTGGCGCTACTCAATCTTTATTTACTGTGATTCAACGCGAGTGGCCTGTCATGAAGGCTGCGGTTTTCATTTTGCTATTACTTGTCATGCTCGCCGCCTGTTTAGGTTATGTCTTTGAGCATGAAGCTCAGCCCGATAAGTTTGAAAATATTCCGCAAGCAATTTATTGGTCTGTGATTACTTTGGCCAGCGTAGGTTATGGTGACATTTCTCCCATTACCCCTGCAGGTAGAGCCGTTACCATTGTCATAGCGCTCTTGGGGATTGGTATTTTTGCAATTCCGGCAGCGATTCTTTCATCTGCACTCAGTGATCAACTACGGATTGAGCGCGAAAGAATGATGAATGAGCTCTATCACATGCTAGAAGATGGTGTGATTTCAGCCGATGAGCAAGAACTCATTGAGGCTGAGGCTAAGCGTTTGCATCTATCCCATGGAGAGCTTGCGCGCTTACTAGAAAAGGCTAAGGTAGAGATGGGTGTAGAACATGCGCCAGATACCAATGGCGGTAAGGGTCATAAGGCAGCTGCTGCAAGCGAAATGAGCCTAGAATTTTTATCAAAGCATCCTGAGCTTGCAGCAGAGCAATTGAAGATCACCATCTCTAAGCTGCAGCAAATTGTCAGTGTGTCGGATCGCCAGGAGCTCGGTAAATTTGCTGAGAACCCAGATAATGTCACCTCACTACAAAGCAATGTACTCAAGTTACTCTTGCAGCATGATGGAGAAAAGGCGAAGAATAAAGGCTAGATCTTCTAATGACCCATTCAGGCTAGGTTAGCTGAGGGTTATAAATGCTTAAGAGAGCGGTTGAATTTCAACCGGGATGCTAAGCAGCACCAAAACCACCTTTGGGTGGTTTTTTTAATTCCGGTTTGTAATACTTGATGCTGCTTATGGCTTGATGTTATGGTTTCGCAATGAACTGTAAAGAATGTCAATTTTTCTACATTACCTGGGACAAGAGGTTTCCCTATGGCTGTAAGCTATATGAAATCAAGTCTAAGACAACCCCAGACGCTCAAGTTTTGGCAAATACCAACATAGCCTGTCTAGGCTTTAAACCGAAAAATATTAAGCAATAGTGTTGATAAGCAAATAGGCATACTGGGATCAAAAATCCGGAGTATGTTGCGCGCCGTGCAGAGGCCTTACAAAAGCCTGGCGCAGTCATTGGTCAAGTCAGTATTGAATAGCTTGACTGTGGAATAGGAGTCAATGGAAAAAGACCATAGCAATCCCTATAATGGATGACATCATGATTAATCATTTTGTCCAAGCTCTGGCATTTTCAGCCGAGAAGCATAAAAATCAGCGGCGTAAAGATGCGCAAATCACTCCGTATATCAATCACCCAATTGAACTGGTCAATGTTTTGGTAAATGAGGGTGGGGTGTTGTCTTGGGATGTGCTGTGCGCAGCCTTACTACATGATGTACTTGAAGATACCCAAACGACTGAAGAAGAGTTAATTAACCATTTTGGTAAAAAAGTCACTGCGATTGTGAAAGAGTTGACCGACGATAAATCGCTTGCCAAAGAGGTGCGTAAAAGCTTGCAAATTGCTCACGCCCCCTTTGCTAGTCATGAGGCCAAGCTTGTCAAACTCGCCGATAAGATTTGCAATCTACGTGATATTTTGGTCGCACCGCCAGCTGGCTGGGATCTCAAACGCAAGCAAGAGTATTTTGCTTGGTCTGAAGCAGTGGTAGCTGGCGTTAGAGGAACTAATGCCAAGCTAGAAAAGGTATTTGATGGCTTACTACAAGAGGCTGAGCAAATGCAGTAGGTGAGCCTTGATACTGGATCTAGGTATCGAGCTTGCTAGTGATTGATAATTCACCCCACATCACGATGTCCATATCGACCAATTGCCAACCTTTGTGTTGAAAGCCAATATCAAAATCATCTGTGGTTTTGCTCTGCCGAAAAATGGCATTTAAGTCTGTTTGCTCATCTTGTGGCACGGTCTCAGAGAAGTAGATGAGGTGCTGACCTTCGCTAGAGAGGTTTACCTCCGTAAAGTCCTGACTCCCCACGCTAATACCAATATTTTCATCATATTCGGCTAAAAAATTGGGCGGATTCTCTGTAATGAAAGACCCGCTTTTCCAAAGAAAGCCACAATGCATTTCTTTATTATCTTTGCGGTAGGTCATACGCTCGGTAAGGTGAAATTCTTTTTTAGGTGAAATACTAAAAGACATACAGAACTCCGTTGAGTAGTATCCGAAGTAGTAGCTGACGTTAGTAGATTATGAGGCGATCTTTTTGGTCAGATCAAAGGCAATCACATCAGATGGCTTTTGTGCGCCCTTATCTAAAACTGAGCAAGTGAGGAGTCCATTGACTCTGGCATTGGGATGGATATCAATCGATTTATAGTGAATATCACCGTGAATCAAGGCGCTAGGGTAGACCTCAATTTTTTCATCTACGGTAATGGTGCCTTCAATCGTCCCAGCAACAATGAGATTGGTGTAGTGCAAATCGCCTGTCAGAACACCATCTTTGTCGATCACTAAGGTTGCTTTACTCTCTGCTACTTCTGTAATATTGCCGACAAAATGACCCAAAACCCGAACGTTGCCATTGCCCTCGAGGTTTCCAAGCACTTTAGATCCCGAACCAATTTCATTGGTAAAGGTCAGTTGTGAGCTAGAGGGTTTTCTATCAAACATAGTTATTCACGATACATTTTTTCAGAAGCTAAATTTGGTTGCCAACAAATCAGTGAATTCATGCTGTGTCGAAACGGGACCATTCGCACGCTTAACTGATTCATCAACATAGATTTATCTTGTTCTTGAAGAGCCATCTTGTCCAATCAATTTTTGAATTTTTTACGAGATGAAATTTAGTTGCAATGCAACAATGTCATGTAGCTTCTAAGTGCTTGATTCATCTATATACGGATCAAAATATTAGTAGACATATGACAAAAAAATGATGTAATCCCTTATGCAAATAAGGTTATTGTCTTATTAGTTAACGCATACGAAGTTGGGGCGAAAGCCCACATGCTTTAACAACTTGAGCAAATTCATTGCGGCAAGGGTCATCGTGGGCGATCAACTATTGCCCGCAAAAGTAGTCTTTATAATTAGGGTCTAGGAGGGGACAATACTTACCTACATCCAATTCATCCTTTATCACTATTCATTACCAACCTAACTCTCTACGCTAATACCTTTCTCTACAGAAGGAGGTCAGCTTTGCGAGTTTCGATTGAGTGTTCTCATAGGCAGCTACAGTTATTCAAGATCCAGCTAGATTCTCGAACCATGCTGGTTATAGCCATCATTTGGATGATTTGGGGCATCTTTAAAATTTTGAAGATTATTTAGTATTTCTAATTGCAGGGTACAAGCGATCCCACAAAAGTTCAGTCAAAACTCTTCAGTCAAGGTAGTATTTCAGCAGAATGGTATACATCGTGAGATTGGAGACTTTTGTGGATGATGACTTGATATATAAAAAGCCTCGCAAAGGACCTGCCATCGCTTCTGCTGCGAGTGCAGCGAATGCAAGCACCCAAATGCCCTCATTTACCCAGCTCCAAGAAAAGCAGCGTAGTGAACTCATTGAGATGGCCCAGGTGCGCTTTGGCATCAAAGGAGGCGCCGTGCAAATCAATCTAGTGCCATTACAGATTCATTTAGGCATGACACAAAAAGAAATCTTTAAGGAACTACTAGCTGCCCCAGAAGCAGAGCACGCCGATCAAGTGCTCTATGCGCTAGCCAAAGGGGAGCTTGATGCCGATATGGCCAATCAAATCTTGGCGAGTTTGGCACTGTTAGATAAGTTTAAGAAAATGAAGATAGAGTCCTAAGTGCGTCAATTATTCTTAAATGCAAAAACCTCAATGGATCTTCTTGTATGAATGCTTCTCTTAAATGGGCGCTGATATTTTCAGCTCTAGCGCTAATCCTACTCATTACGGTTGACCAGTTTATTTGTAGTAAGTGGGTCTACCACGACTATGCTGCTGGTATTGACCGTCGTTTATCTTGTTTTTGGAAAAAGTGAGCCAAAGGCAACAAAGGCAATCTAGGCCTTAATGAAGAGTAGGGGAAGGTGGACGAGCCCGACCCCCGGCACTGACAGAATTGGGTTTGGCTGCTTCGTTCCCGACCTGACCAGGTTATCCAAACCGCCATGCGGGGAGGCCCGTCCAATTCCATTTTAGCTTGTTAGAATGGAATACATGACAGCATTGGCTTTAGCCCGCTCGTGGCGCCCTAAAACATTCTCCCAATTGGTAGGACAAGACCATGTGGTTAAGGCATTAACCCATGCCTTAGACCAGGGTCGACTACACCACGCTTGGCTCTTTACAGGCACTCGCGGGGTCGGAAAGACCACGATTGCCCGAATTATGGCCAAAGCCCTCAATTGCACCGGAGAAGACGGCCAAGGTCGTATGACTTCAGAACCCTGTGGAAAATGCCCAGCTTGCCTAGAAATTGATGCAGGACGCTTTGTTGACTATATCGAGATGGATGCTGCAAGTAATCGCGGGGTGGACGACATTGCGGCTTTACTAGAAAAAGCAGCCTACGCACCTAGTAATGCACGTTATAAGGTCTACATGATTGACGAGGTGCACATGCTCACCAATCATGCCTTTAATGCCATGCTCAAAACGCTCGAAGAGCCGCCTGAACATGTGAAGTTCATACTTGCAACTACGGATCCCCAAAAGATCCCGGTCACCATTCTGTCGCGTTGCTTACAGTTCAATCTCAAACAAATGCCAGTTCCGCTCATCGTGGAGCATCTAGAAAAAGTACTTGCCGCAGAAAAAGTTGAATGTGAAACCAATGCACTGCGTGTTTTAGCAAAAGCGGCCCAAGGCTCGATGCGTGATGCTTTGTCTTTAACTGATCAAGCTATCGCCTATGCTGCTGGCAAAGTATCCGAAGAAGCCGTGCGCGGCATGCTTGGCACTTTGGATGATGCCTACCTCATTAAAATTTTAGATGCACTCATTGCGAAAGATGGCGCAACACTTTTGGCCATCTCAAATGAAATGGGTGAGCGCAGCATGTCTTTCTCATTAGCGCTTGCAGATTTATCCAGCTTCATTCAGAAAATCGCAGCTGCACAAATCGTTCCTGAGTCAGTATTGGAAGATTGGCCAGAAGCGGCAGAAATTCGTCGCTTAGCTAGTGCACTGACAAAAGAAGAAGCGCAGCTCTTCTATCAAATTAGCATTACCAGCCGCCCAGACTTATCACTAGCACCCGATGAGCAAACTGGCTTTGCCATGACGCTCTTACGGATGTTGGCCTTTCGTCCCGGCAATGAAACTCCAGGTAGAGCAGTGGGTACAAGCAGTAATTCAGCGCCACCAGTAGCATCAGCGCCAAGACCCTCTGCGCCAGCAAATCAAACTGCTGCCCCTGTCAGGTCTGCAGCTCCAGCACCAGCTCCAGTGGCTAAGCCTGCTGTATCAGCGCCAACCGCGTCTAGCGCAGATCGTCCCGACTGGCATACCTTGGTCCGACAGTTGCCGGTGAAAGGATTAGTTCAACAGTTAGCGTTTCAGACAGAGTTACAAGATTGGGAAGATTCACCTGCAGGCGTGCGCGCCACTGTGGTAACACCCATGCCGCAATTAGCCTCTGAAGCTTCTGTTGGTCGCCTTGCAGATGCATTAACTGCACACTTTGGCAAACCCGTGAAAGTAGTCATCGAAAAGGGTGAAGTCGAAGGTAAGACCGTTGCTAAAGTAGATGCGCAGATTCATCAAGAGAAAAGGCAAAATGCAGAGCAGATGATTGCACAAGATCCATTTATTCAGCAATTAGAAAAAGAGTTTGGAGCCAAAGTAGTGGGTGGCTCTGTTAAGCCAATCTAAAGATTAAAAACATAAGGAAATAAAGCGATGATGAAAGGTGGCCTTGCTGGTTTGATGAAACAAGCCCAGCAGATGCAAGAGAAGATGAAAGTAGCGCAAGAGCAATTGGCTGCGCTCGAAGTCACTGGCCAAGCTGCTGGTGGTTTAGTCAAAGTCACCATCTCTGGCAAACACGAAATGAAACGTGTTCAGATTGATCCAGGTGCAATGGATGATCGCGAAATGCTTGAAGACTTGTTAGTGACTGCCTATACAGAAGCATTCAAACAAGTCGAAGCAGCTAGCTCACAAGTGATGTCTGGTGCTACTGCGGGCATGCCAATGCCTCCTGGCTTTAAGTTGCCGTTTTAATCATTAACCAAAAACGGTTCATTTAATGGCGCGTCAAGAAGCTCCGCAAGATGCCCTTGGTCGTTTGATCGAGGCATTGCGCGTATTGCCTGGAGTGGGACCTAAGTCTGCACAGCGCATGGCTTTCTATCTACTGCAGCATGATCGCAATGGCGCAGCCGTACTTGCTCAGTCGTTAGGTGAAGCAGTAGAGACTGTAGGTCACTGCGCCCGTTGCAATACTTTTTCAGAGACCCAAATCTGTGGCACGTGTATGGATGACCGTCGTGATCCATCTTTGCTGTGCATTGTGGAAACTCCTGCCGACCAAGTCATGGTTGAGCAGACTATGAGTTTTAAGGGCAATTACTTTGTATTGATGGGCCGTATCTCACCACTCGATGGCATGGGTCCTAATGAAATTCATTTTGATCGACTACTGGGTCGTATTGAAGCGCCCGATACTGGAGTGCCAGTCAGAGAAGTGGTTCTAGCAACGAATTTCACGAGTGAAGGTGAGGCGACAGCCCACTACATTGGTGAAGTACTGAAATCCAAAGGCATCAAAGTCACCAGAATTGCTAGAGGTATTCCGGTGGGTGGAGAGTTGGAGTACGTGGATGCAGGCACCCTGGCTAGAGCGCTGATGGACCGGCGTTAAGTTGGGTGGTTACCCAAAAACCCTTTTACCAATAGCGTTGAATACCGGGCACCACTCCAATAAAATATCTTTCTTGCTTTAAAGTTGCTCAATTACTTTGACAACTTTTTTGCCCAACTCTTTTAATTAATAAATTGTCATTGCTGTACCTCCTACAAATTCGTCATAATTGCTATACTTGTATAGCAAAGACTAGGAGGTCATATGCTGGCAATACGATTACCCAAGGAAATTGAATTGAGACTTGATAATTTAGCCAAGGCAACTGGAAGAACTAAAACCTTTTATGCTCGTAAAGCGATTTTGGCTTATATGGAAGATATGGAGGATCTATATCTAGCTGATAAGAGTATGAGAGCGTTAAAAAGTGGCAAAGTAAAAGCCATTCCATTAGACCAGGTGGAGCGAAATCTTGGTTTGGCTGATTGAGTTTGCCCCATCAGCAGAAAAACAATTAAGAAAATTTGATCCTAAAGTGGCTAAAACAATTTTTTTTTAAGTTTTGCAAAGAGAGGCTTGCAATTCAGGCTGACCCAAGAATTCTTGGCGAAGCCTTAAAAGGTAGCGAGTATGGAGACTACTGGCGTTATCGGGTCGGCGATTATCGAATTATTGCTTCTATTCAAGACAAAGAGATCAGCATTCACGTCGTGAGTATTGGTGATCGAAAGCACATATACAAGTAATGTCCAAAGTGATTAGGTTGTCTCAGAATCTAGTGATGCATGCTAGGAGAGTGGGAAGGTTAGAGGGTCGATTGCCATTTCAACAAATTGAGCATTGGACTCGCTTAGGAAAACTTGCGGAAAATAATTTAGAGTTAACTGGGCAAATGTTGCTAGATATCCTCAATACCCAATCCCCTGAACTCTAATGGTCACTAAGCCGACATAAACCCTAGGTAAATTACATCTTTTTGGGGATAATTTGGTCTGCACCCCTGTTGAGCTTCAATCTCACGCCGTGCCTAACCGAGCTGTCTTGTGTTTACCCTGGTTGATCTGATCATTAGTTGCTTCAAGTTACTACAAGTTACTTTTAGTTATTCGCTGATCATTGATGTCAAGTAATGTGAAATTGTGAATGACCCACAAATCCTACGTTCTTCTGTTGAGCTTGCTCGCCGCCCTTGGTAGCACGACTGCGCATGCCCAGAAGGCGGGATCCGGTTCAGACCAAATTGCTACATTTGCATCTCCTATTGAGAGCTTTCCCACTGAAGGGGAGCTCTTTGGTTTGCCAGTCAATATTCATGGGCAAACAACGTATATTAATCAACGCTATAAGAATTTCAACTCTCCCTATTCTGGCCAGAACAGCTTAGATTCACTCAAATCAATGAGCTATACCTGGTCTGGCACTTTGTTTATGGGTGCACGCATTGCGCCTAATACCGATGTCTATTTCAATCCAGAGGTAGTTTCGGGAGTGCCATTTTCGGGCTTGGTGGGCCTCGGTGGTTTCACCAACGGCGAAGCAACTAAAGCCGGCGGCACTCAAGCCAAGTTTTATTCTGCCAGAGCCTTTGCTCGCCACACCATCAATCAAGAGGGCGATAAAGTTGTTCTAGAAGATGAAGCCAATCAAATTACCCAAACGGTGAGTAGTAATCGCGTAGTGCTCACCGGTGGTCAGTTTTCTACGCTCGATATCTTTGACGATAGCCGTTATGCCAAAGACCCCCGTATTCAGTTTATGAACTGGGGCAATATGACTTATCTAGCTTATGACTATGCAGCTGATGCCAGAGGCTATAGCTGGGGCTTGGCGGGTGAGTGGTATCTCGACAATTGGGTCATGCGCGCCTCCCGCATGCTCGCTCCTAAATCACCCAATGGTCGTGACCTCAATTGGCAAATCTTTAATGCCTATGGTGATCAAGTGGAAGTGGAGCGCCAACACAACATTGCCGACTTGCCAGGCAAGGTCAGCGTCTTAGCCTACCGCAACAAAATGATTTTGGCGCGCTTTGAAGATGCTACGAACTATATTGATCAAAATCCAGGAGCACGTCAGGGTACGCAAGCGATTAACAATGTACGCAATAGCAATCAAATTAAGACGGGTATTGGTATACATGGTGAGCAGGCTTTGACCAAAGACCTTGGCATCTACGGTCGCGCGTTCACATCGGATGGTCAGACCGAGACCATGTCGTTTACTGAGGCGGATAATTCCATATCTGTGGGTATGGGCATGAATGGCACTAGTTGGCAGCGCCCTAGTGACAGCATCGGTATTTCGATGATGCAAAACGGTTTATCCAGTTATCGCCGTGGCTATCTACAAGCAGGAGGCGTGTCTTATTTCATTGGTGATTACGCTAGTCCTAGTCAGACGATTTCGTATTCACCTGAGCGGATTGGTGAGGTCTATTACAACGCTACGGTGATCAAGAACGTGCTTGCGGGTGTGAACTTCCAGCACATCATTAATCCGGCCTATAACTCGGCTCGTGGACCGGTAAACATCCTGTCTTTCAGGGTTCATGCTGAATTCTAGGTATTGCAAGCAGGGATAAATTCATTATTGTCTTTAGAATCAATAAGATAAGAATTCGTATTTCGTGGACATTTGCGCCTGGCACCCTATAATCATTAAAACCCCTTGAAATGTAGGGAAATCCACATTCAGGGCTAAATGAACTGCATTAGTACGGATTTAGAGGCAGCCGATTTGATTCACGGCCAGATGACAACTAGCAAACTGATTGTTGCAAGCGCAAACCCTGCAAAGTGGCTTGCTTATGCTTCACTGTTTTTTGTTTCCTCTGTTTTTGCACAAACTTCACCCCTTAATTCATCGATCCCTGCCACTGTTACTGTGCAGGCAAATGAAGCCCAGAATCTCTTGTCCGCACCCCCAGTTATTAGTAATCAGTCCGCGAATCCTGCAAATGCTGCATCTCTATTTGCACCAGTCACGAAGAGCGATACCCCCAATATTTATACCAAGGGTGCACCATCTGGTCCAACGGATATGGATTTGCGTCAACTGTGGAATGAGCTCAAACTCAACAATCCACAGTTATCTTCATTGCGTGAGTCTTATTTGTCTGCCAAGGCAACCGTGCCGCAGATCAATGCGCCAACCAATCCACAAGTAGGTTTGGTCTGGTCAGGCATGCCAGTCAATTCCCCATTTGCATTGGGTGGGGCAAATACACCAACGCCACAGAATCCTAATGGGATCAGCAGTAACAATGCAATCTCGATAGCCCAGCCATTTCAGTTTCCAGGCAAGAAGAGTTTGGCATCCGATATTGCTAATACGAACGCTGAGGCACTCTTAGCGCAAAGCGAATCTACCTACTTGCAGCTAGGCGCTCAACTATCAACTTTGTATTACACCGCCTTGGCATCGCAAAAACAACTGCAGGTTCTCAAAGAATCGGTCATGCGTTTGGAGATGATTAAGAACGTCGCTAAAGCGCGTTATTCAAATAATGCCGCTGCTTATGTTGAATATCTCAACGCTCAAGTGGCACAAAGCGCAGCGCAAGCCGATCAATTTAATGTCGAGCGTCAACTATCGGTTGCCTTAAACAATATCAATACTTTGGTGGGTCGTCACTCGAGAGAGAAGTTGATCTTGCGCGGTGATGTACGCCGTGCTCTGAATAGCGTGCCTACTTTGTTGGAGCTAGAAGACTATGCGGAAACTAGCCATCCATCCTTAAAGAGCTCTGCCTTGCAGTTAGAGGCTGCTCGTAAGGGTGTGGATTTGGCAAAGAAGGCCTACCTACCGGATTTCCAAGTGATAGGCTCATCCTTTACTCCGCGTGGCCCATTCTCAGCTAACAACGGCGCAATGTTTTATCAGTTGGAGCTTGATCTCATCATCCCACTGTATTTCTTTACCAAAGAAAAATATGGGGTAGAGCAGGCGCAGCGCAATCAAGCGGCTGCAGAGGCAGGCAATATCTCCAATCGTCAACAAATTGTGTTGGCTGTGAATAGCGCCTTTGCAAGCTACGAGCAAGCCAAGAATCAAACCCAATTTCTAAAGGAGCGCCAAGTTCCTCAAGCAGATGCTGCTTACAAGGTTGGTTTAACTCAGTACTCAAATAATGGTCAGGGATTTAACGATTTGCTGACAGCGCAAACGCAATTGCGCAATCTCGAAGTTCAATTAGCGCTAGCGGAAAGTAATTTATTGCAAGCGCAAGCAGTGTTGCTAGTGACATCTGGCAAAGAACCTTTTTAAGGAGCAGTGTTGAAAGACCAAATTCTTTCTTTTCTAAAGCAGTTGGCTGACAAGGCAAAGCCCATCACCGATAAGGTCTTGCGCTTTGGCGGTCATCGATTGCAGCTAGCTTTTGCAAGTGTTGCCGGCTTGTATTGGAACTTGAGCCCTCAAAACCGTAGTCGTGTTCGTTTAGTTGCCGTTGCATTCGCTATTCTTTCTATGGGTATCGTTTTGGGTCGCATTACCAACGTGAATCGCAACGTCAAAATCGAAGTCTCTGACAAGGCATTGAAAGTAGAGAAGAGCGGCATTCTCGAGCTGAAGTTAGCTGGCGTAAAACTCAATCCATTAGTGTATGTTTTCCAAACCGCTGAAAAAGTACAGGTACCGGTAGACATCAAAGTGACTGGTCGTCTGGCCTTTAATGCAGAAAAATCGAAAGTGTTGTCTGCACGTGCACCCGGTCGTGTAGAGCGTATCTTTGCTTTTGATGGCGCACAGGTGAATGTTGGCTCGCCAATAGTTGAACTCTATAGCCCAGAATTTTTGTCTGCCCAGCAAGAGTATTTACTCTCCTCTAAGACCGCTAGGGTTTTGGAATCCAGTAAAACGATGAGTGACTTGCTAGGTGATGCGCGCATCACCCAACAAGCTGCCGCAAATCGTATGCGCAATCTCGGCGCTGGTGATGGCGACATTAATGCAATTGAAGTTACTGGTAAAACTCAAAGTAACTTAGTGATGCGCTCTCCCTTAAAAGGGGTGGTAGTGAAGCGCAATTTTGAGCCAGGTTCCACCGTGAACTCTGGCGATGTGATTGCTACTTTGGCCGATCCTAAACAGCTCTGGTTTTTAGGTAATGTATTTGAGCAGGACTTACGCTTGATTAAGCCAGGTCAAAAAATGGTTTTACATGTTGAGGCATATCCTGATAAAGAATTTGTGGCCTATGCAAACTATATCGCCCCCACAATTGATCCACAAACCCGTGCCTTATTGGTGCGTGCGGAGATTGAGAATCACGATGATCTCCTGCGTCCTGATATGTATGCATCGGCAAAACTGACTACCGGTATGGCCGATGCCATTGTCGTTCCGCAAACAGCAGTGGTTCGGATTAGGGAAATGCGTTACGTGATTGTGAAAGTCGGAGATGAAGCTTACCGCCGTCTCCCTGTTAAAGGCTATGACCTGAACAGCAAGACTTTTGCGATTACTGAAGGTGTTGAACCTGGCGCGCGTATTTTGGCCGAAGGTGCTGTCTTGTTAAATGATCGATTTGCGAAGCAGGAAGACTAAGTGAGCGCATTTACCTCCTTTATACGAGGCGTACTTGAGAAACGTATGCTGGTCATCGTTGGCTCAGTTGTGCTCCTCGGTTTAGGGATGTTCAGTCTTTCTAAGTTGCCAATTCAGCCATACCCAGGAGTGGCTCCATTAACCATTCAGGCGATTTCTCAATGGCCTGGTAGAAGTACGACTGAGGTAGAACAGCAAGTTACCATTCCAGTAGAAAATGCCTTGGCTGGTATTCCTGGGCTACAAGCCTTCCGCTCAGTTTCTTTATTTGGTTTATCCGTTGTGACGCTCAAATTCAACGATACGACTGATCCTTTTAAAGCCCGCCAAACTTTTATTACTAGCTTAGCTAATGTGAGTTTTCCGCCTGGAGTCACATCTAGCGTTAGTCCAGACTCGGATGCCACTGGCGAGATCATGCGTTATGAGGTGAAGTCGGATTACGCTTCATCTACACAATTAAAAACGCTGCAGAACTACGAGATCTATAAAGAACTCAAGCAAACCCCAGGTGTAGCTGATGTCTCCTCATTTGGTGGAAGGGTTCGCCAATACCAGGTCATCGTCAGCCCAGAAAGTCTGCAATCTAAAGGCGTGAGTGTGAATGACTTGATTGCTGCCTTAAGCAATGCCAATAGCAATACGGGTGGTGGACTATTGCCTAGTGGTGAGCAGCAGTTTGTGGTGCGCGGCGTAGGCCTCCTAAAAAATATCGATGACATTAAGCGGGTGGTGATATCCATTCATGATGGTGTACCAATTCGAATTGGTGATGTTGCCAGGGTGGAGATTGGTAATGCTCCGCGATTAGGCATGTTCCAGTTCAATGACAACCCAGACTCAGTCGAAGGTATCGTTTATTTACGTCGCGGGGAAAATGCCACCGAAGTATTGGCGAGGGTTCGCAAAACTGTAGAAAACATCAACAAACAAGTACTCCCACCTGGTATTGAAGTGGTGCCGTTCTATGATCGCCAAGTTCTCCTGGACATCACCATTGGCACGGTTAAACATACCTTGTTCTTTGGTATCTCTTTGGTTCTAGCAGTACTATTTTTCTTCTTAGGTAATTTGCGTGCCGCAGCAGTAGTAGCTGCGGTAATTCCTTTGGCGCTCTGTGTCTCATTTATCCAGATGCACCTGTGGAGCGTGCCAGCCAACCTGATTTCCTTAGGTGCGATTGACTTTGGGGTGATCGTAGATTCCGCAGTGATTCTGACTGAGAACGTCATGCGTCACTTAGAAGAGGGTGGTAAGCGACTTAATCAAAGCATCATCTTGGCAACGAGTGAAGTGCAGCGCGCCATGATTTATTCCACAGGGATCATCATCGTTGCCTACTCACCCTTGTTCTTTATGGGTGGAGTAGAGGGCATCATCTTTAAGCCAATGGCATTCACTATGGGCTTTGCATTGATTGCCGCGATGATTCTGAGCTTAACTTTCTTACCCGCCATGATCTCATTGGTATTCGGTGAGAACTTGCACCACAAACCACCAGGATTTATGACCAAGCTTCTCAGTAGCTATAAACCGCTCTTGAGAAAATGGATGGACCGCCCATTAACAGTAGTGTCTGTTGCAGTATTTGTTTTAGGTCTGACCCTATTAAGTGTTACTCGCCTAGGAACGGCTTTCTTGCCGACCTTAGAGGAAAACAATATTTGGCTACGCGTCACTTTGCCAAATACAGTAGACCTAGATTATTCAGTCAAGATTGCCAATCAGCTGCGCGAGACCTTCTTAAAGCAGCCGGAGATTGATAAAGTTGCCGCTCAAATTGGTCGACCTGATGATGGAACAGACTCTACCGGTGTATTTAACCAAGAGTACGGACTCTATTTAAAGAGTCCAGATAAGATGCCAAGCGGCTCAAGCAAAAAAGATTTGATTGCGCATCTCGAGGTGGAGCTTAATAAGATTCCTGGCGTTACTTATAGTTTCTCGCAATACATTCAGGACAATGTAAATGAAGCGCTCTCTGGCGTGAAGGGCGAGAACTCCGTCAAAATCTATGGCACAGATTTAGAGGTCTTGGATCAAAAAGCCCACGAGGTGATTAATCAGCTCAAAAAAGTACGCGGTGTAGCAGACGAAGGCATTTTGAAGGAATTAGGTCAGCCGACTTTAAATATTCAGATTGATCGAGAGCGTGCCGCTCGCTATGGTATTAATGTGAACGATATTCAAACGGTTGTTGCCAATGCGATTGGCGGTGCTGCCGTTACAAACCTGCTCGAAGATGAAAAGACATTTGGCATCGCAATTCGTTTAAATGAGGGTAGTCGTAATGACGTTGCGGATATCGGCCACCTCTTAGTTGATGCACCTAATGGCGCTGCAATTCCTTTGTCGATGGTCGCTACGGTTCAGCTCAGTGATGGCCCATTCTTTATCTACCGTGAAGCAGGTAAGCGCTATATCGCAATTAAATTTAGCGTACGTGGCCGCGACTTAGGTAGCGCAGTGGAGGATGCACAGTTCTTGGTTGAAAAAAATATTACATTGCCACCAAATTACTCAATTAGCTGGGATGGTCAATTTAATCAAATGAAGCAAGCGCAGAAGAAGTTGATGCTGATCGTGCCATTGGCATTGCTGGGCATCTTCTTATTACTCGTTAGTGCTTTTGGTAATTTCCGTGACGCAGTGATTGTGATGATTAACGTACCGTTTGCAGCGATTGGCGGTGTCCTTGCTTTACATCTCGCGGGTGAGACCTTAAGCATCTCTGCTTTCTTTGGATTCTTATCCTTGTTTGGTATTGCGATTCAGGATGGTGTGATTCTGATCTCTTTTATTAATAAGACTGCTGCTACCGAGCATGGTGAGATGAAGGATGTGATGGTGGAGGGCGCCTCTTTGCGAGTTCGCCCGGTACTGATGACAGCGGCACTGTCTGGATTAGGGTTATTGCCGGCCGCTTTATCTCATTCGATTGGCTCTGAGGCCCAGCGTCCCTTGGCTTTAGTGATCGTGGGTGGCATGGTGACGACGACTATTTTGACCCTCTTGGTATTACCAGTAATATATGGATGGTTTAGAGGTCGCGCATTAACCCAGGCAGCAAAAGCATAGGGCTGTTAAGAAGGTACTGATATTCATGAGTGAAAACACAAAACAGCCACACATCCTGATTTCGAATGATGATGGCTATCTTGCGCCTGGTCTTTTAGCCTTGGTCAATGCGATTCGCCCATTAGGTCGCGTCACAGTGATTGCCCCTGAGCAAAATCACAGCGGTGCATCGAACTCGTTAACACTCTCACGACCACTCTCGATTCATCGGGTAGCGGGCGGTGAGCGTGATGGTTTCCTATTTATTAATGGCACACCGACCGATTGTGTGCATATCGCTATGACGGGCTTCTTAGATGAGAAACCTGACTTAGTAGTTTCTGGCATCAATCAAGGTGAGAACATGGGTGAAGATACTCTGTACTCAGGCACTGTGGCTGCTGCAGTCGAAGGTGTGATGTTTGGCGTTCCCGGAATTGCCTTCTCACAAATTGATAAAGGCTGGAACCAGATTGAAGATGCCGCAAAAGCAGCTCACGATATCGTTGCGCAAACGCTAGCATCCAAGCTGACTCACACCGATGGCGCTGCTACTTTGCTGAACGTCAATATTCCGAATCGTCCCTATGCCGAGCTAAATCGCTGGCGTGTGACGCGTTTAGGTAATCGCCACCATTCTCAACCAGTAGTAGTACAAAAAAGCCCACGTGGCGATGATATTTATTGGATTGGTGCCGCAGGGCATGCCAAAGATAGTTCTGAAGGTACGGACTTTCATGCCATTGATGAAGGGTGTATCTCGATCACGCCAATGCAATTAGACCTAACGCACCATGCGCGCTTGGCTGCCATGCAAGCTAACGGCTGGACGCGCGGTTGAGGCCAGCGGCAGAACGTAATGCCGGTCATCGGCAAGCTTTAGCTGCGAAAGTTCTCGCTGCTGGGGTAAAGCATGGAAAAACATTAGAAGCCATTGCTACTGTTCCGCGCCATGCATTTATGGACGCGGGTATGCATCCTCAGGCCTATGAAGATACTGCTTTACCAATCGGCCACTCACAAACGATTTCCAAGCCATCGGTAGTGGCACGCATGATTGAGCTTTTGCATAAGCCCAAGCAACAATTGGGTAAGGTATTGGAGATTGGTACTGGCTGTGGTTACCAAGCCGCTGTTCTCAGCTTACTGTCTGATGAGGTCTATTCGATTGAGCGTATTCGTCCTTTGCACGATATGGCGAGAGAGAAGTTGCGCCCATTTCGCATTAAAAACCTCCGTCTCATTTACGGCGACGGCATTTTGGGTCTACCTCAAGCCGCTCCATTTGATGCCATTATTCTGGCAGCAGCCGGCTTGGGTATTCCGGATGCTTTATTAGAGCAATTGGCTATTGGCGGGCGCCTAGTTGCCCCAGTCGCCAAGAATGAGAAAGAGCAGCAATTGATTATGGTGGAGCGGATGAGCTCCCAGCGCTATCAAAGAACCGTTCTAGACGAGGTCTTTTTTGTCCCCTTACAATCAGGGGTAGTATGAAAATCCTTATGAATATGCCATCTAAATACCTCCTATTGCTACTCGCAATGGCTTCTTTAGTACTGAATGTGGGTTGCTCAACCACGCCCAGAGCAAAACCTGCCACGGTAGTTGACCGCAGTGGTGGTGGTAGCAGTGCAACTAGTGAGGCTGCACCTCCTGGCTACTATCGCGTCAAGCGGGGTGATACCTTGGCTCGAATTGCCTTAGATAACGGCCAGTCTCCACGCGATTTAGTGCAGTGGAATAATTTATCAAACCCCAATTTAATTGAAGTAGATGAGCTCATTTTAGTAAGACCACCAGCTAATAGCAAAATGACTGTGAAGCCCATTCCTAAAACAGCTGGCGATACTCCCAAAGCCGAAGTACCAAAAGTAGATGCTGCCAAAGAGCCTCCTAAAGAAATCGTTGCTGAGCCGGGTATTCGTTTATCTTGGCCAGCCAAAGGTAAGGTTACGGATGATTTCAGTGAAAAGACTAAAGGCATTGATATTGCCGGTAAGTTGGGTGAGCCTGTAACAGCAGCCTCTGAAGGCAAGGTCGTTTACGCTGGTAATAGTTTGCGTGGTTACGGCAATCTGGTCATCATCAAGCATGACAATACCTATCTCACGGCGTATGCCCACAACCGCACGCTCACGGTAAAAGAGGGTGATTCGGTGAAGAAGGGGCAGAAGATTGCCGAGATGGGCGATACCGATGCAACTTCAGTCAAGCTCCACTTCGAATTACGCGTGAATGGCAAGCCGGTAAATCCAACGCCATACTTGCAGTAATTGCCTTCAATCCATTGTTAGCAATTTGAGTATGGCAACCGTTCTCGTCTTTGATATTGAAACTATTCCCGATGTGGTAGGACTGCGTCGTCTCAATGACTATCCGGACACGCTGTCAGATAGTGAAGTGGCTACTAAAGCCATGGCTGAGCGAGCCGAGAAAACGGGTAGCGAATTTCTCCCGCTGTATTTGCAACGGATCTGTGCTATCTCTTGTGTCATTCGTAGAACCAGCAAAGATGGCTCACCTCAAATTAAGGTGGGCACGCTAGGCAGTGTGCAAGATGATGAGAAGGTGTTAATCCAGACCTTCTTTGAGCTGGTTGAAAAGTACACTCCCCAGTTGGTCTCATGGAACGGTAGCGGTTTTGATCTGCCAGTGCTGCACTACCGCGCATTAGCAAATCACGTTCAAGCACCGCGCTATTGGGAGATGGGCGAGAGCCAAGAAAATGATAGCCGTGAATTTAAGTGGAACAACTACATTAGTCGTTATCACATGCGCCATCTAGATCTGATGGATCTCTTGGCGAAATTCAATGGTCGCGCTAATGCACCTTTGGATGGCTTAGCAAAACTCTGTGGTTTCCCGGGCAAGATGGGAATGGATGGTAGCCAAGTATGGCCTGCGTATCAAGAGGGCAGAATTGATGAGATTCGTCGCTATTGCGAAACCGATGTGGTCAATACCTATCTGATGTATTGCCGCTTTCAGTTACTGCGTGGTGGTTTCTCATTAGAAGAATACAAAGAAGAAATTACTTTCGTTAAAGTCTATTTAGAGAAAGAGTCTAAAGAGCCACATGGCGAGCAGTGGCAAGAATATCTCTTAGGCTTTACTCCGGATGCGTAGAGGAGAAAAGCCAGTTCACATTATTGTGACTGAGCCAGTACGAGTTGATTCTCTTGATCTAGATGCGCAAGGGATTGCACGCTTGGCGCCCAATGAAGAGGAGGCCGCCCAAGGTCAAAGTGGCAAAGTCATCTTTATTCAAGGCGCTTTGCCAACTGAGCTAGTGACTTATGTCATTACGCGTGACAAAGCCCGCTTCAGTAAAGCTAAAGTTCTCGATATTCTCAAACCTGCCGTATTTAGAGCGGAGCCAAAGTGCAAAGCGTTTAGAGTGTGTGGCGGTTGCACTATGCAGCACTTGGATATTCGGGCGCAGGTGGCAATGAAGCAGCGCGTGCTGGAAGATGACTTAAAGCATATCGCCAAAGTAGCTCCTGAAGAAATTCTTCGACCGATGGGTGGCCCCGCATGGGAATATCGCCATCGCGCGCGCTTAAGTGCCGTCAATCGCTCGATTAAAAAAGGTACCGTGCTGATTGGCTTTCATGAAGGCAAGAGTGGCTATGTCGCTGATATGACTGCTTGCGAGATTTTGCCAAAGCATGTTTCCGATTTGTTGCCAGCAATGCGTCAGTTGGTCAATGGTTTATCCATTGTGGATCGCATGCCCCAAATCGAAATCGCTATAGGTGAGCCCGAGGATCCCAATTCAGACGATCCAAAAAAAGCAAAGCCCGTCACTGCCTTGGTATTCAGAAATCTCCTGCCACTAACGCCTGCAGATGAGCAATTACTCAGAGCCTTTGCTGATGAGCATGAAGTTTGGATTTGGCTGCAACCCAAAGGCATAGAAACTGTCGCACCGTTCTATCCGCTTACTGGCAAGCTGTGTTATCGCCTGCCTGAATTTGAAATCGAGATGCCCTTCAAACCGGCGGATTTCACGCAAGTCAATCACATGATGAATCGTGCATTGGTCAGTAGAGCGATTCGCCTCTTGGATGTTCAGACAAGTGATCGTGTGCTCGACTTATTTTGCGGCATTGGCAATTTCACCTTGCCGCTGGCAAGACGAGCAAATGCCGTCTTAGGTATTGAAGGCCTAGAAACCCTAACAACCAGAGCGAAAGCCAATGCGGAGCACAATCTGCTCGCAGACAAAGTGGGCTTTATGCAAAGTAATTTGTTTGAAGTGACGACAGAAACAATTGCCTCATGGAGTAAGGCTGAACGCTGGTTAATGGATCCGCCGCGCGAAGGTGCCATGGAGATATGCCAAGCCCTAGCCCAATTGCATGAGCAGGGCAGTGACCTGCCGCCGCAACGTATTGTCTATGTTTCCTGTAATCCCAAAACCCTTGCTAGAGATACAGATATTCTGTGCCATCAAGCAGGCTACACCCTCAAGAGTGCGGGTATCGTCAATATGTTCCCCCATACCTCCCATGTGGAATCTATGGCGGTATTTGATCTTGCTAGTGATTAAGGATACGAAGGTGGAAAGAGGGGTTGAGGAAAAGGGACGGCCAGAGAAATTTAAATTCTTTGTGCAACTAATTTGATGCCTAAAGCCCCAATAACCTTGTTAATGGTATCAAAACGGGGCTTAGCATTTGGTCTTAGCGCCTTATAAAGTGCCTCACGGGTAATGCCTGTGGTTTGGGCAATTTGGGCCATACCTTTGGCTCTGGCAATATCACCAAGAGCCTCCGCTAATAATGCATCATCACCTTCTTCAAGCACCTGGTTCAGGTATTCCGTTATCGCTTTATCACTATTTAAATAGCGCGCCATATCAAAGTTAGGCAGTTCATCGATCTTGGTTTTCTTTATCTCTTTAACGGCTTTCATGATTCCTCCAACGTTTTTAGCATTTTCTTGACTGCCTTAATATCTGCTGTTTGGCTTGATTTATCTCCGCCACCTAACATCACAATAATGACTTTTCCCTGCTTTATGTAATACATTCGCCATCCTGGGCCAAAATGCTCACGCATTTCACTTATTCCATCACCTACCGGCTCTATATCCCCCATGGTACCGTTCCGTACTTTTACTAGGCGTTTGGCTAGTCGGATTCTTGTCTTGAGATCACGAATGCTATCAAGCCAATCTTGGAATTCTGGTGTTTCTTTAACCGTGTACATATCATTTATTGTAATCGATCGAATACTAATTGCAAGGTTTTTTGGAAATGAGCGCTATCAAACCCCTAGGGCTTTAGGCAAAATTAATCACGTAACTAGGAGAGCTAGCAAACCCGCAGCAGTCTTTGATTGCGCGAGAATCTAGCATAAGTAATTAGGGTAAAAAGTTGGGGCAAAGAAAAAGGCACCCGCAGGTGCCTTTTCTATTGAAGCTGAACTAATTCTTAGTCTTTATTGCCACCCATAATGCCCAAGAGTGCGAGCAAGTTGGTGAAGACGTTATAGACATCCAAGTAAATAGCTAAAGTAGCCATGACGTAGTTGGTCTCACCACCGTTGATGATGCGCTGTACGTCAACCAAGATGAACGCTGAGAAGATCGCAATTGCGAGAACCATCACAGTGAGCATCAAAGCAGGTAGTTGCAACCAGATGTTGGCCAATGAAGCCACGATCAAGAGCAGTACACCTACCATCAACCACTTACCCATGCCTGAGAAGTCGCTCTTGCTCACAGTAGCAATGGATGCCATCACAGCAAAAATTGCCGCAGTGCCACCAAAGGCCAACATGATCAAGGTAGCGCCATTGCTGTAGCTATTCAGGGTGTAGCCCACTAAGCCGGACATCATGATGCCCATAAAGAAGGTGAAACCCAACAGCAACAGGACACCAGCACCAGTGTCTTTGTTTTTCTCAATCGCCCAGAAGAAGCCAAAAGCGATTGCCATAAAGACGATGAAGCCTAGAAAAGGACTACCCGCCATGAAGTTAAGCCCAAAAGCAACGCCGAGCCATGCGCCAATGACAGTAGGAACCATCGAAAGCGCCAAAAGGGCGTAAGTGTTGCGCAGTACGCGGTTGCGTACTTGAGGGGTGCTAATCGAGCCAGTTTGCCCAAAGCCGTAAGAGTTTAGATCGCTCATATTGACTCCTTTTTTCAAAGTAAAAACATAAGTCCACAAGGGACTGTTGACAGTAAGTATAGACAAAATAGGGTAATTTCAAGTCCCCCATGAAAAGAACTACAAATTGAAGGGTTATGCCCTGTAAATTCAAGGGCTTAGCCACGCTCAGATCAGGGTAAATACGGTCAGCCGATGTATAATTTGGGGGTCGCCGAAATCCTGGCGCGTTGTAGGAAGCGGGGGAGAAGTTCTCTCTGGACCTAATTTCGCGCCAATTTGGCAAAATCTTTGAAATCACTATTGGAGTTTTACATGGCTATCGAACGCACCCTTTCTATTATCAAACCTGACGCAGTAGCAAAAAACGTGATCGGCAAGATCTATGACCGTTTCGAGTCAGCTGGTTTGAAGATTGTTGCGTCCAGAATGGCGCATTTATCCCAAGCTGAAGCTGAGCAGTTCTACGCTGTTCATTCTGCACGCCCTTTCTTTAAAGATTTGGTGAGCTTCATGATTTCTGGTCCTGTAATGATTCAGGTATTGGAAGGCGAAGGCGCCATTGCTAAGAACCGTGACTTGATGGGCGCTACCGATCCTAAGAAGGCAGATAAAGGCACTATCCGTGCTGATTTTGCTGACAGCATCGACGCAAACGCGGTTCACGGCTCTGATGCTCCTGAAACTGCTGCTGTCGAAGTTGCATTCTTCTTCGCTGGCATGAATGTTTTCAATCGTTAATTCACGATTGCTAACAAATAAGCTATTTAATACATAAGTAGTCGCATTGACCTCCCCGCGCGTAAATCTCTTAGATTTTGACGCTGACCAAATGGCAGCGTATGTCGCGGGGTTAAATGAAAAGCCCTTCAGGGCGAAGCAACTCATGCAGTGGATACATCAACGGGGTGTGTCCAACATTAACGATATGAGTGATCTAGCAAAAAGCTTTAGAGCGACATTGCTCGATAAAGCGGAAGTTCTCTCACTTCCAATTATGAAAGATGAGCATGCAGCCGATGGCACACGCAAGTGGTTGCTTGATGTTGGTGCTGGAAATGCTGTCGAGTCTGTATTTATTCCTGAAGATGATCGGGGCACCTTATGTATTTCATCTCAGGCTGGTTGTGCAGTCAATTGCCGTTTTTGCTCAACGGGGCATCAAGGCTTCTCCCGTAATCTCACCGCTGGTGAGATCATTGGCCAACTCTGGTTTGCTGAGCATTTACTCCGCACAGATCCAAATGCAGTGTGCCGTATTGAGAAATACCCAACTCCAGGATGGGAACATACAGGTCGTGTGATTTCGAATGTGGTCCTGATGGGTATGGGTGAGCCATTACTCAACTATGACAACGTGGTGACTGCTTTACGTTTAATGCTTGATGACAGAGCCTATGGTTTATCACGCCGTCGTGTGACTCTCTCTACCTCTGGCGTAGTACCGATGATGGATCGCTTGGCACAAGATTGCCCAGTCGCATTGGCGGTGTCATTGCATGCACCAAACGATAAGTTACGCGATCAACTCGTTCCGCTTAATCAAAAATATCCCTTAAGAGAATTGCTTGCTGCGTGCGAACGGTATCTACCTTTTGCCCCAAGAGACTTCTTAACCTTTGAATACTGCATGCTCGATGGCGTCAATGACTCGGACATTCAGGCTAAAGAACTAGTGCGTTTATTGGCTAACATCAAGTGCAAAATCAATTTGATTCCATTTAATCCATTCCCAGAGTCTGGATTAAAGCGCTCATCAGCGCAGCGTGTTCATGCCTTCGCCAGCATTTTGCTAGACGCGGGTATGGTGGCCACAGTACGAAAAACCCGTGGCGATGATATTGCTGCAGCTTGTGGTCAATTGGCTGGTGATGTGGTTGACCGCACTAGAGTGCGCGAGCGTGCTGTGCATGACCAACAGATTAATTTGGATCAAGATGATGCTGCTGATAGTCTTGATGATGAAGAAGAGCCAGAGTACCAAGCTGAACGCCCAGTGCAATGGCTTAAAAGATTAGACGACTAATTTCATAAAAAAGAGTCCTATGAGTGATACCTCTAACAATCCTCCAAAGCTGCCATTAGGTCCATCGCCAAAGCGGGAAACACGTCAGGCAACGGTTGCCTGGAAAACCAACATCATTACGATTGGCGGCAATGCACCAGTGCGCGTGCAATCGATGACCAATACCGATACTGCTGATGCAGTCGGTACTGCTATACAGATTAAAGAGTTGGCTCGTGCTGGTTCAGAGATGGTGCGCATTACTGTCGATACGCCAGCTGCAGCTGCAGCAGTTCCTTATATTCGTGAGCAGTTAGACAAGATGGATGTCTTAGTGCCATTGATCGGTGACTTCCACTACAACGGTCATACCCTATTAAAAGACTACCCCGAGTGTGCCAAGGCTTTATCGAAGTATCGAATCAATCCCGGTAATGTAGGTAAGGGTGCTAAACGTGATCCGCAATTTGCGCAAATGATTGAAGCAGCTTGTACATACGATAAGCCGATTCGGATTGGCGTGAACTGGGGTAGCTTGGATCAAGACTTGCTAGCTAGCATCATGGATGCTAATGCAGCGCTGCCAGTTCCCAAGACTGCGCAAGAAGTCATGATTGAAGCGTTGATTCAGTCAGCTTTGCAGTCCGCTGAAAAAGCGGTGGAGTTTGGCATGAATCCAAATCAAATTATTTTGTCTTGCAAAGTTAGCAACGTACAAGACTTAGTCGCGGTATATCGTGATCTCGCCAATCGCTCTGATTACCCATTGCACTTAGGGTTAACCGAGGCAGGTATGGGAAGCAAAGGAATTGTTTCTTCAACTGCGGCATTAGGTATCTTGTTACAAGAGGGTATTGGCGACACCATTCGAGTGTCTTTAACACCTGACCCAGGTGCGCCACGAGAGAATGAAATCATTGTGGCTCAAGAGATTTTGCAAACCATGGGATTACGTAATTTCACACCCATGGTGATTGCCTGTCCGGGCTGTGGCAGAACAACCAGTACCACCTTTCAAGAATTGGCTGCCAACATTCAGTCCTACCTGCGTCAGCAAATGCCGGTATGGAAAAAAACCCATCCGGGTGTTGAGGCAATGAATGTCGCTGTGATGGGTTGTATTGTCAATGGCCCAGGTGAGAGTAAGCATGCCAATATTGGTATCTCATTGCCGGGTACTGGCGAGACTCCTGCTGCACCGGTATTCGTGGATGGCATCAAAGTCAAAACTTTGCGTGGCGAAAATATTGCTCAAGAGTTTCAGGTCATTGTCGATGAGTACGTTCAAAAAAATTACGCTCCGAAGTAAAAGTAAGCCAAAAAACCAAAGCCAAAACTATAGCAACAACATACAACAATAATAAAAAAGAAACTGAGCAAAGCACATCATGACTGAACAGGCAAACCCAGCTAAAGCGCAAAAGATTCAGAAAATTAATGGCGTACGCGGCATGAATGATCTCTTGCCAGCAGATGCTGCGCAGTGGACACATTTAGAACATGTTCTGCGTGATCTCACGCGTGCCTACGGTTATGAATTCTTACGCACTCCGATTGTCGAGGCGACTGCAGTATTTCAACGCGGGATTGGTGAAGTAACCGACATTGTTGAAAAAGAGATGTATTCCTTTGAAGACCGCCTGAATGGTGAGCAGCTCACATTGCGTCCAGAGGGCACTGCTGCTGTAGTTCGCTCCGTGGTTGAAAACAATTTACTGTACGAAGGACCAAAGCGTCTGTGGTACACCGGACCGATGTTCCGCCATGAGCGCCCACAACGTGGCCGCTATCGTCAGTTCCATCAATTTGGTATTGAAGCGATGGGTTTTGCTGGCCCAGATATCGATGCCGAAATCATTTTGATGGGTCAACGCCTGTGGGATGAGCTCGGACTGAAGGGTGTGCGTTTAGAGATTAATTCCTTAGGGCAAGCTCCTGAGCGTGCTGAGCATCGCGCTGCCTTGGTAACGTACTTCGAGAAAAGCAAAGATCAACTCGATGAAGATTCACAGCGTCGTTTATTAACGAACCCATTACGCATCTTGGATTCTAAGAACCCAGCAATGCAAGATTTGATTGAAGGCGCACCCAAGTTATTGGATTTCTTGGGCGAAGAATCGCTCAAGCATTTTGATGCCGTACAAGCATTACTCAAGGCAAACAATTTTCCTTGTAAGATCAACCCCCGTTTAGTGCGTGGTTTAGATTATTACAACCTGACTGTTTTTGAGTGGATTACCGAAGAGTTGGGAGCTCAAGGCACGATTGCCGGTGGTGGTCGCTATGACCCTTTGATTGAGCGCATGGGTGGTAAAGCTGCTCCAGCCTGCGGTTGGGCAATGGGCATGGAACGTGTCTTGGAGCTTATGAAGGTTTCTGGATCTTTACCGGAAGCGCCGGCTCAATGCGATGCTTTTGTTATTCACCAAGGAGGTGAGACTTTAACTTCCGCCATGATCATTGCTGAGCGCCTACGTAATGCGGGTATTGATGCCATCCTCTTTTGCCCTCCTGATGGCCAGGCTGCTAGCTTTAAGTCACAAATGAAGAAGGCGGATGCGAGTGGGGCAGCCTATGCTGTCATCATTGGACCGGATGAATTGGCTCGGAATGAGGCTCAACTGAAAGATTTACGTAGCACTGGTGAGCAGAAAGCGGTAGCCCTAGACAGCGTTGTAGAAGCGGTAATTGACGCCATCGTTGGTGCCACCGAATAGAATGAAGAGATTGATTATTAATACTGTATTTACTTGCTTGGATTGACATGCCTTTAGACCTAGAAGAACAAGAACAATTAGATCAACTTAAAGCATTTTGGCTAAAGTATCGCAACCTGATCACTGGCGTGGTGACAGCTGCTTTATTTGCCTATGCAGGATATAACGGATATCAATGGTGGCTCACTAGCCAGGCTACAGCGGCATCCCAGTTATACGAGACCATGGTTACCGCGATCAACAAGGGCGATAAAGATCAAACTTTACGTGCTGCGGATGATTTGCAAAAACAGTTCTCTAGTACGCCCTATGCTGCAATGTCTAGTTTAGTGGCTGCAAAAATTGCATCAGATGCGGGCGACTCGGCAAAGGCGATGGATTATTTGCGCTGGGCTACCAAGAATGCCTCTGATCAGGGATATTTAGCCTTAGCTAAATTACGCCTAACAGCGCAATTAATTGAGCTTGGTACAGAAAAAGATTTTGTAGAAGCAGATGCGATTCTGAAAGAAAAACCTATCTCCGGTTTCGAGGCCTTGTGGTCAGAGCGCCGCGGCGATTGGTATCTAGCTCAAAAGAATACGGCTGAAGCACGCAAGAGCTATGAGGCTGCATGGAAGCAGTTAAATGATTCAAAAGAATTCCCTGAAGAGGCGCGTCGTCTCTTGAAAGTCAAATTGGATGCGGTCGGAGGAGTAGCTCAGTGATGATGGATTGCAAACGCGTAGCAAAACTAGCAAGTACAGCTTTAGTACTGGGCTCTGTGGTAGCAGCCCTAGTAGCTTGTTCAGGCGGCTCGCGTGTACGCAAGCCTGCGGAGTTAGTTCCCGTTAGCAATCAATTTGACTTTGCTCCCGTATGGACAGCCAGCGTAGGTTCATCTGAGCCATTTAATTTTCATCCTGCAGTGGCGGGTGATGCCGTTTATGCTGCCTCTCATCGCGGCAATCTCGCCAAGATTGATTTACGCACTGGTCAAAAAGTATGGGAAGTATCTGTACCAGATCGCCTATCGATTGGGCCTGGGTCGGACGGTCGCACTACTGCAGTAGTCACCACCAAAGGAACGGTCTATGCCTACGACGATACTGGTAAGGCCATTTGGAATGTGAGCGTTGGCAGCGAGGTCCTATCAGAGCCGGTGGTTGCTGGCGGTATAGTCATTATTCGAGCTTTGGATAATCGCTTTATCGGTTTTGATGCTCAGACCGGTGTGCGCAAGTGGAATTATCAGCGCCAACAATCCGCTCTGTCATTGCGCGTTGGTTACGGCATGCTCGCCATTGGTAATGAAGTGATTGTGACTGGGTTTTCTGGTGGTCGCTTTGGCATGATTGCGATTGCGAATGGCGGTCTGGTTTGGGAAACCCCGGTTTCATTTCCAAAGGGATTTTCTGAAATTGAGCGCCTTAATGATGTGACAGCTAAGCCGAGCATGGAAGGCGAAATCATTTGCGCAGTCTCTTATCAGGGCCGTATAGGTTGTGGTCAAGCGCGTACCGGTAATTTGCTGTGGTTCAAAGATTACTCAAGCTATACCGGCACAGCGCAAAGTCCGGATTTGGTTTTCTCCTCAAATGAGAAATCGCATGTTACCGCCTTTGCCGTAAAGGACGGTTCACAATTTTGGGAAAATACGCAACTGACATTTAGAGATGTCGGCGAGCCAATGGCAGTTGGCAAGGTCTTACTCCTTGGTGATGCACAAGGTTATGTGCATGCACTCTCACAAGCAAATGGTGAAATGCTGGCACGCATTCGTCATGACAGTAGTCCCATCACAGCCGCACCGATTGCGGTAAACGGCCTCATCTTGGTTCAGTCTCAAGGTGGAAAACTAGCGGCGTACAGTCCAAAATGAATCCAGTTATTACTATTGTCGGTCGTCCTAACGTTGGCAAATCGACACTCTTTAATCGCTTAACGCGTTCACGAGATGCATTGGTTGCAGACTTTTCGGGTCTAACCCGCGACCGTCACTACGGTAAAGGTCGCATTGGCGAACGTGCATTTATTTGTGTAGATACCGGTGGTTTTGAGCCTGTAGCGAAGACTGGCATTGTGGCCGAGATGGCCAAGCAAACCAAGCAAGCTGTTGCAGAGTCCGACATCATCATTTTCTTGGTGGATGGCCGTTTGGGTATGGCTCCACAAGATCGCGTGATTGCGGATTTCTTGCGCAAGACGGGTAGACCGATCATCCTGGCGGTCAATAAGACTGAAGGTATGCAGTCTGGTGTGGTCACCGCAGACTTTCATGAACTGGGCTTAGGTGAGCCGTTCCCGATTTCATCTGCGCACGGTGATGGTGTACGTGGTTTGATTGATGATGCTTTGGATTCTTTAGGCATACCAGAGCCAGAGCCAGAAGAGCAAGAAAACGATCCAAATCGCCCAATGAAGATTGCGGTAGTGGGTCGTCCTAACGTGGGTAAATCTACCCTGATCAATAAATTGATCGGTGAAGAGCGTGTGATTGCATTTGATATGCCAGGCACAACGCGCGATGCAATTGAGGTGCCCTTTGAGCGCAATGGTAAGCCTTATATCCTGGTAGATACCGCAGGTCTGCGCCGTCGTGGAAAAGTATTTGAAGCGATTGAGAAGTTCTCAGTGGTCAAAACATTGCAGGCGATTGCGGACTGCAATGTAGTGATTCTGATGCTAGATGCCCAACAAGATATTTCTGAGCAAGACGCCCATATCGCTGGGTTTATTGTGGAGGCAGGACGTGCATTAGTAGTCGCCGTGAATAAGTGGGACGGTCTTGATTCTTACGTCAAAGAGCGTGCGCGTTTAGAGATCGCTCAAAAATTACGCTTCCTCGATTTTGCAAACGTACATCCGATTTCTGCCAAGAAGGGCACTGGTCTCAAAGAGCTATTTAAAGACGTTGATCTCGCTTATGCCGCAGCCATGGCGAAATTGCCAACCCCGAAACTTACCCGTATTTTGCAAGATGCTATTGAGCACCAGCAACCTAAGCGTGTGGGCATGGGTCGTCCAAAATTGCGCTATGCCCACCAAGGCGGTATGAATCCCCCCATTGTGGTGATTCATGGAACATCCTTGAGTGGTGTAACCGACAGCTATAAGCGCTATCTTGAAGGTCGCTTCAGAGAGGTCTTTAAGTTAACAGGCACCCCATTACGTATTCAGATGAATACCGCTAAAAACCCCTATGTTGATGCGGACAAGGGTAAAAAAGGTAAAAAGAAGTAAAAAAGTAAAAATAGCGCTACAGTTTTAATTGTGTTTTAAGTGGGGGGGACTTGTTTTTTGAATGTCAGACCCCTTATGTTGGTGACATGTAGTTGTTTTAGCATTACCTAGTAGTTGAATAGTAGATAAAAAAAGCAAGACTCCCAAAATAGCAGCAAATAAAAACCATTAAGGAGCAGTATGAACAACAGCAAAACCCAATTACTTCAGGATCCTTTCCTCAATGCCCTGCGCAAAGAGCATGTGCCTGTCTCCATCTATCTGGTTAATGGCATTAAATTGCAAGGTAATATTGAATCGTTTGATCAATACGTGGTCCTCTTGCGTAATACCGTAACTCAGATGGTCTACAAACACGCTATTTCTACGATTGTTCCTGCTCGTGCAGTGGAGTTCCGCACGGAAGAAGCTAGCTCTGTTTAAAACGGGTGTAGATGCGGCGCGTGCCGTTCTGGTTGGAGTCAATACAGGCCGCGAAGATTTTGCGGACAGCATGGCAGAACTCAGCCTGCTCGCACAGAGTGCCGGCTCTATACCTATTACTAGTGTGATTGCCCGCAAGGGTAAAACCGATCCTGCTTTATTTATTGGTTCAGGCAAAGCAAACGAAGTTAAAAAAGCGATGGAAGAGCAAGGTGCTGAATTGGTCATCTTTAATCATCCGCTTTCCCCAACTCAGCAACGCAATTTAGAGCGCCATATTGGCTTTCATGTGATGGACCGTACGGGTCTGATTTTGGATATCTTTAGCCAAAGAGCACAAAGTCATATTGGTAAAACGCAGGTTGAGTTAGCCCAAGTTCGCTATCGCATGTCTAGATTAGTGCGTGCCTGGAGTCACTTGGAGCGGCAACGTGGTGGTATTGGTGTACGTGGCGGTCCTGGTGAAACCCAGATGGAATTAGATCGACGAATGCTCGCGACCAAGGCGAAGCGTCTAGAGCTGGAGTTGGAGAAGCTTCAGCGCCAGCAAAGAACCCAAAGAAGAGCCCGTAATCGCAAGGATGTCTTTTCAGTTTCCTTGGTGGGTTACACCAATGCTGGTAAATCCACCTTGTTTAATTCCCTTACAAAAGCAGGGACTTATGCGGCAGATCAGTTATTTGCAACCCTGGATACAACCTCCCGTAAAGTCCATTTAGACGGTGTGGGTTCAATAGTGGTTTCCGATACGGTAGGTTTCATCCGTGAGTTACCGCACCAGCTGGTGGAGGCGTTTAGGGCCACCTTGGATGAAACGATTCATGCAGATCTGATTTTGCATGTGATTGACGCCTGTAGCCCGGTCGCAAGGGAGCAAAAGGCCGAAGTAGAGGCTGTTTTACGGGAAATTGGGGCCGATGATATCCCCCGTATCGAGATCATGAACAAGATTGACCAGATGCCCCAGACCTTTACGGAAGGGGCTGTCCTAGTTCGCGATTCTGAGGGAATTCCGAGTCAGGTTTTCCTCTCCGCCAAGACTGGCCTAGGCCTTGATTTATTGCGTTCAGCCCTTGCTGAATGCTCTCAAATGACTGATAGAATAAGGGTCGAGCAGAATCGCGCCAAAGTTCAAATGGACCCAGACGAGTTTTTAGCTCCTTTACCAGAACGACCAGAAACTTCCGAATTTAATCCGATGCCTAACCGTAAGTACTCACCAAACGATGCGTAAATTTCTCGAACTATTTTCGGTCAATGATCCAGGCTGGGGCAATAGTCACCCAGGTAACGGATCTAAGGACGCCAAAGAAGGTCAAGGTTCCGAACAGGCTCCTAAAGTAGATCCTGCTAATCCAGGGTCGGATAAGCCTGTTGAAACCCAACCTCAAAATCAGCCTGCACGACCAAATGGTCCTCCAGACTTAGATGAGTTGTGGCGCGACTTTAATGACCGCCTGAGCGGTATTTTTGGTGGCAAGAAAAAGCCAGGTTCCACATCAAGCGCGCCAGCAAAGAAGCCGAACAGTACAGATATTCCTCCACCATCCCAGCGTGGTAATGGCGGTGGCAATGGTGGCGGTGGTGGCTTCAATGCCCCCAACTTTAATTTCACCAACCCCTTTGGATCCAAGATCACGGTGATCATGGCTGCAGGCGGTGTTGTGTTGTTGTGGATTTTTAGTGGTTTCTACATTATTCAAGAAGGCCAATCGGGCGTGGTTACCACTTTTGGTAAGTATGCTTACACCGCAGGCCCTGGTATTAACTGGCGCATGCCTTGGCCTGTTCAGACCGAGCAAATTGTCAACGTCTCCGGGGTACGCTCGGTCGAGGTTGGTCGTTCTATTTTGATTAAAGCAACCAATCAAAAAGACACTTCTATGCTCACTGAAGATGAAAACATCATTGATGTGCGTTTTGCAGTTCAGTACCGTTTAAAAGATCCAACCGATTATTTATTTAACAATCGCGATCCCGATACCACTGTGGTGCAAGCTGCAGAAACTGCAGTACGTGAAATTGTGGCACGTAGCAAAATGGATACCGTTTTGTACGAAGGCCGTGAAAAGATTGCGATTGATTTAGCTGGCTCAATACAGAAAATTTTAGATAGCTATAAAACTGGTATTTATGTAACGAGCGTGACTGTTCAAAACGTTCAGCCACCTGAGCAAGTGCAAGCTTCATTTGATGATGCTGTTAAAGCTGGCCAAGATCAGGAGCGTCTCAAGAGTGAAGGTCAGGCATATGCGAACGACATCATTCCACGTGCAAAAGGTACGGCTGATCGACTGATTCAAGAGGCTGAAGGGTATAAGTCTAGGGTGGTTGCAACCGCAGAGGGTGATGCAAATCGCTTTAAGCAAGTCCAGACCGAATATGCAAAAGCACCTGGCGTGACTCGTGATCGTATGTACATTGATAGCATGCGCGAGATGTATAACAACGTATCTAAAGTGCTGGTAGACACCACCAAGAGCAATAGCATGCTGTATTTACCTCTCGATAAAATCATTGCTCAAGTCAGTGCAGAAAGCACACAAGTTGCTACTGGTCAGGCGCCAAGCTCAACGCCTACTGGGTCTGTGACAGTAGGAGGTGCGACAGGTAATCCAGCAGCTCCATTTAGTAACAATACAGCTAGCCCAAGCCCCAGCAATACCTCAGGCATTGGTGCTCCCGAAAAACGCGACGGCCTGAGAAACCGTGACAGAGGGGATGCAAGATAATGAATGCAAATCGTCTCTTAGCCGCCATTGCTGGCCTGATTGGTCTTTTCTATATTTTGACTTCAAGTATCTTTGTAGTCGATCAGCGTAACTATGCTGTGGTGTTTTCATTTGGGCAGATTGTGCGCGTGATTGAGCAGCCTGGCTTACAAGTGAAGCTCCCAGCGCCTTTTGAAAACGTACGCTTCTTTGATCGTCGTATTTTGACTATTGATACTCCGGAAGCGGAACGCTTTATTACTTCTGAAAAGAAAAATCTCTTGGTAGATTCGTATGTCAAGTGGCGTATTGTTGATCCCCGTAAGTTTTTTGTCAGCTTTAAGGGTGATGAACGTTTGGCACAAGATCGCTTAACCCAGTTAGTGCGCTCTGCCTTGAATGAAGAGTTCACTAAACGCACAGTCAGAGAGATCATTTCAGATCAACGTGAGCAAGTGATGCAGGGTATACGCAAAAAGGTAGCTGATGATGCTGCTGATATTGGCGTTGAAATCGTTGACGTTCGTCTCAAGCGGGTAGATCTATTAGCTGAAATTAGTGACTCCGTTTACAGGCGGATGGAAGCAGAGCGTAAACGCGTTGCCAATGAGCTACGCTCTACAGGTGCTGCAGAGTCAGACAAGATTCGAGCCAATGCAGAGCGTCAGCGTGATACGATTTTAGCGGAAGCCTATCGTGAAGCGCAGAAAATTAAAGGTTCTGGTGATGCCAAAGCTACTGCCTTATACGCTGATGCATTTGGACGCGACCCTCAGTTTGCGCAGTTCTATCAGAGTCTTCAGGCTTACCGAAGTTCCTTTAAAGATAAGAGGGATGTGATGGTGGTTGAACCTAATGGCGAGTTCTTCAAATTCATGAACAAAAAAAATTAAGAGTCAATATTTCAAATCATGAATCGCTGGTTACTTCCTGAAGATATTGCTGATGTTTTACCAGCCGAGGCTCGTAAGGTTGAGACTCTGCGTCGCGCTATTCTGGATTTGTATCAGTCTTACGGTTATGAACTAGTTACTCCTCCCATATTGGAGTTCTTAGATTCTTTACTCACTGGCACCGGTTCAGATCTGAATCTACAAACATTTAAGTTGGTTGATCAGTTGTCTGGCCGCACATTAGGCCTGCGTGCTGATATGACTCCGCAAGTTGCTCGTATTGATGCGCACTTACTGAATCGTAAAGGTGTAACCCGTCTTTGTTACGCTGGATCTGTTGCCCATGCTCGTACGCCAGTAGGCAGCTCTGCTCGTGAAGAATTACAACTTGGCGCAGAGATTTATGGATGCGCTACTTGGGAAGCGGATTTCGAGGCAGTTTCTTTACTGCTAGAAACTTTGCGTGTGGCTGGACTAAATAAGGTGTACCTTGATCTTTCGCATGCGGGCGTGCTTGAGGGAATTTTGGATGGGCAAGTTAAAGAGAAGGGTGAAATTGAGGTCCTGTATAGCTTGTTACAGAGCAAGGATCGACCACGTTTGGCTATTTGGGCTAAATCACTGCCAGCAAAATCTGCGCAAGCCCTAATGTCTCTTGCTGAATTAAATGGTCCCTGTGCTCAAGTATTAGCTGGCGCTAGAAAGTCTTTGCCGAAACATCCATTGATTGATGAGGCCTTGGATCAATTAGAAAATTTAGCTGCAGCAACTGATGCACTGCCAGGCAATGTTGAACTCAGTATCGATTTGGCGGATTTGCGTGGGTATCAATATCACAGCGGTGTGATGTTCGCAGCTTATGTTGATCAGTTGCCTCAGCCGATCGCTAGAGGTGGTAGATATGATCATGTTGGCCAAGCATTTGGACGCTCCCGTCCAGCTACTGGCTTTTCAATGGATCTATTGACCTTGGCTAACCTTGCGCCTCTAGCGCAAAGAAAGTCCGCTATCGTAGCGCCTTGGACTTTGGAGGCTGGCCTAGCTAGTAAAATTGCCGAGTTACGCGCTGCAGGTGAAGTGGTCATCCAAGCACTTGGTGGCGATGATGTAGAAACGGCTGAATATCATTGTGACCGTGAGCTAGTTCGTCAAGATAGTTCATGGGTAGTAAAAAAGAAGTAAACACTTGATGAGCAACACACTAATTCTGTAATTATTTTTTGGATTTAACTATGTCTTTAAAGCAACAAGCTCATGGTCGTAACGTCGTTGTCATTGGTACCCAGTGGGGTGACGAGGGCAAGGGCAAAGTAGTGGATTGGTTAACTGACCATGCTCAAGCAGTTGTGCGTTTTCAGGGTGGGCATAATGCTGGCCACACGCTGATCATTGGCGATAAAAAAACAATTTTGCGTCTGATTCCTTCTGGAATCATGCACAAGAACGTGATTTGCTACATTGGTAATGGCGTTGTGCTTTCTCCAGAGGCGCTCTTTAAAGAAATTGGTGAGTTAGAGGCTGCAGGCTTAGATGTTCAATCTCGCTTAAAGATTTCTGAGGCAACCACTTTAATCTTGCCCTATCACGTAGCTATTGATCATGCCCGTGAGAAAAAGCGTGGCGATGCCAAGATTGGCACTACGGGTCGTGGTATCGGACCAGCCTACGAAGATAAGGTAGCCCGACGCGCCTTACGTGTTCAAGATTTATTCTATCCAGAAAAGTTTGCCGCGCAATTGCGTGAAAACTTGGAATATCACAACTTCATGCTCACAAATTACTATGGGGCTGAGCCAGTAGACTTCCAAAAGACTTTAGAAGAGGCCATGTCTTATGCAGAGCGCATAAAGCCGATGGTCGTCGATGTCTCTAGTGCTTTATATGCAGCAGAGCAGGCTGGTCAAAATTTATTATTTGAAGGTGCGCAAGGCACTTTGCTCGATATTGATCATGGCACCTATCCTTACGTCACCTCCAGTAACTGTGTGGCTGGTAATGCTGCAGCTGGATCTGGAGTTGGCCCGGATTCACTGCAATACATCCTAGGCATCACCAAGGCTTATTGCACTCGTGTTGGTGCTGGCCCATTTCCAAGTGAGTTATATGACTTTGATAACCCAGCCAAACAAGATCCAGCTGGCATCCGTTTGGCTGAAGTGGGTAAAGAGTTTGGTTCTGTTACTGGTCGTCCGCGTCGCACTGGTTGGTTAGACGCTGCTGCACTGAAGCGTTCTATTCAGATCAACGGCTTATCCGGCTTGTGTATTACCAAGCTTGACGTATTGGATGGCTTTGAGACTATTCGTCTTTGTGTGGGCTATACCCTTGATGGTCAAAAATTAGATGTATTACCGCGTGGCGCTGAAGCGGTTGCGCATTGTGAGCCAATTTATGAGGATTTCCCGGGTTGGAAGGGAACGACTTATGGTATTCGTGAGTGGGACAAACTCCCAATAGAGGCACAGAAGTTCCTGCGTCGTGTCGAAGAAGTTGCAGGAAAGCCGATTGCCATGGTCTCAACGGGACCGGAGCGCGATGAAACCATTCTTCTGCAACATCCATTCAAGGGTTAATTGAGCGCTCCCTTTTTACCCTTTTACCTTTTTATATTTAATTTACACATTTGTTTTGGGATTTTGAAATGACAGCACGTACACAATGTAATAGTCTTCAAGTAGCTACACCGCTTTACCGTTTTATTGAAGATAAAGTCTTGCCTGGTACAGGTATTAAAAGCGCAGATTTTTGGAAGGGTTTTGACGAGATCGTTAAAGATCTAAGTCCAAAAAATGAAGCATTACTGGCTAAGCGTGATCGCTTGCAATTGGATTTGGATAAATGGCATCAAGCCAATCCTGGGCCAATCAAAGATATGCCTGCTTATCGTAAGTACTTGAAAGAAATTGGTTATATCGACGATGTCCCTGCTAAAGTTTTGGCGACTACTCAAAATGTGGATGATGAACTGGCACTCCAAGCCGGCCCTCAACTAGTTGTTCCGGTGCTTAATGCGCGCTATGCCTTAAATGCTGCAAATGCGCGTTGGGGTTCTTTGTATGATGCGCTGTACGGCACAGATGTTATTTCTGAAGAGGATGGTGCTACCAAAGCCGGAGCATACAACCCAATTCGTGGTGCTAAGGTAGTTGCCTACGCCCGTCAGTTTTTGGATCAAGCCGCTCCTTTAGCTAAGGCCTCCTATAGTGATGTAATTGCCTATAGCGTTGTAGACAAAAAACTGTCCGTGAAATTAAAAGACGGCAGCACAACGGGTTTGGCTGATGAGAAGCAGTTTGTTGGTTACCAAGGCGATGCCTCTGCACCATCATCTGTTTTACTGCGCAATCACGGCATTCACATTGATATCCAAATTGATAAGACGAAAACCATTGGGGCTGCTGATTTAGCGGGTGTAAATGATGTGGTACTTGAAGCTGCGCTCTCCACCATTTTGGATTTAGAAGACTCAGTAGCCGTTGTTGATGGCGATGACAAGGTGCTTGCTTATGAGAATTGGTTAGGCATTCTCAAAGGTACTTTGGTTGAAGAAGTTAGCAAAGGCGGCAAGACTTTTACCCGCACACTCAACGCAGATCGTAAATACACTGCAGGCATTGGCGCTGTCAATGCGAAAGACGGCGTAGTTACTTTGCATGGTCGCTCACTCTTGTTTCTACGTAACGTTGGTCACTTGATGACTAACCCAGCCATTATTACTGGCGAAGGTAAGGAAATCTACGAAGGCATCTTAGATGCAGTCGTGACTGTATTGATTGCTTTATATGACATCAATCGCCCAGCAACTCAAGCTATTGGTAATACACGTAAAGGCTCTGTCTATATTGTGAAACCAAAAATGCACAGCGCAGAAGAAGTGGCATTTGCTGGCGAGCTCTTTGGTCGGGTTGAGAAATTACTGGGTTTGCCAGAGAACACAGTCAAATTAGGCATCATGGATGAAGAGCGCCGTATGAGCGTCAACATTAAAGCTGCCATCGCTGCTGCTGGTGCTCGCGTTGCCTTTATTAATACTGGATTCTTAGATCGTACCGGCGATGAGATGCATACCGGCATGTATGGTGGCGCCATGGTTCGTAAAGGTAGGATGAAGATTGCCAAATGGTTTGGGGCTTATGAGCGCCGTAATGTCTTGGCAGGTTTAGATTGTGGCCTACGTGGTCGTGCACAGATTGGTAAGGGCATGTGGCCTGCGCCAGACCTTATGAAGGAAATGGTAGAGCAAAAATCTGCACACCCGCAAGCGGGGGCTAATACCGCTTGGGTACCTTCGCCTACTGCCGCCACTTTGCATGCAATTCACTATCACCAGATTGACGTGGCAAAGATCCAAGAGGATATGGAGAAGCAAGATACTGCAGCTGAGTATGAAGCCTTGACTGATGATCTCTTGACTGTACCAATTGCGCTATATCCCGACTGGACTAAAGAGGAGATTCGCGAATCCCTCAATAATAATTGCCAAGGTATTTTGGGTTATGTAGTTCGCTGGATTGACCAAGGCGTTGGTTGCTCTAAGGTGCCTGATATTTATAACGTAGGCTTGATGGAAGATCGCGCAACATTACGTATTTCTAGTCAGCACATTGCCAACTGGTTGCTGCACAAGTATGTCAGCAAAGCGGAAGTCGAGGAAGCTATGCAACGAATGGCCACTATTGTTGATAATCAAAATGCTGGAGATCCCTTATACAAACCAATGATGCCAAACTATAAGGATTCATATGCATTTCAAGCCGCAAGTGATCTGATCTTTAAAGGTCTTGAGCAGCCAAACGGTTATACCGAACCCTTGCTGCATGCTTGGCGCTTGAAGGTCAAGCAGGCGCAAGCAAAGTAATCTGAAGTGAGCAGCATTGAGAATGGATTTGTCGACAGGCAAGTCCATTTTTTCTTTTTGGCCACAACTTACCTGAACTCCCACCTATGCAATGCTTAGCTTTTTAAACCTCTTCACTAGGCCATCTCATGGCCGTGGTCAAGAACTGGGCTTTCAAGTGAATGATGGAGGGAGGGAGCTTGCAGGTTTCAAAGGTGGGGCTGGTGACTGCGTAGTTCGAGCGATTGCTATTGCCGCCCAATTGCCTTATTTGCAAGTCTATGAAGATCTTCGCGCTGCTAATGCAGCTTATGCTGATCAACGAAACGATAAGTTAGCTAGGCGGCTAAACGCTAAGGGCGCTTCACCGCGTAACGGCAATCATCGCAATGTATTTCATGGCTACATTGTGAGACATGGGTTTGATTGGATTCCTACAATGAAGGTTGGTGCAGGTTGTCAGGTCCACCTACTAGCTAGTGAGCTACCTAAAGGAAGATTGATTGTGAAGGTTTCTAAGCACCTGACGGCTGTAATTGATGGTGTTATCCAGGATACGCACAACCCTGCTCGGGGTGGGTCACGCTGTGTTTATGGCTATTACATTTTGCGCTAGGGGCGCTATGCAGAAAAAAGCCTCCAGAAAAACGGAGGCTTAATCCTGAAAAAATGACCAAAAATGGCCTAAAACAGAGCTAGATCAGCAATAAATTACCAATTTCCGCTAGTTCTACGTGATTTCTGCTCCATCACTTTAGCCTCGCTAAAAGCAGCTGCCAACACTAAGAAAAAGTCTTTGATTGCTAAAAAAGGCTTAAAGCTGAAAGCAGATGCCTGTTGAAACTGTACTGAGTTTGAATGTGCCATGGTGAGCTCCTTAAGGGTTAACCCTAATGATACACCTTATTCTTAGCAATTGCAGCTACTACCTATAAAAACCCACCTTGATGATGCGGCTTGCTTACTTTCTGCTAGGCGGGCTATATTCACAAGGATAAACAAGCGCCTTAAACCAATATATTTGAAAAAGAAAGATTGTGATGATTTCATTTAAGAGACCAGATGGCACTTTGGTAGAAGCCTATTTAATTGAGCCCACCAACCCTAAAAATGCTCCTGGCGTAGTAGTGATTCAAGAGTGGTGGGGTCTTGATGATGAGATTAAGAATGTTGCTAACCGTTTAGCAAATGCGGGATATCGCGCCTTAGTTCCGGATCTGTACCGAGGTAAGCTCGCTTTGGAAGCAAATGAAGCAGAGCACCTCATGAATGATTTAAATTTTGGTGATGCTGCCAGCCAAGATATCCGTGGCGCTGTTCAGTATCTCAAGTCAACAGGTAGCACTAAAGTTGCTATAACCGGTTTTTGTATGGGCGGGGCGCTCACAGTATTGTCTGCTGGACTTGTTCCGGAATGTGATGGAACAGTGGTTTGGTATGGTTACCCTCCACTAGAGTATGTTGATGCAACGGCTATCAAAAAACCGATGTTGGCGCACTGGGCGCTGCATGATGATTTTTTCTCTATCGCTGGCGTAGATCAACTGGAAGAAAAGCTGAAAGCAGCTGGAGTTAAGTATGATTTCCAACGCTATGACGCTAAGCATGCTTTTGCTAATCCAAAGTCAGACGCTAGAGGTCTGCCACCATTGCAATACAACGCTATAGCTGCAGATTTAGCTTGGGATCGCACGTTGACTTTTTTAAAAACTCAGCTAACTCCATAAGTAATTTACTTCTAGATCTATCCTATGCATCTTTTTGCCGAAAACCTCGCCGTTGAACTTTCTTCTTACTACCGTAATCTTGCTTTAGGGCATGGTGTGATACCTAAGGTCTTTACCTTGGTCAATGGTGAAGGGAGTCAATACCTCTTTTTTATTGATGACTTGCGTATGAATACGGAAGAAGAAAATCAATTTTTGGCTTATATCGTGCAAGAGCATGAGGCGGTTTGTTATGCGCGTGGAACTTTAGTGGTCCTAGAGAAGTCTCAACAACTCATTGAGTTTGCAGTAATTGATCAGGACGACGTACAAGCAATTGTGTGCTCCGCCCAATTAACGCGGGATGTTGACGATAAGCCGGTTGGATTAACTGAGTTTGAAAAGATTCTGGCTCCCAAAAAGACAATCTTCTTTAGCGGGCTCTTTGAGCCCATGGCTCTATCAGATGATAGGGCTGAAGAGTTTGAAGGTCTTTGGGATGAAATGAAACCCAAGATCTTGCATCGCTCTATGGGACTCTAGTTCTACGATATGACGAATCAAACTGAGGAAGAAGTTCGAATCAATTTAGCTGCAGCATATCGTCTCGCTGCAATGAAGGGGTGGGATGATGGTATTTATACCCACATTACTGCTTCTATTCCAAACGAAGAGGGCGCTTATCTAATCAATCAATTTGGTTTGCGCTTTGACGAAGTGTTACCAGAAAATTTAGTCAAGGTGAATCTTCAAGGAGAAATCATCTCAGGTATAGGGCCAGTGAACAAATCTGGTTTTGCCATTCATGGAGCGGTACATGCGGCTAGACCAGATGCTGCATGTGTACTGCATTTGCACGTTGATGCAGTCATTGCTGTGTCTACACAAAAGCAAGGATTATTGCCACTATCGCAGCATGCCTTACGCTTTTATGGCGACATTGAAAGGCATCGCTATCAAGGGCTGGCCTTATCAGCCTCTGAGCAGGTAGGACTCATATCAGCTCTTGGAGATAAGAAGGCTTTATTGTTAGAAAATCACGGCAGCATCATCTGTGGAGTCAGTATTCAGCAGGCATTTTATTTGATGGACGTATTAGATAAGGCCTGCAAAATTCAACTTTTGGCAGGTGAGGCAGAAGGATTGATTGTTCCCGATCCGGCAATTTGCAGAATGACTTATGAGCAATTATGCAGTGATGGTGAAGAGGAAGGTCAGATTGAGTGGCCTGCTTATTTAAGTTTATTAAAAAATAGTGATTAGGAGATATTTATGCCATTAATTCAAGTTCAATTATTTGAGGGTCGCAGCGATGAGGTCAAGCGCGAGTACGCCAAGGCAATCACGGAAGCAGCTGTCAAAATTATGGGATGCAGCGCTGAATCAGTGGATGTTATTTATCAAGACGTTAAGAAATCAGATTGGGCGACTGCAGGCAAGTTATGGAGCGATTAATGTTTACGTATTAATGAATGCCTGAATGTGGAAACCAAAATGGGGCTTGTATTTAAGAAAGACGCCCCCATATAGACTTTATGTGTTTTTATGTAGAAACGGCCAGTTTTCCTCTATGTTGGCCTCGTATTTTGAGGTGCAGAGTGCTGTTAAGCCATGTTTGGTGCCCAGGAAGGGACTCGAACCCCCACAACCTTACGATCGCCAGCACCTGAAGCTGGTGCGTCTACCAATTTCGCCACCTGGGCATGCCGTTATTATAAAGGTTTGTGCCTTCTGGCCTTTCACCCTTCAGACTTGATGGTTTGATACAGTAGGCTAATTCAGAATTTTCATTGAAATATAAGGCATGTATTGCCGAAGGAATTAAATGCGTAAAGCAAAAAACTTGGTGCCACGAGAGGCTGACCGTTTAGGTACAGTCCAAGGTCACCGAGATGGATTTGGATTTGTTATCCCGGATGACGGTGGTGAAGATATTTTTCTTTCTGAAAGAGAAATGTCCCGTGTTATGCATGCAGATAGGGTCAATGTCCGAGTATTAGGAACGGATCGGCGCGGTCGCCCAGAAGGTCAGATTGTCGATGTCATTTTGCACGCCAATAAAGTAGTCATTGGGCGTCTCTTAAATGAGAATGGTGTTTTGATTGTTGCGCCAGAAGACAAGCGTATTGGTCACGATATTTTGATTCCACCAAAAGGCCAAGGTAACGCTAAATTAGGTCAGGTGGTCAGTGTCGAGATCATTGACTATCCAGATAGCTACCGTCAAGCCATTGGTCGTGTTGTCGAGGTGTTGGGTGAAATCGATGATCCTGGTATGGAAATTGAAATCGCTGTCCGTAAATATGGTGTGCCCCACGAATTTTCGGTGGCTGCAAAAAAAGAAGCAGATGCCTTACCCGATACCGTACAGCAATCCGATCTGGAAGGTCGTGTGGATTTGCGCGACGTTCCTTTAGTTACCATTGACGGTGCTGATGCTCGCGACTTTGATGATGCGGTGTATTGCGAGCCAGTGATGTACGGCAAGAGCAAGGCTTGGCGACTAATCGTTGCGATCGCTGACGTATCTCATTATGTGAAGCCGGGACACCCTTTGGATGACGAAGGACTTCTGCGTGCAACCTCAGTGTATTTCCCAAGACGGGTAATACCCATGCTGCCGGAAAAGATCTCTAATGGTCTTTGTTCGTTGAATCCTGATGTTGATCGTTTATGTATGGTGTGTGATTCGGTAGTAGATCAAAGCGGAGTAGTGCTGGCTTACCAGTTCTATCCAGCAGTGATGCATTCCGCGCAACGCTTTACATACGATACAGTTTGGGAGATTCTTTCTAATAGCAAAGGTCCTGAAGCGACACGCTTTGCCCAGTTCAGACCTCTACTGACGAATCTCTATTCCCTATACAAAATTTTGCTCGATGCACGTCAAAAACGTGGCGCTATCGAGTTTGAGACAACCGAAACCCAAATTATTAGTAATGAGTTGGGCAAGATTTTGCGTATTGAACCTCGTCTGCGCAACGATGCACATCGCTTGATTGAAGAGTGCATGTTGACAGCAAACGTCTGCGCAGCAGATTTCATTGATAAAAATAAGCATCTCAGTCTCTACCGCGTTCATGGTGAACCTTCAGAAGAGAAGCTCATGACTTTGCGTCAAGTCTTGCGTACCTCTAGCTTGTCATTGGGCGGCGGTGAAAAGCCAAAACCAAGAGACTATGCCAAGCTCATGCGCGAGATCAAAGAGCGTCCCGATGCAAATATGCTTCAGTCGGTTGTTTTGCGCTCTATGCAGCAGGCAATGTACCAGCCTGACAATGAAGGTCACTTCGGTCTTGCTTATCCTGCATATTCACATTTTACAAGCCCGATTCGTCGTTATCCTGATCTCTTGACTCATCGCGTCATCAAAGCAATTCTCACTAAGAAACCTTACACACCAGTATTGCCACCAACGGTTCCACTGAATCTCACTTTGCCACGCAAAGGTAAGGGTCGCGAAAATGCCGTGAATGCCAAGAAGTCCCATAGCGACGCAAAAGAGGCTGCAGCTAATGGCACACGTTTACCTAAATTACCCAAGGGCGCTAATGCAGCAATGCCTATTTGGGGCCAACTTGGCGTGCATTGCTCATCTAATGAGCGCCGCGCAGATGAGGCATCTCGTGATGTAGAAGCTTGGCTCAAGTGTTATTACATGCGCGATCATTTGGGACAAGAATATGCTGGCACGGTTACTGGCGTAGCTACATTTGGTTTATTCATACAATTGGAAAACCTCTTTGTTGAGGGTATGATCCATGTAACTGAATTAGGTGGTGATTATTTTCAGTATGACGAAGCCCGTCAAGAATTACGTGGCGAGAGAACTGGTATTCGTTATCGCTTAGGTGATCGGGTACATGTTTTAGTCAGTCGAGTGGATCTAGATGCGCGTAAGATTGAATTTAGTCTGGTGAAATCGGTTGGTTTAGAGCCTGGTGGCACTACCAATCGTCGTCAAATCATATTGGCCAGCGATACCGGTAGACCCAATAAAAAAGCTTCCCCCAAAAAAGGTCGTCCTGGCAGCAAAGAACCGCAGAAGCATTCTGGCGTGAATGTGAATGCCGCTAAATCTGCTGGTAACCTAGGTGCAAATCAATCCAAGAATCAAGCTGGGCGGACCGCAAGTAAAGTTGCGAAGTCTGGGAAGCCCACAAGACCTGCCGGTAAGCCTGCTGGTAGCAAACCACCTGTTCGCAGCACTAAAGCACGTCGCAAATAAGTATCAACATCAGATCGAGATAAGTAAAGATGAAGCAAATATTAGTTGGTTTTCATGCAGTACAAGCGCGTTTGCGAGTAGATGCAGCAAGTCTGAAGTCAGTTTATTTTGACCCTAGTCGGCGTGATCGTCGTATGGGTGATTTCCTAAAGCAAGCTGAAGAAATTTTAGGCGAGAGATTGCATGCTGCTGATGCCGAGCGTCTTCACAAGCTGGCAGGGCATGATCGCCATCAAGGTGTGGTGGCTTTGGCGGAGAAGATGACTATTGCTAGGACCATTACTGAGGTAGTGGAGGATGCACAAAGTAATCAAAATAAGGTGATGTTCTTGGTTTTGGATGGTGTGACCGACCCTCATAACTTTGGTGCATGCTTGCGCGTGGCCGATGGTGCTGGTGTGGATGCGGTAGTGATTCCTAAGGATCGCTCAGCCTCAATTAATGCTACTGTGAGCAAAGTGTCGAGTGGTGCTTCTGAAGTAATGCCTGTCATTACTGTTACCAATTTAGTTCGAAGCATGAAAGAAATGCAAGAAGCCGGTGTTTGGCTAATCGGTACTGACGATGAAGCTGAAAAATCGATTTACGATTTAGATCTGACTGGCCCCATTGGAATCGTTATGGGTGCAGAGGGTGAGGGTATGCGCCGTTTAACCCGCGAGACTTGTGATGAGTTGGTGCGTATTCCGATGAAGGGTGTTGTAGAAAGTCTAAACGTATCCGTTGCAAGTGGCGTTTGTTTGTATGAGGCACTAAGGCAGCGATTATCCAAAGAGCCTAAATAGTCAACTGCTGCACAAATTGCTCAAGTTCTGCTGGCGGCAGAGCACCACTAACACGGTGTACTTCTTTGCCACCCTTAAATCCTGCGAGTGTTGGTATTGATCGGATATTCCATTGAGATCCGAGTAGTTGCTCTGCCTCGGTATTGACTTTTACAAACAAAACTTGATTTGCATGGGCAATGGCACTTCCCTGAAAAATGGGTCCAAACATCTTGCAGGGCCCACACCATGGCGCCCAGAAATCCACTATCACTGGCATGACGGATTGAGTTACGAGTTCGCTAAAGTTAGCTGCTGTGGCGTTAACCGGAAGCGATAGGAGCTCTTGTTGACAGGCTCCGCAGACAGGCGTTTGATTGAGCTTTTCAGCTGGAACACGATTTCCTTTATTGCAATGCGGACAATGAATAATCATCTTGATTCCTCAATCAGTCGATTTTAAGAATTACTTACTTAGGAGCGCTTCTAGTTTCTCGGTATCGATACAGAAATTTCTAATGCCTTCAGCTAACTTTTCAGTAGCCATTGCATCATTATTCAACTGCAATCTAAAGTTCGACTCATCTAGCTTTAGTGCGACGATATGTTCGCTGGTAAGTGCGCTAGCCGCATTACTAGAATTTAGTTTTTTCTCCACCACGGCAGTGCTTTTCTGTAGATCGCCCAATAGCTCTGGACTGATGGTGAGTAAGTCGCACCCAGCTAGCTCTAATATTTGACTGGTATTACGGAAGCTAGCCCCCATGATTTCGGTATTGATCCCGAAATTTTTGTAATAGTGGAAGATGCGCTTGACTGATGTAACGCCAGGATCATTTGCGCCGCCATGATGTTCATCGCTCCAATTGCTGCCAAGCTTTGTCTTATGCCAATCGGTAATGCGCCCTACAAAAGGAGAAATCAATTTCGCATGAGCTGCACCACAAGCTGCTGCTTGCACCAAAGAGAAGAGGAGTGTCATATTGCAGTGAATCCCTTCAGCCTCTAAAGCTTTAGCTGCCTCAATTCCCTCCCATGTACCAGCAAGCTTAATCAAAACACGTTTGCGATCAATCCCGTGCGATTCATACAGTGAGATGAGATGCTTAGCCTTCTGAATTGTTGCCTGAGTATCAAAAGAGAGGCGGGCATCTACTTCAGTCGAAACCCTTCCTGGGACGATCTTCAAAATCTCCAGACCAAAAGCTACTAGAATATGGTCGACAAAATCGACGGGTTTTATGCCGGGGTGCGCTGATTTGACTTGATTTACCAAGGCCTGATAGTTGGTTTGCTGTGCCGCTTTCAGGATCAGGGATGGGTTGGTGGTAGCGTCTTGTGGTTGGTATTCCCGCATACGCTCAAAGTCGCCAGTATCGGCCACAACGGTGGTGAATTGTTTGAGTTGGCTCAGTGCGCTTGCTGGTGATGTCATGGCTATTTGCAATACTCTCGATGAATTAATCAGGTGGAATAGATTGAATATCATATGATAGATGGATAAATAAGGCTGTTCCAGTTCAGATAAGGATATCGGGCAAGATCATGAATCAAGATCAACTAAAGCAATTGGTAGGTGAAGCGGCTCTGGATGAGGTTTTAAAGCTACCTGCAGGCCAGATCTTGGGTATTGGGACGGGCTCTACCGCCAACTATTTCATTGATGCCTTAGCACCCCATAAAGATCATTTTTTGGGGACAGTATCTAGTTCTAATGCCACGACAGAGCGCCTGTTAAAACACGGTTTTAAGGTTTTGGATCCTAATGAGGTGGATCATCTGCCTGCCTATGTAGACGGCGCTGATGAGATCGATCCTGCTGGCCACATGATTAAAGGCGGCGGCGGCGCTTTGACCCGCGAAAAAATTATTGCTTCTATGGCTAAACAATTTATCTGTATCTGCGATGCCTCAAAACAGGTGCCGGTGTTGGGTAACTTTGCATTACCTGTGGAAATTATTCCTTTGTCAAAAGGAATTGTTACTCAAGAGCTAAATAAGTTGGGCGGTACAGTAAGACTCAGAATGAGCAAAGAGACTCATACAGACTTAGCTCAGACACCAAGTCAGCCCTTTGTGACAGATAACGGCGGATGGATTTTGGATATCTCGGGTTTAAAGATCGCTAATCCTATCGCTCTTGAGGCGCAAATGAATCAAATCGCTGGCGTAATCACTGTTGGTTTATTCGCAAAAGAGAGAGCAGATATTTTGTTGGTGAGCAACCCATCCGGAGTGAGTAGAATCACTTTCTAATTAAAAAACCCGACGGGGCAGCAAGCTGATCCATCGGGTTCGTTTGCCATGATGATTCATGGCGCAGGCAAAGGAAAGAGTTTTAGTTCCCAATGCCCATAAGCACATAGATATGCTTACGAGTAGTGGCTTTCGCCAATGTAGTCGATCACGAGAACTGACTGACTACGAGTTCATCCTATGCTTCTGAATTTGACTCGTCAAGAGATATTCGAAAAGAATTATTCAGCTGGCGGTACATAACCCTGAGCCATGTCTGCACCACCTTCAAAGAAGTATTTTTCAACTTGCTTGAGGAGGTACTGACGAGCACGAGGGTCAGCCATATTCAGACGATTCTCATTAATAAGCATGGTTTGGTGCTTTAACCAAGCGGCCCAAGCTTCTTTCGAGACTTGATTCCAAACTTTCTTACCGAGGTCGCCTGGTAGTGGAGCGAAATCCATTCCTTCAGCTTCTTTGTTGAGTTTGATGCATTGAACCATGCGTGCCATTTGTGTTGCCTTTCAAATACGGTGTGCTGAAGAAAAAATAAAACGAATATCTTGTTACAGATCTTTGGTCAAAACCATAGATTTTCGATCCCAGTTGTAAATTTGCTTTCTTTCTTCTGGAAGATCATCTACCGAGGCGCGCTTAAAGCCGCGTTTCAAAAACCAGTGCTCTGTTCTAGTCGTCAAGACGAAAAGCTTTTTGATGCCTTCCCGTTTTGCTCGCATTTCAACGCGCTTGAGCAAGCGCTCTCCATCGCCTGAGCCTTGAACATCGGGATCTACTGCGAGGCAAGCAAGCTCACCTACGCCATTCGGGAATGGGAAGAGGGCTGCACATCCAAAGAGAACGCGGTCATGCTCAATCACAGAGAAACGTTGAATGTCACGCTCAATCACGTCTTGACCTCGGGCAGCCAGAATACCTTCTTCTTCCAGCGGGCTAGTGAGCTGCAGAATACCGCCAACGTCATCTTGATTGGCTTCACGCAAATTCTCAATATCGGATGAGGCCAGCATCATGCCAATCCCATCATGGGTAAAGAGTTCCTCTAACAGGGCACCATCTCGGTTACAAGGTAGAAAGTGCACCCGACTTACGCCAGCACGAATAGCTCTACCAGAAATATTTAACAAACTCTTCATACCTAGATCGAGTTCTGGATGCTGAGCTACGTATTCTTGAAGCTGAGGCATTGAGAGTTCGGTGATGAAGTCATCTTCCTCATCTTTCAAGCCTGCATAAGGACTTAAGAAAATCAATTTATCTGCTTTGAGTGCTGCAGCAGTAGATGCGGCTACATCTTCAAAAGCAAGATTAAATGCTTGACCAGTTGGTGAGAATCCCAATGGTGACAGCAGTACGATCTTATTGCTGTCGAGTGAGAGCTTAATAGAGGTGGAATCTACTTTACGCACTAAGCCGGTATGTATGTAATCAATTCCCTCAACAACGCCTACCGGCATTGCTGTAATAAAGTTACCTGAGATGACCGAGATTCGTGAGCCTGCCATCGGAGTATTGGGCAATCCCCGACTAAATGCTGCCTCGATATCTAAGCGCAATTCACCAGCAGCTTCTTTGACGCATTCTAGGGCTGCTGCATCGGTAATCCGATAGCTATGCATTGCGCTTTGACCAAATTGGCTCTTAATATTACGGAGCATTAACTGCTCTTCAATTTGAGGGCGTATGCCATGAACCAAAACAATGCGCATACCCATGGCGTGCAACATGGCGATATCTTCAATCAGATTTTCTAGGCCAATTTCTTGAGCTAGCTCACCAGCAAAGGCAATGACAAAGGTCTTCTCACGGAAGCTGTGGATATAGGGCGCAACGTCACGCAACCATCCTACAAAAGGAAAGTTAGAGCTGGATTCTTCGGCATTTGAGCCGGGATTCGGTGCATTTGTTGGCATAGTGAGAAAATTATAGGGTGCAAGAGCCATTAAACCAACAAAAACCCAAAGCAAGCTCCGTGAGTGTGCCTGCTTCCAACACCATTCGACGGCTGGAGATTCGCTTTCCGGAGGAGTTGCCGGTATCAAGCCAGCGCCAAATCATCAAGGATGCCTTGAGCTCCCATCAGGTTGTGATTCTTTGTGGAGAGACTGGATCGGGCAAAACAACCCAATTACCCAAAATCTGTTTAGATCTTGGCAAGGGCACTATTAACGGCGGTCGCCTTATTGGTCATACGCAACCTCGCCGTATCGCTGCTACAGCCACTGCAAAGCGTATCGCTCAGGAGTTGGGCACTCCAATTGGTCAAGACGTAGGCTACCAAGTGCGCTTTGCTGATAAGACCAGTCAGGGCGCTTCAATTAAGTTGATGACCGACGGTATCTTGCTTGCAGAAACGCAGCGAGACCCTCAGTTGCGCGCCTATGACACTCTCATTATTGATGAGGCACATGAACGCAGCCTCAATATTGATTTTCTATTGGGTTATCTGAGACAGTTGCTACCCAAGCGCCCAGACCTGAAGTTGATCATTACCTCGGCGACCATTGATGCCAAGCGTTTTTCGGATCATTTCGCAATAAATGGTAAGTCTGCTCCAGTGATTGAGGTGAGTGGGCGACTTTTTCCGGTTGAGCAACGTTATGAGCCGCTGGAACCTGATGCTAAGCCTGACGGAAAAAAGGAATCCAAAGAAGCTAAGGAGCTTTCTGACGCTGTAACAGAAGCAATTGCAAAAGTATGGCGTGAGGGTGTATCGGGTGCAGGTGATGTACTGGTCTTTCTGCCAGGAGAGCGGGAGATTCGGGATTGTGCTGAAGCTCTCAGAAAAGACCATGTTCTCCAGCAGCGCTTTCATCCCGAAATTTTGAGTCTTTTTGCTCGGCAATCAGTTGCAGAGCAAGAGCGCGTATTTAGTCCTGGCAATGGCCGACGCATTATTTTGACGACTAACGTTGCCGAGACCTCATTAACCGTTCCCAATATTCGTTATGTGGTGGATAGCGGATTAGCGCGCGTCAAACGCTATTCCTATCGCAATAAAGTGGAACAACTTCAGATCGAGTCAATCTCTCAGGCAGCTGCCAACCAGAGGGCAGGTCGTTGTGGTCGTGTGTCTGATGGTATTTGCATTCGTCTCTATAGCGAGCAAGATTATTTAAGTCGTCCTAAATTTACTGATCCAGAAATTTTGCGTAGCTCACTGGCGGCGGTGTTGCTTCGGATGAGTTCTCTACGTTTACCCCGTATTCAAGAATTTCCGTTTATTGATAAACCTTTGGGTCGCGCGATTGCAGATGGTGTCCAGCTCTTAGATGAGTTGGGCGCTATCGTCTATGACGATGCCACCATTAGTAGTGAGACGGATAGCAACAGCAGATTCAAGCTCACCCCCATTGGTAAGCAGTTAGCAGATCTGCCATTAGATCCTCGGATTGGTCGAATGCTATTGGCTGCCAAAGAGCACAACGCATTGCGTGAGGTCACTGTCATCGCCTCTGCTTTGGCTACACAAGATCCGCGTGATCGACCCATGGTCCAGGCTGCTGCCGCTGACCAAGCGCATTTGCAGTTTGCGGATGAGCGTTCCGAGTTTTTGAGCTTTGTTAAGCTTTGGGATTGGTATCAAGATGCCTTAAAGCATAAGCACAGCAATCGACAATTAGAAAATCTGTGCCGCAGTAAATTTTTATCACCCAGACGTCTACGTGAATGGCGCGATGTCCATAGTCAGTTACATACGATGTTGGCTGAAAAGGGCTGGAAAGAAAATCCATCCGCCGCTACTTATGAACAAGTTCATCTCTCGCTATTAACTGGCCTCTTAGGTTATGTAGCTAAAAAAGAAGAGGATGAAAAATCTCAGGAGCGTGGTAGCAAAACTGGTAGCTATATGGGCGCACGCGGTATTCGCCCCTTTATTTGGCCAGGTTCAACTATTGGCAAAAAGGCTGGCGCTTGGATTTTGGCTGGTGAACTGCAAGAAACCAATCGCATGTACGCTCGCACAATTGCGAAAATAGAGCCCCAATGGGTTGAGAAGGTTGCAGCCCACCGTCTGATTAAATCGTTGAGTGAGCCTTTTTGGGATAGCCGTCAAGGCGAAGTGATGGCCTTTGAGCGTGGCACTTTATATGGACTCCCCATTTATCACGGTCGTCGTGTGCGTTATGAACCACACAACCCAAAAGATGCGCGTAATTTATTCATTACCCAGGCCTTAGTTCAAGAAGAGATGTTTGGTCGCATGGATACCCCAGCATTGATACGGGAGACTGAGGCCGATGCTAGAAAAAAATATCCCGGGACTTTTGAATTCTTTTGGCACAACCGCAGACTGATTAAAGAGATTGAGGCTTTAGAGCATCGCTCACGACGTCCCGATGTGTTGGTAGACGATGATCTCCTTTTTGCTTTTTATGATTCACGTATTCCTGAGGATGTACTGAGTAGGGAGAGCATGAAAGCCTGGCTGCTAAAGACATCGGCGAGCAAAGGAATTGCTGAGGAGTCCCCCGACAGTCTTTTGCGTTTAGCCAAAGCAGATTTAATGCGTCATGAGGCAGCCGGTATTACGGTTGATCGCTATCCTAAAAAAATGATGGTTGGTGGAAGCGAACTGAGTTTGACTTATCACTTCGAGCCTGGCAGCCCCAAGGATGGAGTAACTCTAGTTGTTCCCTTAACTCTACTGAATCAGGTTGATGGTCGTCGATGTGATTGGTTGGTTCCAGGTATGTGTGAAGAAAAAATTGGGTTATTACTCAAATCACTGCCTCAAAAATTACGTCGCCACTGCGTTCCACTGCCCGAGTATGCAAAATCTTTTTTAGAGCGGATGCTCTCAGGTAAGCAGTTCGGAGTAGGTGACTTTTTAGATAGCCTTATTACCGATATTCGTAAAGAGCGCGGCTTAGAAATTAAGCGCAGCGATTTCAGGCCTGAATCCTTACCTTTGCATTCTTCAATGAATTTCCGTCTAGTGGATGAGCACGGCCGCCAACTGGAATTAGAGCGTAATTTATCTCGATTACGCGCTGAGTATGGAGAGACTGCCCGCACAGCCTTCCAAGCCATAGCGCAACAAGCAGTCCACGATGAGCTTGGGAGTGGTGCCCCAGTAAATAACTCGGCGCCTGTTGGCAAAGTCAATCAAAGCGGTAATGTATCTTTAGTAAAAACGGTCGAACAGGGCGGTTATCGAAGCTGGGACTTTGGAGAGTTACCGGAGACTCTAGAAATTCAGAAAGGCAATCGCACCTTATTTGGATACCCTGCCTTAGTAGACCGTACTGAAGCATGCGATCTTGAAGTGTTTGATGATTTGCTGGAAGCTAGAAAACATCATTGGCAAGGGTTGCGTAGATTATTTGCGCTATCGAATAAAGACACACTCAAAGCCTTGCAAAAACAACTTCCTGGAATTCGGGAGCTGGGATTGCTGTTTATCAACATTGGATCAGTTGATGACTTAACTGAGCAAATTCTGAATCTTGCCTTAGAGCGGGCATTTATGAGTGATCCATTGCCCATGAATGCCGAGCAATTTGCAGAGCGTCTGCAAGCAGGTAAGCCCCGTTTGGCTCTGATTGCGCAGGAGATTGCAAAACATGCCTTGGCGGCATTGCAGGCTTATGCAGATCTTCAAAAGAAGTTATCCCAAGCAAAGGCTGCCTCGGCTACTGCCCATGTGGATATTCAGAATCAAATCCAAGGCCTCATATTTGCTAAATTTGTTTCAGGTACGCCATACGGCCAGTTGGTGCATTTCCCTCGCTATCTCAAGGCCATTGCTATGCGAATTGATAAATTGCGCGCTAACCCCAGCCGGGATTCACAGTGTCAACAAGACTGGGAGTCGGTTGCAAGGCCATGGCAAAAACTCGTTCAGGCTGGCCATGGCTCTGCTTCATATGCCATCAGTGAAGATCAGGCTTTAACGGATTTTCGCTGGCAACTCGAGGAATTGAGGGTGGCTTTATATGCCCAAGAGTTAAAGACCCCAAGCCCAATGTCCTTAAAGCGTCTAGAAAAAGTCTTAGCTAGCTTGCGATAGGTCAAATGATTCTGCTCAAAGACCTGCGCTAGATGAATCAATTGCTTACAATATCGCTCATGCATACCTACATTAGTAAAGCCAAATTTAGCAGTATTTCGATCCTGACTGTGTTTGCCCTAGTAGGGCTCTCAAATGTTGTCTATGCTCAAGGTGTAAGTTCACCCGAGCCTAAGTTGGCGGTTGTCTTAAATTCTGGTGAGGCCACCGTCAGTCTGATTGATATGCCCAACCGCAAAGTGATCAAGACGGTACCGGTCGGAAAAGAGCCTCATCACTTAATGATGACTCCTGATCAAAAGACTTTACTGATTGCGAATGCCGCGGGCAATGACGTTGTGCTGATGAATCCCACTACCGGTGAGTTGACTGGCAGGATTCCGGACATCATTGATCCGTACCAAATTGGTTACTCGCCCAATCATAAGTGGTTTATTGCAAACGGCAATCGTTTGGACAGGGTAGATGTCTATCACGCCCAAGGGGCAGATCTGAAGTTAGCTAAAGCAATCAAGTTGGGTAAGACGCCAAGTCATGTCGCATTTACAGCAGACAGCAAGATCGCATTTATTACCTTGCAAGACTCCAATGAACTTGCGGCCATTGATCTGGATACCCAGACTGTCATGTGGAAAATGACCACGGGTAAAGTGCCAGCAGGAGTCTGGATGACGCCCGGTGATCAATATATATTGGTTGGCATTACTGGTGAGGACTATGTTCAAGTCATTGATTGGAAATCCCGTAAAGAGGTAAAGCGAATCTTTACTGGAAAGGGTGCTCACAACTTCCGCCCCTTAGGCGATAAAAAGCATGTGTTCGTAACCAATCGTATTGCATCAAGTATCAGCCTGATTAATATGCAGACCCTAGAAAAAATGGGCGATATTACGGGGCTACCGGCAGGTCCGGATGATATGGAAATTACCCCTGATGGAAAAACCATGTGGGTCACTCTCCGCTTCTCTAAAAAGGTGGGAGTCATTGATATACCTTCGATGAAGTTAGTCTCGGTAATTCCTGTTGGTAGATCCCCCCATGGCGTTTTCTTCACTCCGCGTGCTAGCTGGGAATAGCCCAATTAGATGTATTTGAATGCTACTCTCGCTCGACTGACGATATTCTTTTTTTTGGCAGCACCCTCTTCGCTGAGCTTTGCACAAGAGTCACAATGTAAAAAAACGGTTTACCTCACATTTGATACTGGCAATATGTCTGTGGCTCAGACTATTGCAGACATCTTGAATCGCCAAAATGTTAAAGCTACTTTTTTTCTGGCGAATGAAAAAACTAGCCGTGGTGATTTCTCTTTAGATGATTCTTGGAAATCGTATTGGCAAGATCGCGTTCGTGAAGGTCATCATTTTGGTAGCCATACTTATGACCATTTGTACTTTGTGAAGGACGGCCCAAACGGAGAGATCTTTGCAAAGCCACAATTTGGACCAAAGGCTGGAATAGCTACTCTGTACAACGAAGCAGCTTATTGCCGAGAAATCCGTCGAGTGGATGAGCGCTTTAAGGAGTTAACAGGTGCTAGTATTCAAAAAATCTGGCGTGCTCCTGGCGGAAAAACATCGCCCCGTTCGATCAAGATGGGTGATCAATGCTCTTATCAACATGTCGGCTGGAGTGCTGCGGGATTTTTGGGTGATGAACTGAGTTCACAGACGTATCCCAATAAAATGCTTTTGGATAAGGCCAGCGGTCAACTTCAGGATGGCGATATCACTATGGCTCATTTGGGCATTTGGTCGCGCAAGGATCCTTGGGCGCCAGCAGTATTAGAGCAGCTGATCCTGAATTTGAAAGTTCGGGGGTTTTGTTTTGCAACCCTGCCAAAACGAGATAAATAAGACACAATTGAGCATATGGACTCAAACCCTCTGATAGCCTCCATTGCTTTAGCCTATGCTAGCGTTCAAGAATTCTTGTTTACCTATGTGGCTGGGCCAATTTTGTATCAATTCGATCTGATGTCAATGGCCGAGGATGTGTTTGATGGTATCGACTGGTTTTTATTCGGATGTATTCAGATTTTTCTGATTGCTGTAATTCTCAGAGCCTGGGAGAGATTTTCTCCTGCAGAGATACAAGAGCGGTTTGCAAAGAGCTCTAAGGCAGATATTTTTTACACGCTGTTTCATCGTTTAGGTATTTTTCACGGTCTGATTTTTATCGCCTTATCCGGATTTTTCTTTCAGATTGATTCGGTCTTGCATGATTTTCGTTTTGCTAGACTCAATGTGGAGTCCTGGTGGCCGTCAGTGACATCGATACCCTTGGTGAGTTTTTGTATCTACTTTATATTGCTTGATTTTGTGGAGTATGTTTATCACCGCGCCTCTCATGTGTTTAATTGGTGGTGGCAACTACATGCCTTGCATCATAGTCAAACGGTGATGACTGCTTGGTCAGATGATCGCAATCACATTGTCGATGACATCATGCATGCGTTTGTATTTTCCTTCTTTGCCCTACTATTTGGCGTTTCACCCGCACAATTTATTGTATTAGTGATATTGAGTCAATTAATTCAAAGTTGGCAACATGCTAATTTGAAGATTCATCTTGGGCCTTTTAAATATTTATTAATTTCTCCGATGTATCACCGGTTGCATCACGCGGTAGGGTACGGTCATGAGGCCAAAGGTAAGCCAGGTGTTTTGGGTGGTTGTAACTTTGGCGTCTTGTTTCCTTGGTGGGACATGATGTTCAATACTGCCATCTTTTCAAAAGAGGTTCATCCCACTGGAGTCAGAGACTTAGCTTTGTCGCCAAATGTATTGCAGCACCAGTGGCAGAGTCTCATGCACTCGATTCGAGAAATCTTTCCTAAAGCAAAATAGAAGTTGATAGTTCACACGGTAGTAATGGAAATCTATGGATAGCATGCAGCAAGTTTTTAAGTCTTTTGGCCTAGCTTTGGTTGGTGCGATGCATCCCAAAATGCTATGGCTGAGTCTGCGACCATTTATGATCATCTCGATCTTATGGGGCGCCTTAATTTGGTTAACTTGGACGCCAGCATTGGAGATGCTGAGCACTTTCCTGACAGCATCCATACTTACTAGTTGGATTGCAGATGGTTTGATCTGGGCCGGCTTCGAGAGTGCGCGTGCATGGATCGCGCCACTTTTCTTTGTAATGCTACTGATTCCTTTAATCTCAATTAGTTTATTGGTATTCATCGCTTTGACAACTGTGCCAACCATCGTCAAGGTGGTCACGCGGCAATATGCTTACAAAGATATTGCTAAGAAAAAGGGCGGTAGTGTATTTGGTAGCTTTATCTATACCCTCTGGTCTGCTTTAATTTGTTTAGCTCTGGTGATGCTCACTTTGCCAGTGTGGTGGATACCACCATTGGTTGCTGTTTTACCTCCATTACTTTGGGGCTGGTTGACCATGCGCTTGATGTCTTACGATGTATTAGCCCTTCATGCAACTGCGGAGGAGCGCGATACCCTTTTGCATCAACACCGTTGGCCACTATTGGCGATGGGAATTATTTCTGGGATGTTGGGAGCTGTACCCACCTTCTTCTGGGCAACTTCTGTTTTAGCTCTTGTCTTATTTCCCATTGTTAGCTTTATTGCGCTTTGGATCTATTCTTTAATCTTCGTCTTTGCTGCACTCTGGTTTACACATTATTTGCTTGAGGCTTTAAAAGAATTACGCACTAATGAGTTGAATCAATCCTTAAATATAGAAGCGCGTGTTATTGATATGGAGTTGCCAAACCATGGTTGAGGCATTGCAACAGCAAAGTCTAGAGGACGCTGACGTGAACGCTCGTCGTTTCGGTTTAATTGTCATTGGCGATGAAATTTTGTCTGGTCGTCGTCAAGATAAGCATCTGAGTAAATTGATTGAGCTATTAAATGAGCGAGGCCTCAGCTTGTCTTGGGCTAAATATGTTGCGGATGATCCCGAGCAAATTACTACTACCTTGAAAGATAGCTTCACTAGTGGAGATGTAGTTTTTAGTACTGGCGGTATTGGAGCTACGCCTGATGACCACACAAGACAATGTGCTGCTTTAGCTTTAGGCACAAAAACGCAACTGCACCCAACTGCACAAGAGCTCATTGCAGGACGTATTCAGACCATGGCAGAGGGCGACCCTTTAAAGGCCGATCTCAGTACTCCAGAAAACCAGCATCGCTTCAAGATGGGGGAGTTCCCAATTGGGAGCGACATCATCCCAAATCCCTATAACCAGATCCCCGGTTTTTCGATTCGTGAACACTATTTTGTTCCTGGCTTTCCCGTCATGGCTGCGCCCATGATGGCGTGGTGCTTAGATTCGTATTATCAGAATTTATTTCATCGCGAAAACTGGGCAGAGCAAAGTTTTATTGTTCCAAAGGGTATTGAGTCCGTCTTAACGCCCTTAATGGAGCGTATTGAGGCTTCTTTTCCGGGAGTAAAGGTATTTAGTCTCCCGTCGGTTGGCGACTCCTCTAGGGGTGGAGTTTATGCTGAGCGGCATATCGAATTGGGTATTAAGGGTAATGCCGCTCTCCTAGAGAGCGCCTGGATTGCTTTGCGTGCAGGCACCGAAGCTTTGGGTTATGTCATTCATGATATTTCCAAATCTGAATAAGCACTACTTTGGTGCAATTATAGCGATTTTTAAGGTTTTTAAGAGTATTTGAGCACTTAATTAGTGCAATAATGATTATTCCCGTTTGTTTGCTTCAGTAAATTAGATACATCCCAAGGGCATATTTGATGCTTGGAATAAACAAGGGTGTACACCTTAGGTTTGTATTCCGAATTCAGTTAATAGAGGAGATTTGCATGACGAAGACCGTCGCTGATGTGATGAAGTTGGTTAAAGAGAAGGAATGTACTTTCGTAGATTTCCGCTTTGTAGATACAAAGGGTAAAGAGCAGCACACAACAGTACCTATTTCCCATTTTGACGAAGACAAGTTTGAGAGCGGTCACGCATTTGACGGTTCATCTATTGCTGGTTGGAAAGGTATTGAAGCATCGGATATGTTGTTGATGCCAGATCCAACAGCTTGCTACATCGACCCATTCTATGAAGAGCCAACATTGGTGATCACATGTGATGTGATCGAGCCTTCAGATGGTAAAGGTTACGACCGAGACCCACGTTCGATTGCTAAGCGTGCAGAGTCCTATTTGAAGAGTACAGGATTGGGCGATACAGCCTTCTTTGGTCCAGAGCCAGAATTCTTTATTTTTGACGGCGTCCGTTGGGGTGCTGATATGCAAGGTTGCTTCGTGAAGGTAGATTCTGAAGAGGCTCCTTGGTCTTCAGCTGCTGAAATCGAAGGTGGTAACACTGGACATCGTCCAGGTAAAAAGGGTGGTTACTTCCCAGTTGCTCCAGTAGATACATTCCATGACATGCGTTCTGAAATGTGTTTAATCCTCGAGTCTTTAGGTATTCCAGTTGAAGTGCATCACCATGAAGTTGCTGGTCAAGGTCAAAATGAATTGGGTACCAAGTTCAGCACATTAGTTCAACGTGCTGACTGGACTATTTGGCAGAAATACGTTGTTCAAAACGTAGCTCACGCATACGGCAAGACAGCAACATTCATGCCTAAGCCTATCGTTGGCGATAACGGTTCTGGTATGCACGTCCACCAATCCATTTGGAAGAACGGTGAGAACTTGTTTGCTGGTAACGGCTACGCAGGTTTGTCAGAGTTTGCATTGTTCTACATCGGCGGCATTATTAAGCACGCTAAGGCATTGAATGCGATCACCAACCCAGGTACAAACTCATACAAGCGTTTGGTTCCAGGCTTTGAGGCTCCGGTAAAGTTAGCTTACTCTGCGCGCAACCGTTCTGCTTCGATTCGTATTCCACACGTTTCAAGCCCTAAGGGCCGTCGTATCGAAACTCGCTTTCCTGATCCATTGGCTAACCCATACCTCTGCTTCTCAGCATTGATGATGGCAGGTTTAGATGGTGTTCAAAATAAGATTCATCCAGGTGAAGCTGCTGACAAGAATTTGTATGACTTGCCACCAGAAGAAGATGCAAAGATCCCAACCGTTTGCGCAAGCTTAGAAGAGGCATTAGAAGCTTTGAACAAAGACCGTGAGTTCTTGACTCGTGGTGGTGTCTTTACCGATTCTATGATCGACGCATATATCGCTTTGAAGATGGAAGATGTCACACGTTTCCGTATGACGACTCATCCGATCGAATTCGATATGTACTACTCCCTGTAAGCGAAGGAGAAATGTTGAGCGCAGGTCTGTTGCGCAATTCGTTCAAAGGGGCAGCTTCGGCTGCTCCTTTTTTTCCGACATTGCTTGATCAGATGCCCAATGCCATCGTGGTATTTGAGGCGGATAACCAACAATTGGTTTATGTGAATCCTGCGGCAGAGTCTGCACTGGATCTCTCTCGTAAATCACTTGAGGGTCAATCTGTGCGCGATTTATTTGGATCAAATGAGTCTCTCAATCACATGATTGAAGAGGTCAAGGCAGGGCACTTTTCTGCAAAACGACAGGAAATGACTTTGCATTCATTGCCCGGTAGCATCCATCAAGAATCTATCCCTGCGCATGTGGTGGTAGCTAGTCTTGAAGATCCAAGCCTCATCATGATGGAGTGGTTCCCAATAGATCAGCAGTTACGTAGTGAGCGTGATGAGCGAGTAACACAGCAAGTTGAAGCAAATAAGCAGTTAATGCGTAACTTAGCGCATGAAATTAAAAATCCTTTAGGTGGCATTCGTGGCGCTGCTCAATTGCTCGAGTTTGAGCTTCCAGAAAAAGGCTTGCGTGAATATACCCAAGTCATCATTAAAGAATCTGATCGCCTACAGAATTTAGTTGATCGACTGCTCGCACCGCATCGCAAGGCGCATGCCATGGAGTGCTTCAATGTTCATGAGGCCTTAGAGCGAGTCCGCAGTCTTGTCTTGGCTGAGTTTCCTAAGGGACTCAGAATCATTCGCAACTATGACACCAGTCTTCCTGAAGTTTTGGGTGATCGCGAGCAGTTGATTCAGGCTGTCTTAAACATTGCCCACAATGCAGCTCAAGCGCTTACTGAAGAAATCGCCCAAGGCACAGCTCATATTGAATTGAAGACCAGAGTAGCTCGCTCGGTAACTATTTCTAAGCAACGTTACAAGATGGCGATGGATTTACATGTAATTGATAACGGACCTGGTATCCCTGAAGAAATTCGTGAACGCATCTTCTTTCCATTGGTATCTGGTAGGGATGGAGGCAGTGGTCTTGGCCTCACCTTGGCTCAAACTTTTGTTCAGCAGCATCAAGGATTTATTGCTTGTAACAGCCGTCCTGGACGGACTGATTTCCAAATTCAAATTCCTTACCGTAGGCAGGAGAAAGTAATATGAAACCCGTTTGGATCGTAGATGATGATCAATCTATTCGTTGGGTCCTGGAAAAGGCGCTTACTCGCGAGAATATTCCTCATAAGAGTTTTTCTAATCCCAATGATGTACTTGATGCATTAGAAAAAGATACGCCACAGATATTAATTTCAGACATTCGTATGCCACGTGGTAATGGTTTAGATCTTTTGCAGAATGTAAAGGAAACCCATCCACTGCTTCCGGTCATCATCATGACTGCTTATTCAGACCTGGACTCAGCAGTCTCGTCTTTTCAAGGTGGTGCATTTGAATACCTGACTAAGCCATTTGATATTGATAAAGCGGTTGAACTGATTCGTCGCGCCATGGAGCAGAGTGAGCGTAACCAATCTGGCAATAAAGAGATGAATGGTTGGAGACAAGACTCTACTGAAATTATTGGCCAAGCTCCAGCAGTGCAAGAGGTCTTTAGAGCAATCGGACGTTTAGCTCAGTCACATTCAACAGTATTAATTACAGGCGAGTCTGGAACCGGCAAAGAGTTGGTTGCGCAAGCATTGCACAAGCATAGTCCCCGCGCGAAAGGCCCCTTTGTTGCCTTTAGTACTGCAGCGGTTCCCAAGGACTTATTGGAGTCAGAGTTGTTTGGCCATGAGCGCGGTGCTTTCCCTGGAGCGTTGACTTTACGTCGTGGCCGTTTTGAGCAGGCTGACGGCGGCACTTTATTCTTAGATGAGATTGGTGAAATTCCATTCGACCTACAAACACGTTTATTGCGCGCTCTAACTGATGGTCATTTTTACCGTGTTGGCGGTCAAGATCCGATTAAGGCAAATGTTCGTATCATTGCATCGACGCATCAGAACTTAGAAGCCCGAGTTGCTGCAGGTGCTTTCCGGGAAGATTTATTGCACCGCTTAAATGTCATTCGCTTGCGCATGCCAGCATTGCGTGAGCGTGCAGAGGATATCCCTGTTTTGGCACGGCATTTTATGTTGTCCTGTGCAAAGTCCCTGGGCGTTGAAGCTAAAAATTTTTCGGATGATGTTTTAAAAGAAATGAGTGTCATGCCATTTCCTGGCAATGTGCGTCAATTGGAAAATCTCTGTCACTGGTTGACGGTAATGACGCCATCTAATGTCATAGGAGTAAGTGATTTGCCTGCTGATATTTTGGCAGAAGCTGGTGGGCAACCGGTTCTGTTACAAGGCGATTCCAGCACTCACGTGCAGAATGCTGTTAAGACTGGATCTGTCGATTGGGAGGGTGGTTTAGGTCGCCTTGCGGTCAAAATGTTGCAGGATGGAGATTCAGAAGTCTATGACGTTCTGTGCTCTAAATTTGAAAAGGCAGTATTACAAGCTGCACTAGAAGTTACACGTGGCAGGCGCGTAGAAGCAGCTCAAAGACTGGGTATCGGCCGCAATACAATTACTCGGAAGTTGCAGGAGCTAGGAATCAATGACTGACTCAATCAGAATAGCCGCTTGGAATGTAAATTCTCTGAAGGTGCGCTTGCCCCAGGTGCTCAAGTGGTTGCAAGATCAAGAGCGGGCAAAAACACCTATTGATGCGCTCTGTCTTCAGGAGCTTAAGCTAACTGATGATAAGTACCCACATCAAGAGCTTGAAGGGGCGGGATATATCAGTATTGCTGCCGGGCAAAAAACCTATAACGGTGTGGCCATTATCGTTCGAAAAGCTGCATTAGCGTCAATTGCTGCTGATCATGACACTACTTTTCTAAAGCCAGTGAGAAACATTCCAGCAAATGCAGATGAGCAACAACGCATCTTAGCGGCTACAGTGTGCTTTAAGGGAATGCAGCCCATTCGCCTTGTATCAGCATACTTTCCCAATGGACAATCACCTGATAGTGACAAGTTTGTTTATAAGCTTGGCTGGCTCAAAGCACTAGAAAATTGGCTAAGAGAAGAATTAACTCAGAATAGCCGCTTAGCCATTTTGGGTGACTTCAATATCGCACCAAGTGATGTCGATGTACATGATCCCTCAAAATGGATCGGACAAAATCTAGTTTCTCCAGAAGAGCGTAAAGCCTTCCAGCAACTTCTGGAATTGGGCTTAACAGACTCATTCCGAATGTTTGAGCAAGCACCTAAATCCTTTAGCTGGTGGGATTACCGCATGATGGGCTTCCGCAGAAACGCTGGTATGCGTATTGACCATATTCTCCTGAGCGATGCCCTCAAAGAAAAGTGCAACTCCAGCATCATCGATAAAGAGCCACGCACCTGGGAACAGCCTTCGGATCATGCCCCAGTCATTGCAGAAATTAAAGCTTAAATCATTGCCCTTGCTGAGTTACTGAGTCACTAAGCCGCCGTGACGAAGAAGGGCATCGATGCTGGGCTCGCGGCCTCTGAATGCCTTAAATGATTCTGCAGCAGGGCGGCTACCACCCACCTCCAGAATCTCTTGGCGATAGCGTATACCTGTTTTTTCATCAAGGACACTACCAGTCAGTTTCGCTGCTTCTTCAAAAGCAGAATAGACGTCGGCAGAAAGCACTTCCGCCCATTTATAACTGTAATAACCAGCAGCATAACCACCAGCAAAGATATGGCTAAAGGTATTGATCCAGCGAGAGATGGATGCCTGCGGTATGACATTAAATTGATCCGCAATATTTCTAGATAGATCGAGCACAGCCTGCCCATGTGCACTCATGGGATCAAAGCTGGCGTGCAGACGCCAATCAGTGAGTGACATCACAACCTGGCGCAATGTCATATAGCCATTTTGAAAATTCTTGGCAGCAAGTATTTTTTCAAATAACTCACGAGGCAGTGATTTTCCAGTTTCAGCATGCGCTGTCATTTTTTCCAAAACTTCCCATTCCCAGCAGAAGTTTTCCATGAACTGGCTTGGTAGCTCTACAGCATCCCACTCAACACCATTGATACCAGATACGCCTAATGCACTAACTTGCGTTAATAGGTGATGCAAACCATGACCACTCTCATGAAAGAGTGTGATCACATCATCGTGAGTAATTGTGGGTTGGCGCAATACGCCATTGACTTTTACAGGAGGGGCAAAGTTACAAACTAGATACGCTACTGGTATTTGGATTTCTCCATTTGGCAATTCACGACGACCACGCGCATCATCCATCCAGGCTCCACCACGTTTGCCTGACCTAGCGTAGGGATCTAGATAAAAATAGGCCACTATCTTGTCAGTAGCATTTTTGACCGAGAAGGACTGCACATCCTCATGCCAAGTTGGTAGATCAGATTTTTCAATCTTCACACCAAATAAAGTTTGAATAACGCCAAATAGGCCCTCTAATACTTTGGGCAAAGGGAAGTACTGTTTCAACTCATTTTCAGAAAAGGAGTAGCGTTCTTGCTTCAATCTCTCGGAAGCAAAGGCAATATCCCAGGGCTCTAATCCATTGGTAATAGAGAGTTCACACTTAGCAAACTCAGAGAGCTCCTGCCAATCCTTTAGTGCAAAAGGTTTTGCCTTTTGAGCAAAATTCGTTAAGAAGGTATCGACTTCCTCGACGCTACTCGCCATTTTTGGTGCCAAACTAAGGGCGGCATAGTTATTGAAACCCAGCATGCGTGCTTCTTCATTGCGCAGCTTTAACTGCTCAAGCATGTTTTGCGTATTATCCCAAGCGAGTTTGCCTTGAGAGTATTGAGGAGCCAGCTCAGAAGCTCGAGTCACGTAGGCCTCATACATTAGGCGACGTAGTGATCGGTTCTCGGAGTACTGCATGACTGGGTAATAAGAAGGGAAGTGCAGTGAAAATGCCCAACCTTGAAGATTCTTCTGTTGGGCAAGATCAGCTGCAGCGGCAATAGCATCTTCAGGTAAGCCCGCCAATTCGGCATCATCAGTAATGAGGTGAATAAACCCATCGGTGGCATCCAAAACATGATCGGAGAAAGCCTTCCCTAATAATGCTTGCTCATCTTGAATCTCTGCAAAGCGGGGCTTATCAGCATCGCTCAGCTCTGCGCCACCAAGACGGAAGTCTCTTAATGAGTTTTCAATCACTTTTTTCTGAGCGGAATTGAGTTTCGAAAAGTCGCTACCTTGACTCAGGAGCTTAAACTTTTCGTACAGCGCGAGATTTTGTCCTAAGCTTGAAAAGAAAGCAGTCACTTTAGGCATCATCTCGCCATAAGCTGCTCTGAGCTCAGGAGTATCTGCAACACTATTGAGATGAGAAATCACTCCCCAAGATCTACTTAAGGATTCAGTTGCATCCTCGAGAGGTTCTACCAAATCATTCCAGTTTGCAGGAGTGGCCGAGTCTACTGCATGATCTACTGCATATTGCGCCTGTTGCAGAAGGAAGTCGATTGCTGGGGCAATGTCGGATGGCTTTACCTCGGAGTAGGCGCAAACACCTCTTCCGAATGCAATCAGTGGATTCTGCTGGAGTTCGGGAGAAGGCTTTAATATGATTGTTCTAGTCATCCCTATAGCTTAATGGACGAAACAAACTTTTGCCAATCAGATCCTAAAAAGGCCTCAGTTGAAGACGTCTATTAAGACGGCTTTGCTGCCTTTTCTGCTGCCTCTAGGGTGTTCATCAGAAGCATGGTGATGGTCATAGGGCCAACGCCACCTGGCACAGGAGTGATCCAACCGGCAACATATTGAACGGCGTCGAAATCAACGTCGCCACAGAGTTTCCCATCGGGCATGCGATTAATGCCGACGTCAATAACTACAGCACCATGTTTGACCATATCGCCGGTAATCATTTTCGGCTTGCCGGTGGCAACTACCAAAATATCGGCATCCTTAGTGTGATGCGCCAAGTCACGAGTCTTGCTATTACAAATGGTCACGGTTGCACCTACTTGTAACAAGAGCATCGCCATGGGTTTGCCAACAATATTAGAAGCGCCCACGATCACAGCGCGTGCACCGCGGATAGGGTATTCAATGCTTTCTAGAATCTTCATGCAGCCATAAGGAGTGCATGGCTTGAATTCTGGCTGGCCCACCATGAGGGCGCCAGCATTGGCTACGTGAAACCCATCCACATCTTTTGCTGGTGCAATTGCTTCAAGTACGCGCTCGGCTGCAATGTGCTCAGGCAACGGTAATTGAACTAAGATTCCGTGGATAGCTGGATCAGCATTGAGAATAGTAATGCGAGCAAGTAATTCCTCTTCACCTAACTCTGCGGAATAGCGCTCCAGTACAGAGTGAAAACCAACGTCTTCACAGGCTTTTACTTTGTTTCTGACATAAACTTGGCTGGCTGGATTTTCGCCAACGACGATGACTGCTAAACCAGGTCTAACACCCTTGGCGGTAACGATTGCTCCACGTGCAGCAATTTCAGTACGTATTTTTTTGGATAGGGCGACGCCATCGAGTAACTGTGCAGGCATAAAAAGTTAATTGGGTTGTGGATCAGAAAGGGCAAGACGGAGAAGATCTGCAACGGTATTGACGTTGAGCTTTTCCATGATATTCGCGCGATGAGCTTCTACAGTTTTGATCGAGATGCTCAGGTCATCTGCGATTTGTTTATTCAAACGACCGGCTACGATTCGCTCGAGCACTTGGCGCTCACGGCCAGTGAGTTTACTCAAGAGGCTCTGGGTTACTTTGCGCTGACTTGCTTGAGAGTAATCAATCCGGGCTTTTCCAAGCATTCGATCTACTAAGCCGCAGAGATCGTTTTCTTTGAATGGTTTTTCGATAAAGTCGACCGCACCACGCTTCATAGTAGAAACTGCCATCGACACATCACCGTGACCAGTAATGAAAGCAACCGGCATTGGTAGGTTTTCACAAATCAGGCGCTCTTGTAATTCAAGGCCCGACATACCGGACATGCGGACATCTAGAATGGCACAGGAGATGGTTGACTTATCGGTGCTTTGGAGGGACTGCAAGAAGCGCTCAGCACTTGCATGACAACGAACAACATAACCATTGCTTTCGAGTAGCCAGGTGAGGGAGTCGCGGACTGCCTCATCGTCATCTACAACATAAACTACTTCAGCTTGATTGGGTTTGGTAGTAGCACTGATATTCATATTAGCTCTCGCAGATAAACCTAAAAAATACATCAATTAAATACTTGCCTTAGAGCCCGGAGGCTCAATAGGTAATAGTATTGTAAAGGTGCAGCCCGACAACTTTGTATGTTCGGCATCCATCAGATTTGTTGCCCAAAGACGACCCTGATGGGATTCAATGACGGATCGACAGATATTCAGACCCATGCCCATACCATCACTTTTGGTACTGAAGAAGGGCTCAAACATGCGTTCTATCACTGATTCGGCGATTCCAGAACCTGTATCCATTACCTGAATACGCAACATGGCGGGGAAGGTGCTGGTGTCTAAGTCAGCTGAAATCCGCACAGGGGGAGCCGACCAGCGCGAGGAGAGGGGGTAAACCTCTCTCACACTATCTAGTGAGTTTTTCAGGAGATTGACTAAGACCTGCAGAATTAAGACTGGATCTAGGTCGACCGCAGGAAGATTTTCAGCAATTTCAGTGTTAATGCTTAAGCGATGGCGATGGGCTTCAATTTCGACCAATCCAACGGCATCATGAATAATTCCAGTAATGTCGCAAGACTTTCTCTGTGGTTCACTGCGTTTTACAAAGCCTTTAATGCGCTGAATGATCGTACCTGCTCGATGAGCCTGATCAGACGCTTTCTCTAGTGCTGGAAGAATATCTTTTTGTAAAGCTGGGTCAAGATGACCTTGTAAGCGTTTTGCCACCCCCATGCAATAGTTTGAAATTGCAGCAAGCGGTTGATTTAATTCATGGGCTAAGGAAGAGGCCATTTCGCCCATCGTTGTTAAGCGGCTAGTAAATTGCATCCGCTCTTCTTGTTGTCGAGCTAAGTCATCCGCTTCAACGCGAAGTGTAATATCCGTGGCAATTAATAATTGTGCCAAGTGACCATCAACCCACGGGACAAAACGTCTGCGAACTTCATACCATTTTGAGATTCCCGACGCCTCATCTAGCAATTGAATTTCTTCTGATTCAGTTTCTTGGTACGGTGATAGGGAGGAAATACTTTCAGCCATCCTATCGCCAGAGTCTTCAGGCAGACTTTGCATGACATTGTCGTTGATATCGCTACCAGTTAATTCAAAGTGACCCTTGGCAGTATTACCAAAGCGCTCGCGATAGAAGCGATTTGTAAATAATAGTTCACCATTCTCATTTGATACTACTGAAACTGCTGCATCAAGCCCTTCCAATACGGCAACAAATCGCTCTTGTGAGGCTGCCAATTCTTCTCGAATTTTCTTAGGTTCCGAGATATCAATTAATGAAGTTACCCAGCCAGTTTGCTGACCTTTTTCATTTACCAGGGGTGCAATAAATGTACGCGTCTGAATAACTGACCCATCCCTGTGGAGAATTGAGCCCTCTATACCAATTTTCCTTTGTTGGCTTAAGGCTATTTTGAGAGCCTTATCCATTTTGTCAGTCAGCTCATTTTTCTGACCTTCAGGCCAGAAGGCAAAAGGGGGGCTCATTCCGATAAGCTCTTCGGCAGACCACCCAGTCATCTCACAAAATGCTGGATTCACATAAGTGATCACTCTATTCATGTCGTGGGCACGGATTCCCACTGGAGTAGAGTTTTCCATCGCACTACGGAAATTCGTTTCTGCCCGAAGATTTGCTTCAGCCTCTTGCCTGACTTGCATCTGCCTAAGAACGGACCATAAGCTCCAGATCACAAATGCGCTTAAGCCAAGTACAACGCCAATTAACATCCTAAAGGTCAGATTCGTGGCTGGTGGGTAAGTGTCAATACGTAAGCTGAGATTTGGACTGAGTACACCGATATCAAGACTAGTTTGATTGCTAAAAGCGCGTCTAGGTGTATTTTTGTCCGATGAGATCGCTAGGACTCTGTCATCGTCTGTAATTAATGTAAAGCGATACTGGCCCTTGAGCTCGCCAGGAATCATTTCAAGTAAACCTTGCGTGTTGTACAGAACAGCCACCATGCCATTAATTTCATTACCAGAAATCTGGGGAACTGTTTGCCAAAATACGTTTCGAATTTCTTTTGAGATTACTTCATCGTTAGGAACTTCAAGTGTCATGAACTGACTAAAAGCGGGCCTACTTGTTGATGTGCTGAGCTCAAGAGTTTTTCTTAAGCCTTGATTAATGGTCTCAGCGTTTGCATTTTTATTGAACCACTCTGTTCTCAAGTCATCTAGTGGAATTCTCCACTGTCGTTGACCGGCTTTATCAATCCAAACAATTTGTGCTATCTCATGATTGCTTTGTAATAAATTTTCAGCCTGAATTATGAAGTTTTCTTTTGACTTAAAGGATTCGCCACCACTCACATAGTCACGCCCAAGAGACTGAAGAACATCGGTATTGTTTGTAAAACGCAATTGGATGCGTTGCTTTGCAAACGAGAGATCTCTAAATAGTGCGGCTTCTTGCTGGCTTTTTTCTTGTAGTTGTAGGGTACCCATAATGATGCCCATCACTACGGTAAATAGAACAATGGCTATAAGCGGCGTGTAGACAAGCTTGAATCCCCGTATTCGCCGGAGCCACTTTACGGGCCTGAGTTGCCAAAAAGTAAATGCAATTTTTTTCATGTAATCAGCATATTTTGCCCTACTGCTAGTGATTTTCCGATTATTCAGATCATGGCAGCAGGCTGATTGCGATGCAACAAAATACCACATAGTGAGAAATACTATCATTATGTGGAAAATTGCTTGTTTACACCCATAGACCTTCCTAGAATATTGGCTATAGAGTGAATCAATAAATTCGATGTAATTAATGGAGGCAGTTTATGGCAGCGGTTCCAGAACAAATTTTGGGTAGCGCAGGAAAACAAGATGCGGATCCAGGTGAAACTCAAGAGTGGTTACAAGCTCTAGATGGCGTTATTCGTAATGAGGGTCCAGAGCGTGCTGCCTATCTAATTGATCAGCAAATTTCTCATGCTCGAGTCAATGGAGTTAATCAAGCCTTTCATGCTGAGACTCCCTACATCAACACAATCCCTGTAGAGCAGCAAGTACGCCTACCAGGTGATCAAAATGTCGAGCATCGCATTCGTTCCTACACACGTTGGAACGCAATGGCTATGGTACTGCGTGCCAATAAAGATACGAACGTTGGCGGTCATATTTCTTCTTTCCAGTCGGCGGCAACTTTATATGACGTCGGCTTTAACCATTTTTGGCACGCCCCATCTCCAGAGCATGGCGGCGATCTCATATTTGTTCAGGGACATTCTGCCCCAGGCGTGTATGCCCGAGCCTACATGCTTGGCCGTTTGTCAGATGAACAACTGAATAACTTCCGTCAAGAAGTTGGCGGTAAAGGTATTTCTAGCTATCCACACCCTTGGTTGATGCCGGATTTCTGGCAGTTCCCAACAGTGTCGATGGGTCTTGGCCCCATCATGGCTATTTATCAAGCGCGCTTTATGCGTTATATGCAGGATCGTGGATTCATTAAGCCGGAAGGTAGAAAAGTTTGGGCCTTCCTCGGTGATGGTGAAACTGACGAACCAGAATCACTTGGCTCCATTGGTATGGCCGGCCGTGAAAAATTAGACAACCTGATTTTTGTAGTGAACTGCAACTTACAACGACTTGATGGACCCGTTCGCGGTAACGGTAAGATTATTCAAGAGCTCGAAGGTGAGTTCCGTGGCGCTGGCTGGAATGTGATTAAGGTTGTTTGGGGCGGTCATTGGGATGCTTTGTTTGCTCGCGATAAAAAAGGTATCTTGATGCAGCGTCTTGGTCAGATCGTCGATGGCGAATACCAGACCATGAAAGCAAAAAGCGGTGCCTATGTCCGCGAAATCGTCTTCAATACACCTGAGTTAAAGGCGCTGGTCAGCGACTGGAGTGATGACGAAATTTGGCAGCTTAATCGTGGTGGTCATGATCCCCATAAAGTATTTGCAGCTTTTCATTCAGCGGTAAATCACAAGGACCAGCCAACCGTTATTTTGGCTCATACCATTAAAGGTTACGGTATGGGTAGCTCGGGTGAGGCGATGAATATTGCGCACCAAGCCAAGAAGATGAATGCGGATGACGTTCGCCGCTTTCGTGATCGTTTTGAGATCCCTGTAAAAGATGAGCAGCTAGATGAAATGCCTTTAGTGAAATTTGCTGAAGGAAGTCCAGAGCTTGAGTACATGAAAGCACGTCGTCAAGAGTTGGGCGGTTACTTGCCACAGCGTCGCATGAAGGCTGAGAGCCTACCGGTTCCTGCGCTTGAGGTATTCGCGCCATTGCTAGAGGCAACTACCGATGGCCGTGAGATTTCCACAACGATGGCTTTTGTTCGCATATTAAATACGATTGTGCGCGACAAGGTTTTGGGTAAGCGAGTTGTTCCGATTGTTCCGGATGAGTCGCGTACCTTTGGTATGGAAGGTATGTTCCGTCAATTAGGTATTTGGAATCAGTTAGGCCAGCTCTACACTCCAGAAGATCATGATCAATTGATGTTCTATAAAGAGGATAAGACTGGTCAGATTTTGCAGGAAGGTATTAATGAAGCAGGTGGTATGTGCGACTGGATTGCCGCTGCCACTTCATACTCAACCCATGGCGTACCGATGTTGCCTTTTTACATCTTCTACTCCATGTTCGGTTTCCAGCGTATTGGTGACCTCTGTTGGGCTGCGGGTGATATGCGTAGTCGTGGATTCTTATTGGGCGGCACTGCCGGTAGAACTACATTGAATGGTGAAGGTCTTCAGCACGAAGATGGACACAGTCAAGTATGGAGCGCTTCAATTCCAAACTGCATTAGTTACGACCCTTCATTTTCGTTTGAGGTAGCTGTAGTCATTCAAGATGGTATGCGCCGCATGCTGGCTGAACAAGAAGATGTGTACTACTACATCACTTTGATGAATGAGAACTACGCTCATCCAGCCATGCCAAAGGGTGCAGAGCAAGACATTATTAAGGGTATGTATAAACTCAAGTCAGTTGGCGATGCCAATGCGAAATTGCGCGTACAACTCTTAGGTTCAGGAACCATTTTCCGTGAAGTGATTGAGGCCGCTGAAATCTTGCAAAAAGATTGGGGCGTCGCTTCTGATTTGTGGGGCTGCCCAAGCTTTACAGAGCTAGGTCGTAATTGGAATACGGTTCATCGTAATAATCTTCTCAATCCAACTGCCGCACCTGCTTTATCTCATGTAGAGCAGTGCCTCAAAAATACCGCAGGTCCAATCATCGCTGCGACTGACTATGTACGTTTGTTTGCTGAGCAAATTCGTCCAGCTATTCAACATCTAGGTCGTCGCTTCGAGGTATTGGGAACAGACGGTTTTGGACGTTCCGATACTCGTGAAAAATTACGTGATTTCTTTGAGGTAGACCGTCGCTGGGTCGTTCTCACAGCCTTGCGCTCTTTGGTAGATGCTGGCCAGTTAGATCGCCAAATGCTTGCCGAAGCGATTAAGAAGTACGCCATTGATACCACTAAGCCAAACCCAATGACGGCTTGATAAGAGATAGATACTATGAGCCAACTAATTGATATTAAAGTCCCAGATATTGGGGATTACAAAGATGTGCCCGTGATCGAGGTATTAGTAAAAGCCGGTGATCGTGTTGAGAAAGAGCAGTCTATTGTCGTTCTGGAGTCAGATAAAGCAACAATGGATGTTCCCTCATCACACTCCGGTCTTGTGAAAGAGGTCAAGGTTAAAGTAGGTGACTCTATTTCAGAGGGCGCCATTGTGCTTGTGCTTGAAGAGAGTGGTGCAGATACAGTTCCAGCTGTTGCACAAACTGCTCCAGCTCCAGTAGTGGTAAAAGCCGAACCTGCTACTGCACCAGCGCCCAAAGTAGAGCCACCAATTGTGCGTGCACCAGCACCACCTCCTGTTATCAATACTCCGGTTGAAGTAGATCCAACAGCCAGTCATGCAAGTCCTTCAGTCCGCAAATTTGCTCGTGAACTCGGTGTGACGGTCCACCAAGTCAAAGGCTCTGGACCCAAGGGTAGAATTACCCAAGAAGACGTACAGGCTTTTGTTAAGGCGGCAATGAGTGGTGGTGCTGGCAGCGCATCGACTGCATCTGGTGGAAGCTTAGGCGGCCTGAATCTCATTCCTTGGCCAAAAGTGGATTTCTCTAAATTTGGTGATACGGAGCGTCAGCCATTAAATCGTATTAAGAAGTTAACCGCCGCGAACCTCGGTCGTAACTGGGTCATGATTCCTGCTGTGACTTATCACGAAGATGCGGATATTACTGATCTCGAAGCATTTAGAGTGCTGACCAATAAAGAGAATGAAAAGCAGGGTCTCAAAATCACGATGCTGGCTTTCTTGATGAAGGCTGCTGTGGCTGCTCTTAAAAAGTATCCCGAGTTCAATAGCTCTATCGATGGCGATGACTTGGTATTGAAGAAGTACTTCAATATTGCATTTGCTGCCGATACGCCAAACGGATTAGTGGTGCCAGTGATTCGTGATGCAGATAAAAAAGGTATCTTTGAGCTTGCTCGCGAAACCTCCGAGTTAGCTGCACTTGCGCGTGATGGCAAACTAAAGCCAGATCAAATGCAAGGCGCTAGTTTCACTATCTCCTCCTTGGGAGGTATCGGCGGCACTTATTTCTCACCGATCGTGAATGCGCCTGAGGTGGCAATTTTGGGTGTAAGCAAGGCTGCTATGAAGCCAGTTTGGGATGGTAAGCAATTTGTGCCACGCTTAATTTGTCCATTGTCATTAAGCGCCGACCATCGAGTGATTGATGGTGCTTTGGCTACTCGTTTTAATGTCTATATCGCCCAGCTGGTGTCTGACTTCCGTCGCGCAGCATTGTAAGGAGAGAATATGACTAAGCAAATTATTCTCGTACCCGATATTGGTGATTATTCAGATGTGCCAGTGATTGAAGTGCTCATCAAAGTGGGTGATGTGATTCAAAAAGAGCAACCACTACTGGTTCTAGAGTCTGATAAAGCAACGATGGAAATTCCAGCCGATGCTGCTGGAACTATTCTGAGTATTTCCGTCAAAGCTGGTGACAAAGTCAGTAAAGGTAGTGCCGTAGCTGAGATTGAAGTAGGTACAGCAACTGCACCTCAAGTTATGGCTGCAGCAGCATCTACTCCAACGCCTCCTCCAGTAGCCGCACCTGTAATGAGCGATCCTATTGCTGGTCAATACAGCGGCAAAGTAGATCATGAGTGTGAAGTACTTGTACTTGGCGCTGGCCCAGGCGGTTACAGTGCCGCATTCCGAAGTGCCGATTTGGGTATGAGTACTATCTTGATAGAGCGCTATTCAACTTTAGGTGGTGTTTGCTTAAACGTAGGCTGTATTCCTTCGAAAGCCTTGCTTCACACGACTGCAGTCATGGATGAAGTGAAAACGATGTCCAAGCATGGCATTAGCTATGGCGCCCCCAAGATTGAAATTGATCAATTACGTGGCTACAAAAATTCAGTCATTGCTAAGTTAACGGGCGGATTGGCTGGCATGGCAAAGGCGCGCAAAGTTACCGTGGTACGTGGATTGGGTCGATTCCTAGATGCAAATCACGTTGAAGTCGAGTTAACCAAGGGTGATGGCCAAGACTTAACAGGGCAAAAAGAAGTGGTTCGCTTTCAGAAGGCGATCATTGCGGCGGGAAGTCAACCAGTAAAACTACCATTCTTACCAGAAGATCCTCGTATCGTAGATAGCACTGGCGCCTTATTGCTCAAGAGTATTCCAAAACGTATGTTGGTCATCGGTGGTGGCATTATTGGTTTGGAGATGGCTACTGTTTACAGCACTCTTGGCTCCCGTATTGATATTGCTGAAATGATGGACGGCCTTATGGCAGGTGCAGATCGTGATTTAGAAAAGGTCTGGGAGAAATTTAATGCCGGCCGTTTTGAAAACATTATGCTCAAGACTCGAGCATCTAAAGCTGAAGTCAAGGCTGACGGTATTCAGGTTAGCTTTGAAGGTGAGGGCGCTCCCTCAGAGCCGCAGACTTACGACTTAGTATTAGTTGCAGTTGGACGTACGCCGAATGGCAAGAAGATTAATGCATCGACTGCAGGTGTTGTTGTAGATGAGCGCGGCTTTGTTCCAGTCGATAATCAAATGCGCACCAACGTGCACAACATCTTTGCTATTGGCGATATCGTTGGCCAACCCATGCTTGCGCACAAAGCAGTGCATGAAGGCCACGTTGCTGCTGAAGTCGCTGCGGGTGAAAAATCCTACTTTGATGCTAAGCAAATTCCATCTGTTGCATACACTGACCCAGAGGTAGCTTGGGCTGGTTTGACCGAAGAGCAGTGCAAAGCTCAAGGAATCGCTTATGAAAAAGGTTTATTTCCATGGGCAGCCAGCGGCAGGGCAATTGCTAACGGACGTGATGAGGGTTTCACAAAGCTTATTTTTGATGCTACCAGTAAGCGCATCATTGGTGGAGGTATTGTTGGTACGCATGCCGGCGATTTAATTGGCGAAGTCTGCCTTGCTATAGAGATGGGTGCTGATGCTGTAGATATTGGCAAAACGATTCATCCGCATCCAACCCTGGGAGAATCTGTTGGCTTAGCTGCAGAGGCTGCTCTTGGTCACTGCACTGATTTACCGCCAATAAAGAAAAAATAGAATGCATTTCCTTCTTTAGTGTTGTAGTCCTGAGAAATCATAACTTTTTTGCAGTGCAATAAAAGAGAATTACAGGTTGACTTAGCATGTATGTGAGATGATTCAATGCATGTCAAAAGTAATTCGACTTCTTCATGGTGAGTTTGGTAGAGTGGCGCTTCTCGAGATGGATGCCCCTCTAGTAACCCATGCCCACCATCACTGTCACATTTTATGCAAGGTTGCAGGACCTGATATCGCTTTTCAGGTAAGAGAGCAACGTTGCCCATTAACTGATGACAATGCAGTCCTCATAAATGCCTGGGAAGAACATTCCTATCTGCATATGCCAGTTAATGGTGAAAATCCCATTTTGCTTGCGCTGTATCTTGAGCCAAAGTGGCTAGCATCATTTAGTAAAAAATTCTTAGCTAGTAGCCACCCTCGATTTTTTATCAACAATTTATCTGCTTTGGGTGTCCATCAAAAGCAGGCGCTCGAAAAAATTTCAATGGAGCTTTGGTGGGCCGACCAAATCACTCATGATTATCTTGAATCCACCTTGATTGAGCTCGTTTTGAGTTTTATGGAAGATGCCGATCTTTTAACTCAGGGTGATTTACGTAATTCCGGAAATACTTTGGTATTTATGGATCCTAGAATCCGAAAAGCAATTCATATTATGCGTACCTCTCCTCAGGGATTTGGAGACATTTCAGTTATTGCCCAAAGTGTCGATCTTTCTCGATCACATTTTTTTGAGCTATTTAGGCGCTGCACAGGACTTTCACCGATTGTATTTGCAAATGTCCTGAGAATGGAGTTTGCATTTGATGCGCTCGCAGATAAGAGTGGGAGTCTTACTGACATTGGTGATGAGCTTGGATTCTCTGCTCAAAGTCACTTCACTCGGTTTTTTAAACAGCACCAGGGTGTAACTCCGAGTCTTTATCGTCAGCAAGTAGAGAAGGCTCCAAAGCTAGACTCCTAGGGTTTACCTGATGCATATAATCAGACCCTAAGGTAAGTAGGCGGACTTTAGGGTAAGCATGCTGCTTATTCGATCATTAAGCTTCTTTCAGTGTGAATGAATCATAAATTTAGCTGAAAAGAGTAGATTGAATCCAAGTGCAAACTATTTAGGTAGCTCATGTGAACGCGTAGAGGATGTTGCTCTTCTGACGGGGGGAGGTCGCTACCTCGATGATCTCCCTTTACCTGTTGGAACCTTATATGCAGCAGTTGTGCGCTCTCCAATCGCTCATGGAAAAATTATTTCTGTGGACATTGAGTCTGCACTATTAATTAGGGGTGTGAGGGCTATTCTGACCATCAAGGACGTGCAAGCCTGGTCTAGTCCATTAGTGGTTGCCGTTAAAACTCCCATGCGTCAGTGGGTATTGGCTAGCGAGTTTGTTCGTTATGTAGGGGAGCCTATAGCAGTTGTTATTGCTGAATCACGGGCGCTGGCAGAAGACGGGGTTGAGAAGGTTGAGGTCAATATTCAGCCTCTTCCCGCCGTAGTCGATGTAGATGCTGCTCTAGCAGATACTTCGATCATTTTGCATGATGACATTGGTAGTAATTGTGTTTCAGATCGCTCATTTAAATACGGCGACCCAGATACTGCATTCCAACAGGCTTCCAGTGTCATTGAAGTGGATATCCGCTATCCTCGCAATTCATGTACACCAATAGAAACAGGGGGGGTGATTGCACAATGGCGAGAGGCAGACTCCTCATATGAAGTAACGTCAAATTTTATGGGCCCATTTTCATTGCAGGTAGTCATGGCTGCTGCACTCAAGATTCCCGGAACAAAATTACGTCATCATGTTGCCCCAGATTCAGGCGGTAGTTTTGGCGTTAAGCAATCAGTCTTGCCATATATCATTATGAGCTGCTTGGCATCGCGTAAAGCTGGTGCCCCAGTGAAATTTATTGAGGATCGCCTAGAGCATCTTCAGGCAGCAACTTCTGCAACATCCCGCCACACTCATTTGCGCGCTGCAGTGGATGAAAATGGAAAAATATTAGCGCTAGATTACGATCAAATTGAAGATTGCGGTGCCTATTTAAGGGCTCCTGAGCCAGCAACCCTGTATCGCATGCATGGGTGCGTGACAGGCCCATATCAAATTCAGAATTTAAAAATTCGTAATCGTGTTGTATTGATCAACAAAACTCCTACTGGACTGGTAAGGGGTTTTGGCGGTCCTCAGGTTTATTACGCCCTAGAACGCTTAATTCATAAAATTGCAAAAACGTTAGGCAAAACGCATCAAGAAATTGCAGCGTTAAATTATGTTCAAAAAGAGCAATTTCCATATCGGGCAGCCGCAGGAGCATTACTAGATTCTGGCAACTACCAACAGGCTTTAAAAATACTGGAGAGTTCTCCAGAGTTTCGAAAAATGTTGGACCGTAGGGAACAGGCTAAAAAAGAGGGACGTTACTACGGTATTGGTATTTCCTCGATTGTTGAACCCTCAGTTTCCAATATGGGTTACATCACAACCGTTCTTACAAAAGAGCAAAGAGCAAAAGCCGGCCCAAAAAATGGAGCGATCACCTCGGCAACTGTGAGTATTGACCCTTCTGGAAATATTACTGCTAATATCGCTTCAGCCCCAGCTGGTCAAGGCCATCAAACCGTTATCAGCCAGCTATTAGCAGACGTTTTTGGCGTCTTGCCTTCACAAATTCAGGTGAACGTAGATTTTGATACTGCTAAAGATGCATGGTCAATTGCCGCCGGAAATTATTCTAGTCGTTTTGCGGGAGCAGTTGCGGGCACAGTATTTCTTGCAGCTGAAAAGTTAAAGGCTCGAATTGCTGATTATGCAGCGCACGCCCTACAGGCAAGGCCAGAAGACTTAATATTTGCAAATGGAAACATATCGGTAGCCGCAGATGAAAGTAGAAGTATTTCTTTCTCAAGATTATGCGGAAATTTTCATTGGTCTCCGGGATTGATTCGAGAGGCTCTTGGACCTGAAGCCATTCTTGCGTTACGGGAAACGCACTTTTGGAGCGCAGATGTTTTAGAGGCGCCTGATGAGGGTGATCGAATCAATACTTCTGCTGCGTATGGTTTTGCTATTGATGCCTGTGGGATCGAGATAGATCCAGAAACTTGCTCCGCAAAGATTGATCAATATATTACTGTACACGACGCAGGAAAAATACTAAACCCAGCCTTAGCAGATGGACAGATTTATGGCGCCTATGCACAAGCCGTTGGGGCAGCTCTTTTTGAGGAGTTTGTCTATAGTAGTGATGGAAATTTTCTGTCAGGAACTTTTGCAGACTATCGCTTACCTACTGCAAGTGATATTTGCACTCCCAAAATTTATCACCAAGAATCTCCAAGCCCATTCACTCCTTTGGGTGCTAAAGGAATTGGTGAAGGAAATAGTATGAGTACTCCAGTTTGTATTGCAAATGCAATTGCAGACGCATTAGATATCGAAGATATTGTCCTGCCTGCAACTCCAAGTCGAATTCATGCGCTTCTTGTACAAAAGGGTTTGCTTAAGCTTGATAAGTCATCGAATCAGATTTCTTCAATGGTGTCGAATGCTTACTATCCTTTGAAAGCTCAGGGCGAAGTTAGGTTGCAGATTCTTCCAGAAAATATCTTTACAGTTTTGCTTGATCCGGAGAGGTTGAAGAATGTTATTCCGGGCTGTGAATCGATTTGCAAAACATCTATATCCAATGGTATTCGGTTTGATTGCATAGCAGTTGTACGAATTGGTATTGCAAAGGCTCGCTTTGTAGCCAAAGTCGATTTAACAAATATTCAAGATCCCGATAGTTTTTCTTTGGGTGGAGAAGGTCGTGGTCCATTGGGAATGGCGTTGGGGATAGGTCAAGTAAGCTTGAAGAATGATGGGGGCACTACTCTTTTAAAGTATGACTACCAAGCTCAGGTATCAGGAAAGCTTGCAGCAATTGGTAGCAGGTTATTAGAGGGTGCGATTCGATTAGTCTTAGATCAGCTATTTAGGGCACTTGCAAAAGAAGCCGGCGCAAAACAGGAAGGCTTCTTTAAACTCTTGCTTAGCAGATTTTTTACTATATTGGGAGTTGGTAAATGAAGTCTGCTCCATTTGTGATGCACCAGGTCAACTCCCAAGCCGATATTTTAAATTTATTGGACCAGTATGGTGATGATGCCCGTATCATTGCTGGCGGTCAAACGCTTGTCCCAGTATTGGCAATGAGAGTGGCTAGCCCCGATCATCTAATCGATATCAATAAGGTTATAGAGCTCAAAAATTTTGGTATTTCTGGTGATGTCCTACTCGTTGGGTCCGGTGTTAGACAGGCTGAATTAGAAAAGTGGATTGATCTTGATAAGACTCAGCCACTTTTAAGCATGATGTTCCCATGGATAGCTCATGCTCCAATTCGGAATCGTGGAACAGTATGCGGATCGATTGCCCATGCTGATCCCAGCGCTGAATTAGTTCTTGGCTTAGCCGTATTAGAGGGCTCTGTCACACTAGTCAGTAAAAAGAAAAGGCGAATAGTTCAAGCCAAAGATTTTTTTCTAGGAGCGCTGCAAACTTGTCGTCAATCAAATGAATTTATCGAGTCTATCCAGTTTCCAATTCGTGGGCATGATGCCAAATTTGGATTCGCCGAGTACGGTTATCGCCATGGAGATTTTGCAGTAGTAGCTGTTGCAGTCATTCAGGAAGGCAATAGTTGGACTATAGGGTTTGGAGGTATTGATGATACCGCGCGGGTATATAAATGCGTTGCTAATTCTGTGAATGAGATCAACCAGTTTATTGACAATTTAGCCTCTGAAACAGAGGTTAGGGAGGATCCGACTGCAACTTCAGGATTACGCCGACATCTGATGCGCTCACTTGGAAAGCGTGCATGCCAACAAGCTATAGATTTTAAAGTGATTAAATAGAATGAAGAATCATTTGGTAGCACTATTTTTAAATGGGGTAGAGCGCGAAGCTGCTTGTGAATCACGCACTACATTACTTGATTTCATTCGGCATGATTTGGGCTTAACAGGAACCCATGCAGGTTGTGAACATGGCGTATGTGGAGCATGCACGGTTGAGCTTGATGGAGAAGTTATTCGTTCCTGTCTAATATTCGCCTGTCAAGCTGATGGTGCTAGTGTTAATACCGTAGAAGGTATTTCGAAATCGGGTGAGATGTCTGATTTGCAAAGCGCCTTTAAAAAATATCATGCGCTTCAATGTGGATTTTGTACGGCTGGGTTTTTGATGTCAGCTGAGGATCTACTCAACAAAAATTCAAATCCGACTGAGTTGCAGGTTCGGGAGGGTTTGTCGGGCAACTTATGTCGGTGCACTGGATATGTTGGAATAGTCGAGGCAGTTTTAGAAGTTGCCTCAGCTAGGGCCCACAAAAATGGGAGAGATCATGCTTGATTTAGGCAGAACTTTTTTGCAGGCTGTAGAGCGTGATCCAGATAGCTTGGCAATCGTAGATGGTGACAAGCGCTATACCTACGGAAATTGGGCGCTACATATTGGCGCTATTCAACAATTTTTTAATGAAAAAGGCTTGAGGAACGGTGATCGGATTTTGACCATTTTACAAAATCGCTATGAGGCAGCCACTATTCATTGGGCTTGTCAGATGGCAGGTATCGCTATCGTCCCTTTAAATTGGCGTTCTAAGTCTGATGAGATTGATTATTGCGCTCAAAATGCTGATGTCAAATTAGCATTCGTTGAGGGGGTATCCCTGAGTAACTATTTGGAATCAGAAACTAGTAAATCAATCCCCTTCATTCTTTGCACGGAGAAGGGTGCCTCAGATGGATATACCTATTTTGAGGAGTTGATACAGGTAGGTTTTGAGCCTATTGCAAAGGGTCACGTTGAGGATATTTCTGTCATGCTTTTCACTTCTGGTACTACCGGCAAGCCAAAAGGTGTCCCAAGAAAGCAGCGGGCTGAGCGAGCAGCAGGGATTGCACATGTGGCTCAAAACCAGTATGCAATGGCCGAGGTGACCTTAGGTGTAATGCCTCTGTATCACACGATGGGCGTGCGCACACTGCTATCTCTATGCATTGTTAATGGCACATATGTTGCTGTACCACGTTGGGATGTGGATAAGGCAATAGATGCAATTGAGCGGGAGGCAGTGACTCATCTCTATTTAGTACCAACGCTTTATCACGACATGCTCCAGTCAAAAAATTTCAATGCAAGTCGTGTTAAAACTGTTAAGAAGTTAGGATTTGCAGGTGCTCCTATGCATGATGCTTTATTGATAAGTCTAAGTGAAGCTTTCTCTCCTGAGTTATTCGTAAATCATTACGGCTCAAGTGAAATCTATACATACACTATTAATAAGAACGCAGTGGCTAAGCCAGGCTGTGCTGGCAAGGCTGGAATAAATGCACGCATTAAGGTGGTTAAGTTAGATCAAGGGTCTATACAGACTATGCCTACACAATTGGCATCATGCAATGAAGAGGGGCAAATTATTTGTGACCTCTCGGGAGATGAGGCGTTTGAGGGCTACTGGAAGCGCCCAGACGCAGATCAAAAGTCTATTCGGGGCGGCTGGTATTTCACAGGTGATACAGGTTACTTTGATGAGTCAGGCGACTTATTTGTTACTGGTCGCGTAGATGACATGATCATTTCTGGGGGTGAAAATATCTCCCCTGTTGAGATTGAATCAATCCTGTCTTTGCATCCTTCAGTAAGTGAGGTTGCAGTTGCGGGATTGAAAGACGATCGCCTTGGCCAAAAAGTAGTTGCTTTCATTAAGGCCTCCGGAATTGTAGATTCAATTGCCCTAGATGAATATTGCCGTAGTTCTGATTTGATCAACTTTAAGCGCCCCCGTGAATATGTTTTTGTTAGAGAAATTCCCAAGTCACCAGTGGGAAAGGTATTGCGGCGTATGTTGATTGCTGGCGAATATGAAAGAGCTTAATTTTTTTACTAGAAAGACCTTATGACGACAATTTTGAAGCATCCTTTTAGCAATATTCTTGATAACCTTGATGGTTTCTATGTGGAGATTAATGAATCTCAACAAAGAGCAGATATTGTTTTAAAAAGGCCTCCTTTTAATGTGATCCAGATGCCACAGCGGGATCAATTACGCGCTGCATTCGAGACCCTAGATGCTGATGATCGCGTACGTATTATTGTATTGAGAGCTGAAGGGGAGCACTTTTCTAGTGGTGGAGATATTAAAGGATTTTTGGAGGCAACTCCAGAACACGTTTCAAAACTAGCATGGAATATTGCAGCGCCTACGCGCTGTACAAAACCAGTCATTGCTGCAAACCATGGCTATTGTTTCGGTGTTGGCTTTGAAATTTCTTTAGCATGCGATTTTCGTATAGCAGCTGAATCTACTCTCTATGCGTTACCCGAGCAAAAATTAGGCCAAATTCCTGGCTCAGGTGGATCTGCACGTTTACAAAAAATGGTCGGCATAACTAGAACCAAAGATATTGTGATGCGTTCTAGGCGTATTAAAGGGCAGCAAGCATATGAATGGGGCGTAGCAACGGAGTGTGTTCCAGATTCTGAGCTTACTACTGCCGTTTCTAAATTGGTGGATGAACTACGTTCATTTTCGCCTTTGGCGCAGAGAACAGCAAAGAAGATGCTGAATGAAACAGAGGATTGCCTATTAACTACAGCAATCGAAGTCGAGGGCCATTGTTATAGCCGATTACGTAATTCGGAAGATTTTAAGGAAGGGGTTGAAGCTTTTCATGGAAAGCGTCAACCAAATTTTGTTGGTCGTTAATTTTTTTGAGGAGAGTACATCATGAAAAAGCAATTTGAAACAAAAAAAATCGCTCTAGCTGTAGCTTTGTGTCTTGGCGCATCTTTAGTTTCTGCGCAATCTAGTCCTATCAAAATTGGAGTTGTAACACCATTATCCGGAACCTATACCCCAATTGGCGAGCAGGTCAAAATGGGCTTAGATCTCGCCGCAAGGGAAATTAATGCTGCTGGTGGAATTAATGGTCGAAAAATTAATTTGATTTATGAAGATGAAGAGGCAAATCCTGCAGTTGCAACTCAAAAGGCAGAGAAATTATTCCAGGTAGAAAAGGTTGATTTTTTAACTGGTACTGTTAATTCGGGATCTACATTGGCAGTAGGGCAGGTGGCCGAGCGCAATAATAAGCTAATTGCAACATCGGTTTCATTTGCGGATTCGATTACGGGAGATAAATGCTCACCCAATGTATTCCGTGTAAATGCACGTGCAGGCATGCAGTCTGCAGCATTAGCTGCATGGGTTGATAAAGAAATTCCCAAGTCAAATATATTCTTTATCGGACCTGACTATGAGATGGGGCGTAGTACTGTGTCAGCATTTAAGAGGGCATCTACTGAAAAAGGCGCTAAAGATGTTGGCGAAGTATTTGCACCACTCGATAATAAGGATTATTCACCATACTTTGGTCAAGTAAGGGCCGCTAAGCCTAATGTGATCTATACCTCAGTGGCTGGAAACGATACTGTACGGTTATTCTCACAAATGGAAGAGTATGGTCTAAATAAAGGGGTGACACTTGTTGGAGCATCTGGCACAGTTACTTCTCAAAATATGGGCGCTATTGGGAAGTCTGCAAATGGATTTGTAACAGGTGTTGGCTACTCTCCTAAGTTAGATAATCCAGCGAATAAAAAGTTTGTTACTGATTTCCAGAAAGCTTATAACAAGCTACCTGATCTTTATGGCGCAGATTCATATGGACTTTTATATTTTTATAAAGCTGCCGTAGAAAAAGCGAAGTCTACTGAAACCGACAAAGTTCGGACAGCAATGGATGATTTAAGCTGGCAAACTCCACAGGGCACCAAGAAGATGCGTGCTGGTGATCATCAGGCAATGCAAGATATGTTTGCTGTCCGCGTGGAGAATGGCGAATTTAATATTGTTGGAAGAGTTCCATCGGATCAGGCAATTGGCCCTGATGCATGCACTCGTTTTTAATATATCGTTGCATCTCTCCGCATCTGTTTTTTGAGGATGCGGAGTTTTTTGAGCTTGTGAAAATTACCAAGGGATCGGGTTTTTAATGCTAGAGAGTTTGCAATTTATTTACACACCACAGATAGTCAATGGACTTTCAATAGGCGTTGCCGTAGTCCTAATGGCTTTAGGCTTGACTATTATTTTTGGTTTGTTAGATGTTATTAATATGTCCCATGGTGAGTTCTATGCTGCTGGGGCATTTATCAGTGTGAGTCTCATGGCAATGGGGGTTTCATTTTGGTTCTGCCTTTTATTAGTCCCTATGTTGTTAGTGCCTATTGGTTTTGCAATGGAAAGGCTTTTGATTCAGAAAGTATTCCACTATAAAGATCGCCATATTCTTACTTTGTTGCTGACATTTGGCGTAGCAATGGTTTTAGAGGATGCATACAAGATTATTTGGGGTGCGAATCCAATTAAACCTAGCGCCCCAATCTCAGGGGCTAGCGAGTTGTTAGGGGTAATGTTTCCAAATTACCGGTTATTTTTAATGGGATTTGGCGCTTTATTGATTTTCTCTGTATGGGCGCTTATTTATAAAACCCAATTGGGTGCAATTGTAAGAGCCTCTGCGTATGACAAAGATATGAGCTCTTCATTAGGTATACCGGTAATGCGGGTTTATGCGCTGACATTTGCATTGGGCGTTGCTTTAGCTGGGCTTGCTGGTGTGCTCCTAGCCCCAATTTATTCAGTATTTCCTACTATGGGACGAGACTTTATTTTGATGGCCTTTAGCGTTGTCATTGTTGGGGGTCTTGGAAGTATCAAGGGGGCTGTGATTGCAGGAATATTACTGACACAATTGCAATCACTTTCTTCTCTATATATTTCTCCAGTATGGTCAGATCCTCTGGTATTTACGGTGATGGTTTTGGTCTTGATGTTTAAGCCAACTGGTCTGTATGGGGGGATGAAAAATGCATAATCCTCAAGTAAAAGCAATTCGATTTATTGAGCTACTTTTACTCTCATCTGCCCTAATTCTATATATAGCTGGAAGTATTCTTCAAGACACATTCTTTCTGAGGCTAGCTACGGAAGCATTGATCTTTGGCGGGCTTGCAATGTCCGTTGATTTATTGCTTGGGATCGTTGGACTACTGTCTCTTGGTCAGGCGTTTTATTTTGGGTTTGGTGCTTATTTGTCCGCTTTAGTGCTGAAAGAAATTTCTCCATCATTTTTTTTGGCAATAGGGATTGTGACCCTTTCATCTATTGTTTTGGGGTGGATTGCTAGCTTCATAGCTCTTCGGTCAAAAGGGGTTTACTTTGCATTAATCACATTTGGACTTGCGCAAGTAGCTGCCAAGGTAGTCTATAACACTCGCAGCCTTGGGGCATCAGATGGAATGATGGGCGTTCCTATTTTGCAGATCTGGACCCCATTTGGCTCCATAGATACTAGTCAGCCAGGCGCATTTTTTCTAATTACTTTGCTGACTATTGGGGTGTTATATGCCGCCCTAAAATATTTTCTTACAACCCCCATGGGATCAATATGGCATGCTATCCGATGCAATGAGGATCGTTTGGCTTACGTCGGCTATAAGTCAAAAGGGCCAAAGCAAGTTGCCTTTATTTTAGCTACAGTGGTTGCTGCTGTGTCTGGGGCTCTTTATCCTATGTTGAGAGGTTTCGTTTCACCAGAGCTAATGTTCTTTAGTGTTTCTGGTAACGCGGTAGTGACAGTGGTTTTGGGTGGCGTTGGAACTTTAATAGGACCAATTCTAGGCAGCGTTCTTTTGACATCATTCAAATCAATTATTGGAACTTGGACTGTCCATCACCACATTGTTATAGGAATGATCTTTGTGGTTATTGTTGTCTCTGCTCCAAAGGGACTCGCCGGCTTACTCGCTAAATACCTAGGTTCGAAACATTCTAGTAAAGGAGGGGAGTGATGGAAAATATGGAAGTCATTCTCAAGGCAAATCATTTAAGCAAGCGTTTTGGTGGCCTTAGAGCGGTTGATGATGTCAGTTTTGAAGTGATGCGTTTAGGTGTCACCTCTATTATCGGTCCAAATGGGGCAGGCAAGAGCACGCTCTTTAATTTAATTAGTGGTACTTTTATGGCCGACTCTGGACTTGTTGAGTTAGAAGGTCTGAATGTCACAAGAAGGAGTCCTGAGAGTCGATTGTCATGTGGTATGGCCCGATCATTTCAGATTACTAACCTCTTTTTTGACCTCACTGTGATTGATAATTTAAGAATAGCAAGCCAAGCATTAGAGTCTCGATCACACCTATTCTTGCCCTTGAATAAAAGTACTATTGCAATTGCAAGAGCGGATGAATTATTACAAGAATTTGGATTAACTGATTCTCGTGAACAACTTGCAGGAGCTTTATCTCATGGCCAGCAAAGACGGTTAGAAATTGCAGTTACCTTGGCGACTCGACCAAAGCTCCTACTCTTAGATGAGCCTACCCAAGGGATGTCTCGGGGTGATACCCAGGAGACTGCTGATCTGATTAAACATCTTGGATCAAAAATAACAGTTTTGTTAATTGAGCATGACGTAGATCTTGTGATGGATTTATCCAAAAAGGTCATCGTAATGGCACAAGGAAAGAAATTGGCTGAAGGTAATCCTGAGCAGGTTCGTGCCAATCCACTTGTACAAACAGCATACTTTGGCGAGGAATTGGCATGATTTTAGAGATGCATGATGTACATGTCAATCTTGGGTTATCTCATGTTTTACAGGGAGTTAATTTATCTATACATCCCGGAGAGACGGTAGGTTTATTTGGCAGGAATGGTGTTGGTAAAACTACTATTGTCAAAACTATTGCTGGTTGGCATAGATCGTATCAAGGAAAAATATTATTTCAGGGTCAACCCATTGATACTTTACCGCCAAACGAAATCACAAGATTGGGCTTGGGGTTGGTGCCGGAGGATCGAAGGGTATTTCCTGGGCTCAGTGTCGAGGGTAATCTTAAGCTTGGATTAATGCAGGTCCAAGCTAGCGAGCGAAAGGCTGCAGAACAGCGCATACAAATGGTTTTTGAACGGTTTCCACGGCTAAGTGAAAGGCGTGATCAATCGGGTAACACTTTATCTGGCGGCGAGCAGCAAATGTTGGCAATGGCGCGAGTATTGGTTGGTAACCCAAAGCTGTTATTAATTGATGAGCCTACCGAAGGCCTTGCCCCCATGGTAGTTGCCGATATTTTTCGGCTAATGGAGGAGTTGAAGTCTCAGGGAATTTCCATTCTTCTTATTGAACAAAATATCCATAAAGCGATTCATTTGTGCAATAGGCATTATGTAGTTGAGAGAGGAAAGGTAGTGCTTGAAGGCAACTCTCAAAATATAGAAGAACGTAAAGAATTAATAAGGCGAGTAAGTGTTTAAAAATTTAATGGAGAAGTTCATGAAACTTAAGAAAATAGGATTGTTTATTGCATTCGTAATAGGAATTCTTTCTGTCACTACAAGTCAATTATTTGCACAAAGCTCAGTATCTTATCCAGATAAACCTATTACGATTGTTGTTCCCTATCCACCAGGTGGATTTAACGATACTCTAGGCAGAATTGTTGGGAAAAAACTCAGCGATGCCTGGGGTGTAAATGTGGTTGTAGAAAATAAACCAGGTGCCGGCACCACTATCGGAACTAATTTTGTTGCTCGATCCGCGCCAGATGGATACACAATATTAGTAGCTCAGTTTCCATTTTCTGCAAATCCTTATCTATATAAATCTTTACCTTATGACACTCTAAAGGCATTTAGTCCAGTCGTTTTAGCTGGTCGAGCCCCGATGGTATTAGTTGTTAATGCAAATTCTCCCATTAAAACTACTGGAGATTTATTGGCTTTAGCTAAATCAAAGCCTGGCTCAGTCAACTACGGCTCATCAGGCCCTGGATCATCCAATCATTTATCCATGGTTTTATTTGAAATGATGGCTGGCGTTAGCTTAAATCAGATTCCATATAAGGGTAGCACTCCACTCCTAACTGATTTAGCCGGTGGTCAAGTGGAGGTGGCATTTGATGCCTATCCTCATGTGCGCCCATTTCTACAGTCTGGAAAAATACGACCTATAGCTATAGCAACAGAAGTCAGATCTCCACTTATGGCAGATTTGCCGACGGTTTCCGAGTCTGGGATTAAGGGGTATGAAGCCTCATCATGGCATGGTTTTGTAGTGCCATCGGGTACTCCTCAGCCTGTTGTCGATAAGTTAAATAGGCAAATTAATATGATCTTGAAGCAAGAGGATATTAGAAAAACATTCAACGAGCAGGGAGTTGTTCCGGATGGGGGAACTGCCGCTCAATTTGAAGCCTTTATTCGCAAGCAAATGGATATTTGGAAAAAAGTTGTTTCAAATGCAGGCATTACCCCAGAATAATCATTTTCTGGAGACCTTAAGGGTGGTTTTGATGAAAAAATTTACGCAACTACGTCCATGGTTATCCCACCTTGCCGATACGAATCGCCTGATTGCTACCAAAAAAAATGTATTGCTTAAGCATGAGCTAGCGGCGATTGCTAAAAAGCTTGATGGCAAAAGCGGTGTCTTTTTTCCTAGTCCTGATGGTCACTCAATTCCGGTAGTTTCTGGTTTCATGTCTTCACGATCTTGGATTGCAGAAGCAATGGGAGTCAATGAGGCTGAGTTGTTAGATGCATTTCGCATGGCAGCTGATAATCCACTGTCTTGCAATCAAGTTAAGCAGGCACCTTGCCAAGAGGTTGTACACAATGATTTTGATGTGAGGACCTTATTGCCTGTTCCTACACACAGTGAGCATGATAGCGGACCATATATTACTGCTGGCTTGGTAATTGCCAAAAATCCTAAGACTGGAATTCAGAATGTATCAATCAATCGCATTCAGGTAAATTCAAAAGATCGTATGGCTGTGTTGATTTTGCCTAGACATCTCCATGCCTTCCAAAAGGCTGCAGAAGAATTAAATCAATCATTACCAGTTGCTGTGGTTATTGGGGTGGATCCTCTAACGTTATTGGCGTCTCAGGCGATTGCACCGATCGATTCAGATGAGCTTGAAATTGCTGGAGCATTGCATGGAGTGCCCTTAGATGTCGTGAAATGCTTAACTAATGATGTTTTGGTTCCTGCAAATGCGGAAATAGTGATTGAGGGTCATATTCCGCCTAAGGTACGTGAGCTCGAAGGCCCATTTGGCGAGTATCCTAAGTACTACAGCTCTCAGGAAAAGCGTCAAGTAGTTGTAGTCGATGCGGTGACTCACAGAAAAGATCCTATTTTCCACACCATTGTTCCGGCAGAGTTAGAGCACCTATTGCTTGGTTCAATTCCAAGAGAGGCGACAATTTTGTCGCACCTACGTAGAAGCTTTCCTAGCGTCTTAGATGTGCATCTATCCCTAGGGGGTGTCGGACGATATCATCTTTATGTCCAAATAAAAAAAACGCATGAGGGTCTTCCTAAGAATGTGATCTCCGGCGCTTTTAGTTCTCACTATGATGTAAAGCATGTTGTCGTTGTGGATGAAGATGTTGATGTTCATGAACCGATCCAAGTTGAATGGGCGATTGCTACGAGATTTCAGGCCAAGCGTGGTCTAGTCGTTATCCATGATGCACAAGGCTCTGTTTTGGATCCTTCTACGACAGTTGGCTTGCCTGTCGATGTGGATGGAGTAATTCCAGCACAATTTCAAGGTATGAGCTCTAAGCTAGGTTTGGATGCAACCAAGCCATTAAGCTATGAAGGACATGTCTTTACTAAGGTTAAGATTCCTGGTGAAGATGATGCGAATTTAGAGGATGTACTTGATATTCAATTCTCAATTGCCTCTTATCTGAAGTCAAATTAATTTTTAGGACTTATCGTGAATAAACGTTTAATTGTTGCCATTACGGGGGCATCGGGTACGATCTATGGCATTCGTATTCTTGAAGCCCTAAAGGATATTGGCATTGAATCGCATCTAATCATGAGCGACGCTGCGAAACTAACAATGGCTGCAGAAACTGATTACAAGCCTTCGCAGATTGAGGCTATGGCTGATGTTGTTCATTCAGCAAAAAATGTTGGCGCATCCATTTCATCTGGTTCATTTAAAAGTCTCGGTATGATTATTGCACCATGCTCAATTCGAACTTTGTCAGAGATTTCTAGTGGAGTAACTAGCAGTTTGGTCTCAAGGGCAGCTGATGTAGTCTTGAAAGAACGTCGTCGCTTAGTTTTATTGGTTCGGGAGACGCCACTGCATGCGGGTCATTTGCGTTCTATGTCTCAAGTTACTGAGTGCGGTGCAATTGTAATGTTGCCAGTACCAGCTTTTTATTCAAAACCAAAATCTTTGGATGATATGGTGAATCATACGGTTGGAAGATGTTTAGATCTGTTTGATTTGGATAATACTTTGGTAAAACGTTGGGGTGGAATGGATGGCGAAAAATGACTTTATATGTTTACTTCAAGTTTTTTGTCTCTGATCATCCAATGATTGCTGGCTCCATTAGGGAAATGCAAGAGCAGTTATTGCTAGAGTATCCGAGTTTAAATTGTGATCTATTAAAAAGACCCCATGCAGATGAAGAGGGAAGAGAAACCTGGATGGAGGTTTATCGCGGTGTTGCATCTGAACCATCCCAGTTTATAGAACGACTGAAAGAATTAGCCTTTAAAAATGATTTACCTCAGCCCCGCCGAAATGAAATCTTTATCTCAATTGATTAGGCTGTTCTAAAGTAAAGGAATATCTCAATAAAATTCATTTCTTTGAAGTAATTTTTGCTGCTGAATTGACATTTTTTATTGTTGTTTTTGTTGCATTGTTCAGATTTCCCTGCGTAACCTGTACTGCGTGCTTAACTGCCTTCTGACTAGTTTCAAATACATTGGTAGCAGAAGCGATCGCTTGTTTCATGACATTCGCTGCGGCATCTGAGACTACCGGTACATTCTTGGTCCAGTCCTCCACCAAGGCATTCATTTTTTTCTGACCCACTTGAAATTCTTTTTCAGCAGACTTAGTAAAACTTGCTTGAGTCTCATGAGCTAATTCATAAAGATGGCGACTATAGGCCATGATTTTTTCAGCCATGGGCTGGACTGCTTCGGCCTGATGGGCAAGGAGTTGCTGCATATCTTTCACTTCAAGCGCTTTCTTGGCACTGCTCATACTTTCGCCTAAGCTTTGCTTGGCGATATGCATATTGAGCTCAATTAACTTTTCTATACTTTGTAGTGCTTGATCGCTTAGTCTGCTCAAAGTTTCTAGATTGGCCTTTTGTGCTGCTGCTATTTGTTCAAGCGTTAAATTCATAGCAATACCTTTCCTGATGATTTCATGGCTTTGCTCACTATGAGCTATATCTGCACAATGTCAATGCATTTTGGCTGCATTGACCAGTATTTAGTATTTATGTTGCAGTACCCTCAAGATCTGGGCTGAGGCTTAAGAAATAAGCCTAAAATCATAGCTTAATTAAAAATCCAGACACTTTCAATAAGTTATCCATGAGATTGAAGCTTGACAGCCTGATTCCCCCCTTTTTTGTATTGATTTGGAGCACGGGCTTTGTGATTGCGCGCTTGGCAATGCCTTACGCTGAGCCTGCCACCTTCTTATTCTGGCGTTTTTCAGGTGTATTAATGGCTATGGCATGCCTAAGTCTTGTTTGGAGAATAAGCTGGCCAAGTTGGTCTCAATTTAAGCATATAGCGGTTGCTGGCATATTGCTCCAGTTCGGCTATCTACTGGGGGTTTGGTGTGCAGTCCGACTGGGGATGACTGCAGGCTTAGTGGCAATCATCGTAGGCTTGCAGCCCATCCTGACGGCGTGGTTCGCTGCCTGGGTGTCTGAAAAAGTGACGGGACGCCAGTGGATCGGTTTGGCATTTGGATTTGCTGGGGTAGCTTTAGTTGTGGCGGAAAAAATCGGCTTTACCCACATTCCACTATTAAGTTACGTATTGGCTTTTGCTGCCTTGCTCTCAATTACGTTTGGCACTCTCTATCAAAAGAAATTTTGCCCAGTCTTTGACTTGCGGGCGGGCTCATCCATTCAGTTTGGTGTATCAGCCATACTTTGCTTTGTTTGTATGTATTACTTTGAGTCTGGTGTCATGGTTTGGAATGCCTCGGTCATCGGTGCATTGCTATGGGCGATTTTCCCGCTCTCGATAGGCTCGATCAGCTTGCTCTTTATGATGATTCGTAAGGGGGCTGCAACCAAGGTAACGAGTCTCCTGTACTTAACGCCGCCCACCACTGCGGCGATGGCCTGGTTCTTATTTGACGAGCCCTTTACCTTTATGACGGCTTGTGGTTTGTTGCTCACGATGACTGGAGTTGTTTTGGTTAGTCGGGGCCAAACAAGTACTGTTGCTACGATTGCAGAATGAGTTTCCCCATGGGCAGGCAAATGGAAGCATTATCATTCCGTATGTTAAAAGTTTTGGAAGGCAATTTGGGATGTATTTGAATCGTTTTTGGCTCGTCGCCCTCGTTTGCCTAATCTCGTTTGGAGCTGCTAGCCCCTCTCCAGTAATGGCGAACAATTCAGATTCGAAAACTGCAAAGTCCACCAAAGCAGCAGGAAAGGCGCCTGCAAAATCTGAGTCTAAAAAGGTTGTTAAGTCAACTAAAAAGCCAAAAACAGTCAGGACTACTGTTACTCGTCCAGGTGAGTCCGTTGTCCCAGCAAGACCCTCATTTGCAACAGCACTTGGTTTGCGTGGTCAGCACGACGATTTAAGTTTGCAGTCCAGCGTAGCCATGGTTGTTAATCAAGATACCAAGGAAGTGTATTTTGAAAAGAACTCCTCGGTCAGTTTGCCGATTGCTTCTATTACCAAGTTGATGACGGCAATGGTCGTCCTTGATTCTAAATTACCCCTAGATGAAACCATGGTCATTAATGCGGATGACGTCAATATATATCGCTCGTCCCGCCTTGCTGGGGGAACAGTGTTGACGCGAGAAGAGGCTTTGTTGTTGTCGCTCATGTCCTCTGAGAATCGAGCAGCCTACACACTTGGCCGAAATTATCCAGGCGGTATTTCTGCATTTATTGATGCCATGAACCGCAAGGCAAAAGAGATAGGCATGACACATTCTTATTTTGCCGATCCGACTGGCCTCAGGAGTGAAAACGTTGCGTCCGCAGAAGACCTCGCACGTATGTTGAGCGCCGCCTATCAATACAAAATGATTCGTGATTTTTCTACTTGGCCTGATTTGACTATGGTGATTGCCAAGCGACCACAGAAGTTCTTAAACACTAATCGCTTGGTACGTTCAGGTGATATGAATATCGGCTTACAAAAAACAGGATTTATTAACGCAGCAGGCAAGTGCTTAGTGATGCAGGCTCGTATAAACAACACACCCTTACTGCTGGTTTTCTTAGATTCTGTTGGAACGCAATCGCGTTTTGCTGATGCAGTGAGAGTCCGCGATTGGTATGAGCGCATGCCATTGGGTGAACCTCAGGCAATTCGTCGCTTGATGTAAGAGCTACATACGTAAAATAAATCAAATCTTACGAATGAGGGTCGCTGATCTTGGGTTTGTAGCCCATGCCCTTAGAAATTTGTAGGGCGGTATCCTGTAAAAGTTTGAGCCAGTCTGCCTGAATACGATCAGTAGGCGAGCTCAATGAGAGTCCTGCCACCAACTTACCGCTGTCATCATAAATTTCAGCTGCCACGCAACTGACACCTAACTCTAGCTCTTCATTATCGCGTGCATGACCAAACTTGCGAACCTGATCGAGTTCTGAATCTAATTTTCCCAATTCAGTAATACTATTTCTGGTGTGGCCAGCTAAACCGGTGCGTGTGACATAAGCGCGAACTTGGTTTGGGTCATCGCTCGCCAGAAATAGTTTGCCAACAGATGTCAGGTGGAGGGGTGCGCGACCACCAATGGCGCGAACTACTTGCATGCCAGATCGTTCGCTGTAAGCGCGGTCAATATAGACAATCTCATCGCCTTGGCGAACTGAAAGGTTGATGGTTTCACCGGTGAGCTTATGTAATGCCCGCATTGGCGCTTGTGCTGCCTCACGGACCGATAAGCGGGCTTTGACGAGGTTGCCCAGCTCAAGTAGCTTGAGTCCAAGGCGATATGTGCCGCCATCCCCGCGCTCCACTAAGCGGCAGGCTACCAAGTCATTCAAAATGCGGTGAGCTGTAGAGGGGTGTAAATCAGTTTCATCAGCAAGGTTTTTAAGGCTACTGGACTCTTCATGGGATGCAAGGGCGTCGAGCAGATTCATCATGCGTTCTAGTACCTGAATCGCTGTTTTGCCAGCCTCGCCTGGTACTTTTGTGATTTTTTCAGATTTAATCGATGCCATGCTGACAATTGTAGCGATTTTTGCTCAAATTGCACAATATGAAATACTGCTGCAATATAAAAAAGCATTTATTAGAGCCTAATTACCCTTTAGGGCAGCAGCGCACTCAGAAATGAGTTTTGGACCACGATAGATCAAGCCGCTGTAAATTTGAACCAGACTAGCACCAGCAGCGATCTTTTCTTGTCCGTCTTTGCCGGACATAATGCCACCAACGCCAACTATCGGAATAGCATCGCCTAGATATTCCTTGAGGCTCCTAATCACTTTTGTGGAGGCGTCACGAACGGGCGCCCCCGAGAGGCCACCAGCTTCTTGACCAAATTCAAGATCTTGAACAGCATCACGGGCAATAGTTGTATTGGTCGCAATGATGGCATCAATCTTAAATTCCACCAAGAGATCGGCAATGAGTTTGATGTCATTTTGCTCAAGGTCTGGTGCAATTTTTAAAAAGAGGGGTTTGCGTATGCCAAATCGGTCACTTAAAGCTTCACGAGCAATATGCAGTGATTGCAGTAAAGAACGCAGCATATCTTCACCTTGAAGAGCCCGTAAATTCTGTGTGTTGGGCGATGAGATATTGACGGTGATGTAAGAGGCTACCTCATAGACTGCTTCCATAGCCGTGACGTAATCACTTGCGGCGTTCTCGATTGGAGTGCTCGCATTCTTGCCGATATTTAAACCAAGAGTGCCGCCATTCTGCCAATAAGTAGAATTACGAACCCGCTTTACGCAAGCATCAACACCATCATTATTAAAGCCCATGCGATTAATTATAGCCTCGGCTTGTGGCAAGCGAAACATGCGAGGCATTGGATTGCCGGGTTGCGGTTTTGGGGTAACAGTACCGATTTCTAAAAATCCAAAGCCTAGGGTGCCTAGTGCGTCAATATGTTTGCCATCTTTATCAAGACCTGCAGCAAGACCCACTGGGTTTGCAAAGGTAATGCCGCACAGCTTGCGCGGATCTGGTGCTGGTTGATCACTCAAGAAGCGTAACAAACCCCAGCGCTGAGCACGATCTAGATTACTCAGAGTGATGTTATGCGCTTGCTCTGGATCTAAGGAAAAAAGCCAGGGGCGCAGAAGAGGGTAGCTATCAATCATGAATGGATATTATGGCCCAATGATGGGTTGCCAGTGATCATCAATCAAGCCCTCAATAGGCTGAAACTTCGCCTTATAGGACATTTTTTTGCTCTGCTCAATGTAGTAACCAAGGTAAAGGTAAGGAAGATCCAGCTCTAAGGCCTGCTGAATTTGCCATAAGATACTAAAGCTTCCATAGCTTGCAGAGACATTGCTGGTATCAAAGAAGGTATAAACCGAAGAGATTCCTTGCTCTAGGATGTCAATCATGCTGACCATGCGCAGACGTCCTGGGTGTGAATCGTGTGGACCATCGCGAAATTCAACAATTCTGGAGTTCACGCGGCTTTGCAATAAAAATTGCATGTACTGGTCTTGATCCTCTTGCTCTGAGTCCACACCAGCATGACGTTCATGTTGATAGTGTTGATAGAGTTGATAGTGCTCTTCTTGATAGCCTAGATTGAGAACACGAACCTCCAGCCCAAGATGTTTTTTCCAGGCACGTTTTTGACTACGATTGGGGGAGAAATGCTTCACCGGAATGCGTGTGGCAGTACAGGCTTTACATTCATCACAATAAGGTCGATAAGTATATAAACCACTACGACGAAATCCTGCATTCACCAATTCACCATATAAGTCGGCGTGTATTAAATGCGAGGGAGTAGCTACCTGCGAGCGTGCTGTCTTCCCAGGTAGATAGCTGCAGGGATAAGGTGCAGTTGCATAAAACTGCAATTCAGTGAGAGGAAGCTCTTTTAGTTGAGTCATAGCCAGTGACGAAGAATCTGTTTATCAAATTTCCAAGGAATCTCTATATTAGTTTGATTTAAAGCAAGCTGCAGATGCGCCAAGAACTCATTACGAGATATGGGCGCAGCCCCTAAGGAGTTCAGGTGAGAAGTCTCTTGCTGGCAATCAATCATTTTCACTTGGTTTTGCTCGCACCAGCCAGTAAGAGCAGCCAAAGCAATTTTAGAGGCATCTGTTTGATGGCTAAACATCGATTCACCAAAAACCATCCCACCAAAGGAAACGCAATAGAGGCCGCCTATTAGGCGACCTTCCTCCATGATTGCAATACTATGAGCATGACCCTCTTCATGAAGATTGGTGTATGCATCCATGATTTCATGGGTAATCCAAGTGCCATCCTGATCCTTGCGTCTCGCAGTTGCACAGGAGCGGACAACGGCACTAAAGTCTTCATCAACCCAGATTTCTTTAAGAGGATCAGTTAAAAAATGACGAATCGATTTTTTTAGTGAGTCGTGACACTTAAAGTGTTCAGGCTTTAACACCATCCGGGGATTGGGTGACCACCATAACACTGGTTGATTATCGGAGTACCAGGGAAAGATACCCATTTGATATGCACGAGCCAACTGTCCTGGATATATCCGTTCACTCACTGCAATTAAACCAGGGACGCTCGGGTCAGGATCTGCATGATGAATCGGATTGGGAAATTCATCCTGAGAGCCTAGCCAGCTGATATTGCTCATGGGCTTGTGATGTTTAGATTTTTTCAGATGGCAGAATGTCTCTGCTGCGAACGCTAAATTCAATGCCGGAATCAAATACCCCGGCAGCACGATCAGCAAAGAACCACTCAAGAGTTTGCTTCACGGTTGGAAAGGCAATTTGCTCCCACGGGATATCCTGCTCATCAAAAAGAGCAACCTCTAGACTTTCTTCCCCTGCTTGAAAGTTTGGGGAATTCATCGAGGCTAGATAAAAAAGATGCACCTGTTCAGCATGTGGCACATTGAGGAGAGAGTAGAGTGGTCCAATCTGAACAATAGCGCCGGCTTCCTCATGTGTTTCACGTGCCGCTCCAGTGCTGGTGCTTTCCCCAAGCTCCATGAATCCAGCAGGTAGAGTCCAATAACCATGGCGAGGTTCTATGGCACGACGACACAATAAAACTTGCTTACCAAAGACTGGGATGCTGCCAACTACGTTACGTGGATTGAAATAATGAATACTTCCGCAAGAGTCGCATACATGGCGTTCCCGCGAATCATCCGCAGGAATCTTGATGCTGATGGGCGCTGCACAGTGCGAGCAAAACTTCATGCGGACTTTCTAAAAATGGGCGGGGATGAAGCCGCGTAGAGCATTACTAAGCATAATCTCTTTTGCATTCTGAATATCATCAATAGTCAGGTTGACCTCATGGGCATTCCACTGAGGATCATTCAATATGATTGATCTCATGACCCCTGGTAAAAGACCCGCTGAGACGGGGGGTGTGAGCCAGCTATCACCAGATTTTACAAAAACACTACTTCTTCCACCCTCAGTGACATACCCTTGCTCGTTGATAAATAGGGCATCAAAGCCACCAAGACCCTCTGCCAATCTCCAGGCTTGGTCATAGAGATTTCGAATGCTCACCTTATGTCTCAACAACACATTACCGGAGTGAAGTGTGGCCCTATTTGAATCGGGCAGAATATCCCTTGCCCAAAAGATTTTGACCGATCCTTCTAGTGGGCTGATGGGCGTTACATGACAGCTTGCGATTCCTAAATGATCTAGATCTAAACGCAATCGATATTCAGTATCTATTGAGCAGTTTTCACAGCCAAGCTCAATCACTTTTATGATGCCTGTCACTGAGCAGGGTATGCCAAGCGCTAAAGCGGAATTGGTCAAGCGTGCTAGATGAAGTGGTACATGTTGAGCTTGACCTTTGCGAACTAAAATAGTTTCAAATAATCCTAGGCTACTAGGTAACTTACTCAAGAACGCAGCTTTAATTTGACATTCTTCCCACTCCTGCACAGGCTCAGAGTCAATCGTAATACCAGCACCTATGCCCAAAGAAAAGGGCGAGGCATATGTTTTTGCATCCTGATGAATTTCAAGAGTACGGATCGGAACGCTAAACGCAAAGTCACCACTAGGATCAATCCAACCTAAGGCACCACAATAGTAGGCTCGCTCTTGAGGCTCTAATTCTTGAATGATCTCCATGCTGCGTTTTTTTGGGGCGCCCGTGACAGACCCGCAGGGAAACACCGCATTGAGTACATCGCTCAATTCCATCTCAGGTTTTATCTCAGCTTGAACGGTAGATGTCATTTGCAGCACATCACCGTATTGAGTGACCTCAAATAGCTTAGGAACAGTGACCGTACCTGGTAATGCAAGTCGACTCAGATCGTTGCGTAATAAATCAACGATCATGACATTTTCAGCTTGATTCTTTGTATCTGCTGATAAATGCTCGGCTGTATCGTTTAAAGCACTAGCAGTGCCTTTCATTGGCATCGCTTTTAAAGTAGTACCTTGCTTTTGAATAAATAATTCGGGCGATTGGGACAAGATAAAGTTCGAGTCTTGCGCAATAAATGCACCAAATCTTCCCGGCTGTCGCCCTCTTAATCGTGCATATAGAGAGAGCGGGTCACCATAGACTTCGCCCGTAATCCGAAAGGTATGATTAATTTGATAAGTGTCGCCATTGCGAATGTACTCTTGAATGGTCTCAATATCAGAGGTGAACTTCTCTTGGCCAACAGAAAACTCAAGATTAGTCACACCGGCAACTTGAGCTTCAGGCCCTAGACCTGCTATCTTTTTTGCGATGTAATTGTCGACATCTGCTTTGCTCAATCTTTCATGGGATTTAAAAGACCATGCCTGCATTAATGGGTGCTCTTCGCTTTCTCGTTGAGCTGGTCTATCTAGATTGTGCATGTATAGACCTAATTCATAAGCAAAGGCAGCGACAACATATTCTCCCTGAGCTAATGCTGTATTAATATCGCGCAGGCATTGATCTACAGCTGCAATTGTCTGTGCGTGGCTAGGCTGAGGATAGATAGTCCAGAGCTGGAGCGCTTGCTCATACAGGCGACTGCTCGGCTTTGCTATGGTGCTCTGGGCATCGTCGAGCAGGATCATGTATCTATCGTCAGCGTTCGAATAATCTGGTGGAAATTACTTTAAAACAGTAGCCGATTCAATCGTAACGGTTTTGCTAGGTACGTCTGACATGCGCCCCATTCTTGGTGATGAGGCCACCATGGTTTGGATTTTACGAATGGCATCGATTGTTTGAGTCCCAGAAATAACTGTGCCGAAAACGGTATAGCCATTACCCATAGCATTGGGGTAATTCAAGCCCTCATTATCTTTAACATTAATAAAGAATTGGGCTGTTGCTGAATCGGGGTCAGAAGTACGCGCCATAGCGATGGTGTAAGTTTGATTCTTAAGGCCATTTTGAGCTTCTGAAACCACAGGCGCATTGGTTGGTTTTTGTGTCAAGTCCGAAGTAAATCCACCGCCCTGAATCATGAAACCGTCTATCACGCGGTGAAAAATGGTGCCGTTATAAAAACCGCTATTCACATAGTTCAAAAAGTTAGCCGAAGTTTTTGGTGCCTTCGCTGAATCAAGCTCAACAACAAAATTACCCATGGTGGTTTTAAATTTCACTTTAGGGCCAGCAAAGCTTGCAGCACTAGCAATGAGGCTGGAAACCAAAAATAGGGAGGCAATGATCTTACGCATACTAAGTGTCCTTAAGAATCGAGTGAAAATAGAGTAAATCAGATTGTATTGCTCAAAGCCCAGAGGGTACTTGACCTGCATAGAGATAAGACGCCTCTTCAAACATGTTCGGCCTATTTAGATAATCTAAGGCCCATTCAATAGTGTCGACACCCCAAAAAGCATGCCCATTGATAACCAGGGTAGGTATACCAAATGCACCATCCGCTTTTGCCTTCTCTGTATTAATAATGAGCTGGGCTTTGATCTCTTGCGAATCTGGTTTTGGAGTGTCTGCTTCTAAGCCAAGATACTGGCAAAACTCTGGCCAAGATAAATTGGGATCTTTACCTTCTACCCAGACATATTCAAACGCACGCTCAACCATTTCCCATTGAGCATGGTTCTGCAAGAGCAAACGCTGTGCTGCAACAGTGAGAAAAGGGTGATGCTCTGGAAAGCGAAAAGGGAGACTTAACTTTTCAGCGAGCCATACGCAATACTGATAGGTATGAGGGCGTTTAGCTTCTACTTCCCCAGGCCCTCGGTTATCAGTTGCGCGAAATAAGCCACCTAATAAGATGGGTACAGGCTGAACATCGATCCGTTTTTCAAGGCGATGGCGTTGCTTGATATAAAAATAAGAGAATGGAGAGATGATGTCGTAGTAGAGCGTTCCTTTTATCCGTTCTTCTTCTACTTGATATTGGGTCATTTTTGTTTCGACTCCGCATCTAACTTGCGCAAGAAGGCCATCTTCTCGGAAATTTGACTTTCCAAGCCCCGATCAACTGGCTGATACCAATGAGGCTCAGCCATTCCATCGGGCAAGTAAGTTTCTCCAGCAGCGTAGGCATGGGGCTCATCGTGCGCATAACGGTATTCTTTGCCGTGGCCTAACTCTTTCATAAGCTTAGTTGGGGCATTGCGTAAATGGTTGGGTACAGGTTTGCTTTGGTCGCTAGCAACATAAGCTCTTGCCGCGTTGTAAGCGTTATAACTTGCATTACTTTTAGCGGCGATCGCTAAATAAACAACGGCTTGACCTAACGCTAATTCACCTTCCGGTGAGCCAAGGCGCTCGAAGGTTTGTGCCGCATCATTTGCTAGTTGCATTGCTCTGGGGTCAGCAAGTCCAATATCTTCCCAGGCCATCCGAATAATTCTACGTGCAAGATATCGAGGGTCAGCGCCGCCATCTATCATTCGGCAAAACCAATACAACGCTGCATCAGGATTGGAGCCGCGCACCGATTTATGTAGGGCAGATATTTGATCGTAAAAGTGATCTCCACCTTTATCGAAACGTCTTGCCTGGACTGTTAAAGCATTTTCAATAAACTGTTGATCTATTCTGCGAATCTGAGAGTTTGGTGTTGAGACTGCATTACGCACCTGCTCAACTAGATTGAGCAATCGCCTAGCATCACCATCTGCATGTGAAATTAAGCTATCGATTGCATCTGCATCAAAAGGAATATCTGGCATCGCGTAATGACATGCACGATCAAACAACTGCTTCAGCTCGACAGCATTTAATGACTTCAGTACATAGACTTGTGCGCGTGAGAGCAGGGCTGAGTTCACTTCAAATGAAGGATTTTCAGTTGTAGCGCCAATAAAGTTGAATAGGCCAGACTCAACATGAGGTAACAAGGCATCTTGCTGACTTTTATTAAATCTATGAATCTCATCTACAAATAAAATGGTTTGTCTGCCATATTGAGACATGCTCTGCTCCGCTTGTTCAATAGCCTCGCGAATTTCTTTGACTCCGGCAAGTACAGCTGAAATTGCAATAAATTCTCGATCAAAAGCTTTTGCTGACAGTCTTGCTAAGGTAGTCTTGCCAACTCCCGGCGGACCCCAAAGAATCATCGAATGTGGCTTGCCAGATCCAAAGGCAAGACTCAGTGGTTTGCCAGCTGCAAGCAGATGTGTCTGCCCGATGACTTCTTCAATGGATTGTGGGCGCAAGACTTCCGCTAAAGGTGGCGGAGGTGCTTGATCAAATAGATTGCCCATCAGTGCTGATTTAATTTTGTACGAACAAAATAACTAAGGCTGCCCAAATTAAGCATCCAGCAGAAACTAATGTGAGTCGATTTCGTAAGGTGATGAATGCACTCAGCGCCTCTTCACTAGAAAAATAATACTGGTAAGTTTCTTTATCAATATTGCGCTGAATGACTAATGCTGACGCCAAGATGACCAGACCAACTGGTATATAAATGTGTAGTGCAAGCCAGGCAACTAAGGCTGGTATTACGCCCCAGACCCAGGCATTGCGATCTCCCCACCGATCGCCTTGCGGTGTTTTACCTAAATTATGTAAATTAGCACCCCAATGCAAGGCGCCCATGAATGCAGTGATCACCGCCCCGTAACCAGCTAGTGACTCCGCGCTCAAATAATTCAGAGGGGTTGGTGCAAGCTGCACCATCAGTGCGAGACCAACAAAAGGAATGAGGCCGGCATAGGCTAATCTAGTAACTAGAGGGGGTAATGGGTTCACAAAAACTTCTTTATTTGGATTGGTGGAGGGTGCGTGGTGAGTAGTGAATTGCGAATTGAAAAATTATTGATCGTAGGTATAGACACCGCGCCCAGATTTGCGGCCGAGGTAGCCAGCGGCAACCATCTCTCGCAGCAGAGGGCAAGGACGATACTTAGAGTCGCTGAAGTTCTCAAAATAGACTTCCATCACGGCTAAGCAGGTATCAAGGCCAATTAAGTCGGCTAAAGCGAGTGGACCAATTGGCTGATTACAACCCAATTTCATACCGGCATCGATATCTTCGGGACTAGCAAGGCCTTCGTGCAAAACAAAGAAAGCTTCATTAATCATTGGCAACAAAATACGGTTCACCACAAAGCCAGGAGAGTTCTTGACGGTAATAGGCTCTTTACCAATTCGCTTGGCCATTTCAATAATGGCAGCGTGGGTTGTGTCTGAAGTTTGTAAGCCTCGAATCACTTCAACCAATGCCATCATCGGTGGCGGATTGAAAAAGTGCATACCAATAAAACGGCTAGGATTGGAATCTAAGGCGGCCAGCTTAGTGATAGAGAGTGAGGAGGTATTGGTGGCAATAATGGTTTCTTTACTAACGATCTCATCAACCTGCTTCAGAATCTTTTCTTTGATAGCTTGATTCTCAGTAGCAGCCTCAATGACTAGTTGAAGTCCCTTGAAGTCGGCATATGAAGTTCCACCTTTGATGCGTTTAAGTGCAGCATCTTTGTTCTCATTGGTAAGTGTTTCTTTTTTCACCAAGCGATCTAAGCTTTTGCTAATTTGATTTAAGCCCCGCTCAACGGCGGCGTCGCTGATATCAACCATGACGACATCAAGGCCGGCAACTGCACAGACCTGCGCAATGCCATTACCCATCGTACCCGCCCCAATGACTCCCACCGATTGAATCTTCATGCTATTTCCTTTTTTGATACTGTGATGAGCCAAATAATTGTTCTCTTGCTTTGTCATCGTGCAAGGGTTTACGTAATGCAGTTAACACTTCAACGCCACGCTGAACGGCAGGGCGCCTACCAATCATTTCAAACCAACGCTTGAAATGAGGATACTCATTGATATCAATGCCTTGGTTCTTCCAGTTACGCGTCCAAGGATAGATAGCAATGTCCGCAATGGAGTAACTTTTCCCGGCAATATAAGAATTATCTTTCAGTTGGTGATCTATTACTCCATATAAACGCTTAGCTTCATTGGTGTAGCGATTAATCGCGTACTCAATTTTCTCCGGGGCATAGATTCGAAAGTGGTGGTTTTGCCCTAAAAGCGGCCCCAAGCCCCCCATTTGGAACATGAGCCATTGCAGCACCTCATATTTGCCTCGGGTAGATTTAGGTAAAAACTTTCCCGTTTTAGCGGCTAGGTATAGCAAGATTGCGCCAGATTCAAATAGATGGATGGGCTTACCATCGGGGCCATTTGGATCGGTCATGGCTGGAATCTTGTTATTTGGGCTGATTGCCAAGAATTCTTTTTTAAACTGATCGCCAGCACCAATATCAATTGGATGGGCAATCCAGTCTTTGCCTAACTTATAGCCACACTCCTCGAGCATGATGTGAACCTTATGGCCATTTGGTGTTGGCCAGCTATACACATCAATGATGTCTTTATTGGATTTGCTTATCGCCACGATTCATTCCTTTTCTACAGGGTTTGTAAACGCTCTAATGCATTTAGAAGCGTTTTTTCTTCTTTAGCAAAACAAAAACGGATTACACCTGACTCTACTGGCTTGGCATAAAAAGCGGAGACTGGAATAGCTGCTACGCCAATCTCGGTAGTTAACCAGGAGCAAAAATCTGCTTCGCTTAACTGAGCTTGGGGGAAACCTAGTTTGGTGTAATTCACACACTGAAAATAGCTTGCTGGCGCTGGCAATAGCTTGAACTTGGTTTGCTGTAAACCTTGTCTAAAGTAATCTCGCTTGGTTTGATAAAAAGCCGGCAATCCCAAGTAGTGTTCTGGGTTCTTGAGATACTCTGCAAGACCATATTGCATTGGCGTATTCACTGTGAACACATTGAACTGATGCACCTTGCGAAACTCTTTCATCATCGCTGCAGGCGCTGCTACATAGCCCATCTTCCAGCCGGTGACATGATAGGTTTTACCAAAACTGGAAATCAGAAAACTACGTGCTGCTAATTCAGGGTGACTTGCGATACTGGTGTGTTGTTGTCCATCAAACACCATGTGCTCGTAGACCTCGTCACTTAAGATCAACGCATTCGTATTTTTGACTAACTTTGCTAGGCGCTCAAGATCGGATGCCTGCCACACCATGCCGGTTGGATTGTGCGGGGTATTGATCATGATGAGTCGCGTTTTTGTATTGATTGCTTTTGCTAGATCATCCCAGGGTATTGAATAAGAACTCACCATGTCTTGATCATCGCGATTAGCAGTCAAAGAGACGGCAACGGTTTTGCCGCCCGCCAGATCAATCGATGGGCGATAGCTATCGTAAGCGGGTTCTATGATGACAACTTCATCGCCTGGACTGACGCAGCACAAAATGGCCGTCATGATGCCTTGGGTACCACCGGCAGTTATCGTGATCTCTGTATCGGGGTCGTAGTCATGATCATATAAAGCGGATATTTTTTGTGACACCCCCCGGCGTAATCCTGCAATCCCCATCATGGGCGGATATTGATTGTGATCAGCCAGCATTGCCGCATGAACCTCGGATATGAGATTTCGATCGCAGGGAAAGTCCGGAAAACCTTGCCCTAAGTTAATAGCCTGATGCTTTGCAGCGAGGGCTGACATGATCGTAAACACGGTTGTGCCCACCTTGGGTAGGCGACTTGGAAAGTCTAGGCTGAGGGCGAGGTTTTGATCCATGCAGGCGGTTTAGGGCAAATAAGGGAGGGAGTCGCTAGAATGGTAGAAATTCATCTTCAAATTGTGCCATGTTGATCGTCCTTTCACCCGCGAAATCCCTAGATTACAAAACCCCAGCTAAGGTCAAGGCTCCAACCTTGCCCGAGTTTGTCTCAGAATCAGCCAAGTTGATAGCTGATCTCAAGAAGCTCTCACCTCAAGAGGTCGCCGATTTGATGGGTCTCTCTGACCAGTTGGCTGCATTGAATGTGGGCCGTTACCGCGATTGGTCTAAGAAATTTACGGATGCCAATAGTAAGCCGGCTATTTATGCTTTTGATGGCGACGTCTACGACGGATTTGACGTCAAGACACTAAATTCCAAAGCCATGGATTTTGCCCAAGATCATCTTCGCATCTTGTCAGGCTTGTATGGCGCTCTTCGCCCCCTAGATTTAATGCAGCCTTACCGCTTGGAGATGGGCACTTCCTTTAAGAATGCCCGAGGGAAGGATCTTTACGCTTTTTGGGGTGAGCGTGTAACTGAGTCGCTAAAGAAGCTGTTAGAGCAACAAAAGAAGCCTGTACTTCTCAATTTAGCTTCTGAAGAATATTTCAAGGTGTTGCAAGCTAAAAACTTGGATTGCCCGGTGATTTCTCCAGTATTTCAAGATGGTAAGGATGGTCAATACAAAATTATCTCCTTCTATGCCAAGCGAGCCAGGGGGTTGATGGCCCGCTATGTAGTTGACAATCGGATTACCGATCCCGCAGATTTAAAGGGTTTCAATTTGGATGGTTATAAATTCGTTGCCTCCGAATCCAAGCCAGAAAAACCGTTATTTAGACGTCCCGAAAGAAAGTAGGAGAGTGCACCATGGCTGTTCATCGCACTAAATCCTCACAACGTGCTTCGCCAGATGTTGAGCGCCTAGTAGCTGATGCTATCTCTTTAGCAGCTTCTGGGAGTCATATTGAAGATCAATTTTGGGAAGAGCGCTTAAATGTTCGCTTAATGCGCCTGCTCAAAAGTCAAAATCAAAATGTGATCGACGCATCCTTAGATCAAACTTTTCGAATTAATACGCTGGCCTTTGAGGTACTTGCTGATTGTGCTGAGACGCTGGCTGAATCCTTAGTGATGGAGCATGAGGGTCAGAATTGGGATGTGTTGCTCTTAGCTTTGCCAATCGTTGCACACACCCGTTATCAGATTCCTTCTGGGGCATTACCGGTGAATGTGATTGAATCTACTGCCGCTGCATTGCATAGCTCAATAGCTTCTAGCGATACACGCTTGGCGATTGTTCCTTGGCTCTACAGCATTGATCAAATGCCGCACTCCCATTGCCAAACACGTTTGCTAACCGAGGCTTTAGCTACCGCCGCCATTACCGCCAGTGAAGTGAAGTTAGAGCTGCGCGATATGTCAGAGACGATCGCGGTTTTAGCTGATCCACGTTTCATCATCGCCGCCGTTGCTGCTCCATCTGGAATGCCCTTATTCCGATGGCAAGCTGAGGTGCCAACACGTCAAGAGCGGGGCGTGAGCTTAATTGGTTGGCAAAACGCGATGCAAGAACCTATTGCCGCACTCTTACCGGGTTGTGAGTTTGAACTCCTATTGCCGGAGGCGTATTTCACTAACTGTCGATTGGCGGATAAGCAAGTACGTCCACTGAGTATTCGAGCTGCTGCGAATTTTCTGGAGAGTACTCTTGGAGTGATGCCTGCGGGATTGTCCTGCGTAGTGGGGGCTTTTGGCGAAGATCAGGCTGATGAGTATCGAATTTCTTTTAGCTTAAAAGGCTCTTCCGAAGTGGTGTACGGAGTAATTTGGCCTTTGTACGATCGCGAGAGTGTTGCCAATGATGCACTCAATGATTTATCTGATGATGAAAGCCCGATGAAGCGAATTGCAGATGCGCTTCGAAATGCTGGTGTTGAAGACGTCTTTCGCCATGCGATGCTCTTTGACCCGGAGCTTTGTGATGACTGTGGAGCGCCGCTATTCCCGGACCGATCGGGTGATGCTGTGCATGCTGAGTTGCCAGATGATGCACCGATACAGCAACCCTTGTTTCATTAAACCAATTCAGTCAGTTTTAAAACTGAAAGATGTTAATAAAAAAGCCGAGAATGTCTCGGCTTTTTTACTATGAAGCACTACTTCTAGTTCTGAACAAAGGGCTCTGAATTCGCAAACAGGTGCGGGAGCTTGCCAGTTTTCATTTCTGCTGTTTGGCAGAAATCAGCCAGGCGAGTTCCAGACTTAATATTGAATAGCATTGCCTTGTTACCCAGCACCACAAGATCGTGTCCGGTATTGGTATTTTTATAACGCAAGCTTCCTGGTAAAGAATTTTCGCGTTTCAAGTCAAACGTCTTCGATTCCCAAGTGAGGCGAACCGTTTCAGTTGTTCCGGAAGTTTTGAATTGCTTACTTTCGCTACAAGTCCAAGTGGATACTTCCTCGCTAGCGGCAGCTGGGGCGGATCCTAAAAGGGCGGCTACAACTAAGCTAGCGATTAGAAGGGTTTGCTTCATGTGCATAAATCCTTAAGAGAGAAGATGCTTAACGCCAGCTTGCTCTTCGAGCAATTCGTTGAGCGTGTGATTCATGCGTTCGCGAGAGAACTCATCAATTTCTAAACCTTCAACCATCTTGTATTCGCCATTCTCGCAAACTACTGGATAGCCGTAGATTACTTCAGCAGGAATACCGTATTCGCCTTTAGATGGAATACCCATAGTGACCCACTTACCATTTGTGCCGAGAACCCAATCGCGCACATGATCAATTGCGGCATTAGCTGCAGATGCTGCAGAAGACAGGCCACGCGCTTCAATAATGGCGGCGCCACGTTTACCCACTGTTGGAATGAAAGTATCTTTATTCCATGCTGCATCGTTGATGCTGTCTTTTACAGACTTACCATTGATGGTCGCAAAGCGATAGTCTGGGTACATGGTAGGGCTATGGTTACCCCATACAACGAGTTTCTCAATATCAGCAACAGGCTTGTTTAACTTGTTAGCCAATTGTGAGAGCGCGCGGTTGTGATCTAGGCGGAGCATTGCTGTGAAATTCTTCGCAGGAATATCTGGGGCTGATTTCATGGCGATATAGGCGTTCGTATTTGCTGGATTGCCAACTACTAATACTTTGACTGTTTTCTTGGCTACGGCGTTTAATGCCTTGCCTTGCGCTGTGAAAATCTGCGCGTTGGCTGAGAGTAAATCTTTGCGCTCCATGCCTGGGCCACGTGGACGTGCGCCAACCAATAAAGCAACATCGATATCTTTGAACGCTGTCATTGGATCGGAGTGGGCTGTCATACCTGCCAATAGGGGGAAAGCACAGTCTTCGAGCTCCATCATTACGCCGGCTAGAGCTTTTTGAGCTTTTTCGTCTGGAATTTCTAGTAATTGAAGGATTACTGGCTGATCTTTGCCCAATAAATCGCCATTAGCGATACGAAAGAGGAGGGAATATCCGATTTGACCGGCTGCACCGGTGACTGCAACACGCATTGGGGCTTTTGCCATTACTAATAACTCCAGTTGAGGTTAATTAACTATTTTTTCTATTATCCATTCAAGTGTATGGACTTTCCATTTACACTGTCAATCATGTCTTATATAAGATATGAGATAAGCCTCAATTTTATCCAACATCAGTTGTACTGGAGCTAATTTGTCCCTTATATCCGAACCAATTGCCTCGTTTAGCCCACTCTATGAGCAAATTAAAGCCATGATTCTGGCGAGTTTGCAGGCCTCAGAATGGTTACCTGGTGATGCAATCCCCAGCGAGATGGAGCTTGCAGCGCGCTATGCAGTGAGTCAGGGGACTGTGCGCAAGGCTATTGATGAGTTAGCTGCCCAAAACTTGCTAATACGCCGTCAAGGTAAGGGCACCTTTGTAGCAACCCATCAAGAGGAAGACTTTCAATATCGTTTTTTGCGTTTAGAGCCTGATTCTGGTGAGAAGTTACACCTGAAAAACCAGTTTTTAGCCTGCGAGAACATCCAATCAGATCCCCATATTGCTCAGTTGCTGAAGTTAAAGCCAGGTGATTCGATTATTCGGATCGACCGAGTGCAAAGTTCTGGAGGTCGACCAATCGTTTTTGAAGAAATATGGCTGCCAGAGGCCCGCTTTAAAGGCTTAAATCTAGAGATGCTCAATGCTTGGCCGGGCCCAATGTATGCCTTTTATGAGTGTGAATATGCCACCCATATGGTTCGTGCTGAGGAAAAAATCAAGGCCGTCCTAGCTGGCTCAGAACTTGCCAAACACCTACAAGTTTCAGAGGGTACGGCCTTACTTTCTGTTGAACGTGTGGCTTTCACCTACGGGAATAAACCAGTAGAAATTCGACACGCAAGATATGACACTAATGGGCAGCATTACGACAATAAATTGAACTAGGTAGTACACTCAAAATCAGTAAAAACCAGTTTTTAACACCTTTAAACGCTAAAAAGTCCCCACCATCCTTAGGTTTCTAATAGAATATGTTGCAACACAACAAAACCACACTAAACCTCCACCGAAAGATTGAGATTACCCATGGTTGACACACAGCAAAATGTAAAAAAAGATAGACCGGTTTACCGAAATATTGGTCTTGCTCAGTTAATCAAGTACCGCCTTCCTTGGGCTGGAAAAGTTTCTATTCTTCACCGAATCAGCGGAGCGGCACTGTTCTTGATGTTGCCGTTCTTGCTTTATCTCTTAGATCAAAGCCTGGCTTCTGAGATGAGCTATCAAACCTTTCAGGCAATTACCGGTCATCCGCTTGTAAAAATCATACTTCTTGGATTAATTTGGTCCTTTTTGCACCATTTCTGTGCTGGAATCCGCTATCTCTTGTTGGATTTGGAAATTGGCGTTGAAAAGGCTGATGCCAATCGCTCTGCGATCTTTGTGTTTTTCTTAGGTCTTGCTCTAACTGCGATTGTTGGCCTCAAACTTTTTGGCTTGTATTAAGCACTTATTCATTAAGGAAATCGAATGCCTATTTATCAAATTGGACCTAAGCGCTTAGTTGTTGGGGCCCACTACGGCCTCAAAGAGTGGATCATTCAGCGTGCTACAGCGATCGTGATGGTGGTTTTTACGATTGTTTTTTTGGTGGACTACTGCATCACTGGTAGCGCAACTTATGAGGGTTGGGCTGCTTTATTTAGTAACCAGTTCATGAAGCTCCTGACGCTGTTGTTTTTCATCAGCCTGTTCTATCACGCTTGGATTGGTATTCGTGATATTTGGATGGACTACATCAAGCCTGTCAGCATTCGTTTAACACTCCAAGTGTTAACTGTTTTATATCTAGTTGCCTGTGCGGCCTATGCCGTACAAATTTTGTGGAAAGTGTAATTCAATGACCGCGATTAAAAAAGTGTTACCACGCCGTCGCTTCGACGCGGTAATTATCGGTGCAGGTGGTTCGGGCATGCGTGCTTCTTTGCAGTTAGCAGAGGCCGGCCTAAATGTTGCGGTATTAACTAAGGTTTTCCCAACACGTTCACACACGGTTGCTGCTCAAGGCGGTATCGGTGCATCGCTCGGTAACATGAGTGAAGATAACTGGCACTATCATTTTTACGACACGATCAAAGGTTCGGATTGGTTGGGTGACCAAGACGTGATCGAGTTTATGTGCCGCGAAGCTCCAAAAGTTGTTTATGAGCTTGAGCACTTCGGCATGCCTTTTGATCGCAATCCAGACGGCACAATTTATCAGCGTCCTTTTGGTGGACATACAGCCAATTATGGTGAGAAGCCTGTGCAACGTGCTTGCGCTGCAGCTGATCGTACTGGCCATGCCATGTTGCACACCTTGTACCAACGAAATGTTCGCGCAAAAACAAACTTCTTCGTTGAGTGGTTAGCTCTGGATCTCATTCGTGATGACGCTGGTGATGTCGTTGGGGTTACTGCGCTCGAAATGGAAACAGGCCAAGTTTATATTTTAGAAACCAAAGTGGTCATGATGGCTACTGGCGGTGCTGGTCGTATTTGGGATGCATCGACAAACGCATTTATTAATACTGGTGACGGTATGGGTCTTGCAGCACGCGCAGGCATTCCATTAGAAGACATGGAGTTCTGGCAATTCCACCCAACTGGCGTAGCTGGTGCTGGTGTGTTGTTGACTGAAGGTTGTCGTGGTGAAGGCGGTATCTTGCGTAATAAGGATGGCGAGCGTTTTATGGAGCGTTATGCTCCAACTTATAAAGACTTAGCGCCACGCGATTTCGTGTCACGCTGTATGGATCAGGAAATCAAAGAAGGGCGCGGTTGTGGCCCAAATGGCGATTATGTAGTTCTTGACTTAACGCACATTGGTGCCGAGACCATCATGAAGCGTTTACCTTCGGTTTATGAAATCGGTATTAACTTTGCTAACGTTGATGTGACCAAAGAGCCTATTCCAGTGGTACCAACCATCCACTATCAGATGGGCGGCATTCCTACCAATATCAACGGACAAGTAGTGGTACCAGGTAATGGCAAACATAACGACATTGTTAATGGCCTGTATGCAATTGGTGAGTGCTCTTGCGTATCTGTGCACGGTGCAAACCGTTTGGGCACGAACTCATTGCTTGACCTATTGGTATTCGGTCGTGCTGCAGGTAACCATATTGTTGCAATGGATCTAAAGAATCGCGAATTCAAACCATTGCCTGCAAATGCTGGTGAACAAACTCTGGCTCGTATTGCCGCTCTTGACGAATCTACTTCTGGTGAGTATGCGCAAGATGTTGCAAACGATATTCGCAAGACTATGCAGAAATACGCTGGCGTGTTCCGCAATCAAGAGTTGATGGACGAGGGTGTTCGTCAAATGGCGAAGTTGACAGAGCGCGCTAAACACTTATGGTTAAAAGACAAGTCTGAAATTTTCAATACGGCGCGTATTGAAGCCTTAGAAGTTGCGAACTTAATTGAAGCTGCAAACGCGACTATGATTTCAGCGGCTGCCCGTAAAGAAAGTCGTGGTGCGCATTCACATGATGATCATCAACATCGTGATGATGACAACTGGATGAAGCACACACTTTGGTATAGCAAAGGTAACCAACTTGACTATAAGCCGGTTGTCCTCAAGCCATTGACTGTTGAGTCTTTCCCTCCTAAAGAACGTACTTTCTAAGCGAAGAGAAATTAAAAATGAGTGATATTCGTGTATTTGAAATTTACCGCTACGATCCAGATGTCGATGCTGCTCCACGCATGGAGCGCTATGAGCTCGAGTTAACTGGTGAACGTATGTTACTGGATGCCTTGATTTCTTTAAAGAAACAAGATGAAAGTATCTCCTATCGCCGCTCATGTCGTGAAGGTGTTTGTGGCTCAGATGCTATGAACATTAATGGCAAGAACGGATTGGCTTGCTTAACCAATATGTTGACCCTGCCTAAAGTCATTACCTTGCGCCCATTGCCTGGTTTACCAGTGGTGCGTGATTTGATTGTGGATATGACTTTGTTCTTTAAGCAATATCTTTCTATCAAACCTTACTTGGTTAATGACAATCCATTCCCAGAGAAAGAGCGTCTCCAGAGTCCTGAAGAGCGTGAAGAGTTGAATGGTTTATATGAGTGCATCTTGTGTGCCTCCTGCTCAACTTCATGCCCATCTTTCTGGTGGAATCCAGATAAGTTTGTCGGTCCTGCTGGTTTGCTTCAGGCATATCGATTTATTGCAGACAGCCGAGATGAAGATACAGCACAGCGCTTAGACAACTTGGAAGACCCATACCGTTTATTCCGCTGCCATACCATCATGAACTGCGTGGACGTTTGTCCTAAGCATCTCAATCCGACCAAGGCAATTGGAAAGATCAAGGAATTGATGGTACGTAGGGCTGTATGACCCTCAGTAATGCAGAGTTATATCGTTTAAAGAGTGATGCCCGCAGGGGTTTGCTTGAAAACGATCTGATTCTGCAGCGTTTTTTTGAGCGCTATGGCTCTCAAATAAGCGCAGAAGATGGAAAAGTATTGAGCCAGTTATTTGCTCTGGAAGACAATGACTTGATGGACATTTTAATTGGTCGCAGGGATTCTGTGGTGGGATTGGAAAAAGAGTCTCAAGAAGACTCTTTTAAGGCGGTATTACAAAAGCTGAGACAGAAATAATTCAGCATGGTGTTGCAGTTGTAGTTTAGATGCGTGATCACACAATGCAGTAATCATCAATTTGAATGACTAAGGATTAGAAATGATTGAATCGGACATCAAGGCAAAATTATCGTTTTCGGACGGCACACCAGATATCGACTTGCCAATTTATAAAGGCACCGTTGGTCCCGATGTAATTGATATTCGTAAACTTTACGGTCAAACCGGCAAGTTCACTTACGACTCAGGTTTTTTATCTACCGCTTCTTGTAATAGCAAAATCACTTACATTGATGGCGATAAAGGTGAGTTGCTCTATCGTGGTTACCCAATTGAAGATCTTGCGCATAACTGTGATTTCTTGGAAGTTTGTTATCTTTTGATCAACGGTGAGTTACCCAATGCTACCGAGAAAAAAGATTTCGAGAATTTGGTCATGCACCACACAATGGTTCATGAACAAATGCAATTCTTCTTGCGCGGTTTCCGTCGCGATGCGCACCCAATGTCTGTATTAACTGGCTTAGTTGGTGCGATGGCAGCTTTCTACCATGACGCAATTGATTACAGTCAGCCTAAGGCGCGCGAAATTGCGCAGATTCGTCTGATTGCCAAGATGCCAACCTTGGTTGCAATGTCCTATAAATACTCTGTAGGGCAGCCATTTATCTATCCAGATAACTCTTTGTCTTACACGGCCAACTTTATGCGCATGATGTTCGCAACACCCTGCGAAGAGTACAAAGTGAATCCAGTATTGGTACGCGCTTTGGACCGCATCTTTATCCTGCATGCTGACCATGAGCAAAATGCTTCTACCTCAACGGTACGTTTGTGTGGCTCCTCTGGCACTAATCCATTTGCTGCTATCTCTGCTGGTATTGCTTGCCTTTGGGGCCCAGCACACGGTGGTGCAAACGAAGCTTGCTTAGAGATGCTAAATGAAATACAAGCTAGTGGTGGCGTAGATAAGATTCACGAGTTCATTGCTAAGGTCAAAGATAAGAACTCTAGCGTTCGCTTGATGGGCTTTGGTCATCGTGTTTACAAAAATTTCGACCCGCGTGCAAAACTCATGCGTGAAACTTGCTATGAAGTATTGAAAGAGCTAGGCTTGGAGAATGATCCATTATTCAAACTAGCCATGACTCTTGAGAAGATTGCTTTGGAAGATGAATATTTTGTCAGCCGCAAGCTCTATCCAAACGTCGACTTTTATTCTGGAATCGTTCAGCGTGCTTTAGGTATTCCAACTGAAATGTTTACTTGTGTATTTGCATTGGCGAGAACAGTAGGTTGGATTGCTCAGTGGGAAGAAATGATTACGGATCCTGAGTACAAGATTGGCCGTCCACGTCAGTTATATGTTGGAGAAACTTCACGCAAGGTTCCCAACATTTCTGTTCGTAAATAAAAAAGTTTTCGAGGGTATTCATGTCACGTACGCTTTACGACAAATTGTGGGATGACCATGTCGTCTATTCTGAAGAAGATGGCACGGCCACGATTTATATAGATCGACAGTTATTGCATGAAGTAACCAGCCCTCAGGCTTTTGAAGGACTTAATCTAGCCAATCGTCCAGTGTGGCGTATCTCTGCCAATCTGGCTGTTTCAGATCACAATGTTCCGACAACGGATCGCTCTGAAGGAATCGCTGACCCTATATCTAAGCTACAAGTAGATACGCTGGATCAAAATTGCGACGCCTTTGGTATTACGCAATACAAAATGAACGATACCCGTCAAGGGATTGTTCACGTTATTGGACCAGAGCAGGGTGCAACCTTGCCGGGTATGACGGTGGTCTGCGGTGATTCACATACCAGTACGCATGGCGCCTTTGGTGCACTGGCTTTTGGTATTGGGACATCTGAAGTTGAGCATGTATTAGCCACCCAAACTTTGCTAATGAAAAAAAGCAAGAACATGTTAGTTAGAGTGGATGGACGCCTTCAGCCAGGTTCTACTGCGAAAGATATTGTCCTTGCCGTGATTGGTAAGATCGGTACTGCTGGCGGAACTGGTTACACCATTGAGTTTGCTGGTGAGGCCATTCGCAACCTCTCCATGGAAGGTCGGATGACTGTTTGTAATATGGCCATTGAAGCTGGTGCTCGTGCTGGACTTGTGGCTGTTGATGAAACCACGATCGAATATATTCAAGGTAGACCTTACGCCCCTAAAGGCGAGGCTTTGCGTCATGCCTTGCAATACTGGCGCTCCCTTCATTCAGATTCAGAGGCACAGTTTGATGCGGTAGTTGAATTACGTGCAGAAGAAATTGCTCCTCAAGTGACTTGGGGGACTTCGCCAGAAATGGTGTTGGCCATTAGTGAGCGCGTTCCTGATCCTGAAAAAGAGCGTGATGCAAACAAGCGTTCTGCAATGGAGCGTGCGCTTGAATATATGGGTCTAGTGCCCAATACGCCATTAAGCAATATCTCTATAGATAAAGTATTTATCGGATCTTGTACCAATAGTCGTATTGAAGATATTCGTGCTGCCGCCAAGGTAGTTGATCGTCTTGGTAAGAAGGTGGCCGCTAATGTGAAGCTGGCATTAGTAGTCCCTGGCTCTGGATTGGTAAAAGCCCAGGCTGAGCGCGAAGGCTTAGATCGTGTCTTTAAAGCTGCTGGTTTTGAGTGGCGTGAGCCTGGTTGCTCTATGTGTTTGGCAATGAATGCCGATCGCCTTGAGCCTGGTGAGCGTTGTGCATCTACATCGAATCGTAACTTTGAAGGTCGCCAAGGTAATGGCGGTAGAACGCACTTGGTGAGCCCAGCGATGGCTGCTGCTGCTGCGATTGAAGGGCATTTTGTTGATGTTCGTAAGATTTCTTAAGGAGTAACAGTGTTTAAATGGTCTTCTTTCACAATGATTAAAAAATTGACGATAGTTGCTGTCATCGGCATCATCCTTTCTGCTTGCGCAAATACGATGGAAGGCGTTGGTAAAGACCTTCAAACCATGGGTAACTCTATGGGAGGAAGTAAAAATTCCAACACACCTAATCAATCCCAAACTCAAGGGAAAGATGTTGTTGTGACGCCAGTCAAATAAGCGCACAGTCGATATTCAGTAAAGACCACTATGGAAAAATTTACGGTATACAAAGGCTTGGTAGCCCCGCTTAATCGCGAAAATGTGGATACCGATGCCATCATTCCCAAGCAGTTCTTAAAATCAATTAAGAAAACAGGTTTTGGCCAGAATTTGTTTGATGAATGGCGTTATCTGGATCATGGTGAGCCTGGTCAAGATTGCAGCGCACGCCCAATCAATCCAGATTTCGTTTTAAACCAGCCACGGTATAAAGATGCCGGAATTTTGCTGGCCCGTAAGAACTTTGGCTGTGGCAGCTCCCGTGAGCACGCACCTTGGGCTTTAGATCAGTATGGCTTTAGAGCGGTCATTGCCCCTAGTTTTGCGGATATCTTTCACAATAATTGCTTTAAAAATGGCCTTTTACCGATTGCTCTCTCAGAGCTACAGGTAGACCATTTATTTAACGAAACTCTGGCTTTTAGTGGTTATCAGCTCACAATTGATCTAGAGGCCCAGCAGGTCATCTTGCCTGATGGAACTGCTTATAGCTTTGATGTGGCGCCATTCAGAAAGCATTGCCTGCTGAACGGCTTAGACGATATTGGCTTAACCCTGCAACATGCAGATAAAATCAAGGCTTACGAAGCTGAGCGCATTCTCAAGATGCCTTGGCTCGCTACACAACTGCCGTAGTTTTACAGAGTTAAAGGCCTTTTCATGAAAATTGCAGTCCTACCGGGCGATGGCATCGGCCCGGAAATCGTTGCTGAAGCCGTTAAGGTGCTAAACGCGCTCGGCCCTAAATTTGACTTGGAGATAGCACCTGTTGGCGGTGCTGCTTATGATGTCGCTGGGCATCCATTGCCGCCTGCGACTCTAGAGCTTGCTAAAAAAGCAGATGCTATTTTGTTTGGTGCTGTGGGTGACTGGAAATATGATGCCTTGGCTCGTGAACTCCGTCCAGAGCAAGCCATCTTAGGTTTGCGCAAGCATCTTGAGCTGTTTGCTAATTTTAGGCCTGCTATTTGCTATGACGAGCTTACTGCTGCATCCAGTTTGAAGCCTGAAATTGTTAGCGGCCTGGATATATTGATTATTCGCGAACTGAACGGCGACATCTATTTTGGTCAGCCACGTGGTATTCGCACTTCTGAATTACCTTTGTTTAAGGGCGCACGTGAAGGCTTCGACATGATGCATTACAGCGAGCCTGAAGTAGAGCGTATTGGCCGTGTAGCGTTTGAAGCTGCCCGTAAGCGTGGCAAAAAGGTATGCAGTGTGGATAAGGCCAATGTTTTAGAGACTTCACAGTTGTGGCGTGATGTCATGATTCGTGTTGGCAAAGATTATCCCGATGTTGAGTTAACACATATGTATGTTGATAACGCTGCTATGCAATTAGTGAAAGCGCCCAAAGCATTTGATGTGGTGGTGACTGGTAACTTGTTTGGCGATATTCTTTCAGATGAAGCTTCGATGTTGACTGGCTCAATTGGCATGTTGCCATCCGCTTCATTGGATAAAAACAATAAAGGCTTGTATGAGCCAAGTCATGGGTCCGCACCCGATATCGCTGGTAAGGGCATTGCTAATCCATTGGCAACCATTCTTTCTGCTGCCATGATGCTGCGCTACTCTTTAGGTATGCCTGCTCAAGCCGATCGTATTGAGGCAGCAGTTCAGCAGGTTTTATCTCAGGGGCTGCGTACCTCCGATATCTTTACCGAGGGTACAAAAAAAGTATCCACTGTTGAAATGGGTGACGCTGTAGTTGCAGCTCTTACAAAATAAGAATTACTGATATTAAAAATATTTCATCACACTGAATAGATAGTTGCTCATCATGTCAAATACAAAAACACCTTTAGTCGGCTTAGTTGGATGGCGGGGTATGGTTGGTAGCGTTCTCATGGAGAGAATGTTGGCTGAAAAGGATTTTGACCTGATTGAGCCCGTATTTTTTAGCACTAGTCAGGCTGGCGGTGAAGTGCCACTCTTAAATGGTCAAAAAGTGACTCAGAGTGAAAATACTTTGCTCGATGCAAATGATGTCAAAGCACTAATGCGTTGCGACATTATTCTGACTTGTCAGGGTGGTGACTACACTAATGAAATTTTTCCTCAGCTACGTTCCGCTGGTTGGCAGGGTCACTGGATTGATGCCGCTAGCGCTTTACGCATGAAGGATGATGCGGTCTTAATTTTAGATCCAGTGAATCGTCCAGTGATTGATAAAGCATTAGCTGCTGGTGGAAAAAACTGGATTGGCAGTAACTGTACAGTCAGTTTAATGATGATGGCTATGGGTGGTTTGGTTAAGGCTGATATGGTCGAGTGGATTAGCGCCATGACCTACCAGGCAGCTTCAGGTGCCGGCGCCCAAAATATGCGCGAACTCTTGTTGCAAATGGGCTCATTGCGCGACAGCGTAGCTACTGAATTGGCTGACCCTTCTTCTTGGATACTGGATATTGATCGAAAAATCACTGAGACATTACGTTCACCAGATTTTCCAAAGAAAAACTTCCGCAATACTCCTTTAGCAGGAAGTTTGATTCCTTGGATTGATGTCCCCGTCGAGAACGGTCAAACTAAAGAAGAGTGGAAGGGCGGCGCCGAATTTAATAAGATCTTAGGTCGACCTGCGTTTAGAACCCCGGGCAGCATTCCCGTTGATGGTTTATGTGTCCGTGTTGGTGCGATGCGCTGCCACTCACAAGGCCTCACCGTTAAACTCAAAAAAGATATTCCGCTCAAAGAGATCGAGGCGATATTGGCCAATGACAATCAATGGGTCAAGGTGGTCCCAAATGATCGCGAGACTACTGAGCGTGAATTATCTCCAGCAGCTGTTAGCGGCACATTGACGGTACCTATCGGACGATTGCATAAGATGGCCATGGGTCCTGAATATCTTGGTGCTTTTACTGTGGGCGATCAACTTTTGTGGGGAGCTGCCGAGCCCTTGCGTCGAATGTTAAGAATTTTATTGGATAGCAATGCCTAATACTCAGATGCTGAAATTTATCTTTGCTAGTTTTATTGGCATTGCACTATCAACTAGTGTTTTTGCCGTGTCATTGGGCAAGGCAAATTTAGTATCTAATCCCGGCGAAAGTCTTCGAATCGAGGTGCCCATTGAATTATCTTCAGATGAGCAAGCTCTTTTAAGCACTTTATCGGCATCAATACCATCGGCAAGCGCATATGAGCGGCTCGGTATTTCACCTAAAATTTTGGACTTCAATGCCCAAGTGATGGTGTACCGATCAAAGGATGGTCGCTTGATGGTTTTGGTAGAAACGGTAAAAGCTGTACCGATCTCTGAGGATATCTTTGTAGATTTATTGCTCACCTTAAATTGGTCTACAGGCTCGATTACTAGAATATATACATTTTTGAATGGGACTATTCCGAAGTTCATCGTAGAGCCTGGACAAACCCTGTCTTCGATTGCTTCACAGATGGATCCAGCTTCACCAGAGTTTTCGATCGATCAGAAAATGATGGCTTTATATCAAGCCAATCCGGATGCTTTTGCGGGCGGCAATATTAATCGTTTGCGTGCTGGCTCAGAGCTCTTGATTCCTGACCCTGCCGCAGTACAAGCGATTGATTCTAAGCTTGCGAAGGATTTTGTAGACACGGCGGCGCAGCAATGGTCTGAGAAAAAGAGTGACTTGGCTAGCGTAGAAGTTAAGGTTGATGATGTTGTTAACTCTGCAAATCGTTTAAAGATCGGCTCTAGTGGAGACCGGGATGCAGATACTAAGCGCATTACAGAAGAGATAGTGGCACAAGAAAAAATTCTCGAACAAACTAATGCTAGAGCGCAAGAGCTAGAGAAGAATATTTCAGATTTAAAAAAATTATTAGCTGAACCTCAAGGTGCCTCAGAGGTACTGGATTCTGAAAAAAGTGGGTTTAACGTAAAGGCAGTTTTTCTTGGTTTATTGGCTTTTGTTTTAGTTACGGGTCTTTTGATTTGGTTCTTTATTAGCAATTCGCGTAAAAATTCTTCACCTCATATCCATGCTCGTGACTACCCAGTCGAGCACGAGCAGGGGCAATCTACATCGACTGATCACTATGCTGGTGACCATACTCACCATGAGGGCATCTCCGATAAAGCTAAGGCATTGTTCGGAAGCATTAATCTGGATTTGCCTGTTGCCAAGCCTTCCACATCAGATCTGACGCCAGATGAGCTGAGGGTGAGATTAAATCTAGCCCGAGCCTACATCACCATTGAAGATTTTTCTGCCGCTAAGAAATCACTTGAAGAGATCGTGCGTATTGGCGCATCAATCGACCCTGAAATCGTGGTTGAAGCGCGAGGTGTATTAGCCGAGCTTCCGCAGAGTAATAGCTAAACTTTGATGCGCATTGCCCTAGGACTTCAGTATGACGGCAGTGCTTTTTCTGGTTGGCAGACACAGGTCAATCAGCCTACTGTTCAGGATGAATTAGAGAGGGCTATTATCTCATTTGTTGGTAATGACGCCCAGAACTCTCCCCCTATTCGCGTAGTTACTGCCGGTCGAACAGATGCCGGCGTTCATGCATTGGGTCAGGTTGTCCACTTTGATGTCGAGGTTGAGCGAGATAACTGGTCTTGGGTGAGGGGCGTTAATGCCTTCCTACCAGAGTCGATTGTGATTAATTGGGCGCAACCAGTTGCGGATGAATTTAGTGCTCGCTATTCTGCTTACGAGCGTACTTATATCTATGCATTGCATGCAGGGCCTTGCCGCTCTCCCATGGCTGCTGATCGCGCTGGTTATGTGATGCTTCCAGCAGATCGCTGGTTTGATATCAATGCAATGAGATCCGCTGCTAAATGCTTGATTGGTGAGCATGATTTCACCTCTTTTCGTTCCTCAGAATGTCAAAGCAAGACTCCAGTGAAGACCATCTATTCCATTGAAATCTTCTCGAATGAGCCCTGGCTATATTTTAGGATCACAGGCAATGCCTTCTTGCATCACATGGTTCGCAACTTAGTAGGGAGCTTCATCCAAATTGGCGTAGGCAAACAATCAGCTCATTGGATGGCCGAAATTTTGGCCGCAAAAAATCGTAGTGTTGCAGCACCCACATTTTCACCTGCAGGCCTCTATTTAGCGCAAATTGCCTATCCGGAAGAATTTAATATCCCTAAACCATGGCTTTCAAATTCTTGGTTACCTAAGGCGATTTTCGTTTAAATGTGTCTTTAAGAGCTCTAGACCCTTATCATTTCCCCATATGGGCTTAATAACAAACTCTCCAGACCGAACTAGGGTCAAAATTTGCGGCCTCAAGACGCCGAGTGACGTCGACGCTGCTACAGCCTCTGGTGTAGATGCCCTCGGATTCGTGTTTTACCCCCCAAGTCCTAGGGCCGTTACTCCCAATATAGCTGCCGCATTGATTTCTAGGCTTCCAGCAGGGGTTGATGCTGTGGGATTGGTGGTAAACGCTACCGATGCTGAATTTGAGGCTATTAGGGCCGCTGCCCCTATTACTTTGTGGCAGTTTCATGGGGATGAGTCACCTGAGGAATGCCAACGCTTAGCTGCAGGTCAGCCCTGGATGAAGGCTGCACGTGTTGGGGCAGGCTTCGCGTTTGATGATTTTTCCCTACAATATAGGCAAGCAAATGCTCTTTTGCTCGATGCGCTCGTTGAGGGCTATGGAGGAGGAGGCAGTCCTTTTGATTGGTCAGGAATTCCACAAGCATGGATAAGCGCAAACGCGCCTCGGGTCGTTTTGAGTGGTGGATTGAGCGTTCACAACGTGGGCGAAGCTATTGCTCGTCTACATCCTTGCGCGGTTGACGTCTCTAGTGGCGTAGAAATCAGCAAAGGTGTAAAAGACCACGCCTTGATGAAAGAGTTTATCGAGGCAGTGCGTGCAGCAGATGCAAGCACGCCAACCTAATCATTTGCTGTAACTAATAAAAGAGGTATTTATGTACGATAAGCCAGATGCACGAGGACACTTCGGTCCTTACGGTGGCGTATTTGTTTCTGAGACGCTGATGTTTGCTTTGGATGAGCTCAAGGCAGCTTATGCAAAATATCAATACGATCCAGAATTCTTAGAAGAATTTCATTATGAGCTAAAGCATTTTGTAGGTCGCCCATCACCGGTCTATCACGCTAAACGTTGGAGCGAGATTTTAGGCGGCGCTCAAATTTATCTTAAGCGTGAAGATTTGAATCACACTGGCGCACACAAAATTAACAACGTGATCGGTCAAGCTATGCTGGCTAAGCGCATGGGCAAGCCTCGTATCATTGCTGAGACTGGAGCAGGGCAGCATGGTGTCGCTACTGCAACTATTTGTGCTCGTTTCGGTTTAGATTGCACTGTGTACCAAGGTTCTGTGGACGTAGCACGTCAAGCGCAAAATGTGTTTCGTATGAAATTGCTTGGCGCAAAAGTGGTGCCTGTTGAATCTGGAACGAAGACGCTGAAGGATGCCCTAAATGAAGCAATGCGTGATTGGGTTACTAATGTGGAAGATACCTTCTACATTATTGGCACTGTCGCTGGACCCCATCCCTACCCAATGATGGTCCGAGACTTTCAAAGTGTGATTGGGGAAGAGTGCAAAATACAAATGCCTGTAATGACTGGGCGTCAGCCTGACTATGTCATGGCCTGCGTTGGCGGCGGTTCTAACGCTATGGGTATTTTTTACCCCTACATTGATTTCCCAGAAGTAAAATTAATTGGCGTTGAAGCTGCAGGCCATGGCCTCAATAGTGGCCTTCACTCAGCAGCCCTTTGCGTTGGAAAGCCAGGTGTATTGCACGGCAATCGTACCTATCTTTTGCAAGATGAAAATGGACAGATATCAGAAACACATTCGGTTTCTGCTGGCATGGATTACCCTGGCGTTGGTCCTGAGCATGCGTGGTTAAAGGACTCGGGCCGCGCTGACTATGTAGCAATAACTGATGAAGAAGCATTGAAGGCTTTTCATGATTGCTGCCGTATTGAAGGCATTATTCCTGCCCTAGAATCTGCTCATGCGATTGCCTATGCATGCAAATTAGCGCCCACGCTCCCCAAAGATAAAACGATCTTGGTGAACTTATCTGGTCGAGGTGATAAGGATATGCATACCGTTGCACAAGCTACTGGTTCCGAGGGCTAATCCATAGTTCATCATTAGGTCACATACAAGAATAGATACGAATTTCCATGTCAAAAATTACTGCACTCTTTAATGAATTGAAAGCTAGCGGAAAAAAAGGTCTGATCCCCTTTATTACTGCTGGCGATCCCGATCCAAAACTCACTGTTGAATTAATGCATGCACTAGTTCGTGGTGGCGCTAACGTCATTGAGCTTGGGGTGCCATTTTCTGATCCGATGGCTGATGGTCCTGTTATTCAACGCTCGTCTGAAAGAGCGCTTACAAAAGGCGTCACTCTTCGTGCTTGCCTAGAAATGGTGAAAGAGTTTCGTAAAGCCGATACCGCTACACCAGTTGTTTTAATGGGCTACGCCAATCCAGTCGAACAGATGGGAGCCGAGCGCTTTGCAACGGAAGCCAAAGCTGCCGGCGTTGATGGTGTCTTGATCGTGGACTATCCTCCAGAGGAGTGTGAAGATTTTGCTAAGCAAATGCGGGCAGCGGGGGTTGATCCTATTTTTCTATTGGCTCCCACTTCATCACCAGAGCGTATAAAGGACGCAGCTAAAATAGCTTCTGGTTATATCTACTATGTCTCTATGCGCGGAGTAACTGGCGCATCTCATCTGAATACTCAGGATGTGGCCAGCATTATTCCTAAAATCCGTGAGGCTACGTCAATTCCGATCGCAGTCGGTTTTGGTATTAATGACGCTGAAAGTGCCCGTGCGGTATCAAAAACCGCTGATGCGGTGGTGATTGGTAGTCGAATTATTCGTCTTTTGGAGGATTCTGCCCCTGGCCAAGCGGTACAATCACTCGAAACCTTCATTCGTGAAATTCGCGTCGCTTTAGATAGTTAATGCACTGGATAGTTAAATACTGATGAGCTGGATCGATAAATTACTACCCCCGCAAATTCAACATACAGACCCTGCTAATCGCAAGTCTGTTCCTGAAGGACTTTGGGTTAAGTGCCCTAGCTGTGAAACTGTACTCTACAGCACTGATATCGAAGCAAACTTATCGGTTTGTCCAAAATGTAGTCATCACATGCGCATTGGCGCCCGCCAACGCCTCGACAGTCTTTTAGATCCAAAAGGCCGCTATGAGATTGGCGCCGATATTTACCCAATCGACCCACTCAAATTTAAAGATTCCAAAAAGTATCCCGATCGCCTAAAAGAAGCTAGTGATGCCTCCGGCGAAACCGAAGCCTTAATTGTTCTTGGTGGAAAGATTGAAAGTATTCCAGTGGTTGCGGCCTGTTTTGAATTCCAATACATGGGTGGCTCAATGGGTTCGGTGGTGGGTGAGCGTTTTGCTCGCGGCGTACAGGAAGCCATTGCTAAGAAGTGTGCTTTTATTTGCGTGACCGCCACTGGTGGTGCGCGTATGCAAGAAAGCTTGCTTTCTCTTTTTCAGATGGCGAAGACTAACTCGATGCTAACGCTGCTCTCTAAAAAAGGTTTGCCCTACATCAGCGTCTTAACAGACCCAACCATGGGTGGGATTTCTGCCAGCTTTGCGTTTATGGGCGATGTGGTGATGGCCGAACCAAAGGCTTTAATTGGCTTTGCTGGTCCGCGCGTGATCGAGCAAACCGTGCGTGAAAAATTACCAGAAGGTTTTCAGCGCTCTGAGTTTTTGATGCAAAAAGGCGGTATCGATATGATCGTTGATCGTCGGCAGATGCGAGGTGAGATTGCCCGTTTGTTGGCCTTGCTACAGCAACTCCCTGAGCCTGCGATTGCGGGTAGCGCAGCTGTATAAAGCGCTTGAATCTAGCCCTCCAAACTCCCATCCTGTTTTCTAGCTTAACGGCTTGGCTTAGTCACCTCGAAACAGCCCATCCTGTTGGTATCGATATGGGTCTTGCTCGAATTAATCGTGTTAAAGACGCGCTAGGCCTGCACTTTGATTGCCCTGTTATTACCGTGGCCGGCACCAATGGCAAGGGCTCTACTTGCGCCTATCTTGAGAGTATTTTGCTAGCGTCTGGCTACAAGGTTGGTTGCCATATGTCTCCACATTTACTCGTCTTTAACGAGCGTGCTCGCATTAACGGTGATGAGGTAAAAGATGATCTTTTGCTAGAGCATTTTGCAGCTGTTGAAAAAGCTCGCGTTAGCTTAGTGGATGCGCCAACCTTAACGTATTTTGAGTTCACCACCTTGGCGATCATGCATTTATTTTCAAAGGCTCTATTAGATGCAGTAGTGCTTGAAGTTGGTATGGGTGGCCGTTTGGATGCGGTCAATATTGTTGATGCAGATTGTGCGATTGTCACGAGTATTGATATAGACCATGCCGATTTTTTGGGTGGTACACGTGAGGCAATTGGTTTTGAAAAAGCGGGCATTTTCCGAGCTGGCGGTATTGCAGTCTGTGGTGATCCCGTGCCCCCACAAACTTTGATTGATCACGCTGAAAAACTCGGTTGTGACTTATGGCTTCAGGGCCGTGACTATAACTTTCAGGGTGATAAGCAGCAGTGGGGTTGGGCAGGGCGTCAAAAACGCTTTAGCGGTCTAGGCTACCCCGCATTACGAGGCGCCAATCAGATTCTGAATGCATCCGCTGTAATTGCTGCATTGATGGCTTTGCATCAGCGACTGCCAGTTAGTGCACAGGATATTCGCAATGGCTTTGCTATGGTGGAGTTACCAGGTCGTTTTCAGGTGTTGCCAGGCCAGCCAACGATCGTTTTAGATGTTGCCCACAATCCCCATGCAGCAGCGACCTTAGGCCAAGGCTTGGATAAGATGGGCTACCACCCCTACACCTATGCCATTTTTGGCGCAATGGCGGATAAGGACATTGCTGGGGTTATTAAGCCACTGTTAAATAGTGTGGACTTCTGGTTTTGCACTGATTTACCAACTCCACGCGCCGCTAGTGCGGCGGCACTATCTGAGAAGCTGGTGGATCTGGGCGTGTCCGTCAAAAACGGCGAAGATGGTGGCATTGAGTGCTTCCCAGATCCTGCTACAGCGTATCAAAAAGCGCTTTCTAAGGCCGGTGAGGGTGATAGAATTGTTATCTTCGGATCCTTCTATACCGTTGCCGGAGTAATGGCATATCGAAATAACCAGGCCCATTGATCCATGATTCGTTTACCGCAGCTTTTTAAGCGAAACTCTGAGACTGAAGACCTTGATCGGGCTTCTGTGAGGGGTCGTCGTACAGTCAATAAATTAGCCCCCCGCAGTTTTCAGCGTGCTCAAGAAAACGAAGAGCTAGCATTTACAGAAGATCCTGATCAGCAACGCGCACGTCATCGTCTGATTGGTGCGGCTGTCCTAGTGTTAATTGCAGTAGTTGGTCTTCCTCGTATTTTGGATAACAAGCCCAAGTCTGTAAATAACGATATTGCTGTGAATATTGTGACTAGTCTGCCTGTCCCTAGCGCTGTGATACCCGTAAATGATGAGAAGGTAAAATCGGTTGCTGTTGTTGAAACAGCGGCGAAAGAAAAAGCACCCACTCCATCCAAAGAAGTTGTAGCGAAATCATCCCCTACGGTAAGCAAAACAAATTCTATTAGTGGCTTAGCTGCTGGTGAAGAAGTCATCGTCGCGCCAGAGGCAATCACCAAATCAAAAACTGAAGAACTTCCAAAAAAAGCGGGGCCTGGTAAATATGTTATTCAGGTTGGTGCTTTTGCATCTGAAGAGCGAGCTAAGGGCTGGATAGTTAAGATGAAAGATCAAAAGATTCCTAATTACGTTTCAAATAAAACCGGCGCTGACGGTGTAAAACTTTTTTTATTAAGAGCGGGCCCTTTTACCGATCAGGACGCAGCTGAAGTTGCTGAGAAAAAACTCAAAGCTATGGGATTGTCTCCAAGGCTAGTTGAGGTGGAAGCCCCTTAATGGAATATTTGTCCGCCCTGAAGTTAACCACAGTGGATTACTTCACCCTGGTAGTGTTATTGGTTTCTGCTTTGGTGGGGATTTCTAGAGGTCTTTTTAAAGAGGTGCTAGCACTAGCCTCTTGGTTTATAGCGGCTTGGGTTGCTTATCACTATACAAACTACCTTTCTGTTGAATGGTTATCTACTTTTCATATGGATGAGCTATTGAGTCTAGGTGTGAGCTTTCTGATTCTATTTATTCTTACCTTGATAGTCTGTGGTTTGATCGGTAATGTGATCCAAAAGATTATTTTGTCTGCTGGATTGAGCATGACAGATCGGTTTTTCGGCCTTGTTTTTGGCTTAGCGCGTGGCGGTGTAGTTGTAGTTGTGATGGCAACATTAGCGGCCTTGACTCCTATTCCTCAAACCGTCGCTTGGCAAAAGGCAATTACTCGACCGGCCATCGATATGGCGACTGGTTTGATTAAAGGTTGGTTGCCAGCTGACTGGGCAAAGCGATTGGGTGATGCAATGCCTAAAATTACACCCACTATTACACCTTCATTAAAAATAGGGATCTAGGCATATGTGCGGCGTCGTCGGAACAGTTTCCCACTCCCCAGTTAATCAACTCATTTATGACGCGTTGTTGTTACTTCAACACCGCGGTCAAGATGCTGCTGGCATGGCAACGATGAATGGCAATTCATTCACGATGCATAAAGCCAATGGTCTTGTTCGAGATGTATTTAGAACTCGCAATATGCGAAGTCTCGTAGGTAGTGTTGGCATTGGTCAGGTTCGCTATCCAACGGCCGGCTCTGCAAGCAGTGAGGAAGAGGCCCAACCGTTTTATGTCAGCGCTCCTTACGGCATTATTTTGGCCCATAACGGTAATCTGACTAATGCGGCTAGCCTGCGTGTAGAGATGGCTTATCGGGATCGTCGCCACATTAACACCAGCTCAGATACAGAGGTGTTATTAAATGTATTAGCTGATGAACTTCAAAAAGAAACCAATAGCGCTGCACTAGATGAGAGCGCTATGTTTAACGCCGTTACACAGGTAACTAAGCGCGTTAAAGGCTCTTATGCTGTAGTTTCTTTGATAGCTGGTTACGGCTTATTGGCATTTCGCGATCCGTTTGGAATTCGACCTCTCTGCATTGGGCGCATGGATACACCGAAGGGTCCAGAGTGGATGATTGCCTCTGAGTCAGTTGCACTTGATGGCCTTGGCTTTACTTTTGTGCGCGATGTCAATCCTGGTGAAGCAATTTATATTGATTTGGATGGCAATTTCTCTTCGCGTCAGTGTGTAGCTGATGCAGTTCTAACACCTTGTATTTTTGAATACGTTTACATGGCTCGTCCAGACTCCACAATTGATGGCGTGACTGTTTATAACGTGCGGATGCGCATGGGTGATTACCTTGCTGAAAAGATTCGTAAAGAAACGATTCCAGGCGAGATTGATGTTGTGATGCCGATTCCTGACTCTAGTCGTCCAGCGGCAATGCAGGTTGCTAAACGTCTAGGCGTAGATTACCGAGAAGGATTCTTCAAGAATCGCTATATCGGTAGAACCTTCATCATGCCAGGTCAGGCCGTTCGTAAAAAATCAGTACGCCAGAAACTCAATGCCATGCGCATTGAGTTCAAAGATAAGACCGTCCTCATTGTGGATGACTCTATTGTTCGCGGTACAACCTCATTTGAGATTGTGCAGATGGCACGAGAGTCTGGCGCTAAGAAAGTGATTTTTGCTTCTGCTGCACCCCCTGTGCGCTTCCCTAATGTCTATGGTATCGATATGCCAACTCGCAGTGAGTTGGTTGCCTATGGGCGTACTGATGAAGAGATCAATAAGATGATTGGTGCAGACCAGTTAATCTATCAAAGCGTCGAAGACATGAAGCAGGCCGTGAAGGATATCAATCCTGAAATCCAGAATTTTGAGGCCTCTTGTTTTGATGGTCACTATATTACTGGCGATATCAATGAATCTTATTTGGATGCCCTGGAGGCCGCACGTAATACTTCCGAGGCTAAAGCCGACCGTCAACGCGATTCTAGTGACTTTGCCCGCTCACAACTGCATTTGCACTTAGCTACAGAAGACTAAAAACAACGATCGAGTTCCTTGGGCATGCGTGCCTGAGGCAATTCTGTAATTCGGTGTCAAAATAGCGGTATGAAGAGTAAAACTACCCGTAAAAAACCTGATTTCTCCAAGCTTGCGCTTGAAACCTTAGCTGTGCGTGCAGGCACACGCCGTACTGCTGAATATCAAGAGCACTCTGAGGCCATGTTTCTCACTTCCAGCTTTTGCTTTGATAGTGCCGAACTTGCAGCTGATGGCTTTGCCCATGCAGACCAGGGCTTTATTTATTCTCGCTTTACCAATCCTACTGTCAGCATGTTCCAGGATCGATTGGCTGCGCTAGAGGGTGGCGAAGCTTGCATAGCAACTTCTTCTGGTATGGCCGCTATTTTGACAATGGCAATGTCGTATCTTCAGGCGGGAGATCACGTTGTTTGTTCGCGCTCTGTGTTTGGTGCCACCATCCAATTATTTAGCAATATTCTGGGACGCTTTGGTATTACAACGACTTATGTGGATTTGTCGGATACCAAAGCTTGGCAAAGTGCCGTCCAAGTAAATACCAAAATGTTTTATTTAGAAACACCATCCAATCCTTTAACTGAGATTGCTGATATCAAAGCTATCTCAAAGATAGCAAAGAAAGCTCAAGCACTATTTGCGGTTGATAACTGCTTTTGTACACCGGCTTTGCAAAGACCTCTCTTATTAGGTGCTGACGTAGTAATTCACTCGGCAACAAAATATTTGGATGGCCAGGGTCGCGTAGTTGGTGGTGCGATTGTAGGTAGCAATGATTTCATTATGGGCAAAGTATTTCCCTACGTGCGTACTGCCGGACCAACACTTTCAGCGTTTAATGCTTGGGTGTTCTTAAAAGGTTTGGAAACTCTCGAGTTGCGTATGAAGCAGCAGAGTCAAAATGCTCTAGAGATCGCTCAATGGTTAGAAAAGCAGCCGGGTGTGGAGTGTGTTTACCATCCCGGTCTGAAGTCTCATCCTCAGCATGCGTTGGCTAAGCGCCAGCAAAAAGCAGGCGGCGCTATTTTGTCTTTCACGTTGAAGGGCGGGAAAAAAGCGGCTTTCAAGTTGATTAATCAAACAAAGCTCTGCTCCATAACTGCAAACCTGGGGGACACTCGCACAACGATCACCCATCCTGCTACCACGACACATTGCCGAGTAAGTCCAGAGGCACGCAAAGCTGCAGGCATTACTGATGGCTTGGTCCGTATCGCTGTTGGACTTGAGAGCGTGGTGGATTTAAAGAGTGATCTCATTGGCGGCTTAAAGAAGTAATCCAAATCATGGGCTTTGCAGATGCTACCCAGTTCTGGAATGAACGTTTTGATAAACAAGAATTCATCTTTGGAAAAGAGCCAAATGAATATTTGGTTGAGCAAGCGTCCCATTATCTAAAGCCCAACTCTTCTGTTCTCTGTATTGCTGATGGAGAAGGGCGCAATGGTGTTTGGCTTGCCAAGGAGGGGATGCGCGTAACGGGCTTCGATGTTTCTGATATTGCACTTGCCAAAGCCAATCAGCTCGCTGCTGATAACGAAGTCAATATTCAATACAGTCTTTGTGACACCGATGGTTTTAATTGGCAGGCCAATACATATGATGCGGTAGTTGGGATCTTCATCCAGTTTGCTGACCCCGAAATGCGCGCCAGAATTTTCCAACAAGTACACCAGACCTTGAAATCAGACGGCCTGTTTATTCTGCAGGGATACACCCCAAAGCAATTGGAATACAAAACCGGTGGCCCATCACTGGTAGAGCATCTCTATACCGAAGAAATGATTTGTGAGTTAAGTCAAGATTTTGAAGTGCTTGAGCTCCAGTGCTACGAAAAAGAATTATCAGAGGGTGCAAGGCACACTGGTATTTCAGCATTACTTGGAATGGTAGCCAAAAAGAGGGCGTAAAAAAAGCTGCCGAAGCAGCTTTTTGATTTAGCTTTGCAGCTTAACCGGCTTTCTTAGCATAAGCAGAGCACCAGCCTGGACCAGCAACTTGCTTAGCGCCAAACAATGAGCAACCACCAGCAGCAGAACCTGCTTTACCTTGATACAGGGCGCAGTTACTGCAAACCTGACCAGCAGCGTACTTTGGATACTTAGCTTTATCTACAGTAGTAGCGTTTGCTTTGTAACCCAATGCAGCAGCTTGTGGATCAGTTTCAGCAACCATGGCTTGAGCTTGAACTTGACCGTTCAATGCCAAAGTACAGGCACCAGCAGCAGATAAAATCATAAATTGACGACGACTATTTTGCATATAAAACTCCATTATTTGAGAAGGTTGTTAATGATGTTGAGACGACACTAGCATATTAATCAAAATACCATTTCTATGCATAGGGTAATAAACACTAGCGTTTTAGTAGGACTTTAATGAACGGCGCCCCAGCTCGAGACCTGACTGCTATCTCAGCTCAAAACACTTTTTTAGTGCCCTATGAAGCGTCTAGGGTCATTAATTAGGCGTAATGGCATGATGTGAATTTGATTTCCATCAAGTTCTAAATGCATCAGACTGCCAAGCTCCATACACAGCCTTTTGACTTCAGCTGAAGAGGCTTCCCACTCAATCGTGTTTTGACTATTCTGAATTCGTAATTGAATAACGGCTATTTGGCCAAGGCTGCTCATCTTTTCAACTACCGCGGGTAAGCTGGCATTACTCGGGCTGGCATGAACGCTCAAGCCATTTTGAGGAATAACCCAGGCTACGCGAACTTTTGGTGGAATCTTGCCTTTGTCGGCAACATCAAATACCATGTCGCAACCATCCCAACTCAAGCTGCCAGCATCAAATACACCATGAAACATATTGCTGATGCCGACTAATTCAGCAACTCTGGAATTTCTTGGTTTCTGAAATAATACTTGCGGCGCCGCAGTTTGCAGACTGATGCCTTGGTCAATCACCGTAATTTGATCAGCCAATAAATCAGCCTCACGTAGGTCATGCGTGACTAACAAGATTGGGATATTTAAGTCCGAGCGTAAATCTGCCAATGTTTTATATAAACTTTGGCGTGTTGGCGTATCAATCGCTGAAAATGGTTCATCTAGCAATAAGACTTTCGGCTGTCTAGCCAGCGCTCTTGCAAGGGCAACGCGTTGCTGTTGCCCTCCAGAGAGTTGGTTTGGCGCGCGCTCTGCGAGATTAGCAATACCCATGCGGTCCAGTAGATCAAGACTAATCGCTTTGCGCTGCGATGTGTTGAGATCGGAGTTCTGCAATGGAATCATCACATTGCCTAAGGCGCTCAGATGCGGAAAAAGCGCATATTGCTGAAACAAGAAGCCGCAAGAGCGCTCTGCGGGGGAGAGTTGTTGCACTTTATTACCAAGATCATCGGTTTCAAACCAGATCTGACCATCGCACTCAATTTTCCCGCTAGCAGGTTTGTTTAAGCCCGCAATAGTTCTAAGAGCTGTAGTTTTGCCACTTCCTGAGGGCCCAACCAAAGCATGCAACTCACCTGGCGCGCATTCCAAACTAATTTGTAGTGGGCTTGGGCTTGCCTGCTGAATTTTGACCTTTAGCATTAGCTTAGGCCTTTACTCGGATTTGGCTTGCGCCCCAATACTCCATAGGAAAGCGCAATGCAAACCAGGGATATGCCTAAGAGCACAAGTGCAATGGCACCGGCACCGGAGGTATCAAAGCTTTGAACTTTGTCGTAAATTGCAATAGAAGCTGTTTTTGTCTCGCCTGGTATTGCGCCGCCCACCATCAGGACAACTCCGAATTCACCAAGGGTGTGGGCAAAGGTGAGGGCAGCCGCACCAGTGATACCACGCCAAGAGAGAGGCAGTTCAATTAAGCGAAAGATTTGCCAATTACTAAGGCCGCTGACTTGGGCAGCTTCCCGAATTTCAGGATTAATGGCCTCAAAGGCTCGTTGTATGGGCTGAATGGCGAATGGGATATTAGCAATGAGCGAAGCAAGCAAGATCCCTGTGAATGAGAAAACCAGGGGAACACCGAAAATACTGGTGTTACCAAATGAAACTAGAAAGTAGTAGCCTAAAACTGTAGGCGGAAGTACCAAGGGGAGCGCCAGAGCAGCCTCAACCCATGGTCTGCTTCTATTGAGACTCATTAGCTTATGGGCAGCACATATCCCAAATGGCAACATCAGGGCCATGGTACAAAAAGCAAGCTTTAAGGACAGCAGAATTGCATCAATATCCATTCTCACATTGTATTGCGTCAATAGGCTAGGGTATTTCTCTATATGAATACAGAGTCCTTAAGTGTTTAATATGTATGTATACGCATATATGATTATAAATAATGAATATAAAAGCTAAGGCAAAAAAAGCCACTAAGGACCTTTCTCCGCAAGCAATGGAAGAGGTTTTTGCACGAGTCGCTGATTACTTCAATGTGCTTTCGGAGCCGTCACGTCTGCGCATCATGTATGCAGTGTGTAGCGGTGAAAAGTCTGTGTCCGAGGTGATTGAATTATGCGGCTCAAGTCAGGCTAATGTTTCACGTCACCTTTCTGCGCTTTATAAAGCGGGAATTTTGCTGAGGCGCAAAGAGGGTACCACTGTCTTTTACTCAATTGCTGATAACGCCACTGTAGAAATGTGCCAAACCGTGTGCGCAAAAATTGCTGAGAGCTTGCATTAATTTCGAAGTATCTATTGACCAAAGCAGATATCAAATGACCAAAAAACAAATTGAGATTAGCGCGCAGGATATTAGCGCAATCGAAAAGCCAGCCAATCAAGCTCGTCTTGTAAAGGCACCTGAACATTTTATCTCTCAGGAGCTCATCGCCGATATCAACGCAAACGGATTGGATGAAAATCGTCGTGGCTTTTTACGTAAAGGTTTTATGTCTGCACTTGGTGGCGCAACTGCTGGACTAGCGGCTCCACTAGCTATGGCAGCAGGTGAGGGCGATCCAGCCATCCTTGAGAAACAGGAGTGGCAAACAACGCTTGGCAAAAACGTAGCAACCATGCCATACGGCGTGCCATCTATTTATGAATCTAATTTAATTCGACGTGAGTCTCCTGGGCTTACGCGTGTCTCTGCTGCATCTGTCGCCTTTACACCTCTTCAAGGTCTGTTTGGAACTATCACGCCAAACGGTTTACATTTTGAACGTCACCATCAAGGTTGGTACAACGTCAATCCAGAAACACATCGTTTGATGGTGAATGGCTTGGTTAAGAATCCGCGTGTTTTCACGATGAACGACTTAATGCGCTTGCCATCAGTTTCTCGTACTCACTTTATTGAGTGTGGCGCGAATACTGGATTAGAGTGGGGTAACGTAGCTGTTCCAACTGTCCAGTACACGCACGGCATGCTCTCTTGCTGTGAATTCACAGGTGTTCCTTTAAAGGTATTGCTAGAGGAGTGCGGTGCCGATCTCAAAAAAGGAAAGTTCATGTTAGCCGAGGGCGGTGATGGCTCGGGAATGACTCGCACCATTAATCTTGAGAGCTGCCTTAATGACACCATTGTGGCTTGGGCTATGAATGGTGAGATGCTGCGCCCAGAAAATGGCTTCCCGTTACGCCTGGTAGTTCCTGGTGTTCAGGGCGTTAGTTGGGTGAAATGGTTACGCCGCTTAGAAGTAGGCGATGCCCCATGGAACTCTAAGGATGAGGCAATTCATTACATCGATTTGATGCCAAATGGTGATCACCGTCAATATGCATCAATTCAGGAATGCAAATCTGTTATCACTACACCATCAGGCGGCCAACAACTTTTAGATAAAGGTTTTTACAACGTCAGCGGCATGGCCTGGTCTGGTCGAGGAAAAATTACACGAGTCGATGTGTCTTTCGATGGCGGTAATAATTGGCGTACAGCCCGTTTAGAAACGCCCATACTTACTAAATCCATTACGCGCTTTAATATTGATTGGGTGTGGGATGGCTCTCCGGCAATCATGCAATCAAGAGCCATGGATGACACCGGATACATACAACCAACGATCAAGACACTTCGTAATGTTCGCGGTACACGCTCGATCTATCACAACAATGCAATTCAATCATGGAAATTAGATTCAAATGGCGAGGTGAGCAATGTTCAAGTTGGATAAATTGAAGATCCGCCTAGGAGTTGCGGCGCTCATTACAGTGGTTGCGCAATTCGTATTTGCTCAATCAGGTTCAACAAAATTTCCTGGTGTTGGTAGAGTGGCGACTCCTTCTGAAGTTGCAGCCTGGGATATTGATGTGCGTCCAGACTTTAAGGGCTTGCCAAAAGGATCCGGCTCAGTTGAAAAAGGACAGATTATTTGGGAGGCTCAATGTGCCAGTTGTCACGGTACCTTCGGTGAGTCTAATGAAATCTTTACACCTATTGCTGGTGGCACCACTAAGGATGATCTGAAGACGGGTCGAGTTGCCTCATTAAAAGATACAAAGCAGCCGCAAAGAACTACTTTAATGAAGCTGTCTACAGTATCCACATTGTGGGATTACATTTACCGTGCGATGCCGTGGAATGCGCCTAGATCGCTAACTCCTGATGACACCTATGCATTGGTTGCATTTATTTTGAGTCTTGGCGAAATTGTCCCTGACGATTTTGTTCTGAGCGATAAAAATATTGCTGAAATTAAAATGCCGAACCGTAACGGCATGACAACTAAGCACGGCTTTTGGAACGTAAAAGATAAGCCTGACGTCAATGGCAATGCATGTATGCATAACTGTGTTTCGTTCGTGCAAATTGGGTCAACCCTGCCAGACTTTGCTCGCAATGCGCATGAAAATATTGCAGAGCAAAATCGTATGTACGGGCCATACCGCGGTGCAGACACTACGAAGCCCCCTATTAAGCAATTGCCTGGAGCATCAGGGTCTGGCTTGGCTCATGCGTCGGATACCCATTCTTCTGCGGCAAAAGGACCAGCAGCGCTCTTCAAGAACGAGAACTGCTCAGCTTGTCATGCCCCTAATGCCAAGCTAGTTGGGCCTTCAATTGCAGATATTGCCAAAAAGTATGAGGGGCAAAGTGGTGCGGTGGATCGGTTAATGACCAAGGTGAAGCTTGGGGGAGCGGGTGTTTGGGGTTCAATCCCGATGCCAGCTCAAGCACAGCTTTCTGATGAGGATCGCAAGGCTTTGGTGGTTTGGATGCTTTCAGGCGGTAAATAAATTAAGGAATTAGGTGGTATCCACAGTGTTTTAATGCAAAATAAGCAATAAATTGAGAGTAATGAAGATTAATAAAGGAGTTTTTATGAATCAGCAGCGTCGCAGTGTATTGAAGTACTCAGCAGTGTTTGGCTTGATGGCTTCTACAGGCCTTATTAGTACTGCTCAAGCCCAAGAGTGGAATAAAGCCGCTTTTGAAGGTAAGAGCTTGGATGATGTTTTTAAAATTTTAGGTGCTGGTAGCCCAGATAAATCTGCCGCAGTTACATTGAATGCTCCTGATATTGCCGAAAATGGTGCGGTAGTTCCTGTCGGAATTACTACCTCGCTTAAAGCGGAGCAGATGGCAATTTTGGTTGAAAAGAACCCAAGCTCACTCGCCGCCCAATTCTTTATTCCTGCTGGTACTGAGCCATTCGTTACTACTCGTATCAAGATGGGTCAAACATCCAATGTCTATGGATTAGTCAAGGCTGATGGTAAGTGGTTGATGACTGTTAAAGAAGTCAAAGTAACGCTTGGTGGTTGCGGCGGTTAATTCGCAGTAATTCAATAGAACAATTCATTTATATATAGAGTAAAAAAGGAACCAAAATGGCTGATCCAATGCGCGTAAGAGCTGCTGAAAACGGCGGTACTGTTGACGTAAAAATCTTGATGAAACATGATATGGAATCTGGTCAGCGTAAAGATGCTGCCGGCAAAACTATCCCTCAGTGGTTTATCAGCACTATTAATGTTACGGCCAATGGCAAAAAAGTATTTGCTGGCGAATTTGGTCCTGCAGTTTCAAAGGACCCATTTTTGAACTTTAAGTACAAGGGTGCTAAGGGTGACAAAATTGCTGTGACTTGGAATGATAATAAGGGCGATAAACGCACTGATGAAGCAACTGTTTCTTAATTGTTTTTTGCTTTAATAAATCTTCACCGCCTCCGTGGTTCTGAAAGGGTAGGAAATGCAGCGTAAATTGACCTTAGGGCTAGCTACTGGTTTAGTAACAGCTTTATTAACAATGACATCTTCGGTGTCAGCACAAAAGAGTGCTACTGACGATATTGCTAAATATCGCGAGATGATTGCCGATGGAAATCCTTCAGAGCTCTACGAGGCAGCAGGTGAAGAGTTGTGGAAAAAGCCGGCTGGCCCAAAGAACGCAACTCTTGAGCAATGTAATCTGGGTCTAGGCCCTGGTGTAGTGAAGGGCGCAGCAGCACAACTGCCACGCTACTTTAAGGACACCAATAAGGTTCAAGATTTAGAGTCACGCTTGATGACTTGTATGCAGGTATTGCAAGGTCGCGATCCACAGGAAATGATTGATGCTCCATTCCAAAAGGGTCCTAAAAAGGATATGGAGGCTATCGTTGCCTATGTTGTTACCTTATCTAAAGGTGACAAGATTAAGGTAAGCACTGCGCATCCAAAGGAAAAAGAGATGTATGACCTGGGTAAGCGTGCCTTCTTCTTCCAGGGTGGTCCAATGGATTTCTCCTGCGCATCTTGTCATGCTGAAAACGGCAAGCGTATTCGCTTACAGGATTTACCGAACATCACAGAGCAAAAGGGTGCCGCTTTGGGTTGGGGTTATTGGCCAGCCTACCGCGTATCGAGCGGTCAATTTTGGACGATGCAACAACGCTTGAACGATTGCTTCCGTCAGCAACGTTTTCCTTACCCTATTTATGGCTCAGATGTAACTATCGCTTTGTCTATGTATATGGCAAAAACTGGCAATGGCGGAACTGTTGAAACACCTGGCTTAAAGCGTTAATGGATAAGAGATGAATATGAAAATTACACACTTAAAACAACTCTTAGCTGCTACTGGATTTATTTTTGCTACTGGTTTAGTGCAGACTCCTGCTCTTGCTCAACAAAAAAATGATCCAAAATTTAACAAGATGATTCAAGATAGCTTCCGCGCAGAAGGTATTGCTGGATTGGATCGCATCGACCAAGATGCAACGCAAAAGTTCTGTTCTGATCCTAAGTTTGCTGATAGTAAACAAGGTCAAGCTATGCGCGAGAAAATCCAGAAGATTAATATGGATACTATCAAGCAGCCGTCTGATGGAAAATATATAGGCGACTGGAAGAGTGGTGAAAGAATCGCGCAAAGTGGTCGTGGAGCCACGTGGTCTGATAAAGCTGACACCCAAGTTGGCGGTGGTTGTTATAACTGCCATCAAATTGACCCTAAAGAAATTTCTTATGGGAACATCGGTCCATCCTTAACTGGATATGGAAAAATGCGTGGATATTCTCCAGAGGTCGTAACTTATACCTGGAACCGAATTAATAACTCCAAGGCTTACAACGCATGCAGCAATATGCCGCGTTTTGCCCACTTCAAGTTATTAAATGAGAAGCAAATACAGGATGTCATGGCTTTGCTGCTTGACCCAGAATCACCTGTGAACAAATAACACATTTAAACAGGCCGCAAGGCCTGTTTTCTTAAGGGAATCACTATGTCTTTAAATCGTCGTGAGTTTTTGCAAGCATTGGCTATCGCCTCTGCTGGTGGAATGAGTTTGCAATCGAATTTCGCTAACGCACAGACAACCGCTCAAAAATTCTATGATTTGCCGAAGTTTGGGAATGTGCATTTTCTGCATTTCACCGATTGCCATGCCCAGCTATTACCAATCTATTTCCGTGAGCCTAATGTCAATCTTGGTATTGGCTCGCAAGAGGGCAAGACACCTCATTTAGTCGGCGAATATTTTTTAAAGGCAAATGGTATTAAGCCAGGGACGCGAGATGCGCATGCCTTTACTTATCTTGATTACGTTGCGGCTGCACAAAACTACGGCAAGATGGGTGGCTTCGCTCATATGGCAACTCTGATAAAGCAAATCAAATCTAGTCGTCCAGGTGCGCTGTTATTGGACGGTGGAGATACTTGGCAGGGATCAGGTACATCCCTCTGGACCAATGGTCAAGATATGGTTGATGCGGCCTTGCTGTTAGGTGTTGATGTCATGACTCCCCACTGGGAAATGACCCTAGGCGAGAAACGCGTCATGGAAATTGTGAATGGCGATTTCAAAGGCAAGGTTTCTTTCATCGCTCAAAACATTAAGACGGCAGACTTTGGTGACTCCGTCTTTAATCCTTATGTCATGAAGGTGCAGAACGGTATTCAAGTGGCCGTGATTGGCCAGGCCTTCCCTTACACCCCAATTGCTAATCCACGTTACTTCACACCAGACTGGACATTTGGCATTCAGGAAGAAAATCTTCAGAAGACCATTAATGAAGTAAAGGCCAAGGGTGCAAAAGTAGTTGTGTTGTTATCCCATAACGGTATGGACGTTGATTTAAAGATGGCATCCCGTGTTACAGGCTTAGATGCAATTATGGGCGGCCATACGCATGATGGTGTTCCAACTCCAGTCAAGGTAAAGAACTCGAATGGGGTAACTTTAGTTACCAATGCAGGTTCCAATAGTAAATTCTTGGGCGTACTCGATTTTGATGTCAAAGGTGGCAAGCCAGTAGATTTTCGCTACAAGCTTTTCCCAATTTTCTCGAATATGATTCCGGCTGATCCTGCGATGAACAAGTTGATCGCTAAAGTACGAGCCCCATATGAAGCGAAGTTGAATGAAAAACTAGCAACTACAGATGGTCTTTTGTATCGCCGTGGTAATTTCAATGGCAGTTTCGACCAGTTAATTTTGGACGGATTGATGACTCAGAAGAACGCGGAGATTGCTTTCTCTCCAGGTTTCCGTTGGGGCACAAGCTTATTGCCAGGTCAAGCTATTACCCGTGAGAATTTGCTAGATCAAACCGCCATTACCTATCCATACACCACAGTTACCAATATGACTGGTGAAACTATCAAGACTATTTTGGAAGATGTGGCAGACAATTTATTTAACCCTGATCCTTACTACCAGCAGGGTGGTGACATGGTTCGTGTGGGTGGTATGCAATACACCATTGATCCAGCGGCATCTGCTGGCAAGCGGATTAGTGATATGCGTTTAAATGGCAAGGATATTGATCCTAGCAAGACATATAAGGTTGCTGGTTGGGCACCAGTTAGCGAAGATGCTAAGAATGCTGGTGGTGAGGCAATTTGGGATGTGATGGAACGCCATTTGCGTGATGTGAAGGTGGTTAAGGCTGTAAAGCTCAACGAACCGATCATTAAAGGTGTAAAAAATAACCCCGGAATGGTTTCACTCTAATACTATTAATTCGAGATCAATAATGAAAAAATTACTTCAATGCCTGGCAATTACTTTTACCCTGTTTGCTAGCGGAGCCAATGGTGCGGGACCCACAGAGGTGGTTTATCACATTGATGACGCTGAGTCTCAAGGTATTAAAGGTTTGCGTAATATACGCAATCATTTGGATGTATCCCCGCAGACCAAAATCATTGTCGTTACTCATGCCAATGGCGTCGACATCATGATGGAAGGCGCAAAAGATAAGAAGAATGGAATTGAATATGCACCCTTAGTTGGCGCATTGAAGTCCCGTGGAGTTCGCTTTGAGGTCTGCGAGATTACGCTAAAGAATCGAAATCTGAAAAAGGATCAATTCATCTTAGACACAGACTACACTCCATCCGGAGTTGTTCGAGTTGCTGATCTTCAAAACCAAAGCCGTTTCGCTTATATAAAGCCCTAAGCTATGCGGTTGCCGCATCTTGACTTGCGCGCTTATGCCCTAAGAGTGCTTTTTCTTGTCTCGGCCTTACTACTTTTATCTGTAAGCACTGCTCACGCATCCGATGATTTGATCCTGAAGCCTATTCAAGTAGCGCCACATACGTATTTCGTACAAGGCTTGCCAGAGATGGGCAGCAGTAAAAATCAAAACTTTATTTCTAATGCGGGGTTTGTGATTACTCCCAAAGGTGTAGTGGTGGTTGATGCTCTAGGTTCACCAGCGCTTGCCAAGAAACTCATTGCAGAAATTAAAAAAATTACTCCTCAAAAAATTGTAGCTGTCATCGTTACTCACTACCATGCAGATCATGTTTATGGGCTCCAAGAGTTTAAGAAGCTTGGTGCAAAAATTTATGCTCAAGGGGAGGGGAGAAGTTACATCTCTTCGGAGACGGCTCGGCAGCGCCTCATCGCATCACGAACTGATTTTGCTCCTTGGATAAATTCCTCGACCAACTTAATATCAGCAGATGTCTGGATAGATCAGAGTTTCACACTCACAGTTGGTGGTGTGAACTTTAAGATTGGTAGGGTGGGTCCAGCTCATGCGCCTGAGGACTTAATTATTTATATCCCATCTGAAAAAGTCCTCTTTGCAGGTGATTTGGTTTTTCGAGGTCGCATTCCCTTTGTTGGTAACGCTGATAGCAAGGGCTGGTTGCAGGCCTTGAATGAGATTGAATCACTCAATCCCAGTATCGTGATTCCTGGCCACGGTGCGCACTCGATTAATCCCATTGAAGATATCCGTTTTACACGGGAGTATTTACGATATTTGCGCCAATCAATGGCTAAGGCGGCTATCGATATGGACCCCTTCGAGGAGGCTTATCGGCAGGCTGACTGGTCAGAATATGAAGGAATGCCCTTGTTTAGAGCTGCAAACCGCATGAATGCGTACAACGTATACCTATCAATTCAGGCGGAATAAGGCATTTTTGTCATCTGGGCTTTAAAATAGCCGATTACTTTGTAAATGACTGATTTCAAATGAAATTACCACTGATTAAGCTTATATTTGTATTTGCTGCCATGTTCGGCCTGCATTTATCTGTCTATGCTGCGCCGGACCTTGCAAACGGTAAAAAAATTGATCAAGAGAAATGCTATGCCTGCCACGCCAAAAAATCTGGCTTTGGCAATGGTGACATGATCTACACCCGGAGTGATAGCAAGGTTAAAAATCTTCAAAACCTAAAGACGATGGTTGCTAGGTGTAATACAGAATTACGTCTTGATCTTTTCCCTGAGGATGAGGCTGATGTAACAGCTTTTCTCAATAAGCAGTTTTATAAATTTAAATAATTTCAGTAAAGATTTTTTATGGATGCGGTAGATATTTCTTCTCTTAGCAAATCAGTTTTATTTGCTACCTTTGCAGTGACTTTCCTGTTGGGTGCAATGATGCAAAAAACAGGTTTCTGTAGCATGGGTGCAGTCTCAGATATTTTTATTATGTCTAGCTGGGGTCGTCTAAAGCAATGGTTTCTGGCCATCGGCGTGGCGATTATTGGTTTTGCTTTGATGTCTTACTTGGGGCTTATTGATCCCTTAAAGAGCATGTATACCGGCAATAGGTTTTTATGGCTATCTTCAATAGTAGGTAGCACGCTATTTGGTTTTGGCATGGTGCTTTCATCTGGCTGCGGTAGCAAGACTCTTGTTCGTATTGGCGGCGGCAATCTGAAGTCCATCATCGTATTTATCGTCCTTGGACTTTCGGCCTACATGACGATGAAGGGCTTTCTGGGTGTTATCCGCGTCAATACTTTGGATTCGGTCTTCATTGCCCTAAATACATCTCAAGATTTGCCAAGTATCTTAGCTCCAATGACTGGCATTGCGCGCAATAACTTACATCTAGCTTTAGGTTTAGTAGTGGGATTTGCCTTTATTGCTTATGCACTTGCAAATAAAGCTTTCTGGACGGCTGAAAATCTATTTGCCGGAATTTTTGTTGGCCTGGCTATTTGCGCTGTATGGTGGATATCAGGTAACTTGGGCTTTGTTGCTGAGGATCCTAACACCTTAGAAGAGGTTTTCTTGGTGACTAACTCTGGTCGCATGGAGAGTCTCTCGTTTGTGGCACCTTATGCCTTTTCCTTAGATTGGTTGATGATGTATAGCGACACTTCAAAGGTGATTACTGTTGGCATTGCAGCTGTCATTGGAATGATTTCTGGATCAGCCTGCATTTCTATTTTGACTAAGTCATTTCGTTGGGAAAGTTTTCGCGATACTGAAGATACGGCTAACCATTTAATTGGTGCTTCTTTAATGGGGTTCGGCGGAGTTACAGCACTTGGCTGTACTGTTGGCCAAGGCTTGAGTGGTATCTCCACATTGGCAATCGGATCACTGCTTGCCTTGCCAGGATTTATCTTCGGTGCCTACCTAGCCCTGCTTTATTTAGAAACACGCAACGCACCTAATCCCTGTAGTTAATTGATAAATTAGGCTAAATATTATGCAGATAGATTGGCTTGCTTTTACTCCTGGCCCCGCTTTTCTTGGTGGAATTTTGTTGGGCCTCGCAGCTGCCTTATATGTCATCCTCCATGGTCGTATCTTAGGTATCAGTGGAATTGTTTCTGGGCTATTGTCACCTAAAGAAGGTGATATTCAATGGCGCTTAAGTCTTGTTTTGGGTTTATTGAGTGCGCCAATCTTGTCGAGCCTATTTTTTGGTATTCACACAATTACTGTAATTGATGCTGATTGGATCGCCATTATTATTGCCGGTGTACTAGTCGGTTTTGGTGCCAGCTATGGTTCTGGTTGCACTAGCGGTCATGGTGTTTGTGGTTTGTCACGTCTTTCACCAAGATCTTTAGTTGCTACGGTGTCTTTCATGAGCGCTGGATTTTTCATAGTCTTTGTCATTCGTCATGTGTTGGGCCTATAAATCATGAGAAGACATTTCAGTTTTATTAGCCAATATTTAATCGGTGTGTTGTTCGGAATTGGTCTGATCATTTCCGGTATGAGCAACCCGCAAAAGATTCTGAATTTTCTTGATCTGGCTGGTAACTGGGATCCGTCCCTCATCTTTGTGATGGGCGGTGCAATTCTTGTGGGCCTCGCTGGTTTTTATTTGGTTTCCAAGCGCTCCGAAGCTTTTTTTGGTGGAGCACTACATATTCCTACTCGCAGAGATATTTCGAAGCCCTTGATCATTGGCAGCCTGATTTTTGGTGCGGGTTGGGGTATTGCTGGTTTCTGCCCAGGCCCTGCAATTGTTGCTCTGGGGGCCGGTCACCTTAAGGCTCTCGTCTTTATATTGGCAATGTTAGTTGGTATGGTAATCTGCAACCGCTTCTTTACGGGTCACAAAAAGTAAGTCTGATTTAGAATCTAAGTTATTAGTTTTTAAATTCTTATTATTTTTTGAGGTTTAGATGAGCCTTCCCATTGCTTGCCATACTGACCAATTCGGTACCCTAGGTCAAATTGACCCAGGCCATTTAGCTGAGATTGTTAAACAAGGTTACAAAAGCGTAATCAATAATCGTCCAGATTTTGAAGGTGGTCCTGACCAACCTACGAATGCGCAAATTCAGGCTCAAGCCGAAGCTTTAGGTTTGAACTACGCCTTTTTGCCTGTAATTCCCGGCGCATTTACGCCAGATCAAGTAGTGGAGATGGCGCGCTTACTAAAGACCATGCCGGGCCCAATTTTGGCCTTTTGTCGTTCTGGTGCTCGCTCTACCAATTTGTATCACATGGCATTACAGGTTCGCTGAAGCTTTATCGATTATTTAGCCATTATTCATGCGTATTGAGATCCCAGAAGAGAAAAAGTTTGTGCATGAGATGTGTATGCCGATTCGTTGGGGTGACATGGATGCATTTGGACATGTTAATAACACGGTGTACTTTCGCTACATGGAGCAGGCTAGGGTAGAGTGGATAACTTCTCTCGGATATAGCGTTGCTCCTGGTGATGAATCTATGTTGATGATTAATGGATTTTGTAACTTCCATCAACAACTCACATATCCAGGTGAACTCATTTTAAAAACCTATATTGGCAATATTGGGCGCTCCAGTTTGGATGTTTACACTACGATGGCTTTAACTACAGAGCCAGAAACGATGGCTGCTGTTGGTGGCGCCACTATGGTGTGGGTCGATCTGAAGACGGGTAAATCCTCACCTTGGCCAGATCATGTGATCTCTAAGCTGCAATAGGATATCTTTTTGCAACCTAGTAACTCGCATATTCTCAGTATTGAAAAGCTGGCATCCTCTTTACCTGAGTTTGATGCCATTATTGACGTAAGGACGCCAGCGGAGTTTGCCTTAGACCATATTCCTGGCGCAATCAATCTTCCGGTCCTGAGTAATGAAGAGCGTATTGAGATTGGAACGCTGTACAAGCAAGCCTCGCCATTTGTTGCTAAGAAACTCGGCGCTGCTTATGTATCTCGCAATATTGCCAATCATTTAGAAAGCTCCCTGATTGATTTTCCGCGAGAGTGGCGCCCTTTAATTTACTGTTGGCGTGGTGGAGAGAGAAGTGGGGCCTTTACTCATATTCTCAATCGCATTGGTTGGAAAGCCCTGCAATTGCAAAGTGGTTATCAAGGCTTCCGACGTGTTGTGATTAATGATCTCGACCAAGCTGCTAAAGATTTTTCTTTTCAGGTGATTGCTGGCATGACCGGAAGCGGTAAGACGCGCATTCTTCAAGAAATTGGTTTACTTGGGCAACAGATATTAGATCTAGAAGGTTTGGCTATTCACCGTGGATCGGTGCTGGGTAATGAGCCCAATGTTGAGCAGCCTTCACAAAAAGGCTTTGAGACGAATCTATGGAATGCATTGAATTCTTTAGATCCCTCCCAGATAGTATTTGTTGAGTCAGAAAGCAAAAAGGTAGGCGGATTACATATTCCCGATCCCTTGATGGAGCGCATTCGAGACGGGCAATGTATTGAGCTTCGCTCGAGCACTCATACGCGGGTATCTTGGTTACTACGAGAGTATGAGCATTTTTTATCTAATCCCGAGAGCTTTAAAGAAAAGTTGAGCTTGCTGACATCTCGGTATGGCAAGGAGCAAATCACCAAATGGCATGAGGCAATCGATGCGAGAGATTTTGAGAGCTTGGTCGAGGAATTATTAGTGATGCATTACGACCCATCCTACCAATCCTCAATTATTCGAAATTTCCCGAGCTATCGCGAAGATCATTTTGTAGTACTTGAGAATGACAGTGATGAAGCCTTTGCAAAAACAGCAAAAGACCTCATCACCAAACTTGGGTTTTAACTAAAAGCCTGAATTCCAGTTTGTGCACGGCCCAAGATGAGGGCGTGAATATCATGCGTACCTTCGTAAGTATTGACCACCTCTAGATTGAGCATATGGCGCACTACGCCATACTCATCAGAGATGCCGTTACCACCGTGCATATCTCTGGCTAAACGAGCAACATCTAAAGATTTACCGCAGGAATTACGCTTCATGATGGAGGTGATTTCTGGTGCGGCAATGCCTTCATCTTTCATGCGGCCTAAGCGCAAGCAACCTTGTAGTGCCAAGGTAATTTCAGTTTGCATATCGGCCAGCTTCTTTTGCACCAGCTGATTTGCTGCAAGAGGGCGATCAAATTGCTTGCGATCCATAGTGTATTGACGCGCTGCGTACCAGCACCACTCAGCAGCCCCAAGCGTGCCCCAGGCAATGCCATACCTGGCTGAGTTCAAGCAGGTAAATGGACCCTTAAGGCCGGTAATTTCTGGGAATTCATTTTCGGCTGGAACAAAGACCTCATCCATCACGATTTCACCGGTAATGGAGGCGCGTAGACCCATCTTGCCGCTGATCTTAGGTGCTGATAAACCCTTCATGCCTTTTTCTAGAATGAAGCCTCTAATCAAGCCCTCATCATTTTTAGCCCAGACAACAAATACATCCGCGATGGGGGAATTGGATATCCACATCTTAGAGCCAGTTAAAGAGAAACCGCCGGGAACTTTTTTGGCCCTGGTGATCATGCCGCCCGCATCAGAGCCATAGTTAGGCTCAGTCAAGCCAAAGCAACCAATCCATTCGCCAGTGGCTAACTTGGGTAAATATTTTTGTTTTTGTGCTTCGCTACCAAATTCATTAATCGGCACCATGACTAGAGAAGACTGCACGCTCATCATAGAACGGTAGCCTGAATCGACGCGCTCAATTTCACGGGCAATCAATCCATAGGAAACGTAATTCAGATTTGCACCACCGTACTGTTCGGGAATGGTGATGCCCAGTAGTCCTAATTCACCCATTTCGCGAAAGATGGCGGGATCAGTAGTTTCATTGCGATAGGCATCATGAATACGCGGCATTAAACGACCTTGTGCATACTCAGCAGCAGCATCACGTACCATGCGCTCATCTTCTGTCAGTTGCGTATCAAGGAGAAGGGGGTCGGCCCAATTAAAACTAGCTTTACTCATGGTTCTTAATGATCCTATAGGGGTGGTTTAATCAGCGTTCTGTCAATTTTTAAGAATGCGGATATTCTTTTGTCCTATTATCCATTTTTCTAGACATATGGACGCACCTAGACGTCACCATCGCTACTACGACCTGATATTGGCTGCCTTTGTGGTGGTCTTGTTATGCTCCAATTTTATTGGTGCCGGCAAGGCCGCAACGTTAGATTTACCTTATTTTGGTAACGTCACCTTCGGAGCTGGAATCCTCTTTTTCCCAATCGCCTATTTCTTTGGCGATATATTGACTGAGGTTTATGGCTACGCTTACGATCGCCGTGCAGTTTGGGCAGGGTTTGCAGCACTTGCCTTTGCAGCGATCATGGCCCAACTAGTGATTGCTTTGCCTGTCGCCCCAGGCTCGTACATGGCTAACTACCAGCAGGGTATGGAGACGGTATTTGGCAATTCTTGGCGGGTAGCACTTGCCTCCATGATTGCTTTTTGCTGCGGTAGTTTCGTCAATAGCTACACCCTGGCAAAAATGAAGATCCTGACCCAAGGGCGCCATCTGTGGATGCGCACTATTGGCTCTACCGCTTGCGGAGAGTTGGTCGACTCTTCACTGTTCTATATGCTGGCTTTTTACGGGCTGTGGCCTATAAATGAGGTCTTGGCTGTCGCTGCATCTCAATACGTCCTAAAGACTGCCTGGGAGGTTCTAGCAACCCCTTTAACCTATTGGGTGATTGGTTTTCTCAAGCGTAAGGAAAATCAGGATCACTACGATATTCATACTGATTTCACGCCATTTAAGCTGAAAGTCTAATTTACGGCTTTTTTAGCCGCAAGCCGTTAAAATAATGCTCTTTGATGCATTGGCTACATCCGCATCCTCGAATTGACCTATCAGAAAGTAAGAATACATCCGTGCTGTCCGCATCTAATATCACTATGCAGTTTGGGGCAAAACCCCTGTTTGAAAACATTTCCGTTAAGTTTGGTGGCGGTAATCGCTATGGCCTCATTGGCGCCAACGGTTGCGGTAAATCCACTTTCATGAAAATTTTGGGTGGCGAGCTAGAGCCAACCAGCGGAAATGTGAGTCTCGATCCTGGCATTCGCTTGGGTAAATTGCGCCAAGACCAATTCGCTTACGAAGATCAGCGCGTACTCGACGTGGTGATGATGGGCCATGAGGAAATGTGGAAAGCAGCTGCAGAGCGTGATGCGATCTATGCAAACCCCGATGCCACTGACGAAGATTACATGAAGGCTGCTGAACTCGAGGGCAGTTATGCAGAGTATGGTGGTTACACGGCAGAAGCTAAAGCAGGGGAGTTGTTATTGGGAATTGGTATTCCGATTGAGCAACACAATGGACCGATGAGTGCCGTGGCTCCAGGTTGGAAATTGCGTGTATTGTTGGCGCAAGCCTTGTTCTCTGATCCAGATGTATTGCTACTGGATGAGCCAACCAATAACTTGGATATTCACTCCATTCATTGGCTTGAAGATATTCTGAACCAAATTAAGAGCACAATTGTCATCATTTCCCATGATCGCCACTTCCTCAATGAGGTGTGCACGCATATGGCGGATATGGACTTCGGCACTCTGAAAGTTTATCCAGGTAACTATGACTCCTACATGTTGGCCTCTGTTCAGGCTCATGCACAACAGCTGAGCTCCAACGATAAGGCTAAGGAAAAGATTGCTGAATTAGCAGCTTTCGTAGCCCGATTCTCTGCAAATGCATCGAAGGCGCGTCAGGCCACTTCACGTCAAAAGCAATTAGAGAAAATTGAGATTGTTGAAATAAAACCTTCTTCGCGTCAGAACCCATTTATTCGTTTTGATTCTGAGAAGAAGTTGCACAATATGGCGGTTGAGTGTAATGCGATCTCCAAAGCATATGACCGTCCTATTTTTAAGAACTTCAAGATCGGCATCCGCGCTGGTGAAAAAATTGCCATCATTGGTCAGAATGGCGCTGGCAAGACAACGCTGCTGAAGACTATTCTCAGCAAACGCTTTAGTGGGATTTCAGCAGATAGCGGTGATGTGAAGTGGGCGGAGAATGCTAACGTTGGTGTCATGCCCCAGGACAATACCGAGATGTTCGCAAAAGACGAATTGCTCATGGATTGGATGAATGAATGGCGTAATACTGGTGACGATGATCAGGTCATTCGTGGCACCCTAGGTCGCCTCCTATTTTCTGGTGATGATATCGGTAAGTCTGTCAAAGTACTGTCTGGCGGCGAAAAGGGTCGCATGATTTGGGGTAAGTTGATGCTACAAAAGCACAACGTGCTTGCAATGGATGAGCCAACGAACCACATGGATATGGAATCGATCGAGAGTTTGCAAATTGCTCTTGAGAAATACGAAGGCACTTTAATTTTCGTATCTCATGATCGTGAGTTTGTCTCGGCGTTAGCTAATCGCATCCTAGAAGTGAAGATGGATGGAACGATTGCTGACTACTCAGGAACCTACGAAGAATACTTACGCAGCCAAGCTTTGGCTGGTTAAATACTTACTTGGTTTGACGTTGGAAGCGCATTGCAGTGCCCTCTGCACGAATGCGTTTCCATACAGAATCCTTTTCTTCTTGGCTAAAGAAGACCCAATTACTGACTTCACCTAGGGTGCGTCCACAGCCTTGGCAGACATCATCGTAAAGTGTGGTGCAGACTCCAATGCAAGGAGAGTCAGAGCTATCATCACCAACAGCTAAAGAATTGGCTCCAGCCTGTTCTGGTGGGTTGTTATTAAATTCGGTCATGGCTGTACTTTAGACGATTTCAAAGGAATGCGTTGCTCGAGCTCATCAACATAAGCTGCCATACCTTCGCATTCACGCTCTAAAAATCGCTTCACTGCATTGGAAAAGCCGGCATCTGCTATCCAATGCGCTGATTGCAGAGTGGTTGGTAAAAAACCTCTAGCCATCTTATGTTCGCCTTGAGCGCCACCTTCAAATATCTTGATATCTTCCTGAATGCAAAACTCAATTGCTTGGTAATAAGCCAATTCAAAATGTAGGCAGGGTATGTGCTCAACTGCACCCCAATAACGTCCGTATGCTTTTGAATTCAGTCGATCGACTACCAACAAGGATGAGGCGATTGGCCTCTCATCCTGAATAGCAATGATGAGATGAAAATTCTCAGGCATATCCCTTCCAAGAGTTTGGATACATTCTTCCGTTAAATAAGGGGAAGAGCGATGCTCGATATACGTATTTTCATAGCAGCGATAAAAGAATGCCCAATTGTCTTTACTGGCTTGCGCTCCTGGAATATGTCGATAGCTTATTTTGTGCATGGCTACAGATGCACGCTCTCGCCGAATATTTTTTCGACGTTTCATTGTGAGATCTGCAAGAAACTGTTCAAAATCTTGGTAACCCGTATTCTGCCAATGAAACTGTACCGAGTTACGCAACATAAATCCTTGCTTCTCTAGCTCTAATAACTCACCACTCTCAGGAAAGAGGACATGGGCAGAAGAGAGTGCGTTTTGACCAACCAGTGTCTTTAATCCAGCAACTAAAGTCTGTTGTACTGCGCTCTTATCAGATGTTTGCGCTACGAGTAGTCTAGGCCCGCGTACTGGAGTAAAGGGGATAGCAGACAATGCCTTGGGATAGTAAGGCATGCCGTTTTGCTCGTAGGCTTGAGCCCAAGCCCAGTCAAAAACAAACTCTCCATAGGAGTGTTGCTTCAGATAAAGTGGCATGGCACCCAGCAGTCTTGAATCAGAGTCCTCAACGAGTAAGTGCGCAACTTGCCATCCAGTATTACCGCCCACACATCCACTCATTTCTAATGTATTGAGAAATGCATACTTTAGAAATGGGCCTGCTTCCGGGGATAGCAGGGCGTTCCAATCATCCTCAGCAATTTGCGAAAGACTATCAATAACTCGGAGTTGGAGGGCGCTTTGCTTCAACTAGCTTAAAAGAAATACTAGCGTTGAATTAATTCAATTTTGTAGCCGTCAGGGTCTGTGACGAAGGCGATGACGGTATCACCACCCATGACTGGACCAGCCTCACGCGTTACATTCCCACCAGCAGCCTTGATTTTTTCACAAGCAGCATAGGCATCAGCAACGCCAATCGCAATGTGGCCGTAGGCGTCACCAAGCTGGTAACTCTCAACACCATGGTTGTAAGTGAGCTCAATCTCAGATTGACCATCTACATTCCCTTTGCCGAAACCTACAAACGCGAGAGAATATTTTTGCTCTGGCCTCTCAGTGCTACGGAGCAGGTTCATTCCTAAAACTTTGGTATAGAAATCGATCGAACGAGTCATATTGCTGACCCTGAGCATAGTGTGGAGAATCATCATCCTATCAATATAAAGCTAAATCCAGTTTCTCGTTAGCCAAGAAAAAACCCAGGGGGTTGGCCTGGGTTCGTAAGTTAGTAAGTTAGAAAATCAATTTACTTATTGGATCTTGGCTTTTGCACGAAGCTTTTGCATCAACTCTGAGAACTTTGCTTTTTGCCAATTTTGATCTGCTGTGATCATCTGCTTGAGCTGGTCTTTGATTTCTTCCATGCTTGGGGCTTTAACATCGCGAATATCATCCATCTTGATGATGTGCCAGCCGTACTGGGTCTTAACTGGTTTGTCTGTAATTTGACCTTTTTTGAGCTGTACCATCGCTTTAGAAAATTCTGGGACAAGCGCTTTATCGCTTACCCAGCCCAGATCTCCACCGTTCGGTGCTGAGCCAGGATCTTTTGATTTTTCTTTAGCAATTTGGGCAAAATTGCCCCCAACTTTAATTTGGGCGGTAAGCGCTTTTGCATCTGCTTCTTTTTCTACCAGAATATGTTCTACGTGATATTCCTTACCAGTGTATTGCCCTTTAACTTGTTCGTAAGCAGCCTTTAACTCGGCTTCAGTTACACCTTCTCTTTCAACGAAGTCCTCAAACACAGCTGCAATGAGCACGCCCATTTTGGACTGCTCCAATTGGTCTCGAACGGATTCCTTTTGTGTGATGCCACGGTTATTGGCTTCTTGCAAAATGAGCTCACGAGTCACTAGCATTTCTCTACCCTGATCTCGCACTTGGGGATTATCCGGTTGATTCGATTTTTGAATTAATCTATCTAGCTGCGCCTTCGGAATTGGCTTGCCATTCACAATGGCTGCGTTTTGGGCATAAACGGCTGTTGATAAAAGTGCAGCGCTGAAAGCGCTGATGGTCAAAATTTGGCGTGTGTTAAACATAGGTAAGGGAGTTAAATATTGGTAAATAAGAATCTTAAAGCAATCTGCTTTTAGTGGGTACTTTCACTAGGGGTATATGCCAGAATGGTCAAAGCATGAATTGCATCAGGAAAGTGGCTATTTAAAGCAGCGTAGATAGCTCTATGACGGGCTACCTTAGTCATTCCCTCGAATTCTGGAGCTACGATGGTCAGTTTAAAGTGACCTCCGCCAGAAGCGGCGCCCGCATGACCTGCATGAAGATGGCTTTCATCTTCAATTTGTAAATGGCCCACCTGAAATGCTGACCTGAGATCAGATTCAAATAGGGCAATGCGTGCTTGGTTGATATTCATTCTGTAGGGTGCTCCATGTGACGAGTGAGCCAAACCCCTTGAAGAATCACAAATACAACTAGCAATCCAGTGCTGCCAAAGAGCTTAAAGTTGACCCACGTTTCTTCTGAGTACTCAAAAGCAATATAGAGATTGAGAGCGCCCATAAAAAAGAAAAAGGTTGCCCAGGCCATATTCACCTGATGCCAAACTGATTTTGAGCTGGGTTCTTTCAGAGTAATTTGTTTACTCATCAACACTTGAATCCAGTTTTTTTGAAAAAACTGAGCGCTAATAAATAGAGCGGCTGCGAAGAGCCAGTAAAGTGCAGTGGGTTTCAGTTGAATAAAAGTCTTATCGTGCAAGAAAATGGTGAGGCTTCCAAATACCAGAATCATGACAAGACTTACCCACTGCATGGCATCAATCTTACGATGTCGGTAATACACCCAGAGTATCTGGCCAATAGTGGCAACCATCGCTACGATAGTTGCAGTGTAGATATCACCAAATTTAAAGGCGATAAAAAAGAGGATGATCGGGAATAGGTCAAATAGAAATTTCATGGGCTTGATTATCCAGCTATTTATAAGCTATTCCGCTTTAATTGGGGCGGCATTCTTAGAAGGTTCAAATGCTAAGGATGCTGAATTGATGCAATAGCGCAGCCCAGTAGGCTGCGGGCCATCTTCAAATACGTGACCTAAATGGGCATCGCATGCAGTGCAGCGCACCTCAGTGCGAATCATTCCATGGCTTACATCCCGAATTTCTGTAATGACCTCATTATTTTCTGGTGCGTTGTAGCTAGGCCAGCCACACCCAGCATCAAACTTAGTTGAAGATTGAAATAGAGGGGTATCACAGCAAATGCAGCGATATTGACCGGCAGTCCAGTGATCCCAGAATTCACCAGAAAACGGCCTTTCTGTTGCAGCCTCTCGAGTTACTCGATATTGAATATCGCTCAGTGATTTTTTATATTCTTGATCTGTTTTCTTGTTCATAGCTCAAAGGTAGTAATTTATGAGGAGCAGCTGACTTCTATACGCTGCATGTCGACGGGTGGCGGTTTCGCATAATCTTCAAAAGCCTCTTGTTCATCAAAGGGTTTGCTGAGTATGAGCTGCAATTGTTCGATCTCAGAAAAATCATCTTGTTGTGCCTTTTCAATTGCAACTTGAGCAAGGTGATTTCTGAGAATATATTTAGGGTTGATCTGATCCATCATTCCTTTTCTGGCTCCGTCACTCAAGACTTCTGTTTGAAGTCTATGGAGGTAATCGGCAAACCATTGATCAATGCTTTCACGATTAAGAAATTCATCTCTTTGAGCAATATCCGATGGTCTGGAATCTTTTTGGATATTACTAAGCTGACGGAAAAATGTGGTGAAGTCTACCTTTGAATCATGCATCGCTTGTAAGAGGCGCTCAATGAGCTCAATATCACCATCTTGTTCTAACTGCAGGCCCAATTTAGAGCGGAATATTTGTTGCCATTCCTTTGCATAAACCACTGGGAACTCTTCAAGCGCTATACGTAAAAGAGCTTGGGATTCTTCCGTTGAATGCTCTAGTTCTAGCAGGGGAAGCATAGCGCTAGCAAGGCAGGCCATATTCCAATGCATGATTTGTGGCTGACGATGATAGGCATATCGGCCGCCATGATCACTGTGGTTGCATATGTGGTCTATTTCAAACTGATCTAAAAATCCAAATGGCCCATAGTCAATGGTGAGACCGAGGATGCTGATGTTGTCGCTATTTAAGACGCCATGACAAAATCCTACTGATTGCCATTGAGCAACCAATTTGGCATTGCGAGCGCTGATTTCTTTAAATAGATTTAAATAGGGATCTTTTTTAGTAAGGCACTCTGGATAGAATTCGCTCATCAGAAGATCCGCTAGCTCTTTAAGGCGGACAGTATTTTGAAGTGAGGCAAAGTGTTCAAAGTGTCCGACCCGAATAAAACTTGGGGCAATGCGTGAACACACTGCTACGGTCTCCACCTTTTCTCTAATAACGCGCTGCTTTGATCCGACTACCGAAAGGGCTCTGCTGGTGGGTATGCCTAAGGCATGCATTGCTTCGCTACAGAGGAACTCACGGATAGAAGATCTTAAGACAGCTCTGCCATCACCCATTCTGGAGTAGTGCGTCTTACCAGCCCCTTTCAATTGGACCTCAAGCTGATTTATATCGCCTAGCAGGATGGCACGACCATCGCCTAATTGACCTGCCCATGACCCAAATTGATGGCCGCTATAGGCAGTTGCAATTGGATTGGAAAAAGTGAGCTCACCGACATTGAGTTGATTTCCAGCTAAAAGTTCAAGCCAATCAGGATCCTTGGGTAAGCCAGTGGCTCCGAGTTCAAGGTGTATTAGTTCGGCGGCGGATGCTGAAAACGCAACCCAGTAGGGATCAGATATAGGGGTAGGTGGGGTTAACTGGCATACATCGTCGCCACGGAGCGTAAAAGGCATATTCTGTATTCTATGGGTAATTCACAAGCGTCGCAGAAGCCTCTAAAATGACCCTATGACAAATAAAGTACAACTCAATGTAGAAACTCAACTTGCCAACCTAGGCGAAGAGCTTAACGTTCCTTTTTTAAAGCTTCTAGGGGTCCGGCTAATCACTGCTGAAATGGGTAAAGGCGAAATACTCCTGGCCCTCAAGCCAGAGCATACCAATACTTGGGATGTGGCTCATGGTGGCGTTTTACTTACACTGATGGATGTTGCCATGGCTGTTGCTGCACGCTCAAGTGATCCTGGTGATCGAAGTGTTGTGACTGTGGAGATGAAAAATAACTTCATGCAGGCTGCTAATGGCATCTTGCGTGTAAAAGCGGATACCGTACGTCGCACTGCTACGATGGCTTTTTGCGAGGCCAAACTCTATAACGATCAGGGCGAGATCTGCTGCATGTCAACCGGGACATTTCAGTTTATCAAGCGACTGGCAAGTAAAAATGCGAATGGCGAGCGAGTCATCAATGAGGACTCCCGTCAGCAAAAATAATTTAGCGCTGTTCAGTTGCCTATACCGAAAGGTTGGATCCCGGTGCAGCAGTAAGCTCGCCGGTAACAACATCGTGACCTACAGTGCCATTGGCATCAAATCGTCTTTCCACCATCTCAAACTGACCATCTTTGCGAACACGCAAAATGGTGCTCGAACGCGTACCATAGCTTGGAGTCTTAATAAACGCAGCAGATAAAGCTTTTTCCCAATCTGGACTAACGCCGGTATTCGGAAGCTCTTGTGGGCTTGCTTCATGAGTATCTGCCAATAAGCGCAGATAGTGATCTGCATTTTTGAGTTGCCCACTGTCCATTGCCAAGGTTTGAGCGAACGCCGCTACCCGGTGATTTACTTTAGGCCACGGTGTATCGAGCATTGCATTTGATAGACCATAGACTCCAGGGTTTAGAGCTTGCTCGGGAAAAACTTTTCTGGGGCGGATACTTTGACCCATCATGAGGCGATTACTTACCCAATGCATTTCCGCATTCTCTGGATCGCTCAGATCAGCCATCAGTAGATTAAATCCGTTGTACAGCTCAAACCGTTTTGCATTCTCTTGAATATAAGCCTGCGGCTTGTGCTGACCCGTAAGATAATGCAGGCTGAGTTCACCACGAGTTCTCGCATCAGGATTTTTTTCACTGGGCGCCCTGACATTGGTCAACGCAGCAAAACGCCCTGACTTTGTGAAACCCAGCCAAGTTCCCGGGCTGCCTAATACATCCGCTCGGTCTTTACCAGCCAACACATGAGGGTGCTCAGACCACCATCCCATGGGATCAGTATCGCGCTCATAAAATTCATCCCGGTTTGCCGCAACTACCAAAGGGTAGTCTGGATGCGATTTCCAGGCAAAGAGAATTAAGCACATAGCAATATAAGTGGAGTTGGAATGAGATTAAATTTCTAATAAGGGATAGGGGAGAGAATCCGGTATTAAGACCGGCCCATCGTTTGCACCAAGACATATTGCTCCAATCTCAAGGGCATCGAGCTTACATTCAATCTGAAGATCAATGCGTGCTGAATTTGTTGCATTGGCAGCAGCCAGCACCACCATGCCACATGGCTGGCTAGCATCACCTTCTAGAAATAATTCTACGCCTGGTTTTGAAAGCTCTAAGGCAGTTACGCTGGTATCGATATGGACAAGCTGAAGTCTACGTTTTACTGCGCCACGGTATTGGCTTCGAGCAACAATTTCTTGACCCGGATAGCAGCCTTTTTTGAAATCCACGCCAGCAACGGATTCAAAGTTAATCATCTGCGGAACAAATTGCTCCTGAGTTGCCAAGACAATTCTGGGGATGGCGCTCAATACCTCTAAAGAATTCCACTGATCTAGTGAGGTCTGATCTATTGATGACGGTGTTGGACCCACCTTTTTCTGAGCAATCAGAGTACGCTGAAAAGATTGACCTTGAGCCAGAACATCAGGCATTCGCAAGGCAAGAGAGTCTTTGAGTGGATTGGTTGATTGACTAGCATTCTCGTTTTGATAAGCACCAAAGACTTCCCAGTCATCTGAGGCATCTACCACTTTTACTTTTGAGCGCAGTACGTACATTGATAATCGTTTTGCAGTGCTCGCTGCAATATCTTTGGAAACAAAAAGGGCAAAACGGTCGTCCGAATTAACCGATTCAGGAAATAAGCCAAGCCAAGCACTAGCTAGTAGACGCCCTTTGGGGCTGCAGTAGCCAACTAGTCGAACAGAATCGTGGCCTTGTGCAATATCACCCAACATGGTGCGCTTGAGGCTGAGTACGGAGTTACTTAATTGACTTTGTAGCAAGGCTGCGGCATCAGGTCCCTGGACCAAGATCAGGCCCCAATGGCTTAGGGGGGTAAAACCAGGGTTCAGGCTGGAGGCGGGCATGGCGATGTTTTTTGGGATTGGGGTCATGAGCTTTTATCATATCTCGATGAGCAGAAAATTTCAGAGAAGTCTTTTTATCAATCCCTCAAAAGGTGGGTTATGGAAATCCTTTGCCCTCATTTTCTTTTCCTTACTGCTGATCTTGTACGGAGCCATCTTTTTATGGCCGGTTGTGCCAGCCACATCAAATGTTGATAAGGGAGCTGCCTACAAAGTCAAGATCACTCCCCAATCTAGCCTATCTGCAATTGCAAGTCAGTTATCAGAGCAGGGAGTATCTACAAATGTAGTTACTTTACAAGTGGCAGCAAGAGCACTTTTAGTTGGCTCTAAGTTAAAGCCGGGAACCTATCTGTTGACTCCCCGCGCTAGCTTGGGAAATATCTTGTTACAAATAGCCCGTGGTGATCGGGTACGAGAAAGTGTAGCCATCATTCCCGGCATGACCATATGGCAACTGAGAAGCCTGATTGATAAACATCCAGCGCTCATTCATCAAACTAGAGGGATGAGCTCCAAGGACTTACTACAGACTATCGGACTGACTTATCCAGGCGATGAGGGGCTCTTTTACCCAGATACCTATCTTTTTGATCCAGATGATTCAGATACTTCAATTTATCGAAGGGCTTCGCAGGCCATGCAAAAGCAGCTAACAGCTGCTTGGGAGCAAAGGGACTCAGCCACACCCTTAAAAACTTCTTATGACCTGCTCATTTTGGCCTCGATTGTGGAGAAGGAGACGGGGCGCTCAAGTGATAGGTCGCTAGTTTCCGCAGTTTTCGTGAATCGCCTCAATTTGAATATGCCCTTACAGACCGATCCAACCGTGATTTATGGAATTGGCCCCAAATTTGATGGCAATCTTCGAAAAACGGATTTGCGCAGAGACAGTCCCTACAATACTTACATGCACAAGGGTTTGCCACCAACGCCAATAGCCATGCCGAGCAAGGAGTCCCTCCTTGCTGTGATTCATCCGGCAAAAAGTGACGCGGTGTATTTTGTGGCGCGTGGCGATGGCACTAGCCATTTCTCCAAAACTTATAAAGAGCATGAAAGCGCAGTTGATCAGTTTCAACGTAAACGCAATTCTTCCACTCAAGCAAAGCCACAGTAATCGTTATGACAGATCAATCTCCAGGTTATTTCATTAGCTTCGAAGGTATCGATGGCGCGGGTAAAAGCACGCATATTGAATCTTTTAGCAACTTGATTAAACAGCGGCATCCTGATCGCGATGTTGTGATGACCAGAGAGCCTGGCGGTACCCAATTAGGCGAACAACTTCGCGCCTTATTACTTGAGACGTCAATGAATTTGGAAACTGAGGCGCTGCTGATGTTTGCTGCTCGTCGGGAACATATTGCACAAGTAATAGAGCCAGCATTGAAAGCAGGAAAGATTGTGATTTCTGATCGCTTTACGGATGCGAGCTTTGCTTATCAAGGTGGTGGTCGCGGCTTAAGCCTAGCAAAGTTAAATGACTTGGAGAAATGGGTTCAGGGTCGCCCCGATGGTTCATTGCTTCAACCGGATTTAACCTTCCTTTTTGATTTACCTGGCTCGATTGCAGAAGCTAGAAGGTCAAAGGTAAGGGCGCCCGATAAATTTGAAAAAATGGATTTGGATTTTTTTGAAAAAGTTCGTCAAGAGTATTTACGTAGAGCCAAGGCAGATCCAAATCGCTTTTATCTAGTCGATGCCACCCAAACACCAGAAGCTATTTGGCTTGAGCTCGAGTCATTGAAGATGAAGCTCTAAATGAGTGATGTGATGCTTCCAAATGAATCAGTTAAGAAAATAGCCCCATGGCTTGAGCCTGTCTGGGATAGCATGAACTTGGCTGTATTGCCTAATGCAGTTCTGATTCATGGTCAATCCGGTATCGGTAAGTTTGAGTTTTCTATTGAGTTGGCTAAAGCGCTTTTATGTGAGACATCTGCTGCCATAAAGCCTTGCAATCAATGTGAAGCCTGTCGATGGTTTGATTCCGGCAACCACCCTGACTTTATTGCACTAGTTCCAGAAACGCATCGCAAGCTTTTGCCGCAGGGTGATTTTGATTCTGATGCTGAGTCTCCGAAAAAATCCAAGGCTAGTCAAGCCGATGGTGATGGGGATGCGCCCGAGAAAAAAGAAAAAAAGAGCATTTCTATTGAAGATGCCCGCAGTGCAATTGAAGGGTTGTCTATTGGGACTCACCGTGGCGGAAACCGAGTCATTCTGGTTTATCCCTTAGAAATGCTCAGACCTGACTCCGCAAATACATTACTAAAGTCTCTTGAAGAGCCTCCTAAAAATACGATCTTTATTTTGCTAGCAGATCGCCTTGATCGCGTGCTACCAACTATTCGTTCTCGCTGTCGCTTACTGTCCGCACCCCGACCAGATCGATTGAGCGGACTCAGTTGGTTGCGTACCCAGCTGAGCACGATTCTTGGTTTAAAAATGAGTGATGCCGATGTCGAGTCGATCTATGACGAGCAGGGTGGGGCACCTTATGCAGTTTTAGACTCCTTAATTGCGCGTCACAATAAAGATGAGAAGGATGAGCTTGCGATTGCCATTCAGGCATCAAATTATTTATTGCAAGCGATGTCGCAGGGCGGTCGAATCAATTGGCTAGATGCTGCTGATAAAACGCAAAAAGCTCGGTATTCAGTTTTGTTGACTACTATGCAGCGATGGGTCTCTGATGTGCAAAGTTGCGCCCAAATGGGTTCGCCGCGCTATTACCCCAAGCATGAGGCTGCTATCAAGACGCTTGCGCAAAAAGCGCGTCTTCCAAAGCTGCTGCGCTTCTGGAAGTCTCTGATACAGGCGCGGCGTCACGAAAATCACCCGCTGGCCACACGTATTCAACTGGAAGCATTGCTTTCTCAATACCAGCAGGTATTTGAAGACTAAAATAGCGAGTCATGTTTATAGACTCACATTGCCACCTCGATTTCCCCGAATTTCAAAGCCGTTTACCTGAGGTTTTGTCTAATATGGCCGCCTGCAAGGTGAGTCATGCCCTATGCGTGTCTGTAGATATTCCAGACTTTCCCAAGGTGCGAAAGCTAGCTGAGGACTATCCTCATTTGTATGCCTCGGTTGGAGTGCATCCAGACTATGAAGATACGCCAGAACCCAGCTTTGAATTCTTAGTCGAAGAAGCCAAGCACCCCAAAATCATTGCGATTGGCGAAACAGGGCTTGATTACTTTCGTATGGGCGATCGCAGCTATGAATCCATGGAATGGCAGAGGGAACGCTTCAGAACGCATATACGCGCCGCTATTGCAGCTAAGAAGCCCCTCATCATCCATACGCGTGCCTCTTCAGCTGACACCCTCAGAATCCTGAAAGAAGAGGGCGCTGATCGGATTGGCGGTGTCATGCATTGCTTTACAGAAACAACTGAAGTTGCCAAGGCTGCTATTGACATGGGTTTTTACATCTCGTTTTCTGGCATTGTGACTTTTAAGAGCGCTAAGGACCTACAGGAAACCTGTAGGGAAGTTCCCTTAGAACGCATGCTGATTGAAACGGATTCGCCTTATTTAGCCCCAATTCCGTTTCGCGGCAAGACGAATGAGCCAGCCTGGGTTTCTAAGGTTGGTGAATTCGTTGCTAATCTCAAGGGCGTTTCAGTTGAATTGTTGGCTGAGCAGACATCAAGTAATTTTTTTCAATGTTTTCAAATTAATAGAGCAATATCATGAGAAGTTCATTTAAATTTAACCATCTTTTTCATGTCTACTTATTATGCTTTTCTAGCCTGGCAATTGCTCAGACTGCCGATCAGATTACAGATTTCACTAAAGCAGCAAAGTTTGATGACGTCTCAGAGGTACGATCTTTAATAAAAGCGGGCGTTACCCCAAATACGCTAGATCCTAAAGGCACCCCCATGTTGATCCTTGCGATCCGGGATAAATCCTTTAAGGTTACGGATTTATTGCTCTCCAACCCTGCTACAGACGTGAATTTGACTAATAAAAGCGGTGAAAATGCGCTTATGCTAGCTTCATTTGATGGCGAGCTTGCTTTAGTTAAGAGTCTGGTTCTTCAAAAGAAAGCTGCTGTAAATAAGCTTGGCTGGTCACCAATTCACTACGCAGCCACCAATGGTCATTTAGAGATAGCCCAGTTTTTAATGACTAATGGCGCTCAGGTGAATGCATTAAGCCCAAGTGAGACAACGCCATTAATGATGTCAATCGGTTCCGGTAACGACCAACTAATCAAATACCTGCTTGATAATGGCGCAGACTTACGCATGAGAAATCATGAGGGATATACGGCTATCGACGTTGCTCAATTATTTGGCAAGGATGATATTCGTGATGGCTTAATGTCACGTTGGTTAAAGCTCTATAAGCAGCCTTATCCGGGCGGCCCCAAGAAGTCTCCTTCATAATTAACTTATCTACATACTGCGTATAATCATTATTATGTCAAATAAGAAATGTCCCTAGATTTAACGGATAACATCGATGACTTTTAGTAGCTTATTGGACAAGCTTCCTGGCCTAAACTCCCTACCCAGCTTCAGCACACTCTTTGCTGAAATTAATGCGGATATGGGCGATAGCGATATATGGTTTTTATTATTTCTAACGTGTTTAATGCTGACATTCCATGGTTTAAGCGTTTTATCAATCGCCGGTATCTTTCATTGGATTGACCAAAAACTTGAAAATAAACGTGTCTATGGAGCTAACTTTGTATCGTATTTCGTTGCCATTTTATTGATTATTGTTATTCACTTGCTTGAAATTATTGCCTGGGCCTATATTTGTTTAGGATTGCAAGTATTCCCGACCAACCTCCAAACCTTGTATTTTGCCGGCGAGATGTACACAACCGTTGGCTATGGTGAATATGTTCTTACTGAACGCTGGAGAATTCTCCCCATTATTATTTCTTTCTCCGGAATCTTTGCCGTATCGATGTCTGGGGCTGCGCTATACACCATGATGGGCGCTTTATTGGGTAGATCAAACCAAAATCCTAGATCAGGCTCTGGGTTCTAAATTGGATTGCTGTAGCTGTAGCCCTAGCCTTAGTTAACTAGCCTAGATTTATCAATGGGTGCCCTTTGCTTGAATACGAGTTCTAAGATGCGTCCATTGGATTCTAGTGAGCGCATTCTGCCGGGGAGCCAATCCAAGTCTCTCGCTAGCCATATATCGACCTGACGCTTATAAGGACTGCTTTCGCGTTGCATCAAAGCGTAATGGCGATTAATCCCTTTACCTAGGCTTGGAATATCTTCTGATTCTTTCTCGCCGTAACTTTTAAATTGCCACATCTCGAGAGTGTCATAGTCAACTACAGGAATGCTTCGAATACTGCCAGCCTCATCAATCTTGTCGCTGCCATTGAGTAAGGAGGCTAGTTGAAAAAGTAAGCTAAATCGATCTTGGGTGCCTGGAAGTAGATCCGGCGTGAACTCAGGCTTTTCCGAGAAGTACATCTTCCCTGCTCCACTCTGGTCACGATCAAAGCGAGAATAGCGCGGTGGTTTTGTACCCCGCTGTGTCCAGTAAATGGATGGCGCTATGCCATAGGCATCGACAGTGCCTCTAGATTCAAAAACAAACGGGCCGACGATGGCGTAAGGTATGTTGATATACAAACGGTAATTATTGCCCTCCGTAATCCAATCCAGTTGAGCAGCTTGAATGAGTTGCCCATCGACATAAGCATCAAAATAATACGTACCGGACTCAGGAAGGCGAAATGCTTGCCCAGACTGATTGCCTAATGCGCCCTGCTCTCCTTTCCCCTGATCTGCCAAAGGGTCGGCTGATACGGCGTTAGTTTGCTTGGGCGACGCATTTTTCTTTGGTGCCGTAGTTAGTTGTATTTTCTTAGGTGGCTCAACGCGTAGCTCTGTTTTGATGATGAGATCTTCGGCAATGGGGGGCGCACTACCAAAAGAGAGGAATGGAAACCCAAAGAATAAAATCAGATGTCCAAAAAGTGATAGAAAAATTGCAGCAATCAGAATCCACAGAGATTTTCTGGGTACAAATTGAAACCGATTGCCGATTACATCCATCAAGAAATTAATGCTCGATAAAGTCGATTACTGCAGAAAGATGGTTGGCATAGTCAGAAATTCCGTGATCGCCACCGTCGAGAATAAGTTGTTTGGCGCCAGGGTAAAAAGCTACCATTTCCTTCCAATCCAAAAGCTCGTCACCTTTTGCGGCAATTAAAAAATAGCGCTTGGGATCAGTAATTGAATCTACCTGTAAGGCACGTAATTCATCGATGTATTCAGCCTTAAAATCAAAGGGCTCTTCGCTGTCATAGGTAGTCATCATGCCAACATGAGGCTCTAATTCTCTAGCGGCGAATACGGCAGGATTAAGGGCAATCCCTTTGCAATGATATTTTTCGGCAAGATAGTTTGCATAGAAACCGCCTAAGGAGGATCCGACGATCACCATGTGTTCAACTTTGGCTAGATCAATATGCTTGACCACCATCTCCAAGCTTTCTTTTGGAGATGCAAGCAATTGAGGGCAATACCACTCATAAGAATGGTCTTGCGAAGAAAGAGCCCTCACCGCTTCCCCAGTCATTACTGCCTTGGTTGAGTTTGGTGAAGACCGAAAGCCATGCAAATAAACAACCAAGGTTACTGCCATACTTCTTCCTCTAGCTTTTTTGACCTATTTCAAAATTAGCCATTTTTTCTAATGCTTTGACCATAGCAGAATGATCCCATGATTTTCCACCATGCGCTGCACAGGAATTAAATAATTCTTGTGCACTAGCGGTATTAGGCAAACTAACGCCCAGAGCCTTAGCACTGCTGAGGGCCAAACTTAAATCTTTTTGGTGAAGTTCAATCCTAAAGCCAGGATCAAAGGTACGATTAATCATGCGCTCACCATGAACTTCAAGTATTTTTGAGCTGGCAAAGCCGCCCATTAAGGCTTGTCTAACTTTTGCCGGATCGGCGCCTGCCTTAGAGGCAAACACCAAGGCCTCTGCAACGGCTTCGATATTGAGGGCAACAATAATTTGATTGGCTACTTTAGTAACTTGGCCGGCACCATTATCACCAACTAAGGTGATATTTTTTCCCATCAAATCAAATACAGGTTTGACTTTGTCAAAGATAGCTTGCTTGCCACCAACCATGATGGTGAGGCTTGCACCCTTTGCGCCTAATTGGCCACCAGATACAGGGGCATCTAGATATTCGCAACCCAGATCATTAATGCGCTTTGCAAAATCTTTTGTGGAAATGGGAGAGATTGAGCTCATATCAACTACGATCTTGCCTTTGTTAAGACCTGAAGCAATACCCTTATCTCCAAAAAGAACTTTCTCTACATCAGGAGTATCTGGAACCATCGTAATAATGATCTCTGCCTTAGTCGCAACTTCCGCTGGGGAAGCACAGAGAACGGCTGCAGTTTTAGCTAACTCATCTGGAACTTTGCTGCGGGTATTGATAAACAGCTCATGACCTGCTGCGATCAAATGCCCTACCATTGGCGTACCCATAATGCCCAAACCCACAAAGCCTATTTTTAATTTACTCATGATTCATTCCTAAATTATTATTTATTGATATGTAGCTCAACTGATATTACTGCTCGTATTGACCCATCCAATGTAGGCCAGCCTCAGTAGTTTTCAAAGGTTTATATTCACAACCGATGTAACCTGTATATCGAAGGCGAGTTAATAAATCAAATAAGTAGCCGTAGTTAATTTCCCCGGTACCAGGCTCATTACGACCTGGATTATCCGCTAACTGAATATGCGCTATTCGAGCAAAGTATTTTTGAATCGTATTAGCTAACTCACCTTCCATGCGCTGGGCATGGTAGATGTCGTATTGCAAAAATGCATTATCAGCAGCAACTGCATCCAGTATCGCAATGCCTTGGGCAGTTTTAGAAAGATAGAAGCCGGGAATATCAAAGGTATTGATTGGCTCAATCAACAGTTTTAATCCAGACTTCTTCAGCTCAGCAGCGGCAAACTGTAGATTGCTGACAAAGGTGTCATGAACCAAAGCTGGATCTACACCCTCAGGAGTCTTTCCTGCTAAGCAGTTGAGTTGAGGTACGCCCAAAATACTGGCGTACTCAATCGCCTTGGCAACTCCGGAACGAAACTCAGCAACACGGTCTGGGTGACATGCGATACCTCTTTCCCCCGCGTCCCAATCTCCAGCTGGCAAGTTGTGTAATACCAACTTTAAGGCATTGTTATCTAAAGCAGATTTGATTTCACTAGCTTCAAAAGCATAAGGAAATAGAAATTCAACGGCTTTGAAACCACCAATCTTGGCTAGCGCAAAACGCTCCAAAAATGGTTTTTCGTTGAACAACATAGTGAGGTTGGCTGCAAACTTGGGCATTCCTATTCCTTAATAACAATCAAATTGGATGATACAGGGCTAAATTCAGGGCAATGAATCGATTACTCAAGAAGACCGGCAGCCACTAATCCCTCTGTTCCAGCAGGATGACGGCAATCAATATCTTCAAATTCATTGATATTGTTAATCTCGGTTCCCATCGCAATATTGGTGATTTTTTCTAAAATGATCTCCACTACTACGGGAACACGGTGCTCCTTAGCCATCTTTTGTGCCTCAATCAATGCAGCACTGATTTTATTTGGATCTGAAACTCGGATAGCTTTGCAACCAAGCCCTTCAACGACTTGAACGTGATCAACTCCATAGCCCTTCAGGTTTTGATCGTCCACGTTGATATTGTCAAAGGCCAGTTGTACGCAGTAATCCATCTCAAAGCCACGCTGTGCTTGACGGATTAATCCTAGATAACTGTTATTTACTAAGACCATGACTAACGGCAAGTTAAATTGTGCGCCAACTGCTAATTCCTCAATTAAGAATTGGAAGTCGTAATCACCAGCAAGTCCAACTACAGTCTTTGTTGTATCAGATGCCAATACACCTAATGCAGCTGGAATTGTCCAGCCAAGGGGACCAGCTTGACCACAGTTGATCCATTGACGAGCACCATAGATATGTAAGAATTGTCCACCCGCAATTTGCGATAGGCCAATAGTCGATACATACACGGTATCACGCCCAAATACGGAATTCATCTCTTGATAGACACGTTGTGGCTTGATAGGTACATTATCAAAGTTAGTTTTACGGTGCATCAAGCTCTTACGCTCCTGGCAGCGCTCAACCCACTCACTGTAGTTAGAGAGCTTGCCTTTTGCTTTCCATTCTTTCGCAACTTCTACAAATAACTCTAGCGCCGCTTTTGCGTCCGAAACGATTCCGTAATCGGGATTAAATACGCGACCAATTTGCGTTGGCTCAATATCAACGTGAATAAACTGACGATCTTTGCAATACACATCGATTGATCCTGTATGACGGTTAGCCCAGCGGTTGCCGATACCTAAAACAAGATCACTAGCTAGCATGGTGGCATTACCATAACGGTGCGAGGTTTGAAGACCAACCATGCCCGCCATCAGTGGATGATCATCCGGAATAGTGCCCCAGCCCATGAGGGTTGGAATCACGGGAATGCCAGTCAATTCTGCAAACTCTACTAATAGTGCATCTGCATCAGCATTAATAATTCCACCGCCAGCAACAATTAATGGCTTTTTGGCTGACATCAACATTTCCAGCGCTTTTTCAATCTGCTTGCGGCTAGCTGCTGGTTTGTATACCGGCAATGGCTCATAGGTATCGATATCAAATTCAATTTCAGCTAATTGAACATCAATCGGCAAGTCAATTAATACAGGACCGGGACGGCCTGAACGCATCACATGAAATGCCTGCTGGAAGACGCGCGGCACTAAGCCAGGCTCTCGAACTGTTACAGACATCTTCGTTACCGGCTTGGAAATTGTTTCGATATCAACAGCCTGAAAGTCTTCTTTATAAAGGCGGGCACGTGGAGCTTGTCCAGTAATGCAGAGAATGGGAATAGAGTCAGCACTTGCCGAATACAGCCCAGTAATCATGTCCGTACCAGCTGGTCCGGAAGTTCCGATACAAACGCCAATATTGCCTGCCTTAGCTCTTGTATAGCCTTCAGCCATGTGCGAAGCGCCTTCAACATGTCGAGCTAGGATGTGAGTAATCGACTGACGCTCACGCAACTGGGCGTAAAGTGGATTAATAGCTGCTCCGGGAACACCAAATGCAGTGGTGATGCCCTCTTTTTCCATTACAAGAACTGCTGCCATTGCGGCTTTCATTTTGGCCATGATGTTTACCTCGCTGTTTAAGAATGGTTACATCATCACCACTTCAGAGCTAAATGAGAATCCCATCTGCCATCATATGAGCTATTCCAAAATGGAATACCCAAACCAAATCCAGTTAGAATTCATAAATGGATCGAATTCAGGGAATCGCCCTTTTTGTTAGAGTCGTAGAAACCGGCTCATTTAGCAAGGCTGCAGCCAGTCTGGGCATTACTCAGCCTACTGCAACCAAACATATCGCTTTTTTAGAAAAACGTCTCGGTTCCCTTTTATTGCATCGCAGCACAAGAGGGGTCACCCCAACGGAGATTGGGGAGATCTACTATGAAAAATGCAAGATCATTTCAAGAGAGCTTGAGGAGGCAGACAATCTAGCTGCACTATTGCAAGGCGAGACGCAGGGTAAATTGATCATTAGCTCTTCAGTTGCCTTCGGACGACGTATCTTGACTCCGCTAGTGCTGCAATTTATGAATCAAAACCCAAAACTAGAGGTACATCTCAGTCTTGAGGATCAATATGTCAATCTGGTTGAAAGTGGCGTTGATCTTGCAATCCGCATGGGTCGCCTCGCAGACTCGTCTTTGGGCTCACGTTATTTAGGTTTAAATCCTTGGGTTTTGGTAGCCAGCCCAGAGTACTTAAGGCAGCACGGCACTCCAAATCATCCAGAGGATTTGGTGGCACATCAGGCCTTAATCTATAGCTCAGTTCAAGATAATCACCGCTGGCACTTTAGTGGGGGTGATGGTGAAACCATATCAATACCCGTTAAAGGCCCGCTGTATTCCAATAACCTATCTGCTTTGCTAGCTGCAACCATCGGGAACATGGGCTTAGCTACCATCCCTTGGTATGTCGCTTATCACTCTATCAATAAGGGCACCTTACAGCCCATACTGACTGATTGGAGCTTGCCCTCCCAAGAAATTCACGCGGTATTTTCTTCACCCCGTTTGGTGCCAGGTAAGGTGAGTCAGTGCATCGACTGGTTGCAATGCCACTTTTCTGGCAACTGGTGGGAGCGACTTTAAGCTAAGCGCTCTCAGGTAATTCATCTGTGGTCATGCCAAAAGAATTTGGCAATTGAAAATACGCTAATATCGTTATAGATACTTAATAATAAGGAAAGTTATGAAAATTAAAATCGCCCAAATTACCCTAGTAGCCGCCACATTATTGACTTCCCCAGCATTGGTAATGGCACAGGCGCCAGCTGCGAATGCTGTAGTGGTGGACGCAGCAGTTACTGACAATATTTTTCAACTGTACGAAGGTACTGTAACGAAGATTGATAAGAAAACACGCACGATTTTCTTCAAAAATAATGATGGTGAATCCAAGTTTATTGCTGGCCCTGAAATTAAGAGTTTTGATCAGATAAAAGTAGGTGACCGACTCAATGTGACCTATGAACTTGCCGTTGCAATTGAGTTGATTAAGACCAAAAGCGATGGTATTCGTAGTAAGGTGGAAACTGCTTCTGAGGTAACTTCTAAGCCTGGTGAAAAACCAACTCGCACCATCACAAACACTACGACCATTATTGCGGACATCATCGCTGTTGATCGTCCCAAAAAATTGGTCTCAGTTAAAGGTCCAAGTGGCAAAGTTACTGTTGTTACCGTAAAAAACCCGCAATTGCTAGCAGATGTTAATGTTGGTGAGCAGGTTCGAGTGATTTACTTTGACGCAATGGCCGCTTCGATTACGCCTCCAAAGAAGAAGTAATTTAAAAAAGTCTGCATTAACAGCAAGGATTTCATTTGAGCATTCGTATCTGTTTAATTCTTGCATTTGTCTTTTTACTATCGGCGTGCGCCAACACAACCCGCTCAGGAGCGGTTGGCGTTAACCGATCACAATTCATGATGGCTTCGTCAGAAGAGGTTAATCGTATCTCTGCGGTAAGTTATAACGAGCAGAATCAAAAGGCAAAAGAGAAAAATATCCTGGTCACCACTGGACCTACGTATGATCGATTAAAGTTCATAGCCAATAGATTAATCCCGCAGACCGAAGCATTCCGAGATGACACCAAGCAATGGGATTGGCGGCTTACACTTATTGATGCACCCGTTCTGAATGCTACTTGTGCCCCCGGCGGCAAGATCACTTTCTACACCGGAATTATTGAGCAGCTGAATTTAAATGATGATGAAATTGCTGCCATCATGGGTCATGAAATCGCTCATGCCTTAAGGGAGCATGGTCGGGAGCGCGTATCCCAAGCGACCGCACAAAATGTATTGGTAAATATTGCTATGGCAGTAGCTGGTCCTTATGGTTCCGCAGTGAGCGCAGCAAACCAAGTTGCCCAATACGCAATTGTTTTGCCAAACTCTAGAGAGAATGAATCGGAAGCGGATGCAATTGGATTGGAGCTTGCGGCAAGAGCGGGATATAACCCCATGGGCGCAATTAGTGTTTGGCAAAAAATGTTGAAGGCAACCAAAGGCAAAAGTTCTCCAGAGTTCTTGTCCACCCACCCTTCTGGCGAAACCCGAATAGAACAACTCACTGCGCTCATGCCGGCAGTAGAGCCCTTGTATAAAGCGGCACCAAAACCACCGCCCATGAAAAAGCTTTAAAAAAGATGAGGTAGAAATAAAAAAAGCCCCTTATGCAGGGGCTTTCTAAACTAACTTGGCGGAGCGGACGGGACTCGAACCCGCGACCCTCGGCGTGACAGGCCGATATTCTAACCAACTGAACTACCGCTCCAATTACAACGAATGCTACTTGTGTCACTTCTTACTACTCACAACTAGCCAAAATTTTGGCGTCCCCAGGGGGATTCGAACCCCCGTACTCACCGTGAAAGGGTGATGTCCTAGGCCTCTAGACGATGGGGACCTGGACTACTACTAAAACTAATGCTGCCATTCTAAATGCTTGGTGGAGATAAGCGGGATCGAACCGCTGACCTCTTGCATGCCATGCAAGCGCTCTCCCAGCTGAGCTATACCCCCGTAATCTCGTTCAAACCCTACAAGACACTCAAAACAATCCAAGATTTTATCCTATTTTTGTAGGAGGAGGCAAGTTCTGGTTTAGACCACCTTAGAAAGCCTTGCTACCGCCTCATTCTTACCGATTACTAGCAAGACGGAGTCAATGGCCGGCGTCTGTGTAGTTGCAAACAAAGCGTAACGCACTGGCATTGCTAATGCTGGCATTTTGATCTGATGCTTGGCTAATACTTCTTTAAAGGCTGCCCCGTAAGCTGCTTTTGTATGCTCAGCAGATTGAATGGCTTTAATCAAATCCTTCATAGCAGGAATGATTTCAGTGGGAATATTTTCTGCAATTTGCTCACTGTTATGAGCGGGTGCCGGCAAATAGAACAGCTTGGCACCTTCCGCAATTTCAATCAGCGTATTAGCACGATCTTTTAGTAGAGCAACTACTTGCACAAAGTCCGGACCATTTTCTGTATCGATGCCAAGTTCATGTGCGAATGGTTTAGTCGCCTCTGCCAAATCTGCAGGATCTGCGTTCTGAATATATTGATGATTTAGCCAGAGTAGTTTTTCTGGATTATGTTGTGCCGGTGATCGACCAAGACTGCCTAAGTCAAACCAATTGACGAATTGCTCTTTAGTAAAAATCTCTGCATCGCCATGTGACCAACCTAATCTAGCTAGGTAATTCAGAATAGCTTCAGGTAAGTAGCCTGCTTTTTGATAATCACGCACACTCATAGCTCCATTACGCTTACTCATTTTTTCACCAGAGTCGTTCAGGACCGTTGGTAGATGCGCATATACCGGTGGAGTACCGCCGAGCGCCTTCATGATGTTAATTTGGCGTGGCGTGTTGTTGACATGGTCATCGCCACGAATTACATGGGTGATGTTCATGTCGAGGTCATCAACTACAACACAGAAGTTATAGGTTGGTGTGCCATCAGGACGGGCAATGACTAAATCATCCAACTCATCATTGCTAATTTCGATCTTGCCCTTAACCGCATCTTCCCAAATCACGGATCCGCCAATAGGATTTTTAAACCGAATCACTGGTAGAACACCATCCGGTATTGCTGGCAGAGTTTTGCCCGGCTCAGGTCGCCATTGGCCGTTATAGCGCGGCTTTTCTTTATTGGCCATTTGTTGGTCGCGAAGCTTATTGAGCTCTTCTTCGCTCATGTAGCAAGGGTAAGCTAGGCCAGCATCGAGCATCTGCTTAATAACCGCACGATAACGATCAATACGTTGCATTTGATAAATTGGACCTTCATCTAAATCCAGGCCAAGCCATGCCATACCTTCAATAATGACGTCGACAGCTTCTTGTGTGGAGCGCTCTACATCGGTATCCTCTATGCGCAAAATAAAGTCGCCTTGGTTATGGCGAGCAAAGGCCCACGGATATAAAGCGCTGCGAAGGTTGCCCAAGTGAATAAAGCCCGTTGGACTGGGGGCGAAACGTGTTCTTATATGCATAAACAGCATTATCTCAGGTCGGCTTTAGATTTGATCATTTGGCACTCTGATCACCAAAAAAGTGGATACTTTCACTTATGAACGAATTACTTGTATTTATGTGTGATGGCGCCCCGGTCCGCGGTGAAATTGTTTCTATTAGTACCGCCTGGCAGGCCGTATTAGAGCGTCGTAATGATCCTCCCGTAGTCAGGCGAATCTTAGGTGATTTTGTGGGTGCAGCGACCCTGTTGAGTGCCAGCCTCAAATTTGATGGGACCTTGATTATTCAAGCTCAAAGCAAAGGACCTATTCAGCTTCTCGTGGTGGAATGCAAGTCCGACCTAACGATGCGAGCTACTGTAAAGCTATCTGTAGACCCTGCTAGCATTGATCCCAATGCCACCCTAGGTGAATTACTGGATGCGAACAATACTGGGCGCCTAGTAATCACTCTAGATCCATCAGACCGTCAACCTGGTCAACCGCCCTACCAAGGTATCGTAGCCCTTCAAGAACATCGCGGCACTGTCATTAAGCCTGTTACCAGCGCTGCCGAGGCTATTGCTCTGTACATGCAAAACTCAGAACAATTGGATACCCGAATCTGGCTAGCATCCAATGACACCCATGTTGGCGGATTACTATTGCAGCGATTACCCGATTCGGGGGGCCATGCCCATCTTGATCCTCAACTTGCAGCTGAAGGTTGGACCAGAATTCAGACCCTGGGTGAAACGATTACCAATGAAGAATTGCTCACGCTTTCGCCGGACACCATTCTTCGCCGTCTATTCTTAGAAGAGTCAACAGAAAGCGGTGTCCGAAGTTTCCCGCCTCGCCCTATTCGGTTTAGCTGCCGCTGTTCACGCACCAAGGTCGCTGATATTCTGAGAATGCTAGGCGAAGAGGAGGTTGAAAGCATTCTTGCAGAGCAAGGCGCCGTAGAAACCGAATGCGATTTTTGCGCCAAAGCCTATCGCTTTGATGCGGTTGATTGTAGGCAGGTCTTTAAAACAGATTTATTGGCAGATGCTACAAGACCACCATCAAGCGGGCATTAAACGATTTTATAGCTCAGTTACTGCTTCGTTGTTGTTGGCTTTAGGCCATCAGCAGCATTGGATGTAGATTTTTCAGAAGGCAGGATTTGAACAAAGAACTCTCCCTCTTTCAGCATGCCGTGCTCAACACGAGCCCGCTCTTCAATCGCGCGGCTACCCTCTTTTAAATCCTTAACGTCGCCAGTGAGCTTAGCATTACGCAAGCTGAGCAGACTGTTTTTAGCTTGCTGCAACTCAAGCTGCTTTTCCATCTCGTAAACCTTTAGCCATCCACCCTTACCCAACCAAAGTGGGTATTGTATTGCGATCAGCAATAGCAGCATCGAGTAGATGACAAGGCGCATGAGCTAGCTAGTTTGTGACTAGCGTTTCAGGTTATAGAAAACTGACTTACCTGGATAAGTAGCAACATCACCCAAGTCTTCTTCTATGCGTAACAACTGGTTATATTTAGCAATTCGATCAGAGCGAGACAAAGAGCCGGTCTTGATTTGGCCAGCATTCGTACCAACGGCAATATCAGCAATGGTGCTGTCTTCTGTTTCACCGGAGCGATGAGAAATGACTGCTGTGTAATTGGCACGCTTAGCCATTTCAATCGCAGCAAAGGTCTCAGTTAAGGTGCCAATTTGGTTGATCTTGATCAAGATGGAGTTAGCAATACCTTTCTCAATACCTTCCTTGAGAATGCGAGTATTAGTAACGAAGAGATCATCGCCAACCAACTGGATCTTCTTGCCTAATTTTTGAGTAATGTCCGCCCATCCATCCCAATCACTCTCATGCATACCATCCTCAATTGATACGATTGGAAATTGATCAGTCAAGTTACCAAGATAGTCTGAGAATTCGCTTGAGCTTAGTTGTAAACCCTCTCCAGATAGGTGGTACTTACCATCTTTATAGAATTCACTAGCAGCGCAATCCAAAGCTAACAAGACATCTTCACCAGCTTGATAACCAGCACCTTCAATTGCCTTCATGATAGTTTGTAAGCACTCTTGATTGCTCTTGAAATTAGGTGCAAAGCCACCCTCATCTCCAACAGTTGTTGGCATACCTTGAGCACCCAGAATCTTTTTCAATTCATGGAAGATTTCAGCGCCGCAGCGGAGAGCTTCACGGAAGCTTTGCGCCCCTACTGGCATCACCATGAATTCCTGAATATCTAGACTGTTATTTGCGTGAGCGCCACCATTGACAATATTCATCATTGGGACAGGCAATTGCATGCCGCCTGATCCACCAAAGTAGCGATACAAGGGTAAGCCAGCCTCCTCTGCAGCAGCGCGTGCTACGGCCATAGAAACAGCTAAGGTTGCGTTAGCACCTAAGCGTGCTTTGTTATGCGTTCCATCTAATTCGATCAAGGTGTGATCAAGGAACGCTTGTTCGCTAGCATCCAGACCGAGGATAGATTCAGCGATCTCGATATTAATATTTTGTACGGCTTTGAGAACGCCCTTACCTAAATAGCGTGCTTGATCTCCGTCACGCAGCTCAATAGCTTCACGTGAACCAGTCGATGCCCCTGAAGGCACGGCTGCACGACCCATCACACCTGACTCAAGCAATACATCGCATTCAACAGTGGGATTGCCGCGTGAATCTAAAACTTCTCTACCGATGATGTCAACAATGGCGCTCATGCACCTTCTCCTAAATTAAATGAATATGGGGACCTACTTAAAGCTGTCTTCTAAAAATGAACCGGGCTTTTTCACAACAGAGTCAATTGCAACTAAAGACTCAAGTAATTCTTTCATGCGGTTTAAAGGCACAGCATTTGGTCCATCAGATAGTGCCTTAGCTGGATCTGGGTGTGTCTCCATAAATAAGCCGCTGATACCGACTGCAACAGCAGCACGAGCTAGCACGGGAACAAATTCACGCTGGCCACCACTCGCATTGCCTTGACCACCAGGAAGTTGCACCGAGTGGGTCGCATCAAATACAACAGGTGCTTTTGCTTCACGCAAAATAGCCAAACTACGCATATCAGAAACTAAGTTGTTGTAGCCAAATGAAGCGCCACGCTCGCAAACCATAAATTGATCTGGAAGATTGACCTCTTTAGCGGCAGCACGTGCTTTATCAATCACGTTAAGCATTTCATGAGGGGATAAAAATTGACCCTTCTTGAAGTTCACTGGCTTGCCACTTTGAGCGCAAGCTCGAATGAAATCCGTTTGTCTGCACAAGAAAGCTGGCGTTTGAAGCACATCCACTACATTTGATACCGGCGCTATTTCGCTGATGTCATGAATGTCCGTCAATACCGGCACACCAATCTCGCGCTTCACGCGAGCCAGAATCTCCAGACCCTTTTCCATACCCAAGCCACGAAAAGAAGTCCCAGAAGAGCGATTGGCTTTATCAAAGGAAGACTTGTAGATAAATGGAATGCTGAGAGCAGCAGTAATCTCTTTGAGCTCACCTGCGATATCTAAGGCTGATTGCTCAGACTCAATGACGCAAGGACCCGCAATCAAAAAGAAGCGCTGGTCTATGCCAACATCAAAACCACATAACTTAAATGCGCTCATGTATTTCTCCTAGGCAACTTGTTTTTCGGTTGCAGCTTGATGAACTAATGATGCATTAATAAATGCGGAAAATAATGGATGCCCATCACGTGGAGTCGAAGTGAACTCTGGATGGAACTGCACACCAAAGAACCAAGGATGCATAGAGCTAGGCAATTCCATCATTTCGGGCAAAGACTCATTTGGAGTTCTGGCAGAAATAATTAAGCCGGACTTCTCTAGACGAGGAACGTAAATATTATTTACTTCATAGCGATGTCGATGACGTTCATTTACTTCAGCACCATAGATCTTGTGAGCCAGAGTGCCGGCCTTGACGGGGCAACGCTGGGAACCTAAGCGCATGGTTCCACCTAGATCAGAATCATTGCTACGTTTCTCAACTCGACCTTCTCGATCAACCCACTCTGTAATCAAGGCAACAACTGGATTCTCGGTCTCTGGGTCAAACTCAGTACTGTTAGCATGAGTAATGTTAGCCACATGGCGCGCAAATTCGATCACAGCTAACTGCATGCCTAAGCAAATGCCTAGGTATGGAACATTATTTTCACGGGCATAACGAATGGCAGCAATCTTTCCTTCGGTACCGCGCTTACCAAATCCACCTGGAACTAAGATTGCATCTAAATATTGCAGACAATCAACACCATCTTTTTCAATTACTTCAGAATCAATGTAATTAATGTTAACGCGAGTGTGATTATGAATTCCGGCGTGACGTAAAGCTTCAATCAATGATTTATATGACTCTGTTAACTCAACATACTTGCCAACCATGCCAATGGTGACTTCGTGTTGTGGGTTAGCAAGTTCGTAAACTAGATTTGCCCAAACGGATAGGTCTGCTGGTTTAGCTTGAATATCTAATTCGCGACAAATCAAGTCATCCATACCTTGCGCTTGCAGCATCTCTGGAATCTTATAGATAGTATCAACATCCCAAACTGAGATTACGGCCTCTTCACGTACATTTGAAAACAGAGAAATTTTTGCGCGCTCATCTTCCGGAATTGGGCGATCTGCACGGCACAACAGTACCGTCGGCATGATGCCGATTTCACGCAGTTTTTGTACTGAGTGCTGGGTGGGTTTTGTCTTCAATTCTCCTGCACTGGCAATATAAGGAACCAATGTAAGGTGAACAAATGCGCAACTGTGCTTTGGCAGGCGAATACTCATTTGCCGAGCAGCTTCTAAAAATGGTAATGATTCGATGTCACCAACGGTTCCACCGATCTCACAAATCGCAATGTCGGCCTGACCATCGTGACTTGCCTTTGCACCACGCTCTACAAACGCCTGTATCTCATTTGTAATATGGGGAATTACCTGGACAGTTTTACCTAGGTACTCACCACGCCGTTCTTTACTTATTACAGACTCATAGATCTGACCAGTTGTGAAGTTATTACTCTTGCGCATTTTCGCGGAAACGAAGCGCTCATAATGGCCAAGATCGAGGTCTGTTTCAGCTCCATCTTCAGTAACAAAAACTTCACCATGCTGAAGCGGGCTCATGGTCCCCGGGTCAACGTTGATATAAGGGTCTAATTTTAGGAGGGTGACTTTCAGGCCGCGGGATTCGAGAATCGCGGCAAGCGAGGCAGCTGCAATTCCTTTCCCTAAAGAAGAAACCACACCACCAGTGACAAAAACGTATTTGGTCATCGCTTAAGCTCTGTTGGAAAAAGTAATTATAACGATAGCGACTGAGTCATTAAAAATTCTTCGGCAACTCAATGATCAAATGGTTTGATGTCATTTATTTAGACAAGTGCAAGCTTTTAGGCTTATATTTGTGCAATTTGGAATCAACTGAAGAAGTTTTAGTTATGTCTAAGCGCAGTAAATTTCCCCCTCTCCATCTGACGACTACCAAAATTGAGCGCAAAAAAGTCGCTTGAATGATAATTTGCCTAAATTTTAAGCAATTTAGGATATTTTGATAATTAAGTCTTATATAAGACATGAATTCCGAATTACAATAGACTAATTAAGGGACACGCCCTGCTAAGTCTTACTGTTGATAACTCTTACCCAATAGGAAATACGATGCTAGAAGCCTACAACGCTCAAGTTGCCGAACGCGCAGCTCTTGGAATTCCAGCCCTCCCCCTGACTAAAGATCAAACTGCAGAGTTAGTGGGTTTGCTCAAAAATCCTCCAAAGGGAAAAGAAGCGGAATTGGTTGAGCTGATTACTCATCGCGTACCTGCTGGAGTGGATGAAGCAGCCAAAGTGAAGGCAGAGTTTTTGGATCTGATTGCCAAGGGGACGGAGAAGTCTCCCTTGATTTCTCGAATTAAGGCAACTGAACTCTTGGGTACCATGCTGGGTGGTTACAACATTAAACCTCTGGTTGAATTGTTGTCAGATGCTGAGTGTGCAGCAACCGCAGCAGAGGCATTGAAAAAGACCTTATTGATGTTTGACTACTTCCATGATGTTCAGGAATTAGCAGAAAAAGGCAATGCACAAGCTAAGGCAGTCATGCAAAGCTGGGCTGATGCTGAATGGTTTACAAGCCGCCCTGCTGTTCCAGAAAGCATGAAGCTCACTGTATTTAAAGTTACCGGCGAAACCAATACCGATGACCTGTCCCCTGCGCCTGACGCATGGAGCCGCCCAGATATTCCATTGCATGCAACCATCATGTTGAAGAACCCACGTCCAGGTATTGATCCAGACGAGGTTGGTGTGCGTGGCCCAATGAAACAAATTGAAGCTCTCCAAAAAAAGGGCAATCAAATTGCCTACGTTGGAGATGTAGTTGGTACAGGATCCTCACGTAAATCCGCAACGAATTCTGTGTTGTGGTGGACTGGTCAAGATATCCCCTTCGTACCAAACAAGCGTTTTGGTGGTGTTTGCTTAGGTGCCAAGATTGCCCCGATCTTCTTTAATACGATGGAAGATGCTGGTGCATTGCCAATTGAGATTAATGTTTCCAATATGGATATGGGCGACGAAATTGAATTACGTCCATACGAGGGCAAGGCCTTTAAAAATGGAAAAGAAATTGCTTCTTTCTCATTGAAGTCACCAGTCATCTTGGATGAAGTTCGTGCTGGTGGCCGCATTCCTTTGATCGTCGGCCGTGGTCTTACCGCCAAAGCACGCGCAGCACTTGGCTTACCAGCCTCTACAGAATTCCGTGTTCCCGTTAGCCCGCCCGATAACAAGAAGGGTTTCACCTTGGCGCAGAAGATGGTCGGTCGCGCTTGTGGCTTGCCAGAAGGTCAAGGAGTACGTCCAGGTACTTATTGTGAGCCCCACATGACTACCGTAGGTTCGCAAGACACCACTGGTCCAATGACCCGCGATGAATTAAAAGACCTTGCTTGCTTGGGCTTCTCTGCTGATTTAGTCATGCAATCGTTCTGCCACACCTCTGCCTATCCAAAACCAGTAGATATTCGTACTCACCATGAATTGCCAGCGTTTATGACCAATCGTGGTGGCGTTTCATTACGCCCTGGTGATGGTGTGATTCATAGCTGGCTAAATCGTCTACTCATGCCAGATACCTGTGGAACTGGCGGCGATAGCCATACTCGCTTTCCTATCGGGATCTCCTTTCCTGCTGGCTCTGGCTTAGTTGCTTTTGCTGCCGCTACTGGCGTAATGCCATTGGATATGCCTGAGTCTGTATTAATACGCTTCAAAGGTAAGATGCAACCCGGCATTACTTTGCGCGATATGGTCAACGCAATTCCTTTATATGCGATCAAAAAAGGTTTATTAACGGTTGAGAAGCAAGGTAAGAAAAATATTTTCTCTGGCCGTATTTTAGAAATTGAAGGTTTACCTGACCTCAAGGTTGAGCAAGCATTTGAATTATCAGATGCCTCGGCCGAGCGTTCTGCTGGCGGTTGCGCAGTTCAATTAAGCAAAGAGCCAATCATTGAATACATGCGCTCCAACATTACTTTAATGAAGTGGATGATCGCCAATGGCTACGAAGATAAGCGTACTTTAGGTCGTCGCATTAAAGCAATGGAAGCTTGGATCGCTAAGCCTGAACTCCTTAAGGCCGATGCTAATGCAGACTATGCTGAGATTATCGAAATCGATATGAGCGATATTAAAGAGCCGATCTTGGCTTGCCCTAACGACCCGGATGACGTGAAGTTCTTATCCGAAGTGTCGGGCGAGAAAATCGATGAGGTATTTATCGGTTCATGCATGACTAACATTGGTCACTTTCGCGCAGCAGGTCAAGTTCTTCAAGGCAAAAGAGATATGCCTACACGTCTTTGGATTGCACCACCAACTAAGATGGATCAAATGATTCTGACTGAGGAAGGCTATTACGGTATTCTGGGCGCTACTGGTGCTCGCATGGAAACGCCGGGCTGTTCACTCTGCATGGGTAATCAGGCGCAGATCTGCAAAGGCTCAACTGCAGTTTCTACCTCGACACGTAATTTCCCGAATCGCTTAGGTATTGATACACGTGTCTACTTAGCCTCTGCCGAGCTTTCAGCCGTTGCTGCACTCTTAGGTCGCCTGCCAACTCCGCAAGAATATTTTGAGCAAGTGGAGTCATTGAATGCTAAGGCTGGCGAAGTCTATAAGTACATGAACTTTGACAAGATCAAATCATTTAGCGACGTTGCTGACACAGTAACAATTTAAGTCAAATCAGCCCTAAATCTGTGGGCAACAAAAAAGGCGATCAGTTGATCGCCTTTTTTCTCATCCAACTTTCCTTAGATGGATAGCTTATTTTCTTGATGCGCATTTTCACGATTCAAACCAGACACCCAGGTATTGGTCGGTAAGCCCGTTTTTTCCATAATGAGCTTGGCGCGCTTAGAGACCTCTTTCCACTCGACATCGAGTTGTGGACCTATAAAGGCAATTGCAACAACATTACAATCATGCGATTCCGGAAATAACAGAACTCGGTTATCAAATGCTTCACAGATATTATTGAGATTAATATCAAAACTCTTGTGGCGAGAGAATAAGTTCACTGTTAATACGCCGGTTGATCTCAGGATATCGGAACAGCCTTTGTAAAAATCTAAGGAGCTCGCAGACGGGCCATCACAAATCGCATCATAGAGATCAACTTGAATTGCATCAAAGTGATTGCGATATTTGGCGTTCTGTACAAAGGCTTTTGCATCAGTCTGTAGGGTCTCTAAACGCCGATCATCATCTGGCGTGAAAAACATACTTCTAGCAGAAACAATCACAGCGGGATTGAGTTCAACAACAGTGGTTTTGACCGCAGGACAATAGCAATGCGTAAACTTAGTGAGAGCACCAGTGCCAAGGCCAAGCTGAGCGATACGCATGCCCGGTTTAGTTTCTAGAAAGAGCAGCCAAGCCATCATCTGCTGGTTATATTCCAGATAAATCTCATCTGGATCGCGGATGCGCATAGCACCTTGAATCAACTCACTACCAAAATGCAAATAACGGATGCCGCCACTCTCGGAAAATGTTACTGGCTCCATAGCCATAGACATATCTGACATTGAATTATTTAGCCCAAACTCTCGCATTGCGGAACAAACGCATCCAAGGGCTTGCCCCATCTGGCGCATCCAACCATTCTTTTGGAGCCCAACTCATCTGTACGGTCCTGAACACTCGCTCAGGGTGCGGCATCATGACGGTGAATCGACCATCCGGAGTAGTCACTCCTGTCAAGCCACCAGGCGAACCATTTGGGTTCATTGGGTAGATTTCAGTTGGACTACCTTGATGATCTACAAATCGTAGTGCCGCCAATCCTTGTTTCTGCAAGGCCTCTAAGCTCCCCTGCTGGCTAAAGTTAGCAAAGCCTTCACCGTGCGCAATAGCAATCGGTAACTGACTACCTGTCATGCCTTGCGTAAAGATCGAAGGTGAAGCCATTACCTCAGCCATGACCAAGCGAGCTTCATACTGCTCAGACTGGTTGCGCGTAAATTTAGGCCAAGCTTCTGCACCTGGAATAATTCCGGCTAGATTACTCATCATTTGACAGCCGTTACAAACACCCAGCGCAAAGCTATCCTGGCGGCTAAAGAATGTAGAAAACTGATCGCGCAGTTGACTGTTAAATAGAATGGTCTTGGCCCAGCCTTCACCAGCCCCTAATACGTCTCCGTAACTGAATCCGCCACAGGCGACCAGACCACGGAAATCATCCAACTTGGATTTACCAGAAAGTAAATCTGACATGTGCACGTCATAGCTATCAAAACCTGCCCAGTTCATGGCGTATGCCATCTCCACATGGGAGTTGACGCCCTGCTCCCGCAAGATAGCAACTTTAGGTCGAGCATTCTGATTGATGAATGGTGCAGCAACATCATCCGCAATATCAAAAGTCAGCTTGGGAGACATTCCTGCATCAGCAACATGATCTAGTAGCGAAAACTCGCTATCAGCGCACTCTGGGTTATCACGTAAGCGGGCAATTTGATAGCTGGTGTTAGCCCACATCTTTTGAAGTACCTCACGAGGCTCTGCAAAAATATTCTTAGCATCGCGCCAAATTTCAATACGGCCGTTGGTATTGGGCTGCGCAATCACATGGCTGTAAGCGCTGAGATTTAATTTGCGTAGAACCGCAAACACCGCATCACGATCCGCTTTACGTATCTGAATTACTGCACCAAGCTCTTCGTTAAATAAGGCGCGCATGGTCTGCTCGTGACGAAGTCCAGATACTTGTTGTGCCCAGTTCTTAGCGTCACCCCAATCAGCCTCTTGCCCAACATCTACAGCAATCATGTCGACATTGATGGAAATGCCGGTATGGGATGCGAAAGCCATCTCTGCGATACAGGTAAATAAACCTCCATCAGAGCGATCGTGATATGCCAACAATTGATTACCTTTACGCAACTCGATGATTGCGGCGGCTAAAGCCTTGAGATCTTCTGGGTGATCTACATTGGGAGTCGATTTACCAGATTGATTGAGCACTTGAGCCAGGATACTTCCAGCCATGCGATTTTTACCGCGGCCCAAATCAATCAGAATTAATTCAGTTTCTAAGGATGCGTCAGACTCATCTTGCAGTTTTAGCAAAGGCGTTGTTGTTTTGCGAACGTCTTGAACCGCTGCAAAAGCAGAGATGATGAGTGAAACTGGAGAAACGACTCTTTTAGCTTGATCACCCTCTTGCCATGCTGTTGCCATGGATAAGGAATCTTTACCAACTGGGATAGAAATTCCTAACGCTGGACATAAATCCATACCAATTGCTTGAACTGAGTCATATAACTTTGCATCCTCACCAGGTGATCCACAGGCGGCCATCCAGTTAGCAGAGAGCTTAACGTCCTCTAATCGGCGAATGTCTGCAGCCAATAAATTGGTGATGGCTTCACCTACAGCCATTTTGGCGGCAGCTGGTGCATCAATCACGGCCAATGGAGTACGCTCACCCATAGACATTGCTTCACCGTGATAGCCCTTGTAATCCATCAAGGTAACAGCACAATCAGACACAGGTACTTGCCAAGGACCTACAAAAGGGTCGCGCGCGTTGAGGCCACCGACGGTACGGTCACCGATAGTGATTAAGAAGGATTTGCTGGCAACGGTAGGTTGCTGTAGGACCCAAGCGATGCATTGCGCAAGATCAGCATCAGTAACATCTAACTCTTCAAATTCTTGAGCAACGCGCTTTACATCACGATGCATCCGTGGAGGCTTCCCAAGCAAGACTTCCATTGGCATGTCGATTGGCATGGCAGCATCACTACCAGCAACTTCTTTGCTATCACTTAACTGAAGTTGACGTTCTATTGTCGCTTCACCGACTACAGCAAATGGACAACGCTCCCGCTCACATAGAGACTTAAAAAGCTCTAAGTCTTTAGCCTCAATTGCTAGGACATAACGCTCTTGAGATTCATTGCACCAAATTTCTGCAGGGCTCATGCCGCTTTCTTCTAACGGCACTTTACGTAATTGAAATTGCGCACCTAAACCAGCGCCATCAGCAAGCTCTGGGAATGCATTGGATACACCTCCAGCGCCAACATCATGAATTGAAACAATCGGGTTGTGCGTACCCATAGCAATGCAAGAATTAATCACCTCTTGCGCGCGACGTTCCATTTCTGGATTACCGCGCTGGACTGAGTCGAAATCCAAATCAGCAGTGTTAGTACCGGTTGCAACAGAACTGCCTGTTGCGCCCCCCATACCAATACGCATACCGGGACCACCCAATTGAATAAATAAGTGACCCGCTTTAATTTGTTTCTTTGCAGTGTGGATCGAATCAATACTACCAATACCGCCCGCGATCATGATGGGCTTGTGATAACCGCGACGAACACCCTCTAAGGTTTGTTCAAATACGCGGAAATAACCACCCAAAATAGGTCGACCGAATTCATTATTAAATGCAGCGCCGCCCAAAGGGCCATCAATCATGATTTGGAGCGGCGTAGCAATGCGCTCAGGCTTGCCGTATTTCTCGGTCTCCCATGGTAAATCAGTGCCGGGGATATTGAGGTTTGATACAGTGAAGCCAGTGAGGCCCGCCTTAGGGCGCCCACCTACACCAGTTGCCCCCTCATCTCGAATCTCACCACCAGCACCAGTTGATGCACCTTGAAATGGTGCAATTGCTGTGGGATGATTATGGGTCTCCACCTTCATTAAGGTGTGCACTAGTCGCGTGTCTTTTTCGTAGCGACGATCTTGACCTTTGGCTGACCAAGTTTCCGATTCGGCCCCGGCCATCACAGCTGAGTTGTCTGAGTAGGCAACGATGGTACCTTCAGGCTGAAGTTGATGCGTATTACGGATCATCGCAAATAAAGATTTATCCTGATCATCACCATCAATCGTCCAGCTGGAATTAAATATCTTGTGACGACAATGCTCACTGTTCGCCTGAGCAAACATAATCAATTCAACATCACTGGGATTGCGCTCTAAGCGTATAAAGTTCTCAACCAGATAAAGCACTTCATCTTCAGACAGAGCAAGACCAAGGTCTTGATTCGCTTTATCCAATGCATACCTACCCTCGGTAAGAACGGGGATGCGTACAAAAGGTTTGTCGGGAAGAGATTGATACAAAGCGCTTGCTTCATTGACATCGCTAATCACAACTTCCGTCATCCGATCATGAAGAGCAGCCAATACCTGTTGCTCTTGCTGCGCGTTGAGTGATTTTTTACTTTGCCATGCATATTGAATACCACGCTCAATACGTAAAATTTGAAGACCACACTGACGAGCAATATCCGTAGCTTTACTAGCCCATGGAGAAACTGTGCCGAAACGAGGAATCGAAATCGCGGATTGTTTTTCAGCAGACTTAGTGAATAAAGAGCCGCCATCCTTTATTTTCGATACGAAAGGCTGACCGTAAGTCAGCAAACTTTCGAGAACCTCTTTGTCATTGATCTTGAGTTCAGACTCAGACCAAATGAAATGGAGGAATTGGGCCTCAATGGACTCCAGTTGAATTCCTTGAGCAGCGAGCGAAGCTAAAAGTCGCTGTTGGCGGAAGGCAGAAAGGGCATTAGCCCCGGGCAAGCAACAGAATGATGACATGCCAAGATTATAAGGTTTTGATTAAGCCAATCGTCCGCCATGCAGGCTCAATTGGCGCCCACACCGAGCAGCTAAGGCCGGATCATGGGTCACCAAAACTAGTGTCGAAGAATTCTCCCGATTTAGCTCAAAAAGGAGCTCAATCACTCTATTACCGCTGGCCTCATCTAGACTGCCGGTGGGTTCATCAGCAAACAGAATGGCTGGCTTATTAATAAAGGCTCGAGCTAGCGCTACACGCTGCTGCTCGCCACCGGAAAGGGTTTTGGGGAAATGATTGGCCCTAGGAGTTAAACCGACCTTTTCAAGCCAATCCAGGGCGGACAGCCTTGCTTCAGCCTGAGGATTCCCAGCGATCTCAAGAGGGAGCATCACATTCTCCAAGGCGGTCAGGTGAGGCAAGAGCTGAAATGATTGAAAAACAAAGCCAACTAACTGACCACGTAAACGGGCCCTGCCGTCCTCATCGAGCAAGTTGAGGTTTTGCCCCATAAGGTCGATTTGCCCCGCGCTTGGCAGGTCTAGTCCAGCCAGCAGACTTAATAAAGTACTTTTTCCAGATCCCGATGCCCCCACAATGGCCACGCTTTCGCCTTGCTCGATCTGAAAGCTCAGGTCGTGCAAAATACTCAGGTTGCCATCAGCCGCATTAACCAGCTTGCTTACCCGATCGGCAACAATGGAATTAGACTGTTTGTTCATGTAAAAAAGTTTTCAAGAATGGGAAAATGCAGACTCAGCTTTTAATCGCCAATAAATTCATTACGGGTCTATTTTGCCTCTTAATGAGCATTTGTTCTTGGGCTCAAGTAAAGCCCGTGATTCTGGTATTGGGTGATAGTCTATCGGCGGAATATGGTCTACCGCGTGGCACTGGCTGGGTGACGCTGCTGGAGGCGGAGCTTGGAAAGGATAAAAGTCCTTGGAGCGTATTTAATGCCAGCATTAGCGGTGAGACCAGCTCAGGTGGATTAACCCGCCTCCCCGCCCTCTTGGGTCAGAAAAAACCGGGGATTGTCCTAATCGAGTTAGGCGCTAACGATGCTTTACGCGGCTTACCTGTCAATCAAACTGAGGCTAATCTACGACAGATGATTCAGATGAGTAAAAAATCAGGGGCCAAGGTTTTACTCTGTGGCATTCAGATCCCCTCAAACTATGGCCAAACTTATACCAAGCAATTTAAACAACTTTATCCACAGATAGCGAATCAAGAACAAGTTGAGTTGCTAACTTTCTTTTTAGAGGGCGTTGCCACTAAACCAGAGTTATTTCAAGCGGATCGACTGCACCCCAATGTAGAGGCGCAAAGCATTATCTTTAAAAACGTATGGGGCTCAATGGCCCCATACAGTAACTTGCTAAAAAAACTACCCTAGCTTAACTGCCTGCACTACTTGTACTTGCTTGCTTTAGTGGGTTAATTACCTTAACGCCAGCACTATTGCGCCAGTAAGCCATAAAGCCTGCAAACTCTGACTGCGCAGCCAATGCTTGGATCTGTTGTGCTTGTGCCTTTTGAACCTTAGCATCTATCGTTGACGGTTGACGTACCTGATCAACACGATAAATCGTACTACCAACACCTGGGTTAGTGACTGAAACTAAGGCTGGTAATGCACTTGGATTCACGGACATGATTTCATCCATGGATGAACCCACTAAGCTGCCTGGCTTGTTGCGTGAAATCCAGATAGCGCTACTGAAGCCAGCAATATTTTTGGGATCCTTTTCAAGGGCGGCTAATTTCTCACTAGCAGCAGCAACAGCAAGCTTTTCCGCAGCACGTTGACTTACCTGACGCCTCACTTCTGCCGCAACATCTTGATAAGGCAGAACTTGGGCTGGGTGTAAGGTCAATACTCGAGCAGATACAAACACACCGGGTGCTATTTGCACAGCCTCGGTATTACGCTTATTTTTTAGAGCTTCATCACCATAAAGTGACTGAACTACTTTGGTATTGGCTAAGGGATGATCTCTAGACACGCCAGCTGCGCCACTACGAGTGACACCCTTCTGAGTTTGAATGCTGAGTTTCAACTTGTCAGCGGCAGGCTTCAAGCTATCCGACTGGTCATAAGTGATATTGGCAAACTGATCTGCTTTGTCATTGAAGACCTTGGAATCCTCTTTCGGATCTGCTCTCAGCACGATGTACTCAACATCAATATATTCAGGACGTTCAAACAACTTGGCATTGGCCTCATAAAAAGCCTGCAATTCTTCAGCGCTTGGATTTACTTTGGCTAAATAATCTTTAGCGTTGAACTGCAAAGTCTGAACTTGCCTTTCAGTTTCATATAAAGATAAAACAATCTCAGATAATTTTGGGCTAGCCAACTCTGTTCGGGCAACTGAATTTACTAGTTGTTGAATTTTTAAATCAAAACTTTGGCCAGCATAAAACTGCTCTTCATTCATGCCGTTGCTAGCGAGCAGCTGCTTAAAGCGCACATCATCAAAAGTACCGTCTTGACGATATAAAGCACGAATCTGTGGAATCTTTTGCAAGCTGTTGACCAGCTCTTGTTTGCCTACTTGCAGACGGAGGTCACTTATCGCAAAACCAAGAATACGTTGTTGCAATAACTCGTTTAGGATCGCTTGACGGAAAGGTAGACTTTGAGCAATCTGTAGATTACCGCCAACACGCTCAGCTTGACGTTTTGCAGCAGTATCAACTTCTTGCGCAGTTATAGGCTTGCCGTTGACCTTCACAATGTCAGTTTCTTTATCCATAAATTCGGAATAACTTGAGATACCGAATAAGGCAAAAGAAGGCACTATGAACAACATCAAAACAAACTGCAGAATTCTTTGGTGTTTACGTACTGAATCAAACATGAATTAATCGCTCGAAAATGAGAATAATACGAGTGTACTAGGCGGAAGGTCTAGAAGGAACTAGAGAGCCTATCGGAAGGAAAAAAATGCAAATGGGAAACTGGTGGGCGCTGACGGGATCGAACCGCCGACATTCTGCGTGTAAGGCAGACGCTCTACCATCTGAGCTAAGCGCCCCAAATTAATACAGACAAGATTGTAACCTAGTGTAGGAATAAAAGAGGGATTCTTCAACAAAGTGGGCCGTAACAAACCGCCCAGTCTGACTCAAAATCCCTCAAACATCTAGTTACATCAATGCTTCAAGACCTCTCCAGAAGAAATCTTTTCATTGGCTTTGCTAGCTTCAGCAGCCTTTTTAGCAAGCTCTTCTGGTGTTGGGTCAGACAAAGCAACTGGTTTTCGCTCTAAAGCCAACTCCAAAACTTTGTCAATCCATCGTACCGGTACGATTTCAATGGCATTCTTGACGTTATCAGGGATATCAATTAAATCTTTGATGTTTTCCTCTGGAATCAATGCCAACTTGATGCCACCACGATGCGCTGCCAATAGCTTCTCTTTTAAACCACCAATCGGAAGCACCTCACCACGCAAGGTAATCTCACCTGTCATTGCCACATCTGAACGAATGGGAATTCCAGTAAATACCGATACCAAGGCAGTTGTGATGGCGATACCAGCCGACGGACCATCTTTCGGAGTTGCACCATCAGGAAAGTGAATATGAATATCCTTCTTCTCAAATGCTTCATCAGTGATGCCAAGCGCTCTTGCTCGTGAGCGAACCACAGTCTTTGCCGCTTCGACAGACTCCTTCATGACATCGCCAATAGAGCCTGTACGAGTAATGACACCTTTACCAGGCATCACCGCCGCTTCAATGGTGAGTAGATCGCCACCGACTTCGGTCCAAGCCAGGCCGGTGACTTGGCCAACCTGATTCTCTTTTGCTGCAAGACCAAAGTCATACATCTTCACAGAGAGGAACTTCTCTAAGTTATCGGCATTTACAGTAACTGGAGCGGCTTCTTTTTTCAGGAGAAGCAACTTCACCACTTTGCGGCAAATTTTGCTGATTTCTCGCTCCAAGGAACGAACACCCGCTTCACGAGTGTAATAACGAATCATGCTACGCACAGCAGATTCATCGATCTTCAACTCATCTTTCTTCAGACCATTATTTTTAATCTGTTTAGGAATTAAGTAATTTGTAGCAATACTGGTCTTCTCATCTTCCGTATAACCAGCAAGACGAATAATTTCCAAGCGATCTAATAGTGGGCCGGGAATGTTTAATGAGTTCGATGTAGCAACAAACATCACATCCGAGAGATCAAAATCAACTTCAACATAGTGATCTTGGAATGTATGATTCTGCTCCGGATCCAATACCTCTAGTAAAGCACTTGCGGGATCTCCGCGGAAATCCATACCCATCTTGTCGACTTCATCCAAGAGGAATAAAGGGTTGCGCACACCCACTTTAGTCAAGCTAGATAGAATCTTGCCTGGCATGGAGCCAATATAGGTACGACGATGTCCTCGAATTTCAGATTCATCACGTACGCCACCTAAAGCCATACGTACAAACTTACGGTTTGTAGCGCGGGCAATGGACTGTCCTAGAGAGGTTTTACCAACGCCTGGGGGGCCCACCAAGCAGAGAATTGGCGCCTTGACACGATCAACCCGTTGTTGAACCGCGAGATATTCCAAAATACGTTCTTTAACTTTATCAAGACCGTAGTGATCTTCGTCTAATACTTTTTCAGCATTCGTCAAATCATTATTGATCTTGGTTTTCTTTTTCCATGGGAGCGTCACCAAGGTATCAATGAAGTTGCGAATCACCGTTGCTTCAGCAGACATTGGTGACATCAGCTTTAACTTCTTCAGTTCAGACTCAGCTTTCTTCAATGCTTCCTTAGGCATGCGAGCAGATTTAATGCGCTTCTCGAGCTCCTCGAGATCAGCACCCTCTTCACCCTCACCCAATTCTTTTTGAATCGCTTTAACCTGTTCGTTCAAGTAGTACTCGCGTTGGCTCTTTTCCATCTGACGCTTTACACGTCCACGAATACGCTTCTCAACTTGCAAGATATCGATCTCACTCTCAAGATCAGCTAGAAGACTTTCAAGTCGTTGCACTACGTCAGCCATCTCCAGTAAACGTTGCTTTTGCTCAAGCTTGACTGGCAGATGCGCACAAATGGTATCGGCCAAACGGCTTGGATCATCAATGCCACCTAATGAGGAAAGAATTTCTTGAGGTACTTTCTTGTTTAGCTTCACGTACTGATCAAACTGAGCCATGATGGCGCGACGTAATGCTTCAGTTTCGTGAGCATCTAATGAGGACATTGCCGTTGGAGTAGCTTCGCAAGAGAAGTAGCCTTGACTATCCTCCACTTGGCTGACTTCAGCGCGTTGAACGCCCTCTACTAATACTTTGACAGTACCGTCAGGTAATTTAAGCATCTGCAAAATATTGGCAATGCAGCCGACGTCGTAGAGGTCCTCTACGCTGGGCTCATCTTTCGCAGCAGTCTTTTGCGCGACTAAAAGCACATTCTTGCCCGTTTCCATGGCAGCTTCTAGCGCTTTAATGGATTTTGGGCGCCCCACAAACAATGGAATCACCATGTGAGGAAACACCACCACATCCCTTAATGGGAGCAGTGGTAATTGAATAGGTTCAGAGGGTAGTAATAAGTGGCCAGGCATAGGGCAATTCCTCCAAAATAGTCGTTCCGTACAAATTTCTAACAATGCCGTACCACTAGATACGGACACTATTAGAGAACAGGATACTACCTATGTGGGTGCCGCTTAGTGAAAAACAAGGGGGAAATATGCGAAAAGTGAGCGGAAAACTACTAAAAACAGCAAAAAGTAGCAAAAATTAGGCTTTTTTGCTCAATTCTGTAGATTCTTCACCTTGCTTGTAGACCAAAATGGGCTTGCCACCCTCGGCAATGGTGCTCTCATCAATGACTACCTTTTGAACATTCTTTAAGGATGGCAGGTCATACATCACATCCATGAGGGACCCTTCAAGAATAGAACGAAGCCCACGAGCACCAGTCTTACGAGCAATGGCTTTCAAGGCGATGGCTGAGAGTGCTGCTGGACGAACGTCAAGCTCAGAGCCTTCCATTGTCAATAGAGCTTGGTATTGCTTAACTAAGGCATTCTTAGGCTCAGTCAAAATCTGGATCAAGGCTGCTTCATCTAATTGCGCCAAGGTGGCTACAACGGGCAAACGACCAATCAATTCAGGAATCAGACCGAACTTAATGAGATCTTCGGGCTCCACTTCGATCAAGAGATCGCTGATACCGCGATCATCCTTACCTGGAACCGTAGCATTAAATCCGATACCGGTCTTCGCAGTACGTTGCTGAATGACCTTCTCAAGGCCGTCAAATGCACCGCCACAGATAAATAAGATATTTGTGGTGTCGACTTGTAAGAAATCTTGGTTTGGATGCTTGCGTCCACCTTGTGGCGGCACAGAAGCCATGGTGCCCTCCACCAACTTTAACAAGGCTTGTTGAACGCCCTCACCGGATACGTCACGAGTGATCGATGGATTATCTGATTTACGAGAGATCTTATCAATCTCATCGATATACACAATGCCACGCTGCGCTTTTTCTACGTTGTAGTCGCAGGCCTGTAACAACTTTTGAATAATATTTTCTACGTCTTCACCTACATAACCTGCTTCGGTTAAGGTGGTTGCATCAGCCATCACAAACGGCACATCCAACATTCGTGCCAAGGTCTGAGCTAATAATGTTTTGCCAGAGCCCGTTGGGCCGATTAATAAAATATTGCTCTTAGCTAATTCGACACCATCAACCATCGCTTTAGCAGGAAGCTTAGATTCTTTTTTATCAGAAGTCTCTACAGGCTTACCGTCTTTATCCAGCTTCTCTTTTTTTGGCTTTGGTAAATACTGTAAGCGTTTGTAGTGGTTATAAACCGCTACTGCCAAAGTCTTCTTGGCATGATCTTGTCCAATCACATACTGATCTAAATTCTCACGAATCTGATGGGGTGTTGGCAATGAATCATCGCCCTCAAGCTTAGGCAGCTTTGATAATTCCTCTTGAATAATGTCAGTACAGAGGTCAATACACTCATCGCAAATAAATACCGATGGCCCAGCAATCAGCTTTTTAACTTCGTGCTGACTCTTGCCGCAAAACGAGCAATACAGAACTTTGTCTGCGCTAGTAGTAGTGTTGATATCGCTCAAAATAACTATCTAAAAAAAGGAATTCGAATTAAGGGCGCTTATCGATGACTTTATCGATCAAGCCATACTCTTGAGCCTGGTCTGCAGACATAAAGTTATCTCGGTCAGTATCTTTAGCAATTGTTTCAATTGTTTGACCTGTACGATCAGACAAAATCTTATTCAAACGCTCACGCAGATATAAGATTTCACGAGCTTGAATCTCAATATCTGAAGCTTGGCCACGTGCACCGCCCAATGGCTGATGAATCATGACGCGTGAATTCGGCAAGGCGTAGCGCTTACCCCTCTCGCCGGCACATAATAAGAATGCTCCCATACTGGCAGCCATACCCATGCACAAAGTGCTCACGTGTGGCTTGATGAATTGCATCGTGTCATAGATTGCCAGACCAGCTGATACAGAACCGCCTGGAGAGTTGATGTACAGAGAAATTTCTTTATCTGGATTCTCACTCTCGAGAAATAGTAACTGCGCAATCACTAGGTTGGCGGTTTGATCATTTACTTCGCCAACTAAGAAAACAACGCGCTCTCTGAGTAAGCGGGAGTAAATGTCATAGGCTCTCTCACCTCGACCAGAGGTTTCAATCACCATTGGAACTAAACCCAAACTTTTGGGCTCTAAATTCTCAGACTGGATATGATTCTGGTTCATGTGATCAGACCTTTATTAATTAATGACTTAGTTAAGCTTGCTGAGTTCTTCGAAAGTAACTACTTTGTCAATCACTTTAGCCTGCGAAGTGAAAAACTTCATGACGTTATCTTCAAGAACCAAATTCTCGACATCTTTAAGGCGGTTGGGATTGCTGTAGAACCAACGAACAACTTCTTTCGGATCCTCGTAGGTAGCAGCTTGCTCATCAATCTCCGCTTTAATTTGATCTGCAGTAGCAGCTAAATTTTGCTGCTTGACCAAGTCACTCAAAATGAGACCAAGGCGAACACGCTTCACGGCTTGCTCAGCAAACATCTCGACCGGAATTGGCGCATCTTTCGCATTTGGAATGCCACGTTGTATCAAGTCTTGACGTGCAGATTCCGCTAAACGCTCTTGCTCTTGAGCAACCATGGACTTGGGTACATCTAGTTCGCAAATGCTGTTGAGCTTCTCCATCACTTCGCCTTTTAACAAAGAAGTAATACGACGCTTGGTTTCGCGGTCTAAATTTTCTTTGACTTCTGCACGCATCTTCGCAACGCCACCCTCGGTAACACCTAAGGACAATGCAAACGCATCATCAATTACTGGCATATGCGCCCAATTCACTGACTTGACGGTGATCGTGAAATCAGCAGTTTTACCAGCAACATCTTTACCGTGGTAATCCGCTGGGAAGCTTAATGGGAAAGTCTTGCTATCACCTGCTTTGAGACCTAAAGTAGCAGCTTCAAATTCTGGCAACATGCGGCCTTCGCCGAGTACGTATTCAAAGTTTTCTGCTTTGCCGCCTGCAAATTCGACGCCATCGATCTTGCCAACGAAGTCAATAACCACTTGGTCGCCAGCTTGCGCAGCTGTATTTACACCGCCATCACCATGATCACCGGCATCGCCACGTGGGTGGTAATGTACTTGTTGCTTGCGTAAAACATCAAGTGCACGATCAATCTCTGCATCGGAGATATCCGTTGCGTACTTAGTGACTTCTGCTGTGCTGAAATCGCCAATCTTCACTTCTGGCAAGACCTCAAAGTAAGCATCAAATACGATTTTGTCTGCGTCTAATTCAGATTTAGGATCGAGGCGTGGCTGACCAGCTAGTTGAATTTTTTCTTTTTGAGCTAACTCATAGAACAGTTCAGAGGCTTTATCGAACTGGAGTTCGAAATCGACTTGCATGCCGTATTGCTTTTCAACCATGGTCTTAGGCACTTTTCCTGGACGGAAGCCTGGGGCTTTCATGGTTTTACCCAATTTAGCCAAACGGTCTTCTCTTGCCTTAGCCAAATCGGCACGAGCGAACTCTAAGGTCACTTTGCGGTCTAACTGACCTAAATTTTCTATCTGCACAGCCATTCTCATCTCTTAATTGAAAATCGGATTATGTGAAGCCCAAGCCAAGTAGCTATCTTGTGGTGCGAGGAGGGGGACTCGAACCCCCACACCATTGCTGGCGTCAGGACCTAAACCTGGTGCGTCTACCAATTTCGCCATCCTCGCGCGAATTCCGCAAACACTACCGAGCTGAAGCTTCACTCTAAAGACCACAATTCTACAATGCTTAGCGGTTTTGGAGGATATTTAGACCTTGTAGAGCAAAGCTACGGCATGGACTGCAATGCCCTCGCCTCTTCCAAGGTGCCCAAGGGATTCATTGGTTTTCGCTTTGAGATTGACATGGCTGGGTGTAACCAGCAAATCTGCTGCGATATTACGGATCATTTCCGGCAAGAAAGTGGCTAATTTAGGTTTTTGGCAAATAATCGTTGCATCCACATTTCCCACATGAAATCCAGCTGCCTGGATCTTTTGCAAGGCTGCCCTGAGCAAAATGCGGCTATCCATATCCTTAAACTGCGGATCTGTATCCGGAAATAGCTGGCCAATGTCATTCAATCCTGCAGCACCAAGTAAGGCATCCGTTAAAGCGTGCAACAAGGCATCTGCATCCGAATGTCCCAGTAAGCCCTTTTCGCTAGGGACATGTACCCCACCGAGGATGAGCTTACGGCCCTCGACTAAGGCATGGACGTCGTATCCTTGGCCGATTCGAAATTGAGGGATGTGAGGTGTGATTGAGGTCATTGGCTTGTGGCTATTTTCTTGGCAATGAGTTACCAGTGGTTTGCAAGATGGTTTGCATCAAATCCCAATCTGCTGGGTGGGTTACTTTGAAGTTACTAGTCGCACCTTCAATTAATAGAGGATCTGTGCCTGCAAGTTCCATGGCGCTGGCCTCATCTGTAATATCCGCCTCCAAGCGAATCCCCCCTTCAATAGCATCGTGTAGCTGCTTTAATCTAAACATCTGAGGTGTTTGGGCCTGCCATAAATGATCTCTTGATATTGTCTTTATAGCTCGGCTGGGATTACCAGCAATCGCGGAGTTAGCGTCCGCCATCTTGAGGGTATCTGCTAGCGGCATTGCCAATAAGCCACCCTCACCTTTTTGACTTACAGCAAGAATGAGTTTTTGAATGAGTTGAGGCGTGATTCCTGGTCTAGCAGCATCGTGCACCAGGACCCAGTCGCTCTCAGGAATGCCTGCTTTAAGCATCTCCGCTAGGGTATTGCGAACAGTTTCTTGGCGCGTTGGTCCACCACTTGGAGTGAACCGGATCGCTGGAGCTTTACTGGAAAGCGTACCTAGGATGGGGTTATCTATAAAACCAGGGCTTACACCCACCCAAATGGAGGATATCTCCGGAGTATTAATAAAAGCGTCTAGAGCGTAGGCTAGCATCGGCTTTCCAGCCAGCTCCTGAAACTGCTTTGGTAAAACTCCACCAAGCCGAGATCCAGTGCCTGCGGTAGGCAACAGGGCATGGCATTGAGGCAAAGACAGTGAAGATTGATTTCCAGCGGGCATACCTGATTCTATAATGAGCGCAGATGTCTGATGCATTAAAACTAGCACCCCCCATACCTGCACCGCGGGCTGGGCAGCGCTTTACCTTTTCAGGCTTAGTTGGCTCGTCAGATGCAGCGCTCATCGCCCAATCTGCTCTTCGCTATCGCTCAGAGTTCTCGGTCATGGTCATTTTCTGCGCTCAAGCACAGGAGGCGCAGCGCCTTTTGGAAGAAATCCCGGCTTTTGCACCACAACTCAAAACACGCCTGCTGCCTGACTGGGAAATCTTGCCTTATGACCATTTCTCGCCACACCAGGATTTAGTTTCAGAACGCTTGGCGACTCTTTATGAATTGCTCAACGGCAGTTGCGATATCGTTCTAGTCCCAATTACAACAGCACTACAAAGACTGGGGCCACCGAACTTTCTATCTGGCCACACCTTCTTCTTTAGGCAGGGTGACAAGCTCAACGAAGTCGCGCTGAGACTGCAGCTTCAGCAGGCAGGTTACGATCCCGTAAGTTCAGTCATGCGCCCGGGTGAATACAGCATTCGTGGTGGCCTGATTGATTTATTTCCAATGGGCTCTAGCTTGCCTTATCGCCTCGATCTTTTTGGCGATGAAATTGAGCAGATTAGAGCTTTTGATCCTGATACTCAACGCAGTCTCTATCCAGTAAAAGAAGTTCGCCTGTTACCAGGTCATGAATTTCCATTTGATGACGCTTCACGCACGGCATTTCGGGGGCGCTGGCGCGAAGTATTTGAAGGTGATCCAACGCGATGCTCAATTTATAAAGATGCCAATCTAGGAATTCCTAGTGCAGGCATTGAGTCTTATCTACCCCTCTTCTTTGAAGAGTCATCGACAGTCTTTGATTACTTTCCCCGTTCAGGCAATCCCGTTTGGGCTGTGAGCATCGGCGATATTGAGGAATCTATAAAGGGTTTTTGGAAAGATACACTTTCTCGATATGAATTCTTAAAACATGATCTTGATCGACCGATTCTTCCGCCGGCTGAATTATTTCTAGATGTAGATCAATTTTTTACAGCAGCTAAGCCATACGCGCGCTTGGCATTAAATAAAGAAGCTGATAAAGAAAGTAAAGAGACCCCACAATTTTTAGCCGTTCCTGATCTATCTGTTCATCGACGAGACAGCGACCCCATCAATCGACTGCGCACTGTAGTTTCTCAAGAAAAAGCACGTGTACTCATTTGCAGCGATAGCAATGGCCGTAAAGAATCCATTCGTCAACTCTTTGAAGAGAGTAATTCAGTAGCAAGTCAGCATGGCAAACCACTTTATCTACTTAAGCCAGAAAGTTTTGAAGGCGTCTCTGACTTTATTAAGGGTGATGCTTTATTTGGTCTGGTAACAGCACAACTGTTTAATGGTTTCACTTGGCCCGCTGAAAACTTGATTATCGTAACGGAGGCAGAGCTGTTTACAGCCACTGCTCGTCAAAGACGCAAGGGTAAGGAGAGTGAGAGTGCTGATCCAGACATGCTCTTTAAAGATTTATCTGAGCTCAAAATCGGTGATCCGGTTGTGCACTCTGATCATGGGATCGGTCGTTATCAAGGTTTGGTGCTTCTAAATTTAGCGCCGCCTAAAGAAGAGCCTATCTTTGAAGAGTTCTTGCACTTGGTATACGCCAAAGATGCCACTCTATACGTACCAGTACAACAACTGCAAATGGTGACCCGTTATGCAGGCTCTGATCCTGATTCAGCACCATTGCATCAGCTAGGCTCGGGTCAGTGGGATAAGGCAAGACGTAAGGCCGCTCAACAAATACGTGATACCGCAGCCGAACTTTTAAATCTGTATGCCGCTAGAGCTATTCGTAAGGGTCATGCTTTTGAATTCTCAGCTCATGATTACGCTGCGTTTGCAGAGAGCTTTGGCTTTGAAGAAACACCTGATCAGGCTAATGCCATTGCTGCAGTCATTGGGGATATGACCAGTGGTACGCCTATGGATAGACTGGTATGCGGTGATGTGGGCTTTGGTAAAACAGAGGTTGCCCTACGAGCTAGCTTTGTTGCTGTCATGGGTGGCAAGCAAGTAGCCATCTTAGCGCCAACCACCTTACTTGCTGAACAACATGTCGCAACCTGGAAAGATCGCTTTGCCGATTGGCCAGTGCGCATCGTTGAGCTCTCCCGTTTCAGAACCACCAAAGAAATTAATACTGCGCTAGAAGCGATTAGTAAAGGTGAGGCTGACATCATCATTGGCACTCATAAGTTGCTATCTAAAGAAACACAGTTCGCTAATTTAGGTTTAGTGATTGTGGATGAGGAGCATCGTTTTGGTGTACGTCAAAAAGATGCCCTTAAGGCATTACGTGCTGAAGTCGATATCTTGACCTTAACTGCTACCCCTATCCCACGAACTCTTGGCATGGCTATGGAAGGTTTGCGGGAGTTTTCAGTCATCGCAACTGCGCCACAGAAGCGCTTAGCCATCAAAACCTTTGTTCGACGAGAAGGTGACGGCGTTATCCGTGAAGCAGTTCTTCGAGAAATTAAGCGCGGTGGACAGGTCTACTTCCTGCATAACGAAGTGGAAACGATTCAAAATCGTAAGCATGCATTACAAGAACTGATTCCAGAGGCGCGCATCAGCGTAGCACACGGTCAAATGCACGAACGTGAGTTGGAGTCAGTAATGCGTGATTTTGTGACCCAGCGTACCAATATCTTGTTATGCACCACCATTATTGAAACTGGTATTGACGTTCCGACTGCTAACACCATCATCATGCATCGTGCTGATAAGTTTGGCTTGGCGCAGTTGCATCAATTACGTGGACGTGTTGGGCGATCGCATCATCAGGCTTATGCCTATCTACTAGTGCCAGATCCTGAGGCTCTCAGTAAGCAAGCGCAATTACGTTTAAATGCGATTCAAGCGATGGAAGAACTTGGCTCTGGCTTTTATTTAGCAATGCACGATTTAGAAATTCGTGGTGCCGGTGAAGTCCTAGGAGATAAGCAGTCTGGTGAGATTCATGAAATTGGATTTCAGCTCTATACCGAAATGCTCAATCGTGCGGTGAAATCTCTGCGTAGCGGTAAAGAACCGGATCTCCTATCACCACTTCAAGCGACAACCGATGTTAATCTAGGTGTGCCAGCTCTCTTTCCAAATGATTACTGCCCGGATGTCCACGAGCGACTATCGATGTACAAGCGCTTTGCCGGCACAAACGACTTCTCTGAGCTGATGGGATTACGCGAGGAACTAGTAGATCGCTATGGTGACTTACCTGACCAGGCCAAATCCCTTTATGAAACCCATCGCTTACGTCTGGAGATGGTTGGCTTTGGTATTAAAAAGATTGACGCCAGCCCACTATCCATTCAGATTCAGTTCATCCCCAATCCACCAATTGACCCGATGAAGATTATTCAACTGATTCAATCATCAAAATATATACAACTGAATGGTCAAGATAAATTAAAAATTCTCCCCCAAAAAGAGAAGGATTTTGAGAAACTAGAGCAACGCCTCGACCAAATTCGGAAGATTCTAAGAAGCCTAAATGCATCTGCCATGCTCAATACCACTCAAGCTAATTAATCATTGATTGCTTACAACTCATGTCTAATCACCTCACGCTTGTTGCCCTTGCTACCACTTCAATCCCTGCAGAATTAAACACTGCACTCATTGAGCATGCAAAGGTCTTAGGTATTGCAATTACCATGGATGGCAAAGAGTACTCTCACTCGAAATACTTCACTGCCCGTTGGACTTGCTCACAAGCCTTAATGCCTGAAGCCAGGGTTGCCATGCGCGACACTGCTGCAGCACACGACACCGATTTAGCCTTTATTTCATCGGGATTTAAGCCAGATGAAGTGAAAGTCCTGGCCATGGATATGGACTCTACCCTGATCAATATTGAGTGTATTGATGAGATTGCAGACTTTACTGGCAAGAAATTAGCTGTTTCAGAAATCACTGAAGCCACCATGCGTGGTGAGATTAAAGACTTTAAAGATAGTTTACGTAGACGCGTTGCTCTTTTAGCCGGTGTTTCTGCTGATGTACTTGATTCGGTATACAAAGAACGTTTACGCACTAACCCTGGCGCCGCTGAATTACTTGCTGGAGCAAATACTAGAGGGTTGCATACGCTTCTCGTTTCCGGTGGCTTTACCTTCTTCACTGCAAAGCTTCAGCAAGAGTTAGGTTTCAAGCAAACTCAAGCCAATACCTTAGAAATTATTGATGGCAAACTAACAGGCAAGGTCATCGGCGATATCGTTGATGGCGCTGCCAAGAATGCCTATTTAGAACAAGCATGCACCCTAATGAACTGCCATAAAGAGAACTCCATCACCATGGGCGATGGATCTAATGATCTACCAATGATGCATGGCTCAGGCATCAGTATTGCCTATAGAGCAAAACCGATTGTTAAAGAAAAAGCCGACGCGGCTTTCGACCGAGTCGGCTTGGATGCTGCCTTACTGCTGATTGCCTAAATCCCTTGGAATTAGACTTATTCAGTAGCTGTTTCTTACTTAAAGGCGCTCAAAAATAGTTGCGATACCTTGTCCACCACCAATACACATGGTGACCAAAGCATATTTACCTTGAACCCGATGTAATTCATGGATGGCTTTAGTGGCAATCGCAGCACCAGAGCAACCAATTGGGTGACCCAATGCAATCGCTCCACCATTCACGTTGGTCTTGGCTGGATCTAAGCCCAAACCTTTAGTCACTGCCAATGCCTGCGCAGCAAATGCTTCGTTAGATTCAATCACATCAATTTGATCCAATTTCAGTCCGGCACGCTCTAAAGCAATCTTGGTTGCAGGGATTGGACCCTCGCCCATAATGTGATTCGGTACGCCAGCAATAGCGTAAGAAACTAAACGAGCGATTGGCTTGTGACCAGCCTTCTTCGCGGCTTCCGCTTCCGCCAAGACAAAGAATGCTGCGCCATCATTAATGCCTGATGCATTACCCGCAGTAACGCTACCACCCTCTTTCTTGAAGACTGCTTTCATCTTCCCTAAAGTTTCCATCGTGGTATCTGGCTTGCAATGTTCATCCGTATCAAACACCACATCGCCCTTGCGAGTTTTGATGGTGATTGGAACGATTTGAGATTTGAAGCGACCTTCTTTAATGGCATGTGCTGCACGGCGATGGGACTCTACTGCGAGAGCATCTTGCTCTTCACGGGTGAGCTTCCACTTTTCAACCAGGTTTTCAGCTGTAACGCCCATATGACCGACGCCAAATGGATCAGTCAAAACAGATACCATCAAATCGATCATTTTGGTATCACCCATGCGCGCACCACTTCGCAATGCTGGTGAGCCATACATGCCACGTGACATCACTTCAACGCCACCACCAACACCGTAATCACAGTCACCCAACATAATGGCTTGGGCTGTGGTCACAATCGCTTGTAAGCCAGAGCTGCACAAACGATTCAAGGCCATCGCCACAGATTCCATTGGGAGACCGGCTTGGATAGAGGCTACGCGAGCAACATAAGCGTAACGGTTGTCAGTAGGAATCGTGTTGCCTACAGTGATGTAATTAATTAATGCTGGATCCACCCCAGAGCGCGCAACGGCCTCCTTCATCACAATGCCGCCAAGCTCACTTGGCTCAAGGCTGCTGAGCGAACCATTAAAGGCGCCAATTGCAGAACGTACAGCACTTAAAACGACGACATCACGACTCATAACATTCCCCTTTACGATACCTAATTAAGCAAAATAACTGACCCGTTAAGGGCCAAATCACTAGTTTTATTCTAATAGTCAAGTTTCGGCTATTAGGTCATGCCCTTGGGAGCCAATCACCGTTACCTTGATGATTTCACCTGCGCGATAGCGTTTGGATGGCTTACTTGGAGGCAATACCCTCACCAAGCCGTCGATTTCAGGGGCATCACCAATAGTTCGGCCCACTGCACCTGATTCATCCACCCGATCAATGATGACCTGAATGCGCTTGCCTATTTTTTTAGCAAGTCGCTTGATGGAGATTTCCTCAGCTTTAGCCATAAAGCGAGCACGACGCTCTTCGCGCAATTCATTCGCAACTGGATAGTCTAGGGCATTGGCAGTCGCTCCATCAACCGGCGAATAGGCAAAACAACCCGCACGATCAATTTGAGCCTCATCAAGGAAATTCAATAGATGCAAAAACTCTTCCTCAGTTTCACCAGGAAAACCCGCGATAAAGGTACTGCGAATGACCAAATCAGGACAAGCAGCTCGCCATGCCTGAATGCGCTCTAAATTCTTTTCACCACTAGCTGGACGTTTCATCCTTTTCAGAACATCTGGATGCGAGTGTTGCAACGGAATATCTAGATAAGGAAGTACGCCAAAACCGTGATCAGCAAACTCAGCCATTAAAGGCAGGACATCATCGACATGCGGGTATGGATAGACATAATGTAGACGCACCCAAGCTTGATGTTCTCTCGCAATTTGGTTTAAGGCATTTACTAAATCAAACATTCGCGTCTTAACGGGCTTGCCATCCCAAAAACCAGTGCGATATTGAATATCAACGCCATAGGCACTTGTATCTTGCGAGACAACTAGTAACTCTTTGACACCTGACTCAAATAGTTTTTTTGCCTCAAGCAAGACTTCACCAATCGGACGTGAAACTAGATCGCCACGCATGCTTGGGATAATGCAGAAAGTGCAGCGATGATTGCAACCCTCGGATATCTTTAAGTACGCATAATGTTTTGGTGTGAGCTTGACGCCAATTGGTGGCAGCAAATCTGTAAAAGGATCATGCGGCTTTGGGAGATGTAAATGAATGGCTTGCATCACCTCTTGGGTGGCATGTGGCCCAGTCACAGCAAGGACCTTGGGGTGGATGCTCTGAATGAGATCGCTACCGTCTGCATTCTTGCGGGCACCTAAGCAACCCGTCACAATTACCCTGCCATTCTCAGATAAGGCTTCACCAATCGCTGCCAGACTCTCCTCTACCGCGGAATCAATAAAGCCACAGGTATTTACTACCACCAGATCAGCGCCAGAATAATCTTTTGCGGTCTCATAACCTTCAGCGCTGAGTTGCGTGAGGATGAGTTCGGAATCAACTAGTGCCTTAGGGCAACCTAAGGAAACAAAACCAACTTTACCTGCCACAATTATTCTTTTTCAGTCTTATTGGTTTGCCCAGAAAACGGGAAGCTACTAAACATGTTCGGAGAATTTTGCATCTGCTCTTGCATCTTCACGAACAAATCTTTACTTTGTTCCATATAGCTACCCATCAGACCTTGCATCATAGGGTTTTGCAGATTCATCAGTTTAGCCCAAGCCTCAGGTGTGCTGCCTGCGCCTAAGCCCTCAGTTTGATCGCCTAACTTATTATGAATATCAACAAAAGATTGCATGGTCTTTTCAAGATAACTGCCCATCAAACCTTGCATGGAGTTTCCGTAGAAGCGAATGATTTGAGAAAGCATTTGAGTTGAAAAAACTGGGGCTCCACCAGCCTCTTCTTCCAGAATAATCTGCAGCAAGATATTGCGAGTTAAATCATCTTCAGTTTTTGCATCTACAACGCTAAAAGCATCTCCGGCCATCACTAAATTTTTAATATCAGCCAGCGTGACATAGGCGCTGGTTTGGGTATCGTATAAACGACGATTGGGATACTTCTTGATTAAGCGGCTATCGCCGGCTTTTTTAGAACGTGTGGCCATGTAGTTTTTTCCTAACTCTTGTACTGCAATGCAACATCGGCATAGTTTATCTCTAGTTTGAGCTAAAGGTAAATATGCCGATGAAGAGACTACTAAAACTCTATTTTTATGAGATTTAGCCCGTATGCAGACCGCCATTTAGGGAGAAGTCAGCGCCGGTAGCGTAGCCACCGTCAGCAGAAGCAATCCAGCAGCAGATCGAAGCGATCTCCTCAGGAGTGCCCAAGCGCTTCACTGGAACACCAGCAACAATCTTTTCAAGAACATCTTCCCGAATAGCTTTGACCATATCGGTACCGATATAGCCAGGTGAAACCGTATTCACGGTTACACCTTTAGAGGCTAACTCTTGCGACAAAGCCATCGTGAATCCATGTAAACCGGCTTTTGCTGTCGAATAGTTAGATTGACCAAACTGACCCTTTTGACCATTAACAGAAGAGATATTAATAATGCGACCCCAGCCGTTATCAGCCATGCCATCCACCACTTGTTTGGTAACGTTGAATAAAGAATTGAGATTGGTATCAATTACTGCCTTCCACTGATCCGGGGTCATTTTGCGGAAAACGCTATCTTTAGTAATCCCAGCGTTATTGACCAAAACATCGACCCGCCCTACTTCGGCTTTGACCTTGTCGAATGCAGCAACCGTACTATCCCAGTCGGAAACATTGCCTTCAGAAGCAATAAAGTCATAACCCAAAACTTTTTGTTCGCCAATCCAGCGATCTTTGCGCGGGGAATTCGGGCCGCAACCAGCGATGACCTTAAAGCCATCTTTGGCAAGACGCTGACAAATAGCAGTGCCAATGCCACCCATACCACCAGTTACGTATGCAATCTTTTGAGACATGTATTTCCCCTTATGAAAATATTATTGAGCAGCTGCGGATACTTTTTCTTTCACGTACTTACCAGGCGCTGCTTCTAGTTTTTTGTAGCGTGTATTACCAAACGTCTTGCTAGCTTTTACTTTCTTGCCACCAAACTCTTCTAACCATTTAGCGTAGTTAGGCCACCAACTACCCTTAACATCTTTTGCTGCAGCCAACCACTCATCTGCAGTCTTGGCTAATTTATTGTTTTCGAAATAATGGCGCTTATTTTTTGCCGGTGGATTAATGACTCCGGCAATGTGTCCAGAGGCGCCCAAGACAAATCGATTTTTGCCATTCAATAGATGAGTAGATTCATAGGCAGATTTCCAGGGCACGATGTGATCATCATGCGATGCATAGATATAGGCTGGAACAGTAATCTTGCCTAGGTCAACTTTTTCACCGCAAACTGTGAGCTTGCCAGGTTTGATTAATTCATTCTGCAAATAGGTATGACGCAAATACCAGCAATACATTGGGCCAGGCAGATTGGTTGAGTCGCCATTCCAATAGAGCAAATCAAACGGCGGAGGTGAATTGCCTTTTAAATAGTTCTCCACAACATAATTCCAAACCAGGTCGTTCGGGCGAAGGAACGAAAAGGTATTCCCCAAATCTAAGCCTGACATCATGCCGAATTGACCGCCTTCGCCACCAATAGTGCTCTCACGTAACTTCACCATGCCTTCATCAATGAACACATCCAAGATGCCGGAATCGCTAAAGTCCAATAAGGTCGTGAGCAAAGTTAAGCTGGCAACGTAATTCTTTTTACGTGCCTCCAATACTGCCAAGGCAGTAGAAGTTAAAGTTCCGCCGACACAAAAACCAAGAACGTTAATTTGATCTGTGTCACCAATATCTTTGACCACCTCAATCGCCTTAATGACGCCATCACCTACGTAGTCATCCCAAGTAACTTTAGACATCGAAGCATCCGGATTTTTCCAGGAAACCAAAAAGACGGTGTGGCCTTGTTCAATCATGTAACGTACGACCGAGTTGTCTGGTTGCAAATCTAAGATGTAGTACTTGTTAATACAAGGCGGCACCATTAAGTATGGTCGCTCGTACACTGTTTCGGTTAGCGGTGTGTACTGAATTAATTCAAAGAGATCATTACGAAATACTACTTGACCTGAAGTCGTCGCAATATTCTTGCCGACTTCAAAAGCACTTTCATCCGTCTGAGAAACTTTCCCCTTTTTTAGGTCGCCAAGCAAATTCACAATTCCGTTTTGAATAGACTGGCCTTGTGAACTAATAATGTTTTCAAGAACCTCAGGATTGGTAGCAATAAAGTTTGATGGTGATAAGGCATCAATCATTTGCTCTGTAGTGAATAAAATCTTGGTCTTGGTTTTTTCATCGGCATCAACTGCTTTAGCAAGCGCAAGCAAATGCTTTGAGTTCAGCAAATAGGTTGCTGCAATCATTTTGCTCCATGAGGAATGCCAAGCTTTACCGGAGAAGCGGCGATCTTTTACTTCGACGGCCTCAGGATTAGTTGCAAGATGGGAGAACTCAGTGAAATATTCTTGTTGGATTTCAGCTAAACGTTCTGGAGGAATTAACGCCATATGGTGAGGGGCCAATGATGGCGCTACACCAGTATTCATGCCTGCAAACATAATGATCTCGTAAAGTTATTGTGACCATTCTCCATCTATCAGGCTGGAAGGGTTATACGCACTAACCCTAGCCCTAGAGCTAAGCTAGTAATAACCCCAATTAAGCAATATTAGAAATCCAAATAAGAGAGGCAAAGCGTCCTGTGACTTTATCCCGGCGGTATGAAAAGAAACGCTCTGGATCATTCACGGTACAAAACTCACCACCCTCGATTTGCTCTATACCCATTAAACGTAAGCGATCTCTTGCAAGTAAATAGAGATCAGCCAAGTACTTTCCGGGAGTCTCGACAATGGGAATAAATGCTTTGAATAAGACGCCTTGATCCTGCTGAGCAAAGGCTTGTAATACATCTTCACCCACTTCAAATGCACTAGGCCCAATTGCTGGACCCATCCACGCATAGATGTCGCTTGTCGTTAGGCCTGGGGATAATGCAATCATTTCATCGATGGTATTTTCCAGAATGCCGCAACTCAAGCCGCGCCAACCAGCATGAGCCGCCCCAATCACATCCCCACGCCTACTAGTAAATAGTACAGGCATGCAATCCGCAGTCAAAATGGCGAGTACTTCATTTTGGATATTAGTGACTGAAGCATCTGCCTCAAATGGTCCATTGCCCAAAGCACTCCTTGAGGCCGGGGTGCTAACTTTGACGCCATGAATCTGTTTGAGCCAAACTGGCTCGGCAGGCAACGCTGCCCTAAGGATGCTGCGGTTTTGTAGAACATCAGTTGCATCGTCGCCCGCATTAAGCCCAAGGTTAAGACTATTAAATGGTGACTTACTTTGACCACCTTGCCGGGTAGTGCAAAAAGCCTGAATTTGCTGCGACACAGTCCAGCTTGGTTCAATCTTATGGAGCGCGTTGATCATTTTTAATGGAGGCCATTAGGGCCTCTTCTCTTGGTAAGTCGGCTTCAGTCATCCCAACCAAGGGCAATAAATCGATTAAATCTTGGGGGGGTAATCTATACCAGGTCATGATTTCCTGGGTTGCTGGATGCTGCAGGCTTAGGGCATAAGCATGTAAAGCTTGGCGACTAAAGGGTAATGATTTAGCTACTCCAGGGGTCTTCTTGCGGTAAACCGGATCACCCAAAAGAGGGAAACCCAAAGACTCTAAGTGGACCCGAATTTGATGGGTGCGACCAGTCTCTAAGCGGCACTCCAGCAAAGCAACTGGACTTTGGGCAAAGCTGCCTTTGGCTAAGCGCCGAAATAAAGTGGCAGCAGGTTTACCTTGGGCAGAACCGGCGGCCATTTTGAGTCGATCACGTTGATCTCGACCAACGGTCGCGAGCACCTTACCCTGAGAAGGGGCATCACCCCATACCCAAGATAGGTAACGCCTCCCAACTGTCCGCTCTTGAAGCTGTCTTACCAGTAAGGTTTGGGCAATATCTGTTCTAGCTACCACCATGAGTCCAGAGGTATCTTTATCTAGACGATGGACAATGCCCGCTCTTGGGAGCTGCTTTAGCTCTGGAAAGTGATAGAGCAAAGCATTTAACAAAGTTCCCGTCCAATTACCTGCGGCAGGATGCACTACGAGTCCAGCAGGTTTATTAACCACAATAATGGAGTCGTCTTCATAAACAATATCGAGCGCGATGTTTTCAGGGGAAAACGCGAACTGTTCAGGCATTTCTTGTGGGAATACCTTAATACTCTCGCTCCCACGTAGCAAATGACGGACTTTGGTGACTTTTCCATCTACTGTTACCGCCCCAGCCTCAACCCAGGATTGAAGGCGATTGCGGGAATAATCAGGCAAAGCGCCACCAAGAAACTTATCCAAACGCTCGCCACTGACCTCAGGGGGAACTTCTAGGGCTATGAAATCCTCATCATCGATATAATCAATGGGATTCGAATCGGGAGTATGCGGCAATGCCACGCTTAAAGAGCCTTTTAGTTATATCGGACGTTATTAGAGACGCCAGTTTAAGGCTTGCCGCCATCCTTGGGTCATCTTCGAGAAAATCTCGGATTCGTCTCCTTGTTAGCACCAGCGCTGCTTGTCTGGTCCTCAGTGGATGCGCAGGCAGTGATGGCCAAAAAGATGACACTGATATTTGGTCAGAAACAAAACTGTATTCCGAGGCCAATGAGAAACTAAAAGATGCGGACTACGCAAAGTGCGGCAAGTATTTTGAAAAACTAGAAGGTCGCTTCCCTTTCGGACCCTATTCTCAACAGGCACAAATTAATGCTGCCTTCTGCTATTGGAAAGCCCAAGAGCAAGCCCAAGCTCAAGTTGCTATCGATCGATTTATTAAGCTGCATCAAGGCAGTCCTAACTTAGATTACGGCTACTACCTCAAGGGCTTAATCAGCTTTAATGATGATTTAGGTTGGCTCGGTAAATTTACTGGGCAAGATTTGAGTGAGCGCGATCCAAAGGCAGCTAAAGAAGCTTTTGAATCTTTCAAGGTTGTTGTTGAACGTTTTCCAGATAGTAAATATGCCCCCGACTCTTTGGATCGGATGCGCTATATCGTCAACTCATTAGCAGAGGCTGATGTCATTGTGGCTCGCTTCTACTATCAACGCGGCGCCTACTTAGCTTCTGCTAATAGAGCTCAGCTCGTGATTCGAGATTATGACCGCGCACCAGCTGTTGAGGAAGCGCTCTACCTGCTGACAAAGTCTTACGAGAAGCTGGGTATGACTGATCTGAGCAACGATGCAGCACGTGTCTTTAAGTTGAATTTCCCCGACAGTCAAATGATGCTAACAGGTCAACGAGTTCAAAAAGAACGTCGCTGGTGGCAGATCTGGAATAAGTAAGAATCAATCAAGCCGGCGGCTTCACTCAGTAAGCACCGGCACCCTCTGGGCCAAAGCGCAAATCAGTTCATAGCCGATAGTGCCGCTCATTTGAGCCACGTCATCTACCGGAACCTCATTACCCCAGAGCTCCACTACGCTGCCTATTTTGGCATTAGGAGCTTGGCGTAAATCGATCGTCAACATGTCCATAGAGACTCTTCCAACAATCGGACAAATAACACCATCACCCTGAGCATCGGCATTTTCAACCCAAACTGGCGTGCCATCTTTCGCATGACGTGGATATCCGTCAGCATAACCACCAGCGATCACACCAATGCGCATATCTTCTGGAGCTTCATAGCGACCACCATAACCCACATGATCACCTTTCTTTAGGTTTTGGATATCAATGATTTCACTACGCAAACTCATTACCGCTTGAAATTCAGAGCGAACGATATCAGCATGCACCCCAGTTGGTGAAACGCCGTACAGCAGAATACCTGGGCGTATCCAGTCACCCAATGCGTTGCGATGCCAAAGGATGGCAGCTGAATTAGCCAATGAAGATGGTGCCTCGAGTCCTTCAGTGGTTTTATTGAAGCACTCCATTTGCTCGCCGACAGATGGTGAACCCTCAACCTGGTCTGCATTGGCAAAGTGGGTCATGTGATGCAGATGGTATCCGGCAGCATGTAAACGATGAAAGGCAGTTCGGTATTCCTCTGGCCTGAAACCAAGGCGATTCATTCCAGAATTCAGTTTCAGAAAGACATTAATTGGGCGATCCGAATGCTTATTAAAGCCTTCAAGCCATACGACCTGTTTCTCGCTATGAACCACCAAGTCACATTGCAGCTTGATTACTATCTCGAGCTCCTGCTGGCTAAAAAGACCCTCTAGCAACAGAATACGGCCTTCCCAGCCGTGGCTCCTTAACCATTGCGCATCTGCAATATCCAGCAAGGCAAAGCCATCTGTAGATTCCAGCCCCTTAAATGCAGCTTCCAGGCTGTGGCCATAAGCTTTTGCCTTCACAACAGACCAGATTTTAGATTCTGGGGCAAGCTCGCGAATACGGCCTAAATTATGGCGAAAGGCATCAGTGTGTATAGTTGCCACAATAGGCCTATTAATAATGCGGTTAGCCGACAGACTCATTTACACCCTCCTTTCATGTTTTAATTACTGCAATGACTAGATTGTACGAATGAACCGTAGTTTTTACATCATTATGGCGGCGCAATTTTTTTCGTCGCTTGCTGATAACGCATTGCTGATCGCAGCAATCGCCCTCCTGTTCCAGCTCAATGCTCCGGCTTGGATGACTCCTTTACTCAAATTATTCTTTGTTCTCTCTTATGTATTGCTGGCAGCCTTTGTGGGGGCTTTTGCTGACTCACGCCCCAAGGGTAATGTCATGTTCATCACTAATACTATTAAATTTGTCGGTTGTGTAGTCATGCTGTTCGGTAGTCACCCCTTATTAGCCTATGCGATTGTGGGTTTAGGTGCTGCCGCCTACTCTCCTGCCAAATACGGCATCCTCACAGAATTACTCCCACCTGAAAAGCTGGTAGCAGCCAATGGCTGGATCGAGGGCCTTACGGTAGGCTCCATCATTATGGGTACAGTTCTTGGTGGAGTCTTGATCAGTAAATCTGTATCTGAAAGTCTCCTCGGATTTGACGTGCCCGTCCTAGAAACTGGTATCGATACCGCGGCAGAGTCCGCCATCATGATCATCATGATGATTTATGTGCTGGCAGCACTTATTAATTTACGCATTCCAGATACCGGGGCTCGCTACGAGTCACAAAAGACCAATCCAATCGAGTTGGTAAAGGATTTTTCTGTCTGTCTTAAGACGCTTTGGAATGATCGTCTTGGACAAATATCATTAGCGGTTACCACTCTGTTTTGGGGTGCTGGCGCCACTTTGCAATTTATTGTGATTAAGTGGGCTCAGGTTGCTCTTCAGATGACACTATCCCAAGGGGCTATTCTCCAAGCGATATCTGCCTTTGGAGTTGCCGGAGGAGCTGTATGGGCCGCTTGGCGTATACCGCTCAGAAGCTCACTGAAGGTTCTGCCATATGGCATTGCTATGGGTTTAGTCGTTTGCGTTATGGCTATTTACAACTCAGACATGCTGCCTAACATTACCGTCTTAACTGTTGGCAAGTTCGAGCTTTCGCTCAAATTGCTGCCAGCATATTTCTTATTGATTTTGGTGGGATGGTTAGCAGGTTATTTTGTAGTGCCTATGAATGCCCTGCTTCAGCATCGTGGGCATGTATTAATGTCTGCCGGCCACTCTATTGCAGTTCAAAACTTTAATGAAAATATTTCTGTTTTGATGATGCTGCTGATCTACTCCGGATTAATTTGGTTAGATGTTCCAATTCAGGCGGTCATCATTGGCTTTGGTGTAGCGGTTAGCGCGATCATGTGGTTGGTAATTAAACGTCACGCTGCTAATCAAGCTGAATACGACTCTATGCATTTAATTGGTGAACACAAGCACTAAGCCCAAGGCTTAGATATTTTGTAATACTGACTTAGCAAGCAATAGATCTTGCCAAAATAGTGATTTATCTTTTGGCCTAGAAAGCAATTGATTTAATTCAAAAGTAGCTATCAGCGGCAGATCCTCTGCCCCGTCGGCATTGAATGCTAAGACAGTTTCGCGAAGCTCTGGCAGTCCATCACGTTCACCAGATAATTTTTGTGCGGCGGCGCCACCAAAAGCTATAGCAACTATGGGTGTCCCATCTTGAGGCAAAAGCTCGGGATTAAATTTATCAGCGGGATTTTTCCAAGACCATTCTTGTGGAGTTAAACCGAGAACACGAATGGTGTTCTGAAAAAGTACTTCCGCATCACCCTGAGGTTTATTGCCAAAAAACCACCATACCCCCAAAGAGCGACGCTCTTGTGTTTCTGTAGCACCAGACATTGCTTGAGCTTGCTCTGGAGCGGGATCACGCGATGTCCACTCGGTAATACCCATTTCTTTCAGAAAGGTGGAATTTGTACTCATATTCATGCCTCAAGCTTAATCGATTTAGCTAAAACTAGGGCATCTTCACGCAAGCCATTGACAGCATCTGCTGGGTAATAATTTTTGCGCAAACCAATCTGCTCGTAACCAAGGTCTTGATAGAGCTGGAGGGCAGCTTTGTTACTGGGACGAACCTCTAAAATAATGCGGGGCATTTTTTGCTGTGCAGCTACACCCTCAATTGCATTCATCATCTTTGCACCAATACCCAGGCGACGTAATTTGGGTGATACAGTGATATTCAGAAGATGTAACTCATCTACAGCCGGAAATAAGATGCAATAGGCCCAAAGAATATCTGGATCTAAATAACTACCTTTTACCGCATCTACTAATTGGGGTCTCACACAATAAGCCCAATGACCTGCCGCCAATGAGTCTGAGAAATTACCCTTAGTCCATGGATGAATATGTGAAACAGACTCAATAGCGAGAACCGAATCCAAATCCGCCACAGTCATAGGCAAAAATGAAAGCTCTGAAACACCCTCAGTATTTGATTGTGCAAAGTTAAAGCTATCAACCATGTTGAAGACTACGCTCCACAGTAGTCAGCGCCACCTTATTACGAATGTATAGCGGTTCCAATAGATGAACATCTTGTTGCAGACCTTTGCTCCACATATCTTGGGCACAAGCTAAAACGCCTAAGGCATTAACCCCAATTGTTGAGTCGAGATGGCTGCTGGAAAATAGCTCAGGAGCAGTTGCAAGGATACGATCACCAAACTCAGCAATTGCACTACCCGCTACAAAATCAATCTGCGTAAGCTCGACTCCTTCAGGAGCAGTCAGATGAATATCATCCTGCCGCTGAGGAAATCGATTTGCTCCAACTCGATAGCTGGCCCAGTACACCTCTTCCATACGAGCATCAACAGCAATGACAAAAGACTGGGCACCCGATGCAATAAATGCAGGGGTTTGGACCAGTTGACTGGCAATGGCATCCAGACTGGCAACAGGAAGTACTGGCAAGCGAGATGCTGTTGCTAATCCCTGAACAGCAGCAACGCCAAGGCGGACGCCTGTGAAAGCTCCAGGACCGACTCCTATCGCAATGGCATCGAGCTCGGTAAGTTCGATTGAGGCTTCAGACAACAACTCTTGAATCCAAGGCAATAAAAGTTGACTGGCGCCAGCCGACACTTTTTGGTGGCGAACTTTTGGCGCAGCATCGTTTAAAGATAAAGCCACCGAACACCAAGCTGATGAGGTGTCGATGGCCAATATATGGGTCAATTGAAACTCTCTTGGTCTTAAGAACTTAAGCCTGTAATGATATCTGGTGGCGCTTGAACAAGCTCAATCAGCACACCCTCACCGCAGAATGGAAATTCTTCATTGCCTTTGGGATGAACGAAAGTAATGTCATAACCAGCAGCACCCTTGCGTATCCCGCCAGGAGCAAAGCGAAGACCTTGGGAAGACAGCCATTCGACAGCCTTAGGAAGGTCATCCACCCATAAACCAATGTGATTGAGGGGTGTTTGATGAACAGCTGGCTTCTTTTCAATATCAAATGGTTGCATCAAATCTACTTCAATCTCATGGGCCCCCTTACCGATAGCGCAAATATCTTCATCTACGTTTTCACGCTCAGATACAAAAGTGCTCTTGTACTCAAATCCTAATAGGTCGACCCAAAGCTTACGAAGACGATCCTTGTCTTCGCCGCCGATAGCAATCTGCTGAATCCCCAATATCTTGAATGGCTTTGTCATGATTGCCCTATTCGAAGCGAATAATCAATTGATCAACTGCCAAGCTTTCACCAACATTGGCGCAGATTTCAGCAATGACACCATCTTGAGCAGCAACCAGCGTGTTTTCCATCTTCATCGCTTCAATAGCAGCCAATTTTTGACCAGCAGTCACTGCCTCACCGACCTTCACTGAGATGTTGGTTAATAAACCGGGCATTGGAGACATCAACAACTTTGAGGTATCTGGTGGAACTTTAACTAACATACGGCGCTGAAGTTCCGCACCCAGAGGACTCAGCACCATACACTCGTAATGTGCACCGTCCAAAACTAAAGCGTATTTCACACCCTTACGCTCTACCTGTGCAGTAATTTTATGTGTGCCATTAATAGTAGCGCGCAAACAAATTTCGCCTGGGCGCCAGTTGCTAACGATGTTGTACCGACTAATATCGCCATCCTCTTCAATGTAGACAGAGTAAATACCATCTTTAAGTTCAACACGGATAGGGATTTCTTTAATCTCTTCGCTTGAACCTACGCGCGATCCAGTAACAACAACAAAACTCTTGGCAATCGTCATTTCATGACCAGCCAACTGACCATCAATCATCTTGATATGTTCAAGGTAGCGATAGCGCATGAATGCAGCTAAGGCTGCTAAACGCTGAGGGTCGGCTGGCTGTACAGAATCCTTTTTAAAGCCATCTGGATATTCTTCAGCAATAAAGCCTGTTGTAAAGTCTCCCGATACAAATCTTGGGTGCTGCAATAAAGCTGCTTGGAAAGGAATATTGGAGTGGATGCCACGAATGACAAAATCATTAAGCGCAGCACGCATCTTTTCAATTGCTTCTGTACGATCCTTGCCATGCACAATTAATTTGGCAATCATGGAGTCGTAATACATCGGAATTTCACCGCCCTCATAGACCCCAGTATCGACACGTACGCCATCAAGTTCTGCTGGCGGACGGTACTTCACCAAGCGACCAGTAGATGGCAAGAAGTTACGAAATGGATCATCCGCATTAATACGACACTCCATCGACCAACCATCGAGCTTGATATCTTCCTGCTTGAATCCCAGCTTTTCACCAGCAGCCACACGAATCATCTGCTCAACCAAATCGAGGCCAGTAATACCTTCAGTCACTGGGTGCTCAACTTGTAAACGGGTATTCATCTCAAGGAAGTAAAAGGACTTATCTTTACCCACTACAAACTCTACGGTACCGGCTGATTGATAGTTAACGGCCTTTGCTAAAGCAACGGCTTGCTCACCCATGGCCTTACGTGTAGCGGGATCAATAAATGGAGACGGCGCTTCTTCAATCACCTTTTGATGGCGTCGCTGAATCGAGCAATCCCGCTCTCCGAGATACACAATATTGCCATGTGCATCGCCCAGTACCTGAATCTCAATATGACGAGGGCCTTCAACAAATTTTTCAATGAAGACGCGATCATCACCAAAGCTATTGAGAGCCTCAGTGCGACAGGCTGTAAATCCCTCGAAAGCCTCTTTGTCATTAAACGCCACGCGCAGGCCTTTACCACCACCGCCTGCCGATGCCTTAATCATGACAGGATATCCAATACCTTGGGCAATCTTGACAGCATCATCAGCTTTTTCAATCGCTTCATTAAATCCAGGAATCGTATTGACCTTAGCCTCTAAGGCAAGCTTTTTGGAAGCAATCTTGTCACCCATTGCTGCAATAGACTGATGCTTGGGACCGATAAACACAATCCCCTCCTCTTCGCAATGACGTGCAAATTGCTCATTTTCGGATAAGAAACCGTAGCCAGGATGAACGGCTTCGGCACCAGTATCCTTGCAGGCCTGAATGATGCGATCCATCACTAGATAGGATTCTCGCGAGGGCGCAGGCCCGATACAAACTGCTTCATCAGCCATCTGCACATGACGCGCTTCTTTATCAGCTTCAGAGTAGACGGCAACTGTCTTGATACCCATTTTTTTAGCGGTTTTCATCACACGACAAGCAATCTCGCCGCGGTTAGCAATCAAAATTTTCTTAAACATTTTTGTAGTCATGATTTTGTTCGGCGCCTTAAAGGGGGATATTGCCGTGTTTGCGCGCTGGATTTGTCAGCTCTTTATCTTTAAGCATTGCCAAAGACCGTGAGATACGCTTACGCGTCTCATGCGGCAAGATCACATCATCTATATAACCACGACGACCAGCTACAAATGGATTCGCAAACTTGGCCTTGTACTCAGCTTCCCGAGCTGCAATTTTTGCAGGATCAGATTTTTCTTCGCGGAAAATAATTTCAACAGCCCCTTTAGGTCCCATTACTGCGATTTCAGCTGAGGGCCAGGCGAAATTCACATCGCCGCGCAAGTGCTTAGAGGCCATCACATCATAGGCTCCACCGTAAGCCTTACGCGTGATTAGCGTAACCTTAGGAACGGTGCAATCTGCATAAGCGTAGAGTAGCTTTGCACCATGCTTAATGATGCCGCCATATTCCTGAGATGTTCCCGGCATAAATCCTGGTACATCAACCAAAGTCACTACCGGAATATTGAAAGCGTCGCAGAAGCGAACGAAACGTGCAGCTTTAATCGACGCTTTGATATCCAAGCAACCAGCTAAAACCAAGGGCTGATTAGCGACGATACCAATCGAGCGGCCTTCCATGCGCGCAAAACCGATCAAGATATTTTTAGCGTAATCGGGCTGGAGCTCAAAGAACTCACCATCATCGACAATTTTCCCGATCAACTCTTTCATATCATAAGGTTGATTAGGGTTGCTTGGCACCAAGGTATCGAGCGAGTAATCAGGCTCTTCAGTACGCTGCGCCCCATTAATCATGGGCGGCTTTTCACGATTAGATAATGGGAGATAGTTAAAGAAGCGACGGAGCATCATGATGGCATCAACATCATTATCAAAAGCGAGGTCGCAAACTCCTGAAATAGTCGAGTGAGTTATTGCTCCACCAAGCTCTTCAGCAGTGACATCCTCATGCGTCACCGTCTTCACGACTTCTGGACCAGTCACAAACATATAAGAGCTGTCCTTCACCATAAAGATGAAGTCTGTGAGTGCAGGCGAGTAAACAGCGCCGCCCGCTGATGGGCCCATGATTAAAGAGATTTGCGGGATAACTCCAGAAGCGGTGACATTACGCTGGAAAATTTCAGCATAGCCACCTAAGGATGCAACGCCTTCTTGAATGCGCGCACCACCAGAATCATTTAAACCGATCACAGGTGCGCCTACCTTAAGCGCCTGATCCATGATCTTGCAAATCTTCTCCGCATGAGCCTCAGAAAGCGAGCCGCCCAACACGGTAAAGTCCTGTGAAAATACAAATACTAAGCGGCCATTAATCATGCCGTAGCCTGTAACAACACCATCACCCGGAACAGTCTGATCAGCCATACCAAAGTCATGGCAACGATGCTCAACAAACATATCCCACTCTTCAAAGGTGCCGGCATCTAGTAAGAGTTCAATACGCTCGCGTGCAGTTAACTTACCTTTGGAGTGTTGAGCAGCAATACGCTTTTGCCCGCCACCCAATCTGGCAAGCTCACGCTTTGCTTCTAGCTGCTGAATGATTTCTTTCATGACTATTCCTTAGAAAAATTCGTGGCCCATTGCCTCGAGCAATCGTCTCGCGGCAACCGAGGCGGCCATCGTTCCTTGATTTACCTCGGCGCTCAAACTGGGCAATAGTGCTTGTACTGCTGGGTGATTCTGAAAAGCATTCTTGAGACCTGCATCAATCCGATCCCACATCCAAGCACCCGCTTGTTGTTTACGGCGTGATGCTAGTTGACCGTTCGCATTTTGTAGTTTCTGAAAATGCAGAATTTTTTCCCACAGTTCAGGAACCCCATTACCCTCCAGGGCACTCAAAGTCATAACAGTTGGATGCCAATACTCCAAATGATGTGAGGCATGGTCAGGGTTGCCTTGAAAACCTAGTAGTCGCAAAGAGCTAGTAATAAATAATTGCGCACGCATGGCGGCATCGGGGTCGATATCCACCTTATTGATCACAATCAGATCAGCAATTTCCATCACACCTTTTTTAATTGCCTGAAGATCATCGCCTGCATTAGGTAGTTGCAATAAGAGGAACATATCCGTCATACCGGCAACGGCAATTTCACTTTGACCTACACCTACGGTTTCAACAATCACAATGTCAAATCCTGCAGCTTCAGCAACCAACATTGCCTCTCGAGTTTTCTCGGCTACGCCACCTAATGTGCAAGATGATGGGCTCGGACGAATAAAGGCGTTATCTAAAACAGATAATCTCTCCATACGAGTCTTATCGCCCAAAATAGAGCCGCCCGATAAGCTCGAGGATGGATCAATAGCTAGAACCGCAACGCGATGACCTTTTGCAATTAAATCCAAGCCTAGCGTTTCAATGAGAGTAGATTTACCAACACCAGGCACGCCTGATATGCCCAAGCGAAATGACTTACCTGTCTTTGGTAATAAAGTGTTGAGAACCTCATCAGCACGATGACGATGATCCATGCGAGTGGACTCAAGCAAAGTAATGATCTTAGCCAATGCTCGGCGCTGCGCCGATGAGGGCGCACCAGTGAGATCATTCACCAAGGCTTGGTCTACTGCATTGAGCATACTGATTTCTTTTTATCTAAAGTTAATCAGGTTTTGCAGATTTACGAATCTGCTCCAGCACATCCTTAGCAGATGCTGGAATCGGAGTGCCTGGGCCGTAAATTCCCTTCACTCCAGACTCATATAAGAACTCATAGTCCTGTCTCGGAATGACTCCGCCCACGAAGACGATGATGTCGTCGGCACCCTGCTTCTTCAATTCAGCAATGATGGCAGGAACCAAGGTCTTGTGACCTGCTGCTAAAGTGGAAACCCCTAAAGCATGGACATCATTCTCAATAGCTTGACGCGCGCACTCTTCAGGAGTCTGAAACAAGGGTCCAATGTCTACGTCAAAACCTAAATCAGCAAAGGCGGTCGCAACCACTTTAGCGCCACGATCATGGCCATCCTGACCAAGCTTGGCAATCATCACACGCGGACGACGACCAAAGTCTTTTGCGAAATCGGCGATCTCGACTTTCAATTTATCCCAGCCTTCGGCTGAGTCATAAGCAGCTGCATACACACCGGTCACCTTTTGAGTATCGGCGCGATGGCGCCCGTAAACTTTTTCTAATGCATCAGAAACTTCGCCAACCGTGGCGCGCAAACGTATCGCCTGCACAGCCAATTCCAATAGGTTGCCAGTATTTTCTTCTGCGGCTTTAGTTAATGCCTCTAGTGAGGCTTCTACTTTCTTCGAATCACGCTTCGCCTTGATATCTTTTAAACGAGCAACTTGGCTTTCACGAACCTTATCGTTATCAATCATCAAAACATCAACCAAGTCTTCTTTTCCAAGCTTGTATTTATTGACACCGACAATGACATCAGAACCTGAGTCGATCTTCGCTTGTTTCTCAGCGGCTGCAGCCTCAATTTTGAGCTTAGCCCAACCGCTCTCAACCGCTTTAGTCATACCGCCCATGGCGTCAACTTCCTGAACTATCTCCCAAGCTTTATCAGCCATCTCTTGAGTGAGATTTTCCATCATGTAAGAGCCGGCCCATGGATCGATCACACTTGTGATATGAGTTTCTTCTTGCAGAATTAATTGAGTATTGCGGGCTATACGGCTAGAGAACTCAGATGGCAAGGCAATCGCTTCATCAAAGGAGTTCGTATGCAATGATTGTGTACCACCAAATACAGCGGCCATCGCTTCAACTGTGGTGCGAACAACGTTGTTATAGGGATCCTGCTCAGTTAAGGACCAGCCAGATGTTTGGCAATGTGTACGTAACATCAAAGACTTTGGATTCTTTGGTTCAAAGGACTTCATGATGCGCCACCATAGAAGACGTGCAGCACGTAACTTAGCGACCTCTAAATAAAAGTTCATGCCGATTGCAAAGAAGAATGAGAGGCGGCCAGCAAAACCATCTACGTCCAAGCCTTTTGCCAGAGCGGTTTTGACGTACTCTTTACCGTCGGCCAATGTAAACGCCAATTCAAGAACTTGATTTGCGCCTGCCTCTTGCATGTGATAACCCGAGATCGAGATCGAGTTAAATTTCGGCATGTGTTTGGCGGTGTATTCAATAATGTCGCCGATGATGCGTATGGATGGCTCTGGTGGATAAATATAGGTATTGCGCACCATAAACTCTTTCAGAATGTCATTCTGAATCGTGCCTGATAGCAACTCTTGCTTAACACCCTGCTCTTCACCAGCAACAATGTATCCGGCTAATACTGGCAATACTGCCCCGTTCATCGTCATCGAAACAGATACCTTGTCTAGCGGAATCCCATCAAACAAGATTTTCATATCTTCTACTGAGTCAATGGCAACGCCTGCCTTACCAACGTCACCAGTCACTCGCGGATGATCAGAGTCGTAGCCACGATGAGTCGCCAAGTCAAAAGCAACAGAAACACCCTGGCCGCCAGCATCCAGCGCCTTGCGGTAAAACGCATTGGACTCTTCTGCAGTTGAGAAACCGGCGTACTGACGAATGGTCCAAGGACGCACTGAATACATGGTTGCTTGTGGCCCACGCACGAATGGCTCAAAACCTGGCAAAGAATGTGTGTACTGAAGACCCTCGGTATCTTGGACCGTATACAACGCTTTTAGATGAATACCGTCCGGCGTTTGCCAGCCTAATTTATCAACATCACCATTGGGTGCAGACTTTTGAGCTGATTTTTTCCAGGCGTCTAAATCGCAATCTGGCACCTTGGGCCAAGCATTGGATGAATTCGATGCAGACTTTTTCTCACTTGTACTCACAAAGCACTCCCGGTTGGCTTTTTACATCTTCACTAATTCTGTTGGGCTATTTTGCTTGACTTTTTTAGATTTGTCTAGATACTGTATACATAATTATGAATACAAAATTAATAAATAGACCTCTATATGAAGATGTAGCCGAGCGATTGCGAGAGCAAATCTTCTCCCATGAATTAGCGCCTGGAAGCTGGCTAGATGAGCAAAGTTTGGCTGCTGCTTTTGGGATTAGCCGTACGCCTATGCGCGAGGCCATCAAGGTTCTTGCTGTCGAAGGTCTGGTAACAAGCAAAATGAATAAAGGCTCTTATGTCACTGAGGTTGATAGACGTGATTTGGAGCAAATCTTTACCGTTCTCTCCCTGCTAGAGGGTCAGGCAGCCAAAGAAACAGCAATAAACGCTACTGAAGCCCAACTAACCCAATTGGATGATTTACATCACCGCCTTGAAAAGGCTGCTGCAGATCGAGATATCGGGCAGTTTTTTGAATTTAATGTCAAATTTCATGAATTAATCCAAGAAATCGCAGGAAATAAGTGGATGAACGGGGTTATTGATGACCTGCGTAAGGTGCTCAAACTCCAAAGGCGTGATTCTTTAAGTAGAGGGGATCGCCTTTTAAGCTCCCTGCTTGAGCATCGAGAAATTCTTCAGGCCATTCTCAAAAGGGATCCCATAGCGGCAGAGCTGGCTATGCGCAATCACCTCGCAAGAGGGCTTGAGGCCACTAAATAAGAGGTGCACTACAAACGCTATAAAAAACAAAGGCTTAGGTGATTAACCTAAGCCTTTTAGCTTGGATCCAACTAAGTAAGTTACTTCTTAATTACAAAGTTCCCAGGCAATTTGGCGATATAGGCAGCCATATCATGAAGATCAGCATCGCTGTAAGGCTTAACCTGAGATGACATTACTGCATTGTTACGACCAAACTGCGCATTAGAGCCGCCAACTTGGTAAGCACGCAAAGCGTAGTAAAGGTAATCAGCATGCTGGCCAGCTAACTTGGGGTAAGCGGGCAAGATAGGTGCATTTAGACCGGCACCGTGGCAGGAGGCACAGTTGCCCTTCTCTACAAGTGCCTGACCTTTTTCAGCGCTAGCTGCTTGAGCTAGACCAATACTGGACAACAAAATGGCGGTAATTAGTCCGAATTTCATAAACGTGCCTCTAAATATCACTTCAATGGGTTATTTGGTGAGCTGGCAGTTTGCGCAGCATAGTATTCGCCGAGATCAGCCATGTCTTGATCAGACAAGCTACCCGCAATCGAACGCATCGTTGGATGCTTTCTTTCGCCTTTTTTGTAAGCTGCTAAGGAGCTAGCAATGTACGCGGCATTTTGACCACCAATCATCGGGACTTTGTAAACCAAAGGATAGTCAGCGCGGTAGTCAGGGATAGCGTGGCAACCAACACAAAGCCAAACCTTGCCTTGTCCAGCCTGGGCGGAACCTTTAATGTCTTGAGCATGAGCTGAGAATCCGGCAAAAGCCAAAGCCGAGCAAAGGGTCAATTGGGAAAGAGTGAGGTGTTTTTTCATAGAAATCATAAGTAACGAGTTTGATTCAAATCAATTTGGAGAGAGTATAGCGGAGACGAGCCAAGATACCCCGTTTTCCCCCCTTGAAATGAGTAAAAATGCTGAAAGTAGCAACCCTTTTACCTATACTTGAAGGCTATTCACAGACAAATCGATTCCCTCACCATGACTAAGATCCAATCTCGCTTCGATGGCTCGCAAAGCTACGTAGCCACTGATGACTTGAAATTAGCTGTTAATGCCGCAATACAACTTCAGCGTCCTCTACTAATTAAAGGAGAGCCAGGAACAGGTAAGACCATGCTGGCTGAGGAAGTGGCTGCTGCCTTGAATATGCCTCTGATGCAATGGCACATTAAATCGACTACCAAGGCTCAACAAGGTCTTTATGAATACGATGCTGTCAGCAGATTAAGAGACTCCCAGCTTGGCGATGAAAAGGTGAATGACATTGGCAATTACATTGTTAAAGGTGTTCTTTGGCAAGCATTTGAAGCAGATGAACCCGTTGTTTTACTAATTGATGAGATCGATAAGGCCGATATTGAGTTTCCAAATGATCTCTTGCGAGAAATCGATCGTATGGAGTTTTACGTATATGAAACTCGTGAATTGATCAAAGCAAAGCACCGCCCTCTTGTCATCATCACATCAAATAATGAAAAAGAATTGCCGGATGCATTTTTGCGTCGCTGTTTCTTCCACTACATCTCTTTTCCTGATGCAGGAACAATGCAAAGCATTGTTGATGTCCACCATCCGAACATCAAACAAGAATTATTAGAGGCTGCGCTCCAATCGTTTTATCAAATTCGCTCTTTGCCGGGCTTAAAGAAAAAACCCTCCACCTCTGAACTGATAGATTGGTTAAAGCTATTGCTTGCAGAAGAGATTCCTGCCGAGGCGCTGTATAGCGGTGATGACAAAATTACAATTCCTCCCTTGCATGGTGCGCTTCTTAAAAACGAGCAAGATATTCACCTATTTGAGCGTTTGGTGATGATGAACCGCAATCATCGCTGATTTCAAGGGCCGACATACCGCAATAGCCCAATCATGTTGATTCAATTCTTTCTCAATCTCAAAGAGGCGAAAGTGCCTGTTTCTGTGCGAGAATTTTTAACCCTCCTAGAAGCTTTAAAGGAAGGTGTTATTGAGCCTTCGATTGATGAGTTTTATCAACTAGCCCGGATGACCCTAGTTAAGGATGAGCAACACTTTGATCGCTTTGATCAAGTGTTTGGCTCCTACTTCAATGGTGTAGAGCGGATCATGGCTCTAGCTCCCGATATTCCTTTGGACTGGCTTGAGAAAAAATTGCAACGCGTATTAACTGAAGAAGAAAAAGCAGCACTTAAAAAGCTAGGTGGGTCTGAAGCTTTACAAAAGCGCCTTCAAGAGCTTTTGAAGGAGCAAAAAGAATGGCATGGTGGTGGTAATAAATGGATTGGTGCAGGTGGTTCATCACCCTTTGGGCATAGCGGCTACCACCCAGAAGGCATTCGTATTGGTGGCGAGAGCGTGGGCAATCGTACAGCCATCAAAGTCTGGGAGGCTCGAGAATTTAAAGACTACGATAGCGATCTCAGTCTGGGAACGCGCAATATCAAAATGGCTTTACGGCGCTTACGTCGTTTTGCCAGAGAGGGCTCGAATCTAGAGTTAGATCTCGATAAAACGATTCACTCTACTGCTGCAAATGCAGGAATGCTCAACATTCAAATGCGTCCTGAGCGTCACAACCAAGTCAAAGTCTTATTACTGATGGATGTGGGAGGCTCAATGGATGATCACATTGCGCGCATCTCCGAATTATTTACTGCCGTCAAAACAGAATTCAAACACTTGGAGTATTACTACTTTCATAACTGCGTATATGAACATCTCTGGCAAAGCAATCGCCGTAGACGCGATCAAGTCACCGCAACCCAAGACATTATTAACAAATATGGCTCGGACTACAAACTCATTTTCATTGGAGATGCAACCATGTCTCCTTATGAAATTCTGAGTCCCAATGGATCAGTTGAGTACAACAATCGAGAAACTGGTGCATCGTGGATTAATCGCCTCATTGACCACTTCCCTCACTTTGCCTGGCTCAACCCAGAGCCAGAATCAGTTTGGCAATATCGACAATCAATCGATATTATGAAAGGTCTCATGAAAGACCGCATGTATCCTGTAACCCTAAACGGTCTCGAGAACGCTATGCGTCAACTATCAAAATAATCCAGTAAGATTTCCGACAACCTCTTTTTTTCTTTGCTTTTTTATTTTCACCACTAAAACTCTATGACCAATCACATTAGCGACCGCCTGAAAACTCTGGGTATTGACTTACCTCCGCCTGGACCACCTGCTGCCGCCTATGTCATGGCTGCAACAACTGGCAATACTGTTTTCTTGTCGGGCCATATTGCCAAGAAAGATGGTAAGCCTTGGGTTGGTAAGCTGGGTTTTGACATGGATACCGAAACTGGTAAAGCTGCAGCTAAATCGATTGCGTTTGATTTAATTGCCACATTACAAAATCACCTAGGTTCATTGGATAAAGTGAAGCGCATAGTCAAAGTGATGGGTTTAGTGAATTCGACCCCTGAATTTACAGAACAACACCTAGTAGTTAACGGATGCTCAGAATTACTTTTTGAAGTATTTGGCGATGCAGGTAAACATGCTCGCAGCGCGTTTGGTGTAGCGCAAATCCCTCTGGGTGCTTGTGTTGAAATTGAACTGATTGCAGAGATTTAAAAAGGAAATAGGTTTAATTTGTGTCTTTGGATGTCTTCTGGTGTGTCGACATCCATGACAAATGCCTGATTACTAGTCTGCATCACCCTTACCTCATCGGGATGCTCATTCATGTAGACTCGACAAACCATGCCCGGCTTGGCCAAAACATCCGAGACCGCTTTATAAGAAAACAAAACAGGATTGCCTCGTCTTCCCCCAACCATTGGCAGAATGATTTCCTGACCATCTTCTCGCTTGGCGTATTCGTCAAGTAATTCTTGTATTTCCTTTGCACCCACTTCAGGCTGATCGGATAGTGCGAGTAGCAAGACATCGAAATTTGCTCGAAGTGATTCTAGCCCCAAGCGAACAGAGGATGGCTGCCCTTCCTCTGGCGAAACATTTCTAACGATCTTCATCGTATGAGTCAAAGAATTATTCAACTTTACAATCTCAGACTCAATCAACTGAGCATGAAAACCAGTAACTACAATGCATTCGACGGAGTCAAATCCTTGAATTGCCCTTGAAAAACACTCTAAAAGAGTCTTCCCGTCACGGTGAAGTAAGGCCTTTGGGTATATGCCGAGCCGACTACCCTCGCCCGCTGCTAGTAACAGCACGGCTATTCGTAATTGTGAAACTTGGGTCGATGGGCTAGAACTTGTCATTAGAGTGATAATAATTAGGTTGCTAGCAAGAAATAATAAATATAAAAACAAATATAAGAAATTAAAGACAGGAAATGAATAGTACCGACTTAAGCGTCTTAAAAGCTGCGGTGGATTGGCTCAAATCGGGCCATCCGGTAGCCATTGCTACAGTTGTTCAAACTTGGGGTTCTGCTCCAAGACCTATCGGCTCCTGGCTGGCCATTCGAGGTGACGGGCAGGTCACCGGATCAGTTTCTGGTGGATGTGTAGAGGATGACCTAATTCGCCAAGTGCAAACCGAAATCCTGACACGAGATTTACCAGAAATGGTGGTTTATGGTGTTAGTCAACAAGAGGCCGCCCGCTTTGGCCTGCCCTGTGGTGGAACGCTGCGATTGCTCGTAGAGCCAAAACCAGAATTGGCCATTTTGGAGTCCATTCTAGAATCCATCAGCAATCACCAAATTACTTCACGTACAGTGGATCTTACGACTGGCAAATCTATACTCAAAGCCGGCAATCGTAATGAGGCATTCAGCTGCGATGAGCGCTTAATGAAAACTACTTACGGTCCTCGCTGGCGCATGGTCATCATTGGCGCGGGGCAGCTATCTCTGTATACCGCCGACTTTGCACTCGCATCAGACTTTGAAGTGATCGTCATTGACCCGCGCGAAGAGTATGCAGAAGGCATCAATCGTGAACAGATTCAGTTTATCAAGGGCATGCCAGATGACGTGCTACTAGAAATTGGGGTTGACTCCCATACGGCAGTCGTTGCCCTAACGCATGATCCTAAGCTCGATGATATGGCTTTAATGGAGGCATTGAAGTCCCCCGCTTTTTATGTGGGAGCGCTGGGCAGCAGAATCAATACCCAGAAACGGAAAGACCGCTTATTGGAATTTGATGTGACGCAGGAGCAGGTAGAGCGTCTTCATGGACCCGTTGGTCTATTTATCGGCGCTTTGACCCCTCCAGAGATCGCCGTATCGATCTTGGCTGAGGTCATTGCTGTCAAGTACGGCGTACCAATTCCCCAGAAGAGTTAAAGCACAAGTAAAACTTGTCTAGCTTCTTAGTTCGCTTTGAGCTTTCCGTCTTTGAGTCTTGGCTCTACAAAGTGTCCCTTACGGGCACGATTGCCGGCAAACGACTTTAAGGTTTTCGCATCGAGACTGAGCTCTGTCGGTTTACCTGCGCGTCCAGCACCTGAATACGTAGCTCCATCAGGCCCAACCGCAATTGCAGAGGCTAACTTCTCTTTGTCATCCAAACCCATCAGAATGACACCTTTACCACCAGTAGGTAAACGCTTTAGCTCATCAAGTGGGAAGACCAATAACTTAGAGCTTTCAGACAAGCAGGCCACTTGTTTCATGCCTGCCGTGACCTTAGCAGCACCCAGAGGTGCATCACCGCCTACAAATTTGCTGTCGATACCAACAAATGATTTACCAGCTTTATTACGGGTAGACATGTCTGCCACGTTTGCTAGGAAGCCATTGCCTGATCTAGTAGAAATCAGCACGAGATCATCAGGCTGACCAGCATAGTAGGCAACCATTTGCGATCCAGCAGCTAAGTTCACAAAACTGGTTAATGGTGAGCCATCTCCACGTGCACCCGGTAGCTCACTGACTGGAACGGTATACACGCGGCCATCACTGCCAAAACCTTGCATCACATCAACTGTGCGGCACTCAAAAGTAGCATATAAGGCATCACCTGCTTTGAAGGCAAACTGCGTTGCATCATGCTCATGACCTTGGCGTACTCGCACCCAACCTTTTTGCGACACAATCACTGTAACTGGCTCATCTAAGACTTTAGTCTCAGCTACAGCGCGCTTATCTTCCTGAATGAGAGTTCGGCGATCATCACCAAAATCCTTCATATCGGATTCGATTTCTTTGATGATGCGTTTGCGTAAAACAGTATCGCTCTGCAATAAACCTTCAAGGTCATCACGCTCAGACTTGAGCTCTTTTAACTCTTGCTCAATCTTAATACCCTCAAGGCGGGCTAACTGACGCAAGCGAATATCTAAGATATCTTCCGCTTGACGATCACTCAGCTTGAACTCTTTTATGAGATCAGCTTTAGGTTCGTCACTATTGCGAATGATCTTAATGACCTTATCAATATTCAGAAGAACAATTAAACGCCCTTCTAAAATATGCATCCGATCATTCACCTTGCCCAAACGATGTTGGGTGCGCCGTGTAACTGTGCCAACCCTGAAAGAAATCCACTCAGCAATAATCTCTTTAAGGCCTTTTTGACGAGGACGACCATCAGTGCCGATCATGACCAAGTTCATTGGTGCATTGGACTCTAACGATGTGTGGGCTAGCAATAAATTAGCAAACTCATTGACATCAATATTTTTGCTCTTGGGCTCAAATACCAAACGTACAGCCGCATCTTTGCTGGATTCGTCACGGACGCCATCAAGGACATTCAGAATGGTGGATTTGAGATTGCTTTGCTCTGGAGTTAAAGTCTTTTTACCAACTTTCACCTTAGGATTGGTAATCTCTTCAATCTCTTGCAATACGCGCTGAGATGAGGTTGATGGCGGTAGTTCATTGACCACAATCTGCCACTGGCCACGAGCTAATTCCTCAACAGACCAGCGTGCACGAACTTTTAAACTGCCGCGACCTGCTTCATAAATCTGGGCAATTTCTGCTGGAGAAGAAATAATTTGACCGCCACCTGGATAATCTGGACCAGGCATGATTTCCAGCAACTCTGCAGTGCTCATTTTCGGAGACTTCATCAGAGCAATAGCAGCACTAGCGACTTCACGTAAATTATGCGAAGGAATCTCCGTCGCCATACCTACTGCAATACCCGATGCCCCGTTCAAGAGAACAAACGGTAAGCGTGCTGGCAACAACTTAGGCTCTTGGAAAGATCCATCGTAGTTCGGCGCAAAATCTACTGTACCTTCATCAATCTCGCTGAGCAACAAACCGGCGATCTTAGTTAAACGTGCTTCGGTGTAACGCATTGCCGCTGCGCCATCACCATCACGTGAACCAAAGTTACCCTGACCATCAATCAATGGATAACGTAATGAGAAGCTCTGAGCAAGACGTACTAATGCGTCATAGGCAGATTGATCACCATGCGGATGAAATTTACCAAGTACATCACCAACAACACGCGCACTCTTGACCGGCTTAGCATCAGCGCGCAAGCCCATCTCGCTCATCGAGAACAAAATGCGGCGTTGAACTGGCTTTTGACCATCGGATACATCTGGCAATGCGCGACCTTTGACGACGCTAATAGCGTAATCTAAGTAAGCCCGCTCAGCGTACACGGCCAGCGTTAGGCTATCTTTATCGTCCTCATTAAGTTCAACCTTTTTTGGATCATGAGGATCATTGGGTCCGCCTGCCTCAGCCGAAATGGGCTTATCCACTTCAACAATATTCATTTCAATTGGGTCGCCCGAGAATAAGTCTGCTTGATCATCTAGACCAGCGCCCGGAGTTTTTTTAGTTGCCATTAAATGTCCGCCTCTACTTCATTGCCGCGCTCTTCTAGCCAATCACGACGCGCTCCGGATTCGGATTTACCCATCAACATATCCATTGTTTTAATCGTTTCATCTTCTGTCCATGCGCCCAAGGTCACTGGTAAAAGACGACGCGTATCAGGATTTAAAGTGGTGTCCCACAGTTGTTCAGCACTCATCTCGCCCAAACCTTTAAAGCGAGAAATTTGCCAGGCAGACTCTTTAACTCCATCTTTACGCAACTTGTCTTCGATAGCTTGAAGTTCGCTCGCATCAAGTGCGTAAATCTTTTGCGCCGGTTTTTTGCCACGAGCTGGCGCATCCACTCTAAATAAGGGTGGCCGAGAAATATGAATGTGACCCAATTCAATTAACTTAGGGAAATGTTTGTAGAACAAGGTGAGCAGCAATACCTGAATATGTGCACCATCGACATCCGCATCAGACAAGATGCATACCTTGCCGTAACGCAAGTTTGATAAATCAGGCGTGTCATTAGCTCCGTGGGGATCAACGCCAATAGCCACCGCAATGTCATGCACTTCATTATTTGCAAACAGGCGATCGCGCTCGGCTTCCCAGGTATTGAGAACCTTGCCGCGCAAAGGCAAGATAGCTTGATACTCCTTATTGCGACCCATCTTGGCTGAGCCGCCTGCTGAATCTCCCTCAACCAGGAAGATTTCATTCAGTCCAATATCTTCGCTCTCGCAATCGGTCAACTTTCCAGGCAGAACCGCTACGCCGGAAGATTTTTTCTTCTCTACTTTTTGACCAGCACGGGTTCTGGCTTGGGCTTGCTTAATGACTAAGTCCGCTAGTTTTCGACCGTAATCCACATGCTCATTGAGCCATAGCTCTAGTGCAGACTTAGCATAGCCAGAAACCAAACGCACTGCATCTCTAGAGTTCAAGCGCTCTTTAATTTGCCCCTGGAACTGTGGATCCAATACCTTGGCAGACAAAATAAATGAGGCACGCGCAAAAACATCTTCAGGCATCAACTTGACACCTTTAGGTTGCAATGCATGCATCTCAATAAAGCCTTTGACGGCATTAAACAGACCTTCACGTAAACCACTCTCATGCGTTCCACCTGCGGGAGTCGGAATCAAATTCACATAACTCTCACGCACGGGTGCGCCATCTTCAGTCCAAGTCACAACCCAAGCAGCACCCTCGCCTTCAGCAAAAGAATCATCATCGCCGTTACCAGTTGCGTATTGCTCGCCCTCAAACGGAGGAATCACTTCTGCACCATGACCTGCTTGAGCCATCGCTTCATTTAAGTAGCCGCGCAAGCCTTGGGCATATTGCCAAGTTTGGCTCTCACCAGACTTTTCTTGAATCAGGGTAACTTTTACGCCTGGCAATAAGACTGCTTTAGAGCGTAATAAACGAATCAGTTCGGGCATGGGAATGGCTGCACTATCAAAGTACTTACCATCAGGCCATGCCCGCACACGCGTACCGTGCGATTTATCCTCTTTGCCAGCGGCGCTGGTTTTGAGCTTTTCAATCACTCTGCCATCCGCAAAGGTCAGTGTAGAGACTTGGCCCTCACGCCAAACAGTGACCTCGAGTCGTTTGGATAAGGCATTGGTTACAGAGACACCGACACCGTGCAAACCACCAGAGAAGGCATACGCACCTCCAGAACCTTTTTCGAATTTACCGCCAGCATGAAGCTGGGTGAAGACGATTTCTACTACTGGGAGCTTCTCCGTCGGATGAATTCCTACTGGAATACCGCGACCATCATCCTCCACGCTCACGCTGCTATCAGTATGCAAAGTGACAATAATTTGCTTACCAAACCCACCTAATGCCTCGTCAGAAGCGTTATCAAGCACCTCCTGAATGATGTGCAAGGGATTATCAGTGCGGGTGTACATTCCCGGCCGCTGACGGACGGGTTCAAGCCCTTTTAGGACTTGAATTGATGATTCGCTGTATTCAGATGTTTTACGGGTAGCCATGCGCGCAAATTGTAGTCATGTCTGAACGAAAACCTGAATTTTCCTGAATTACCCTTTTTTTCATGCCAAAATTGCAGGATGGGAGCCTTAAGTCATATTCGCGTTTTAGACCTCAGCCGTGTTCTTGCCGGCCCGTGGTGCACACAAAATCTCGCCGACCTTGGTGCTGACGTCATTAAAGTTGAAAAACCTGGTGAGGGCGACGATACGCGTCACTGGGGCCCTCCTTTTGCCAGAGATCAAAGTGGTCAAGATACGGCCGAAACCGCGTATTTCATATCTATTAATCGCAATAAACGCTCCATCACGGTCGATATTAGCAAGCCTGAAGGCCAAGAAATCATTCGCCAGCTGGCAAAAGAGTCCGATGTAGTCATTGAAAACTACAAAGTTGGGCAACTGGCGAAGTACGGGCTTGATTACGAGAGCTTGAAAAAAGTGAAGTCAGATCTCATTTACTGCTCAATTACTGGATTCGGGCAATTTGGACCCTACTCCAAACGCCCTGGATATGATTTTATTGTCCAAGGCATGGGTGGCTTTATGAGCGTTACCGGTGAGGCGGACAACTTTCCAGGGGCTAGCCCACAAAAGGCGGGGGTTGCAATCGCCGATATTTTTACAGGGATGTACGCCACCACCTCCATCTTGGCGGCCATTGCCCATAAAAACCATACTGGCGAAGGCCAATATATTGACTTGGCCCTCTTGGATACGCAAATAGCAGTCATGGCAAATGTGGCTAGCGCCTATTTATGCTCTGATGAAATCCCCAAGCGTTGGGGTAATGCATCCCCAACGATAGTGCCCTATCAAACGCTTCCAACATCAGATGGCTGGATGATTGTTGCTGCAGGGAATAACAGCCAATTTAGGCATTTTGTGACAGCAGGTGATGAATCTCATTTAGCCGACAACCCTCTGTACTCGGAGAATCCAATGCGGGTCAAGCATCGCGAACAGCTAGTACCCCTGCTTGAGGAAATGACGAGAAAGAAGACTAAGGCAGAGTGGATTACCTTGCTTGAAAAGGCAAATGTGCCCTGCGGACCAATTAACAATTTTCAAGAAGTATTTGAGAATGAGCAAGTTAAAGCCCGAGATATTCAAATGAATGTACCGCACCCCACGGCGGGCATTATGAAGTTAGTAGCGAGTCCAATGCGACTCTCTAAAACTCCAGTAGAAGTGAGGATGGCGCCTCCTACCCTGGGGCAACATACTGATGAGATCCTGCGCGAGAGACTGGGTCTTAGCGCGCAGGATATCGTTTTACTGAGAGAAAAAGGTTCGATCTAATCGAGCTTACCAATTTTTCTAACAACTTCATTCATCTTGGCAATGTCCTTATCCCAAAAGACTTGGAATTCAGGTTCGTCAAGATAGTCGATTGGACTACCTGCATTGCCAATAGTTGAGCGAATAGAATTATCGTTAACGGCAACCCTCAATGCATCACGATACTTTTTGACAATGGGCTCAGGCGTACTCTTCGGTACAAAAATTCCAGTCCATTGATTGTATTCAACGGGTATTCCAAGCTCTTTCAGAGATGGAACGTCTGGTAGCGCAGCCATCCTGCCTGCTCCGGTATGAGCTAAAGCTCTGAGCTTTCCAGCCTTGACGTTTTGAACTACTGTGGATGGGCCGCTTGCAACAATATCAACCTCTCCACTGAGTACTGCCAACACAGCAGGGCCGGCACCGCCATAGGGAATATGAACAACGAAAATGTTCTGATTCGTTTTAAGCATCTCCATTGGTAACTGCATAGTTCCGTAGTTACCAGAAGAGCTGAAATTGTATTTACCAGGATACTTTTTGGCATCAGCAACAAACTCAGTCATGGTTTTCCATGGTGCATCACTCTTCACAACAATTACCAATGGATCGGAAGTAATGCGGCCAATCGGTCTGAGTTGGTTAGTTGTGTACGAAGCCGTTTTGCCGGCGATCTTGTCTGTCTCAGGAATCGTTGAAACAGAGGACATCGCAAACAATACGTTATACCCATCAGGCTTTGCTTTTGCTACATAGGCGTTACCGATTCCGCCACCTGCACCAGGTTTGTTTTCCATGATGATCGGCTTTTCAAGATTTTTAGCCATGCCATCAGCAATAGGTCTGCCAACAACTGTGGCAACTCCACCTGGCGGAAATGGAATGATCATTGAAATTGGTCTATTAGGCCATGCCTCTTCAGTAGTCGCTGACTGGCCAGATGCGCTCTGACTAAACAGCGAGACTGCAGCAAATAAACAGCCTAATAAAATTCTGATTTTTTGTTTTTTCTTGGAATGCATTAATTTGTCTCCTCCATCTATTTTTTTATAGGCCTACGCAGACATACTTCATCTCGAGGTATTCATCGATACCCCAAGAGCTGCCCTCTCTACCTAGACCAGATTGCTTGACCCCACCAAATGGAGCAACCTCGTTAGAAAAGAGGCCAGTATTGACACCGACCATGCCAAACTCCAGAGCTTCAGCAACCTTCCAGATCCGACCAATATCACGGCTGTAGAAATAAGAAGCTAATCCAAATTGACTGTTATTTGCCAGCTTGACAACCTCCTCATCAGACTCAAAAGGAATGACCGGGGCAACTGGTCCAAATGTTTCTTCAATTACCACTTGCATGGAATTGTTTACATTAGCCAAAATGGTAGGCTCAAAGAGAGTACCGCCACGCTCAGAAGACTTGCCACCGGTAACCAAGGTCGCTCCCTTAGAAACTGCATCAGCAATATGCCTCTGGACCTTAGCCAGTGCCTGATCATCAATCAATGGTCCTTGAGTAACGCCAGGCTCTAAACCATGGCCCACTTTGAGTCCTTTTGTAGCAGCAGCAAATTTTTCCACAAATTCATCGTGAACTTTTTTATGGACATAAAAGCGGTTGGCTGCAACACAAGCTTGGCCAGCATTACGGTACTTAGCAAACATAGCACCAGCAACCGCATTGTCAATGTTGGCGTCTTCAAAGACGATAAATGGCGCATGACCACCTAGCTCAAGGGCAATCTTTTTCACTGTTGGAGCGCACTGCATCATCAGTAACTTTCCAACCTCGGTAGACCCGGTGAACGAAAGATGCTTAACCACTTGAGAATCACAAAGTGCTTTACCGATTGCAATGGAATTATTAGCATCCGCAGTCAAAATATTGATCACACCATCAGGGACACCTGCACGCGAAGCGAGTTCAGCCAATGCCAATGCTGACAACGGTGTTTGTTCGGCAGGCTTGATGACAATGGAGCAACCTGCGGCCAGTGCTGGAGATACTTTTCTAGTAATCATGGCACTAGGGAAGTTCCAAGGAGTAATCGCAACACATACTCCAATTGGTTGCTTGAGAACCATCAGACGCTTGTCTTCCCAAGTTGAACTAGGAATAGCGCCGGTTACCCGCTTTGCTTCTTCGGCAAACCACTCAATAAAAGAAGATCCATAATGAATCTCGCCCTTAGCTTCGGCCAAAGGCTTGCCCTGCTCCAAAGACATGATGATTCCAAGATCTTCGGTGTGCTCTGTAATCAAGTCAAACCACTTACGCAAAACTGCAGCACGCTCCTTGCCAGTTTTTGTCCGCCATAAGGCAAACGCACTTTCAGCTGATGCAACAGCAGCTAGCGCATCAGCAACATCAAGATTGGGAACCTGAGCTATTACTTCACCAGTTGCGGGGTTGTTTACTGAGAATACTTTGCCTGATTTAGCTTGAAGCCATTTACCGCCGATAAATGCATCACCCTTCAGGAGATTTTTATCTTTCAATAACGAACTAATAAGATTTACTGCTGACATAAATAAATACTCCAAAGAATCTTGTAAGTGGCAAAATTGCTCATTAATTTAAAAAGGTTGAGACCCTAATTATCAGTAAAAACCCTAGGCAACTCATGCTATGCCAAGGTATTGATTATTGGATACGGAGAGAATTTTGCAATAAAAAATGAATACTCAAATTATTCTGCGTAACAGGCCAAATCAAACCGTAACACAAGATAACTTTCAATGCATTGACGCTGATATAGAGCCATTGAAGAACGGCCAAGTCCTCGTTTTAAATCAATGGCTTTCGCTGGATCCCTATGTGCGCGGCAGAATGAGCGAGCGCAAATCATATGCACCCGCTATCGCGCTTGGTGGAGTCGTTATGGGTGAAGGCATTGGAGTCGTGATCGATTCCCAGTCTGATCAATTTAAGGTGGGAGATAAAGTCATCGGCATGCTGGGATGGCAAACTCATGCCGTCATGAATTCCAGTGCGATCAAACTTATCCCTCATACCCCTTTTTCTGAAACCTGGCTACTTGGAGCCGCAGGAATGCCTGGAATCACTGCCTGGATTGGAATGATGGATATTTGTAAGCCCCAAGCCGGTGAAACCATACTGATTACCTCTGCCGCAGGATCCGTAGGGAGTGTTGCTGGCCAACTCGCCAAACTACAAGGCGCCAATGTCATAGGAGTTACAAGTTCTGAGGAAAAATGCGCTTATGTGCAAGATGTATTGAATTTTGATCACTGCCTGCCTTATAAGCACAGTAGTTGGCCCAGCAATTTAAATAAAACTGCTCCCAATGGTATCGACGGGGTGTTTGAGAATGTTGGGGGTACTTTATTTGATGACCTGATTCCTCAAATGAACCCCTTCTCCCGCATGGCCATATGCGGACTGATTGCCGAAGGTCTTGAAGAGCAGTTCCACAGCATCAATCTGCGCACCTTACTAGCTAAACGCATGTTGATTCAGGGATTTATCGTCTCTGATCATGTCTCTCGATGGCGGGAGATCCAAAAGCAACTAATAGACCTCATAGTAGAAGGAAAGATCCAGGTACATGAAAAAATCACTGAGGGCCTTCAAAACGCACCTCAGACCTTCATTGATCTATTTGAGGGCAGGTGTTTGGGTAAACAAATAATCAAGCTATCCTCAGTACTGGACATTCCGAGAAAACATCCATGACACCGCAATCTAGCCTATCTAACACCCTCACGCTAAGGAACCTACTGATCTTTGGCGGTCTGATGGTGACCTTTTCGATGGGCATACGTCATGGGTTTGGACTCTTTAACCTACCCATTACCTCTGCCAATGGTTGGGGGCGTGAGACCTTTGCTTTAACTATCGCATTACAAAATTTAATTTGGGGCGCAGTTCAACCTATTACTGGAGCGTTGGCTGATCGTTACGGTGCACTCAAAATTATGATTGCCGGGGGCGCACTTTACGCATTGGGTTTAGCCGGTATGGCTATCTCTACCGATGCTTTAAGTTTTGCATTTGCAGGCGGATTGCTAATCGGTCTTGCGCAAACTGCAACCACCTATAGCGTGGTGTATGGCATCTTAGGTCGTAACGTTGCTCCTGAAAAAAGAGTATGGGCTATGGGCATCACAGCAGCGGCTGGATCATTCGGACAATTTCTAATGATTCCAGTTGAGCAAGGTTTGCTATCAAACTTTGGTGCCAATGATGCGCTACTCGCATTGGCAATCATGGCAAGTCTCATGATTCCGATTGCATTGATGTTGCGTGAACCCAATGCCGTGAATATGCAGCAAGGTAGCAATCAAACTATTAAAGAAGCCTTAAGCGAAGCGATAGCTAACCCCAGTTTTAGATTACTCACTTTGGGTTATTTTGTTTGCGGTTTTCAGGTCGTATTTATTGCGGTTCACTTAGCACCATATCTAAAAGATTTATCTAAGATGTATCCTGATGTTGGCGCGCCTTATGTAGCAACTACCGCCCTTGCATTAATCGGGCTATTTAATATTTTTGGAACCTATGCCGCCGGAATATTAGGACAACGCTTTCCAAAGCGCTACCTCTTATCAAGCATCTATATCAGCAGATCTATAGCGATCATCGCTTTTGTTTATCTGCCTCTGAGTCCAACTACTACCTATATCTTTGCAGCGATTATGGGTTTCTTGTGGCTATCTACCATCCCATTAACCAATGCAATCGTTGCACAAATTTTTGGCGTGAAGTACCTCTCTATGCTCTCTGGTTTGGTTTTCTTCTCCCATCAGCTTGGCAGCTTCTGCGGAGCTTATTTTGGCGGCTACCTGTTTGATCGCACCGGCTCTTATCTGATCGTTTGGAACATTGCAATTGCCTTAGGTGTGTTTGCATTCTTAATTAATCTGCCAGTGAAAGAGCGAGCAATTCATCGCCCTGCTACTGCTTAATTTTTTTAATGAACATCTCTATTTTGCGCCTCGTTTCATACGCTCTAGCAACAGCAGTATTGGGAATTATTTTCTCCGCATACTTTGCACCAGAGTTAACGGTCGCAATTACCAATCAAGTGTGGGCACTGTGTGGTTGGTAATCAGTGGATAATGAAAGTTGTCCTATCATCTTTTTTATACAACGTTTTACTTTTTTTTCAATCTTGCCGTAGCACAATGGATAGTGCACATGCCTCCTAAGCGTGGGATACAGGTTCGATTCCTGTCGGCGGGACCACTTCTCAATCAGAACTTATCCACAGCTTGTGTGGATAAATACCCAAAAGTTTTCGTAAGTCGCAGATTTGTATAGAGTGACCTAGCTTGCTTAATTTATGAGCATCCACCTCCAAGAAAAAATGTATGTAAACAGTTGTTGACAATTTAAATTCATTGATAAATATTCAGAGCAATTTTTTGATATTTTTAATATCTCTTACACTTAGAGCATGCAAAAGCTCACAACTAGCACCATCGCCGCCTTAGAGGAAATGCTCCAAAATACGGCAAGGCCAGCTCCGCCAGATTACTTACCCATCCATTTCTTGGGCGGCTATACCGCTGGACAGCTTATTGGGCACTTGGATCCTGATTTCACGAGCTATTTACAAGAATCTTTGGGCGCAAACTCGATCCCTTATATCGAGATTGGCCACGATCGCCTAACAATTCATCATGCAAGGCCCTTGGCTCTCTCCGAGAGTCTTTCGATAATGGCCGATCGGATGCGTCAAGGCGGGCTAATTCTGGGCTGGAGGAATGAGGATTTTGCTTGGATTGACCAAAACGGTCATGAATACTTCCGATTAGAACGCTCTGCCTTCCGTGCTTTTGGCTTTCGAAGCATGGCAACTCATATCAATGGCTATACCAAGGCCGGCAATCTATGGCTTGGGCGTCGAAGCGAAACCAAATCTACAGACCCTGGCCGTCTGGATAACCTCGCTGCAGGCGGTATAGGGGCGGATGAAACCCCTTGGGTCAATGCCCGCAGGGAGTTATGGGAAGAAGCTGGGGTACCACCCCAGATTTCTAATCAAATTGAGCCCGTGGGTGGTATACACATGCGCCGCCCGATACTAGGACGGGGATTTCATGATGAGCAGCTCTATATTTATGACCTAGAACTCGCGGATCACTTTGTACCTACGAATCATGATGGAGAAGTGAGTGGTTTTATTGAAATCTCGCTTTCAGAGGCTGCAGCCCGTATTTTGGCCGATGAATTCACTAGCGATGCTGCCTTTGTGACTGCGGATTTCATTTTGCGCAATACCAGAGCGGGCTGAATTCGTCCAAATTGGATTTCAGCACTTGATTTTCATCGCCCAGCTTTAAGGCATTTCGTGGTTAAATAAGATCTAAGGATGAAACAGGGGTGCCCTTGAGTGATTTTTGCTACGAGGCGCTGAGAAAGACCCTATAACCCGATCCAGGTAATGCTGGCGTGGGGAGTTTTCCACCAGACCGTCACCCGGTTTCGTCCATCTAAAAACAGTCAGGAGATGGACATGAGCGATACCAACACAAAAGCAAAACAAGAAATTCCTAGCTTAAAAAGCTTAGAGCGTGACTTTGGCCAAAAATTTGCCTACCCCGCCTCTACTAAAACTTATCTAGAGGGTTCGCGTCCAGATATCAAAGCGCCGATTCGCATGATCGAGCAATTATCAACACGCGTTGGTGAAGAAATGGTACCCAATCCCCCTGTGCCAGTTTATGACACATCAGGCCCTTATAGCGACCCAGAGATCGTGATCAATCTTGAAAAAGGTTTACCTTTATTGCGCAAGAACTGGATCGATGAACGTGGTGACACAGTGCAGTTAGCGGGACCAAGCTCTGAGTATGGTGTTGCCCGCTCACAAGATGCGGCTACACAGAATTTGCGTTTTGCCCATATTAATCCACCGCGCGTCGCTAAAGCGGGTCAGAATGTAAGTCAAATGTATTACGCCCGCAAAGGCATCGTGACTCCTGAAATGGAATACGTTGCTCTGCGTGAATCCATGGGTCTTGAGCAATTGCGTCAGAATCCAGAATACAAACAACTGCTTAAGCAACACCCAGGTAAGAGCTATGGCGCAAATCTACCTGACATCGTTACCGGTGAATTTGTGCGCTCTGAAATCGCTGCCGGTCGTGCGATTATTCCAGCCAATATTAATCACCCTGAACTAGAGCCAATGATTATCGGCCGCAACTTCCGCGTGAAGATTAACGGCAACTTGGGTAACTCTGCTGTGACTTCTTCTATCAATGAGGAAGTAGAAAAAATGGTGTGGTCAATTCGTTGGGGCGCAGACACCATCATGGATCTTTCTACAGGCAAGCATATTCATGAAACTCGTGAGTGGATTATTCGTAACTCACCTGTTCCGATTGGTACAGTACCAATCTACCAAGCGCTCGATAAGACTGGTGGTATTGCAGAAGACCTCACCTGGGAAATGTTCCGCGACACCTTGGTAGAGCAAGCTGAGCAAGGTGTGGACTACTTCACCATTCATGCTGGCGTATTACTGCGCTATGTTCCTTTAACGGCTGACCGTATTACTGGCATCGTCTCTCGTGGTGGCTCCATCATGGCGAAGTGGTGCTTAGCTCACCATAAAGAAAACTTCCTCTATACGAAGTTTGATGAAATTTGCGAGATTATGAAAGCCTATGACGTGTCATTTAGTTTGGGTGACGGCTTGCGTCCTGGCTGTATTGCTGACTCCAATGATGCCGCGCAGTTTGGCGAGTTGCACACCCTTGGTGAACTCACTGCCAAAGCCTGGAAGCATGATGTGCAAGTCATGATCGAAGGCCCTGGTCACGTGCCAATGCAGCGCATTGAAGAAAATATGACTGAAGAGTTGAAGCACTGCTTAGAGGCGCCCTTCTATACTCTCGGACCATTGATTACCGATATCGCTCCTGGTTACGATCACATCACCAGTGGTATCGGTGCAGCTCAAATTGGCTGGTACGGTACAGCAATGCTTTGCTATGTCACACCAAAAGAGCATTTAGGTTTGCCGGATAAAGAAGATGTCCGAACCGGCATCATCACTTACAAAATTGCAGCTCATGGTGCAGACTTGGCTAAAGGTTTACCAGGCGCTCAAGTACGAGATAACGCTTTATCCAAAGCCCGCTTTGAGTTCCGCTGGGAAGATCAATTTAATTTGGGCTTAGACCCTGAGCGTGCTCGCGAGTATCACGATGCTACCTTGCCAGCAGAAGGCGCGAAGATTGCGCACTTCTGCTCAATGTGTGGACCGAAGTTCTGCTCGATGAAGATCACTCAGGAAGTGCGTGACTACGCTGCCACATTAGATGCGGATGGCAATCCTAAGTCGAAAGTCATTCCGATTACTGCAGAAGCCTCTACTGATCCACAAAAAGGCATGGAAGAGATGTCAGCTGAGTTTCGTAAGCGCGGTAGCGAGATTTATCAGTAAGTGAGTCACGGATTCTCAAACGGCAAATACGCCATCGTTGGCGCCGGCCTCATGGGTCGGCTGCTAGCGGTCGCACTTGCTAAGCGCGGCGCCCAAGTAGAGCTGTTTGAGAAAGGTGGCTCTGATGGCAACTTAGCTGCAGCTCGAATTGCGGCTGCTATGTTGGCTCCATTAGCAGAGTCTGCTATTACCGAAGATAACGTCGTGCGTATGGGTGTTCATAGCTTGCCACGCTGGAAGCAACTCATCAATGAATTAGCGAAGCCGGTATTCTTTCAACAAGATGGCACTTTGATCTTATGGCATCGGCAAGATGCTAGTGATGCAGAACGTTTTTCCTCCCATCTAGAGAGAAATTGCGATCACAATCAGGCGCTGTCAAAACCAATTCATTTAGATAGTCAGTCTCTTGCAGAAATCGAGCCCGGTGTTGCTGAACGCTTTACCCAAGGCCTCTATCTTCCCAATGAAGGCCAGCTTGATAACCGTCAATTGCTAGAGGCTTTGTTAGTTGAGCTGACTTTGATGAAGGTGCCTTGTCACTGGAATCAGGCTGCTGATCCTGAGCTACTGCGAACTCAAAAGAATGGCTTTGAATGGGTGATTGATTGTCGTGGCCTTGGCGCTAAGGATTCTTGGAGGGATGCCAGTAGATCCTCTAAAGATTTACGAGGAGTGCGTGGTGAAGTAATTCGCCTCTATGCGCCTGAAGTAAAGCTGCTTCGCCCTACTCGCCTAATCCATCCGCGCTATCCAATTTATATCGCCCCTAAAGAGGATGATGTCTACGTTGTTGGCGCAACAGAAATTGAATCTGAAGATCTTTCCCCCATGAGTGTGCGCTCCGCTCTGGAATTACTTAGTGCGGTTTATACCGTTCATAGCGGCTTTGCTGAAGCGCGTATTTTGGAAATGGCAACACAATGTCGCCCTACACTTAAAGATAATCTGCCAGAGATCGCTGTTGATCGAAAACCAAACCAAGCTGGACTCATGATGATCAATGGACTCTATCGACATGGCTTCATGATTTCACCAGCGATTCTGGATTGCGCATTAGAAGTATTGGATTCAGGATCTAGTAGCACAGCTAATGACTTAGGTCTTCAGGTGACAGCTTCTGTCGAGCAGGAGCTAAGTACATGCGCATAATGGTGAATCAAGTTGCCAAAGAGGTTCCGGATCAATGCACGATTGATGATGTGCTGCAACTCATCGATGCCAAACCACCCTTTGCCGTTGCTATCAACTATGAATTTGTTCCTAAGACCAAGCATGCAGAAGAAGTGCTCCGTGAGGGCGATGAGATGGAAGTCATTGCACCAGTCACTGGCGGTTAATTCAGTAACTATTACATTCAGAAATATATCTAGACAAAAGTAATTAATCAACATGACAGCCCCATTACCAAACTCTTTAAATATGGCCGATCCATTGGTGCTGTATGGCGAGATCTTTGCTAGTCGCTTATTACTAGGAACCTCGCGTTATCCCTCTCCACAGGTATTGGAAAATGCAGTGAAGCAATCCAATCCCGGAATGATTACGGTAAGCCTGCGTCGGCAAGGCACTTCTACAACTGAAGCGCATTCCGGCTTTTGGGATCTCTTGAAGAAAATGGCTGTGCCAGTTTTACCGAATACCGCTGGATGTCATAGCCCTAAAGAGGTCATCGCAACAGCGCAGATGGCGCGTGAGGTTTTTGAGACTAGTTGGATTAAGTTAGAGCTCATCGGCGATGACTATACCTTGCAACCCGATACCTTACGTTTAGTGTCTACAGCAGAAACTTTAATTAAAGATGGTTTTAAGGTCTTACCTTATTGCACTGAAGATCTGATCTTATGCCAACGCTTAGTGGATGTGGGATGCCAGGCAGTGATGCCGTGGGCTGCTCCAATTGGTACTGGACAGGGCCCTTTAAATCCTTATGCACTAAAACTCTTACGTGACCGCTTACAGGTTCCGCTTCTGGTGGATGCTGGTTTGGGTCTTCCCTCGCATGCGTGCAGTGTGATGGAGTGGGGTTTTGATGGTGTCTTACTCAACACGGCTGTTGCGCTAGCGGATGATCCAGTGGCTATGGCTAAAGCATTTGCGATGTCAGTCAGTGCTGGTCGCACTGCCTACCTCTCCGGCACCATGCAAGCCCAACAGTCCGCCCAAGCTAGCACGCCTTTGGTTGGCACGCCTTTTTGGCATCAAAGTTAAAAAGTCAAATAGATGAGCTTAGTGCGCGACCTTGCAGATCAAATTGTTGCAGCCCATGGCAAGGATGAAGTGTGCTTACCGATTCCAGAGTACAGCATCTCATTACCCCCACCAAAAATTGATAATGAACATGCTGCAGATCACTATGAGCTGGCAGGCGCACTTGCATCGATTGAGATGGGCTTTATCGAATGTGATGCCAAAGTATTAGGTAAAGCTTGGTCACGCATGGTTCACCAAGATGGTGGATTTAACCCACTGAAATGGCCTTCTAGACCTGAACATTTTGATTTGCTCCCTTGGACACGCAACATGAACCCCAATGCTTTTGCAGAGTGTCCTCAGCGCTTGGGTTTATATGCCGTAATGCCTGATGCTGATTGGGTAAAACGATCAATTGAGGCTGAAGTGCCAACAGTGCAACTGCGCCTCAAATCAGATGATCGTAGACTGATCCGTAAACAGATTGCGCAATCTGTTGAAGCAGTCAAAGGCAGCAAGACTTTGCTCTTTATTAATGATTATTGGCAAGAGTCGATTGAAGCTGGTGCCTACGGTGTTCATCTAGGGCAAGAAGATTTAGAAGTAGCGGATCTAGATGCGATTCGATCTGCAGGCCTACGCCTAGGTCTGAGTACTCACGGCTATGCTGAGATGGTTCATGCAGATCGCTTCTGCCCGAGTTATATCGCCATGGGTGCAGTCTTTGCAACCAATCTGAAAAAGATGGCTACCGCTCCGCAAGGCTTGGGACGTTTATATAAATATGCTCAATTGATGAATCACTATCCTTTAGTGGCTATTGGCGGCATTGATGAAAGCAGTATTCATGCAGTAGCACAAAGCGGCGTTGGTTCGGTTGCGGTTGTCAGGGCAATCAATGGGTCGAGTGATCCAAAAGCAGCAGTCAAGAGACTGCAAGAACTCATGAAAACCTAACCCTTAATCCTAAGTCTTTCATCTTTCATCCTTAATACTTACCCTCTTCTTCTGGCAATGCAGTTGGGTAAAAATCATGCATGTGCCATAAAGGTCCTGGACCCTCACCTATACTTAAGAAGCGGCCTTTCTCGAGCCCCGCCTCAACATAAGAAATTGCCTTAGCAACTGCATGAGAAAGATCGTGACCATCAGCTAAATAAGTCGCGATAGCAGACGATAGCGAGCAGCCAGTGCCATGGGTGTTAGGCGTGTCAACACGGTAGTGCTTAAATTCTTTTGATTGAACCACTTCAAGACCATCTTCAATAGTTCGCCACATCAGAAAATCTGTCAGCTGAGTATGGCTAGCATCCAGATGCCCTCCCTTGATCAAAACTGCCTGACAGCCCATCTCGAGCAACTCTTCTGCCGCCATCTTGAAGTCCTTCACTCCTTCGAGCTCACGACCCAAGAGCAAGCCCGCCTCTTCTAAATTAGGAGTGATTAAGCTTGCCATTGGAAATAGCTCTTTAATCATGGCCTGAGCGGTATCGTCTCCACCAAGACTGGCGCCTGAAGTAGCTCTGAGCACAGGATCTAGGACAATTCTTTTGGCTCCATGGCGCTTGAGAGCCGACGCCACAGTGCGAACGATTTCTGGACTAGCTAACATGCCGATCTTGACGATGTCCACCCCAATATCCATAAATACCGCATCAATCTGAGCTTCAACCACATCAAGATCAATATCCTGAATACGGCTCACCCCCAAAGTATTCTGGGCTGTGATAGCGGTGATCACCGTCATCCCATATCCACCAAGGGCTGTGATGACTTTAAGGTCGGCTTGTATGCCAGCGCCACCGCCACTATCGGACCCAGCGATAGTCAATACTTTAGGGATCTGTACAGAACTTGGAGTAGATGATTTCATCTTGCTATAATATCGGCTTATTCCTCGATAGCTCAGCGGTAGAGCAGCAGACTGTTAATCTGTTGGTCCGTGGTTCGATCCCACGTCGAGGAGCCAAATTAGAACCCTGTATGCCTAATAGCTACAGGGTTTTTTATTAGCGGGCCATCATGTAAGATTTAATTTAAACACTCTTAGATAGGATAAAAAATGACGAATGCATACACTTTTATCTGCCTTTTCCTCATCTTTGGTTCAAGCTTTGGTTTTACTACTTATTCAAAACGACACCTATTTAGTGAAGGGCCTCGCAAGGCAAAGGACTCTGATCAAACCTCCCCTCTAGAAGGTCGTATTTTTTGGATCATGCTTTGTACTCTGCTCTGGCCAATCATGGTCATCACAGGAATCAATACGGCTTGGATACTTTTTAAACGTAAACAGCAATCTCAAAAGTAATTCCCAAATAAAAAACCACCCGAAAGTAGTTTTTTGCTTTTATAGCTAAGGCGAGATTACTGAACTTAGATCAACCCTTTTTTGCGCAGATTAGCCAAGCGATTATTTAGAGTCTTGATGGTGAGAAGATTGAGCTTGTCCCCCTCAGACCAATTACCCCCCTTCCACTCAATGCCTTCTGACGTGACATTGGCAAATGGCTCTTTACCCTCTTTTGCGTAGCCTTCCAAAATAGCAATGAGCGCTGGGCGATCATCCGATCCTCCGGCATCTTTAATAGCATCCAAGATTGGCTTAGTAATCGTATCGCCATAGGTGACTTTAGAGTCTGGATGTTTTGGTACCGCTGGCTCATCAAAGATATATTCATGAGGCCACTCAAATACATTTCTAGCGGAATTTTTTACTGACTCTGGGCTGACTGCACCGCCCTCGGGATTTTTGGGATCAGCCGGAAGATTTAATTCCACAATCCAGGCTTCGAATTCTGCGATACGGGCATAGCGTTTTTCTTCACTATCGCGCTTTTGCTCTTCTTGAGAGAGTAGCAAAGTGACCCAAGCCCAGGCGATGTCTTTAGGTATAGCAAACTCTTGTGCCAAGATACCGCTCGCTTTTTTTAGGATGGGTTTGGATGTGAGTTTTGTCATTGCGTTCTTTCTGCATTCTTTAGTGGATGCCCTCAATTCAAGGTGAAAAGGCTCGCCACAGACCCCCGTAGCATACTCTTCATTAGAAGGGATCGAACCCAAAAAAAGCTTTTTAATCTCCCGGAACCCAGTTGCCACTTGCTCTGTTATGCTTTTAACACTGAATTAATAATCATCATTAGAATGAATTTAGTAAACAGGAGATAGCTATGATTCAAAGTAAGCTTTTAAATGGATTTATTCGTATACCCCTATTCTTTGCGGCAGTGATAGCCTTATTGATTGGCACTAGCCATATAGCCCTCGCTCAATCAGACTATCCTAATAAGCCAATACGTTTTGTTGTTCCCTTTCCTGCTGGCGGGGCAACCGATAACATTGCCAGACCGCTCCAAAACGAGCTATTAAATACCGTAAAGTGGAATGTCATCATTGACAATAAGCCAGGTGCCGGTGGCAATATTGGCGCGGAAATAGTTTCTAAATCGGCCCCGGATGGCTATACCTGGCTCATGGCATCCGTGGGCACGCATGGCATTAATCTACCTCTCTACACCCAAGGCGGCGGCAAATTACCATTTGATCCGATCAAGGATTTCACACCCATTACATTAGTAGCAGAGCTGCCTAACGTCTTAGTTCTGAATCCTGAATTTGCTGCTAAAAACAAAATCAATAGCGTGAATGACTTGATTGCCTACGCCAGAGCTAACCCAGGTAAAGTCAACATGGCTTCAAGTGGTAATGGCACCTCGATTCATATGGCTGGAGAGCTATTTAAATCTATGACAAAAACCTATATGGTTCACTTGCCCTACCGAGGAAGTCCTCCAGCTGTGACGGATTTAATGGCTGGAAATGTCGACATCATGTTCGACAATCTTCCCTCTTCGATTAACTACATACGTGCTGGTCGCTTAAAAGCCTTAGCCGTTACCACCTCGAAGCGCTCGCCTGCATTTCCAGACCTGCCAACTATTGCTGAGGCAGCAAACTTACCAGGCTATGAAGCAACTTCTTGGTTCGGTGTTGTCGGTCCCGCAAATATGCCAGCTGATGTTCTCAATAAAGATAGCGCTGTACTGATGGCTGCCATCAATAGTCCTGCTGTAAAAGAAAAATATTTAGCAATGGGTGCACAGCCTGTTGGTAATACACCTGCCCAATTCTCCGCTTTCATTAAAAATGAAATTACCAAGTGGACAAAAGTTGTTAAAGATTCTGGAGCAAAAGTAGATTAAGCTTCAGAGAGTCAACTTACTTAAAGAGGAGCCAAGCTCCTCTTTTTTATTTCCCCAATTGAGAAAGCAGTTTAGTTGGGGTAATCACTTCTGGATCTAAGACTAGTTCAATCAAAGCACCTTTTTTACTAGCCAGTGCCTTTGCAAATGCAGGTGCAAATTCCTCGGTCTTGCTGACTCTAAAACCAGGTATTCCAAAGCTATCTGCAAACTTCACAAAATCAGGATTGGTTAAGCCAGTCGCAATCACGCGAGACTTAAACTCTCTTTCTTGATGCATGCGGATAGTGCCGAGCATACTATTATTCACTACCAAAACAATTGGGTAAGCATCGTAGCGAGCAGCTGTAGCTAGCTCTTGGCAGTTCATCATAAAGTCACCGTCACCACAAACTGCAATAACCACTTTTTCTGGACTAGCAATCTTTGCAGCAATTGCTGCGGGAAGACCATAGCCCATTGATCCATTAGCGGGTGCTAATTGGGTTTTGTATGCTCCATAGGGATAAAAACGATGTACCCAAGTTGCAAAATTGCCAGCACCATTAGTAATGATTGCATCACGCGGTATCAGATCAGGCAATGAGTCCATGATGAACGCCAATTGCAGATCACCGGCAACCGTGACAGGACTCGAGAAAGCGAGATACTCTTCATGAGCCTGCTTCATGGCGGTGCGATCATGATGAGCATTCATCTTTACCATTGTTAATGCTGAGCAGAAATTCTCTGGGCTGCAATTTAAGGCAAAGTCAGGTCGATAGACACGGCCTAACTCTTCCGGGCCCGACAGTACGTGAATTAATGTTGCTTTTGCTTGAGGCACAGTCAATATGCTGTAACCAGCAGTTGTCATCTCTCCGAGGCGCTCTCCGATGACCAATAAGACATCTGCCTCTTGAATACGCTTTACCAAAGCAGGATTGGCACCAATGCCTAGATCACCTGCAAAAGCAGGATCCAGATTATCAATTACATCTTGAGAGCGAAAACTTGTTGCAACTGGTATGGCCTGCGCGTTTGCCCAAGAACGTAAAGCTTCGCATGCAGTGGCATTCCAATTACCACCGCCAGCGATCACCATTGGATTTTTAGCAGAGGCAAAAGAAAGCATTGCTTGATCAAAACTGTGAAGATCTAAGCCTGGCTGAACGATATGGGCAGCTTTGACTGGGTTTTCTTGACCAGTCATGTACAACACATCCTCCGGTAAAGCCAATACAACTGGGCCTTTTCGACCAGCCTGAGCCACATGAAAAGCATGTGAAACAAATTCATCAATCCGATCGACGCGATCGATGCTACCAACCCATTTTGCACATTCTGAATACATGCGACGATAGTCAATTTCCTGGAAGGCCTCACGCTCAACCATGTCAGTCCCAACTTGTCCGACCAGTAAAACCATCGGAGTTGAGTCTTGATAAGCCGCATGCATTCCAATCATGGCATTCGAGGCGCCAGGCCCGCGAGTAACCATTAAGACGCCGGGCTGGCCTGTTAATTTTCCATAGGCCTCTGCCATATAGGCTGCGCCACCTTCTTGTCGACAAGTAATAAATCGAAAATCAGGGTGATCAACCAAGCCATTTAATAGAGGCAGGAAGCTCTCGCCAGGAACACCAAAAGCAATATCTACACCCTGCCTTGCTAATGCATTTGCGAGGATTTGGCCACCATTTAGCACTTTACTTGGGGTCTCCATGATGTTGATCGGCTTTCTAAAGATTTTGGATTTGCATGACGAGTATCAGAAAGTTATCACACTTTATCTAATAATGGAGTCGATAGGACAGTCCATTGAAGAGGCTGATCAGTCCCAGCGACTGCCCTATACTGCATTCACTTATAACCAATAAATCAATTTAATTGGAGGCTTAGCAATGAGACTATTTAGTTATCGAGATTCAAGTGGCCAAGACGGTGTGGGGGCCCTTTTAGTGGGGAGCGCTAATAGCTTCATTAATCTATCTGCCACAGATTCATTGATACCCAATAGCTTACAAGCAATTATTGAATCACCAGCAGCCTTAAAGCTTGCAGCAGCAGCGATCCAAAATTCAAAGGCAATTAAAGGAGAGATAGACGCTATCACTTTTAGATCACCCATAGAGAGACCTGGAAAAATTATCTGTATGGGCCTGAACTACGCTGACCACGCAAAAGAAGGTGGTAATGCCAGACCTGAATACCCCAGCTTTTTTATGCGCGGTCCCAGCTCATTAACAGCGCATTTAAGCCCCATCATTCGACCTCAGGTTTCGGATAAGTTAGATTACGAAGCGGAACTCGCCTTTGTGGTTGGTAAAAAGGCGCGTAATCTGACTTTAGATAATGCTTTGGAATGTGTAGCTGGATACAGCATTTTTAATGATGGCAGTATTCGAGATTACCAACGTAAAACTACCCAATGGGCCATTGGTAAAAACTTTGATCAAACTGGTGCTTTTGGACCATGGCTAGTGACGCCAGATGAGCTTCCCCTCGGCTGCGATGGCTTGAAAATTCAGTCTCGTTTAAATGGTCAAGTCATGCAAAACGCCAATACCAAAGACTTTTTATGGAACGTGGCAGAGACTATCGTGCTGATAACCGAGTGCATGACGCTGGAGCCTGGCGATCTGGTCATTACAGGAACCCCAGCTGGCGTTGGCTATGCAAGGACACCCCCTGTTTTTATGAAACCAGGGGATATTTGTGAGATTGAAATTGAATCTATTGGAATACTGCGTAACCCTATAGCGGATGAGTAATCGAGCTCATACTCTCAATTGCCCCTAAATTAGCCAAAAAGAGCCGGTAAGCAGGCTTTGTCTGTTAGCAGAACATCTCGGTAGACCTTAAAATAGCATCATGACCAAGATTCCAGAACTTCTCGCCCCTGCCGGCAGCCTCTCCATGCTGCGCACTGCCTTTGACTTTGGTGCCGACGCCATTTATGCCGGGCAACCGCGTTATTCCCTACGAGTGCGCAATAACGACTTTGGGAAAATGGAGACGCTCAAAGAGGGTATTGATACTGCTCATGCTTTGGGTAAGAAGTTTTATCTCGTATCCAACCTTCTGCCTCATGGCGGTAAGACGCGTACTTACATTAAAGATATGGATCCCGTAGTGGCATTAAAGCCTGATGCAATGATCATGTCAGATCCAGGTCTCATCATGATGGCTAGAGAAGCTTGGCCAGATATGCCGATTCATTTATCGGTTCAGGCAAATACAGTCAATGGCGCCTCTGCAAAATTCTGGCGCTCTGTTGGTATCAGTCGAGTCATTTTGTCACGAGAACTATCTTTTGATGAAATCGAAGAAGTTCGTCAAGACTGTCCAGAAATGGAATTAGAAGTTTTTGTACATGGCGCTTTGTGTATTGCCTACTCCGGTCGCTGCCTACTATCTGGCTACATGTCTCATCGTGACTCTAACCAAGGCGCCTGCACTAATGCCTGTCGCTGGGATTACAAGGTCAAGCCCGGACAACAAAATACCAGCGGTGACGTAGTTCTTCTTCAGGAGGCCCGTCGTCCAGATGATTTAATGCCGATGGAAGAAGATGAGCACGGCACTTACATCATGAACTCGAAAGATTTGCGTGCCATTGAACATATCGAACGCTTGACCAAGATGGGTGTGGACTCATTCAAGATTGAGGGTCGCACCAAGTCGCCCTATTACGTTTCTCGTACATGCCAATCCTATCGCACTGCGATTGATGATGCAGTGGCCGGTCGCCCCATGAATATGTCTCTCATCGGAAATTTAGAGGGCCTTGCAAACCGTGGCTATACCGATGGTTTCTATGAACGTCATCACGATAAAGAGTATCAACTCTATATGCGTGGTCACTCTCTCTCGGGTAGAAGTTTATATGTTGGTGAGACCTTAGAGATCGATGAAGCTTCAGGTCGCGTCAAGGTAGATGTAAAAAATCGTTTCTCGCTCGGTGATAAGTTAGAAATCATTGAACCCGAGGGGAATCAAGATATGGTCTTGGATGCCATGTGGAATCTCAAAAATGAGCCCATTGATGTTGCCCCTGGCTCAGGTCACTTTGTGTGGATTCAATTGCCACTCAAGAGTAAGCATGCATTTATAGCGCGCTACACCCAAGAACCAGCGCCTGTTGAGGCGAGCTCTTGCAGCAACTGCTAATTGAGCACTTCAGAAAGTTTTTATGAGTGCGACGCCACCTAATTTTGCTCCTGCACATGGCTTTAAAGAAAAAGCTAAAGCAGAATTTATCAAAGCATTTCAGTTAACAATTTACTTTGGATCTTGGTTTTGCGCTCTTGCCTTTTTAGCGGCAACCTCATTAGATGAGAGGCCGATTCCTTTATCTATCTTTGGCTTTGCTTTATTCAAAGCGGCAATCTGCGCTAAATTCATGTTGATCGCTCAGGCTGCATATCCAATTAAAGTCAATGAGAAACACGGGATCGTCAGCTCACTACTCATAGAGTCTCTCGTTTATCTTCTGGTTGTTTTGGGCTTAAATTATTTAGAGGCTGGAGTTCATGGATTAATTCATGGAAAAGCGTTTTTGATCTCCATGACTGAATTTGGACAATCCAATCCCTTGCGCGTAGTGGCTATGTCGATTGTGTACTGGTTAATTGTGTGGCCTTATTTACTCTTAACTGGGATGACCATCATGCTTGGCAGCAATGCTACTCTGAAGATTTTGTTTGGTGATAAATCAAAACTCAACTAATCTGACTTGAGTGATGTAACTCGGATGATTAATTTCTCCTGCCTTACTCAAGGTCGAGCTTTTGCAATAGGCACTTGGCTATTTCTCACTTCAGGCGCTTTACTACCAACCCTATCTCATTCCCAAGAAATCGAAGCACGCACTTATTCCAATGCACCTGTTGGGATTAACTTCATTAGCGCTGGGGTTGCACAAGCAAAGGCCGGTAATTACACGCTAACTAGTGAAGTCATGGGTCTGACCCATATCTTTGATGCAGGGGGTCAATCCGGCAAGCTCACTCTAGTGCTTCCTTATGGTCAACTGACTGGATCGAGTTCGATTGGTGGGCGCACAGTGAATGCCAGTACCGAGGGATTATCAGATCCACTGATCAAGGCAGCAATTAACCTTTATGGTGCTCCAGCATTAACGCTAGATCAATTTAAGAGTTATCAGCAAGATGTGATTGTTGGGGTCAGTCTTGCAGCATCAGTGCCATGGGGCAAGTACGACGACAATCAACTCATTAATGTGGGCGCAAATCGTTGGTTTATCCAACCAGGTCTAGGAGTATCTAAGGCGCTTGGTCCCTGGAGATTTGAGCTCGCCGGTGCTGGTATTTTCTACACCAGCAATACCGACTTCATGGGTGGTAACTCGCTATCTCAAAACCCAGTTTACTCAACACAAACACACGCGATTTATTACTTTCAGAATACTGCTTGGATCTCAGCAGATGCTACCTACTTTATTGGTGGGCAATCCTATCTCAATGGCAACCTGATTAACGGCAGTCAAGAAAATTGGCGCTTTGGCACAACGATGTCCTACCCAGTAAATAAACATCATTCGATTCGACTATCGGCGAGCACAGGTGTGTACTCGAGAACCAATAATAGTTATGACTTATATGGGATTTCTTGGCAATACCGCTTTGGCGGTGGCCTATAGTTTTTTTGTTTATTTATTTATAAGTCGCGCAGATGACGGCGCAAGATTTTGCCCACATTAGACTTGGGCATCTCCTCAATAAAGGCAATCTTTCTGGGACGTTTATAACTAGTCATTTGCTCTTTGCAATACTGAATGACTTGAGCCTCAGTTAGCTCAGGCTTATCCTTGACGATATAGGCCTTGACGATCTCACCGAGCTTACGGTGTGTTAATCCAATCACAGCGCATTCTCTTACGCCGGGCATTTCAGAAATCACTTCCTCGATTTCATTAGGAAATACTTTATAGCCAGCAACAACGATCATGTCTTTCTTACGATCAACAATCTGCACAAAGCCATCAGGACTCATGATGCCGATATCGCCAGACTTAAAATACCCCTCTGGCGTAATAGATTGCGCAGTCTCTTCTGGTCTATTCCAGTAACCCGCCATCACTTGAGGACCCTTAATACAAATCTCTCCAGGCATGCCAAATGGCACTTCTACTCCATCATCACCCAGTATCAATACATCCGTACTAGGCACTGGCATGCCAATGGATCCGGTAAATTCTTTTACAAATGGCGTGTTCACACAAACCACTGGAGAGGTTTCTGATAGGCCATATCCCTGAGCAATCGGCACTCCCATCATCTTCTGCCAAAGCTCCGCTGTTTTCTTTTGAACCGCCATGCCACCGCCGATGGTGACCAGGAGATGAGGTAGGCGAACATGTTTAAATTCTGGACGATGAATCAGCGCATGAAATAGCGTGTTGACACCTGGAAAAATGTTGATATCAGGGTGCTTCATCAACAGCTTAATAAAGCCAGTGATATCACGGGGATTGGCGACCAATAATAGTTTGGCACCCTTACGCATTCCAAGCAGGCCGCAGGCGGTCAGCGCAAAGATATGAGTCATAGGCAAGGCACATAAAAAAACTAATTGCTGCTGACGGTTTTTTAAAGCAGGCTCGAGCCAAGATTCAATCTGAGTGATATTGGCTAATATATTGCGGTGTAATAAAACTGCGCCTTTAGAAACCCCCGTAGTACCGCCCGTGTATTGCAAAAAAGCAATATCGTCCTGTATTAGATTTGGCTTAGTAAAGCCATGGCCAGAGCCGATTTTGAGAGCTTGATTGAATTTGACACAAGGAAAGCTCCAATGCGGAACTAGCTTTTTAATATGGCGAGCAATCAAATTAATGATGACGCCTTTGGGTCCTAAAGTCTCACCTATGCTACTCACAATCACTTTTTTTACAAGCCCTTGATTAGCAATCTCTTGATATACGTGAGCAAAGTTTTCAAGCATCACCAAGATGGTCGCACCACTATCTTGGAGTTGATGCTCTAGTTCACGAGCGGTATAGAGCGGATTGATATTAACTACGACAAAGCCAGCACGTAGAGTCCCTAGCATTGCAATTAAGTATTGCGGAACATTCGGGAACATGACGGCGATACGTGCTCCTGCTTCAAGACCTAAAGTTTGCAAATAAGCAGCGAAGTCTTTGGACAAGATATCGAGTTGACGATAGCTGGTGGTGTGCCCCATCGAGTCCATTGCTATGCGATTGGGATAATTTCCTAAAGAATCTTCTATCAAATCCGCGATTGATGAATAACCCACTAAATCAATCTCATAGGGAACGCCCTCGAGATAGTGTTTTAGCCAAGGTTTTTGTGAGTTCATCTGCCTAAGTAATGAGGTGATTGTGATTGGAGCGCTTTAAGCGCTCATCAAGTCTTTGAGCTTATCTAAATAGAGCTCTTGGCCGTGATTGACGCGGTGAGTCCATTCATTTCCAGAGTCAGCGTTGGCATCATCAGTTACGTATTTAAATGATTGCCATGGAATGTTAAATTGATGAGCCATATTAGCAATGGCAAATAACTCCATATCTACTACATCAACGCCCTGCGATATTAACCAAGGATCATGCGCTGTCACAAAGCTATCGCCAGTGCCACAAGTATGCTCACCACCAAGAGAAAGGTAATGGGATGGTTTAAGGCAAAAAGGGGTTTGGCCTCGAGGCGCCAAAGGAACCGTCATCATGTCGCGCTGAATCACTTTACCGATTTCCAATAAACCTTCTAGTGCAGAGTTAATTTTTCCGACGGTACCAAAGTTCACTATCCTTTGAGGCTGATATTGATGGATAGCCTGAAGGCTTGCCGCAGTTGCATTGATTTTTCCAACACCAGAATACACAATATCGACACCCGCCGGCAACGTACTTTTATCAAGCTCGGACTCTAATGCGGTAATAATGAGTAATCGTGTTTTCATGTCAGCCAATAATGAATTTATTAGATTATCTACCCGGAGTCCCCAACTTTCCTAAGCCAGGAATCCTCTTTAGGGATATCTCCCCTTTATTAGCCAATCCGAGCGCATTTAAGAAGGCTACGCTACAACTAGAGGCACTTTCACAACAATTTGATTACAGCCATATTTTAGGTATTGAATCACGTGGCTTTATCTTTGGCACCGCTCTCGCTTATCAAACCCATAAAGGCCTCGCTTTAGCCCGAAAACCCAATAAGCTGCCTTTAGCCAGCCATCGAGAATCCTATGGCTTGGAATATGGCTCAGACTCTCTTGAAATTGCGCAATCTTCTTTGCCAGCTGGTTCACGTGTTTTGATTGTGGATGATGTACTGGCCACGGGCGGAACTATCATCGCAGCCAGTAAATTGCTCAAAAAGGCTGGCTTTGAAGTTGCTGGCGCCATCACGTTTTTGGAAATTGCTGGTTTACATGGAGGCGAAGTCCTGACCCAGAACGGGATCGCCAATAAGACAGTCTTCATTGCCTAGAGCGAGTCTTACAAAAGGCTCTTAGCACCCTTGAGAAGTTTGACAGTACCCCAACCTACAGCAAGCACTTTGCTAGCTAACTTAGGTTGGTAGTGGGCCAATGCCGCAAAAGCGCTGGTCCACAGAATTGGAGTGCCCTTCACAAAATTAAAAGCATCTATACCTTTATCAGCCCAAGATAGTGGCTTTTCAATCGGCTCGAAATGAAGGGCAAACTCAGAACGCTCTTGAGCTGCTCTCTCTTGTAACGCCCTCTGTCTTGCCTCAAGTTCTAGCAGCTTTTGCCTCATTGTTTAGAAAGCCCCTGGCGATCCTTAGCCAACTCCGCAATAGTTGCTTCAAAAAGTTTAGGCATGGTTTTCAGTGAGCGAATAACTACCAACGCCAAAATAATGCCAACAGCTAAGAACCCACTTGTGAGCAAGCTCAGCGCCAAGACCCGATCGGTCTCCCAGCTATAAATCACAATCAGCAAGGCCAGCATTACCAAGCCAAAGAACAAGAAAAACAATGTAAAGATCACCATAACTAATAGACTCAAAAACTTAGTACGCGCAATCTGCACATCGGTAGAAATCAACTCCAAACGGGTCTGAGCAATGGATGCACCCGTAGAGACGAGATTCTTCAGGGAGGATAAAAGGTTTTCTTGCGACATGAATGCCTAGTGACGACGAATAAGAAGGCCAATTAAGAGCCCAAGGCCAGCAGCAACACCTACCGCCTCCCAAGGATTGCGATGCACAAACTCGTCAGCACCTTCAGCAACAACTTTAGCCTTGTCAGTCAAAGTTCCTTCCACAGATGAAAGCCTATCTTTTGCATTATTCAGAGTATCCAAGGCCTTTGAGCGAATTGTCCCGAGTGGGCCATCCTCGTGTCTTGCAGTTGCCTTAATGAGATCCTCAGCATCAGACATCAGCGCCTTGAAGTCACTTATCAAATCTTCTGAATGAATCTGAGCTTGTTCATGCGTGCTTGTCGGTTTTTTAGTAGTCATACTTCTATTCTAAGCACTTCACTCCAAAGATCACAGTATTAATACCGTCATCCCTGCGTTCCCTTCTTTGAAGTGCTTTAGATAGGCTTTTAATCCAGGCCTTCTTCTTAAAAGTGCATGGTATGCCTCGCTACCAAATGCGGTTTGCTCACCGAAGTGATACTCATCAACACGGTCGGAGAAATAGTTATTTTTCAGGGCGTCATGTACAGCCCATTTAATTTTTCCACCCTCGCCACTGGCGCCATAGCCATGTATCAATAGGATTGCCTTAATTCCCACTTCCGAAGCTCGGCGCAGTGCAATAGTTAACCGATCCAAAGCCTCCTCAGCACTTGGACTATCGAACTTTAAATTCAACACCATCGTGTCACTATGCGGGAGAGGAAGCTCCTCACTTCCGCATTGTCGACATTCCCCGAGCATTCCTCGCGGATTGCCACATTCTGGACATTCAAATGAATGACTCATCAAACGCCTTTACAGATGATTGGGCAATAACCCATTCAAACACCATTAAGAGCAATACTTCGCCTCTAAAGCAGATGTTGAATTGACCTGATCATCAACCTTACGGTTTAGAGTCATTTGCGCTGCATCTTTATTCTCTTGAACTTTTAGATTTAAGTTAATCAAGCCGGCTACATCCTTGCGAATGGAGGTATTTCCGTAGCGCAATCCCTTCAATGTGGAAACTGCTTCAGCAGAAATCTTACATTGCTGGATTAGCAACTCAGGAGAATCCGATGAGGTATTTGCATATGCCAATGCTGCTACAGAGATTGAGACAGCGGCCAATAGAGTCTTCTTCATCTTATTTCCTTAATTTGTGACCACATGTTGGACAACAACCTGAATCTTTTGCTTTTGTTTTTCTTAAGGCGGCATAGACGCTAGATTCTGAAATCTCCATCTTCCTAGCGGCTTGAGCTGCGGTCATCCCCTTCCCTATCCAATCTAAAGCTTGATGTGTTTTTGGTATCGCTCTTCTCATTACACCTCCCTTAGCAATACTATAGCACAGAAGTTGTGAAGTTGTGAACTTTACTAAATTTGTTGTTTTCATGCTGGCTTAATGGCAAATGGGGTATAAAGTACAAAGCGCCAATCAGAAACAGTGAAATGACCATGAAAATACAAAATAGCCTTCTGCAAACTTGCGAACTCATTCAAAAAGAAATGCTCTCGGTAGATCATTATTTAGAGCAATGCGTGCAACTGGCAGATACATTGGAGCCGACCTTAAAAGCATTCACCGTCAGAGCAACACTGCCAACCCTGATAAAACAATCAGGCTTAGGTCCACTTAGAGGTATTCCAGTAGCGATTAAGGATCTGATCGATACAAAAGATTTCGTAACTAGCTATGGCTCACCAATCTATCAAGATTTTGTGCCTATTGAGGATGCTGAAATAGTCAAAAAGATTCGTAACTTGGGTGGCGTCATTTTCGGCAAAAGCGTCACGACAGAATTTGCATGGCGTAACCCGGGGGCTACAACCAATCCATGGCATGGTGATCACACTCCTGGAGGATCTTCAAGTGGCTCTGCAGCAGCTGTTGCAAGTGGGATCGTACCGCTGGCAATAGGATCCCAAACTGCTGGGTCAATTATTAGGCCAGCCTCATACTGTGGCGTCGTTGGATTTAAGGCAAGCTATGGAGCAGTTTCTCGCTACGGAGTCCATCCAGTCTCTGGCTCACTAGATCACATCGGTTTTTTTACCAGATCCGTTGCAGATGCAGTTTATGCATTTAATTTACTTAAAAATTCCTCAACCGAAGAGGATGATTTAATTGTGATTCCTGAACTTATTCTTAAGCCAGTGAATGCAGTTTTAGATGAGGGGAACCCCCGTTTTGCTATTCTCAATTCACCATTCGATGAATTGTTAAGCCAAGAACAAGTTGATACCGTAAAAAATGCAGCGGCTTTATTAAAAGCCTCAGGCGCCAGTATTGAAGAGTTATCGTTACCACAGACTTATTGGGATGGAATAGAAGCATTGACGGTACTAATGTCGTGTGAGGCTGCAGCAGTCCATACAAAACATCTTGAGCAGTTTCCTGATCTGTTGGGCGCAGATATAAAAGAATTGATTGCAAAAGGAAATGCGTATTCGGAAAGGGATTACCTAGAAGCCAAAAATCTGCAGATTGCATTGCGCAAATCCATCGGCAACTATTTTCAAGATTTTGATGCAATCCTGGCACCCCCCGCAACCGGAGAGGCGCCAAAAGGTCTCAGCTTTACTGGAAATCCGATCTTTTGCTCTCTTTGGAGTTTTATAGGCACCCCAGCCATCGCGCTTCCGGTATGCAAATCCAGCAACGGACTTCCACTGGGTGTTCAGCTAATTGGCGATTACCGTGCGGATGAAAAATTAGTCAATATGGCAGCGTTCGCCGAGGCAAGCTTTCGGGCTTTGCACAACTAGCAGTGTTATAAATGAATCATGGCCAGATATTGATCTGGGGTGTGGAAAGTTCTGAATTCGGGAGAAGTGTTATGTCTTTATATTTCGCAAAGCGTAGAGGTTTACTTGTATTACTTACTGCCCTAGTCTGCTCAACGTTAGGAGTAGCAAACGCCCAAACGAACGTAAGTTGGCCTGATAAGTCTATCAAGATCATAGTTGGCTACTCCGCTGGAGGGGCTACAGATATATTGGCACGTTTAGTTGCAGTAAAAATGGGCAATACCTTGGGTCAGTCAGTCATTGTTGAAAACAAGCCTGGTGCTAATAGCAATGTAGGCGCAGAAATCGTTGTAAGGTCACCGGCTGACGGTTATACCCTTTATGCCTTTTCGATTGCCAACACCATCAATATGTCGCTATATCCAAAACTCGGATACGACGCGCTTAAAGATTTAGAGCCTATTGGCATGATTGCCAAGATTCCCAATATTTTGGTCGTTAACCCAAACCTTCCAATTAAAACAGTCGCGGAATATGTGCGCTATGCCAAAGAATCAAAAGATGGCATCACTTTTGCGTCCTCTGGCAGCGGCTCATCAATACATCTATCCGGTGAAATGTTTAAGATGCAATCTAAAATCCAAATGCTGCACATCCCTTATAAGGGTAGCGCTCCTGCTGTCACAGATCTACTAGGGGGTCAGGTAGATTCCATGTTTGATAACGCCCCTTCTGCAATGCCTCATATTCAAAGTGGCAAGCTGCGTCCAGTTGGCATTACAAGCGCACAACGATCCCCATTGCTGCCCGAAGTACCTACACTTGCTGAGTCTGGTTATCCCAATTTTGACGTCCAGTCATGGTTTGCCTTGGCTGCTCCTGCAGGGACTCCGAAGCCCATTATTGAAAAGCTCAATGCTGCACTGAATAAGGCGCTCACAGCACCAGATGTGCGTCAACGCCTGCAAGAATTGGGGGCTACACCTGAGCCGGGATCCCCAGAGAAAATGCGCGACTTCGCAACAGCCGAGGTAAAACGCTGGCGTGAAGTAGTGAAAGCATCCGGCGCAAAAGCCGAATAAAACACACCAGAAAGAAAGAAGTCACCACATGTTTCCAATCGACTTCTTTTGGCGAGCATCTTTGCGCTGGCCAAATCGTATAGCGATTGATACGCCTACTGGCCTGATTAGCTATAAAGAATTGGCGTCCAAAGTTCAGTCGCTTGCTAATGCCCTTGTGGAATTGGACCCAAATCTTCAAAGCCGTGTGGCAATATGCTCTGGTAATAGCGCAGAGCACATCATTGCCTTATTAGCGGTGCTTGCCTCAGGCAAAGTATGGGTTCCACTCAACCCTAAAAGTACTCGACCTGAAATACGACGCATCATCGACATTACAGAACCAAGCCTCATCATTCATGATCAAGCCTTAGGTCAATTGTTAAGCGATGCCCCGGGTACTTTTATTCTTACAGGCATGGATGATGGGCAGGCATCAAGCAAAACGATGAGTGACTTGATCCAACTTCATGATGGCGCCCCACTCCCGTCATTTGACTTACCTTTAGATGCCACTCAAGCGATCAAATTTACTGGTGGTACCACTGGTGCTCCAAAAGGAGTGATGCAACCTTATCGCGCCTGGTTGGCTAATATAGCTAACCAGATTCAGTCATGGGGCTTTGATGAGCATGAGCGCTATATTGTCGCTGCACCAATCACCCACGGCACATCAACTTATATTCTGCCCATACTCGCGCAAGGCGGATGCCATGTCATCCTAGATGGGGCTGGTGCTGAAGTTGTTCGCACAGCCTTTAGAGAGCGCGGTGGCACTGCTTCCTTTATGCCACCAACTCTGCTGTACATGTTGATGGCTTTGCCCAATGCCTCACGCAAGGATTTTCCCAAGCTTCGTAGACTAATATATGGTGGCGCACCAATGCCCGCTGAAAAAGTGCGTGCTGTCCGTGAATTTTTTGGCCCCGTGCTCTGTACTACGTATGGTCAAACTGAAGCCCCGCAAATATTAACTGCCATGAAACCAGAGGATTTTGAAGATCCTCAAAATTGGGCTGCTGTAGGTTGCGCAACCTGGTTTACCGATGTTGCAATCATGGCGCCAGATGGAAGTTTCCTACCCACAGGTGAAATCGGTGAGGTAGTGGTACGTGGCGATCTTCTCATGACAGGTTACTGGCGTATGCCAGAAAAGACTGCGGAAACAATTATTAAGGGCTGGCTGCACACTGGAGATCGTGGTTTGATCGATCGGCGCGGCTTCCTCTACTTAAAAGACCGTCTCAAGGATATCGTGATTACTGGAGGATTTAATGTGTATCCAGTCGATGTTGAAAATGCTTTAAGCCAACACCCTGCCGTTCATGAATGTCTTGTTTTTGGCGTTCCAGATGATAAATGGGGAGAAAGCGTGCAAGCAGCAGTTCAACTTCGCCCTGGCCAGCAAGTTGATGAAGCAGCACTCATTGCTTTTGTGCGCGAACTCTTGGGACCGGTTCAGACACCAAAACGTATCCACTTTTATGAGAGTCTGCCTCGCTCTAATGTAGGCAAATTGCTCAAGAGCGCCGTCCTTCAAGATATTCTCCATCCCTCAACAAATTCTTAATCAAACATGACTAATTCATCCAACAAAACACCAGTAACTAGTTTGTGCACTCATACCCTTACTAGCCTGCACTATCGTGATGCAGACCTTGTAGAGGACTTGATGGGGAAAAAAACGTTCACTGAAGTGATGTTGATGCAAATCTTAGGCAGGACTCCACGACCAGTAGATATCCGAATTACTGACGTTGTGCTTATTGTTCTCATGGAGCATGGCCTCACACCCAGCGCCATTGCAACGCGATTGATTTACATGAGCGCTCCAGAAAATCTTCAAGGAGCGGTATCGGCTGGCTTACTGGCTGTTGGTAGCTCTTTTATTGGCACTATGGAAAATTGTTCTGGCTTGTTAGATCGAATTACAGGGGCAAGCAACCCTGATGCCGAGGCGCTCGACATAGCACAGCATTACAAAGCCATCAAGGCAGCAGTTCCGGGATTTGGACATCATCTTCATAAACCTGTGGACCCACGTGCATATAAATTATTGGAAATGGGTCGGGCTGAACCAGATCTTCAGGGCGATAAGATCCGCGCACTGGAAATCCTATCTAAAGCTGTTGACACAGTGGCAGGTCGCCCGATTACGATCAATGCTACTGGTGCGGTAGCTGCACTGCTTGGCGAGATCGGCATTCCCACTTCAGTAATGCGTGGCTTTGCCGTCATCTCGCGCTCAGCTGGCTTGGTAGCGCACATCGTTGAGGAGCAACAGAGCCCCTCCGGTCGTTTTATTTGGGATACCGTTGAGCATGCCATTCCTTTTGTGGATGGTGCCAATAAGATTGGCTAAGAATGGTCTCTCAAACTCACCTAACTAGAGAATGCGCATTAATTACCGGCGCTAGCCGCGGTATTGGGCGAGCAATTGCTGAACGCCTGATTGCCGATGGTATGCATGTCATCAACTTTGACAAAATAGCCCCTAAAGTAAGCTCTGTTCACGAGAGCTTTTATGAGGTTGATGTATCAAATGAAACTGTATTGCGCAGTGCGCTGATAGAGGCGACATTAAAGCACTCAATCACCCGCTTAGTCAATAATGCGGGCATTGTTCGTCCTGCCACAATTGAAAAAACAAGCATTGAAGATTTTTATGCGGTGATGAATGTGAATGTCGCAGCAGCCATTATTTGCGTACAGGAACTCCTCCCAATCATGAAGGCTGCTCACTTTGGGCGAATTGTGAATATCTCTAGTCGCGCCGCTTTAGGAAAAGAAGAGCGCATTGCGTATGCCACTTCTAAAGCAGGATTATTGGGATTCACGCGCACATTGGCTTTAGAGCTTGCGGCTGATGGCATCACTGTGAACGCTATTGGACCCGGCCCTATTGCAACAGAGCTCTTTCAGAGTGCAAACCCTCCAAGCGCACCTACTACACAACGTATTCTAGATAGCGTACCCTTGGGTCGCATTGGTCAACCAGAAGAAGTAGCGCATATCGTTGCATCACTACTAGATCAACGCGCTGGATTTACTACTGGCCAAGTAGTGTATGTTTGTGGTGGTATGACAGTAGGACTACATCAATAAATGACAAAAACTTCGCATCCTCCCGGCTTACCAACTGATCTGACTGGTCGCACTATTTTTGTCTCTGGCGGCGGCTCGGCTGGACCGGGTTGGAGTATTGGTAGAGCATCTTGTATTACCTACGCCAGACTGGGTGCCAAAGTCTGTGTAGTTGATCGTGATGCGGCCTCCGCAGAAGAAACCACCAAGCTCATTCTGCAGGAAGGTGGCATTGCACAAACTTTTGTCGGCGATGTTTCTGAAGAGGATGAAGTGAAGCAACTTTTCAGTGAAGCTCGTAGTCAATTTGGGCCTATTGATGTTTTGCATCACAACGTGGGGATCGGTAAAGTTGGTGGCCCCATGGAAACCAGCGCTGAAGATTTTGATCGCATTCATAAAGTGAATGTTCGCAGCCTCTTGCTGGCAGCCCATGAAGTCTTACCTGAGATGTCATCCCGAGGTACGGGTAATATCATCGCCATTTCATCGGTAGCGGGTATGCGGTATATGGGCTACCCGCATTTAGCCTATAGCGTTACCAAGGCAGCCAATACCCAATTTATTCGGATGATTGCTCAACAGTACGCAAGTCAAGGCATTCGCGCCAATACAGTCGTGCCTGGTTTGATTGACACCCCACGCATTGCCAATACCGTAGCGAAGATGTTTTCTGAAAATAGTCTGGAAGAGGCTCGTGCCGCTAGGGATAAACAAGTGCCTATGGGCCGATCAGGAACAGCATGGGAAGTGGCTCATGCCTGCGCCTTTCTGGTATCAGATGCCGCCGCCTACATTACGGGAACTGAACTGGTAGTGGATGGGGGAATTACTGGGAAATATACCTAATAATACTAAGGGTCAGCACCCATTTCCCTATTGGCTCATATTGAGGTATTTTTTAACCTTATACCAAATTAAAGAGACTCTATGAATCGCTACCTGCAATTAGGACTCCTCACCTGTTTCTACCTGTTTTGCAGCTTAGCAACTGCTTATCCAAATAAACCCATCACCATTATTGTTCCCCAAGCACCAGGTGGAACAAATGATATTGTGGGTCGAGTAGTTGCACAGCGACTCGGAGAGCAAATCAAAGCCTCCGTGGTTGTCGAAAATAAGCCAGGCGCTGGCGGCAATATTGGCACTCAGTTTGTTGCCAATGCCCCGAAGGATGGGCACACACTTTTAATGACAATTAGCAGTGCTCAAGCGATTAATCCCGCCCTCTATAAAAATCCAGGTTTTGATCCAGTGAATGACTTTATTCCTCTAGCCATGGTCGGATCAGTTCCGAATGTTCTAGTGGTGAATGCTAATTTTCCGGCCAAGAATCTAGATGATTTTTTAAAGTTAGTTAAATCAAAGCCCCCGGAGACTTACCAATTTGCATCAGCTGGCAATGGAACGCTTAATCACCTCTTAGGTGAAATGCTCAATCAAAGCTATGGGATATCGTTGCAACATATTCCCTATAAAGGGGTTGCGCCCGCACTCAATGATCTCCTAGGAGGACAAATTCAAATTGCTTTTGCTAGCTTGCCATCTGTTTTGCAATACATCAATACTCAAAAATTAGTTGCTCTGGGTGTGAGCTCTTCAAAGCGCTCGCCTCTTCTGCCAGACGTCCCATCGATATCAGAAAAGATTCCAGGCTTCTCTGGAACCCTATGGATTGGTTTATTTGCACCTAAAGGCACACCTAAGACAGTCGTCGATAAATTGCAAAAAGAAATGCAGCTAACCCTGACCAATCCTGAGTTAAAAGAAAAACTACAGGCCACTGGAGTAGAGCTTGCGAACATAACCCCAACTGAATTTGCTAAACAGCTTCAAGAAGATATTGCACGTTGGGCAAAGATCGTTAAAGCATCAGGAGCTTCCCTAGACTAATGCTCTAGTTGTTTAAATATAAATTTGGTTAATTGCTCCACGTAAGTCCATCTCAAAATCTAGCCCTTGGACGGGTGGTCTTGCAAAATGCCAGTTTAGACCATGAGATATATGGCCCTGACTAGCAAGCAAGCTTTCCACTAAGCCGCCAATATTGTGAACTGAATATGCTTGAGTGCAGGCTACATCATCCCATTTAAAACCGAGACTCTCGAGCCTTCTTTGCATTTCCTGAATTACAAATTCTATTTTTAATGACAAGCCTGAATGCGACTGGTCTCCAAGAGCAATAATGCGATCAGAATAGGGTTCTGGACCAGAACGAGCATCGCCACCTCCAGATAAAACAAAATTGGCAGCCGAACTGACATCACAAGGTATGGTGTAAGTAAAGGCAAGCATGGATACCTCTTTAGGGCCGAAATATTCTGGACAAACATTGGTTCTGGCAACCGGATTAACAGGGCTTTCATTGCCTATTTGAGGCTTATACAAACCCCATTTCTCAAGGGTCTCAACGTATTTCTTATTAAATTGTATAAATCCATGATCATCAAACTGACTCGGGGAACGAAGTTCGCAATGCGCAAACGCAGTAAGTGGACGACCAAGCATGGCCAAATGAGATTTGGCAATATCAAAAGCTTGTTCAAGGGGGATTGGGGTTTTAAATCGAACCTGCTCTAGCTTAAAGCCAGGTTGAGCGGCAACACCAGCTGAATATTGAAAGACGCTTGGTATGTAACGATATCCCCCCGCTGAAAACATAGATGCACCAGACATTTAGTAATCCCTATCTCAAGACTAATCAACTTGCATATTGGATGACTTTACTATGCGCTCATATTTAAGAATTTCAGATTGAATATGCTCTTGAAACTTTGCTGGACTACCGCCAATGATTTCAATTCCTCGATCGCCAAAGTTTTTCTTTACTCCAGGCTCTTGCAATGTTTTATTAATTGCTTGATTCATTTGATCAATTACAGCCTTTGTTGTGCTAGAGGGTGCAACAATTCCGTACCATGAATCAGTTTCAAAAGTAGGGTATCCCTGCTCAGCAATGGTAGGAATTTCAGGAGCAAGTGGCGCTCGGGTAAGGTAGGTTGTACCAATTGCTTTAATTTTTCCAGCCTTAATGAATGGCATGAAATCAGGTAGATTTCCAAACATAAAATCCACGTTACCAGCAATTAGGTCATTTAAGGCCGGACCCTGCCCTCGATACGGTATGTGAACAACATAAATACCCGCCATAGATTTCAACATTTCACCCGCAAAATGTGCGGTAGTTCCATTACCAAAGGAAGCATAGGACAACTTACCAGGATTCTTTTTTGCATATGCAACAAGCTCAGTAAGATTGCTTACCGGCAGCGTAGATTTCACCGCAAGCACGTTAGCGGTTCGTGCCATCAATATCACTGGCTGCAAATCTTTAGTTGTGTTGTAAGGTAAATTTTTAACTAATGATTGATTAACAGTAAAACTATTTGCAACCGCACCAAAAGTGAAATTGTCAGTTGCTTTCGCAGTTGCATCAACTCCAATTACAGTTCCTGCACCAGGTTTGTTATCAACAATGACGGGGGAGCCTAAAAATTTTGCAATGTCAGGGGTTGTTGTTCTTACGACAGAGTCAAGAGTACTAGCGCCGGCTGGAAATGGAACGATAATTCGTACCGTTTGCCCATTAGGCCAATTTGACTGAGCTCGAACACTGAAGCTAAGCAAGGCAAAAAGAGCGGTCATTCCCAACACAAAAATCTGATGTCTTCTGATCAACATAAAAACTCCTGTTTAATAATCGGAAATCTATACGAAGCGTTAAAAAAGTAAATCTTTTATGAATAGATCAAACATGGCCATATTTCTTTAAGGCATCTTGAAGGCTTAGACCATTTGCTATATCAATACGTATGCTTTTTTCGATCTGCGTTAATCTTTCAGACTCAATCAAAACTGACTCAACATGTTCAACCGGAATGACTATTGCACCATCGTCATCACATAAAATAAAATCGCCAGGTCGAACAATGACGTTCCCACCATCGTGACCGCGCATATAAACTGGAATCTGACAAGCGTTGACCTTCCATCGACCGATAGATTGAACTGGGGTCCGATATCGAGCAAATACTGGAAATCCGTGTTCGCCGATCCAGCGTACGTCACGAATTCCACCATCGATCAAAGCACCAGTAGAGCCACGCTCCTTCATGCCAAGGGCAATTAACTCTCCAAAATAACAAATACCCTCACCATTTCCACTCCAGACGCTGATCTCACCAGGGGATAGCCCTTGACATGCAGTCATCTTATCTGCATCACCGCCCTGTGGGTACGGAGTCATTTGCCCGCGAATGGTATATGCCCAGCCAGCCATACGTTTACAAGTTTCAGGATACGGACCAAACTCGGCAGCTAATCCTTGTTGCAATAAATTCATGCTGTCTAAAACATCAGCTACGTTTGATGTATCCACTTCCAGATATCGTAATCGTATCTCTTCTTTTTTTTCTGATGTATAAACCATCTCAAACCCCTTGCTTAATAATTAAGTGCCAATTTGTAAGGTTGCTTGCATTTTCCTAAGCATAGCTAAAACACTTTGCGCAACAATTCTTCCAGTTTTGGGATTTTCAGAAGGAGTATTTTCCATCTTCATAGAAAACTTAGCAGAGTCAGAATCAACGATGATAGTGTGAGTATTTCTAACTACCGTTGGATCGGCCCATATTTCAAGTTGAGTTTTTTCAGGGCCAATTCCAGCTAAAGCAAGCGCCACCACAACATTTAAGTTGGCTGGAAATCCTTTAGCGGCCTCTCGCGCGTTACCAGAAAAAACTTTTAAAGGCTCAGTAAGACCATCAACCGATATAGCATTGTCAATTAGATGAGGCGCACCCTTTAGTCCGAGTGGTGGCTTGTTTGTAACCATCTTGACAGAAAAAATCTCGCCTTCTGCTGCTGCAATCACTGCATCCAATCCCAATAGAGCGCCTGTAGGCACCATAATAGTTCCGCCAGTAGTTTTTGCAAGCTCAATCAGTTCAGGTCTTAATAAAATTGCGCCAACAGAAAGAATGATTGCCTTTTTCTTAGCCCTCAGAAATGGTGAAACGATTTCAGACAAAATTTCAGCTGGAGCACACTCAACAATCACATCTGCCTCAGGCTCTAACTCAAAAATTGATAAGAGTTTTACTGGGTGAGCCAAACTCTGAATAAATTCTCCCGCCTTATCATGATTTTTTGCTGACACCGCAGTCAAAATAACCCCCGGTACCGCACCATTAGCTAAGTGTGTGGCTAATGACTTTCCAATAGCCCCTAAACCGGCAATGGCAACACGAATAGGTTTGATATTATTTGTCATAATTTAATAGTGGCTATTTTCAATAATGATTAGCATACACAATTAATTACCAGTGCCAAATAAGCATGGAATGAATAACGGAAACGTGAAGGGCCAGGGGGAACAAAAAAGGGGCTAGAGAGCCCCTTTTGTTATAAGAAATGGCGGAGACGAGAGGATTCGAACCTCCGATCAGAGTTTTAGCCCCGATGCTCCCTTAGCAGGGGAGTGCCTTCGACCAGCTCGGCCACGTCTCCGTACTTCATACTAGTACAACGACCCATAGTGTAACGGATAACCGCTACTCAGGGGTTTCTTTTACTTCTGATCTAACTCAAACACCTTGTGCAGAGCACGTACAGCTAACTCCATATATTTCTCATCGATCACCACTGAAATCTTGATTTCGCTCGTAGAGATCATGAGAATATTGATGCCCTCTTCAGACAATGTGCGGAACATTTTGCTAGCAACGCCCACGTGGGAACGCATCCCGACACCGACTACAGATACTTTAGAGACCTTGGGGTCGCCATTAATTTCTTTTGCTTCAATGTGGGCTTGAACATTCTGCTTGAGCAAGTCCAATGCTTTTTGATAATCAGCGCGTGGAACTGTAAAAGTAAAGTCTGTCTTACCTTCAAATGATTGATTCTGAATAATCATGTCCACATCAATATTGGCATCCGCAATTGGGCCCAAGATTTGATAGGCGATACCTGGGCGATCAGGAACACCCAAAACGGTAATTTTTGCTTCATCACGCGCAAAGGCGATGCCGGAAATAACTGCGGCTTCCATAGTGCTGTCCTCTTCAAATGTAATCAAGGTGCCCGACTTCATCTCTTGGTCTAAGGGCATCAATGGTTCTGTCAGTGATGACAGAACACGGGTTTTAACTTTGTACTTACCAGCAAACTCAACTGAACGAATCTGCAATACCTTTGAGCCAAGACTTGCCATCTCCAGCATCTCTTCAAAAGTAATCTTGTCCAGACGGCGAGCATCTTCACAAACACGCGGATCGGTCGTGTACACACCATCCACGTCGGTATAGATCAAACACTCATCAGCTTTGAGTGCCGCAGCCATGGCAACAGCAGATGTATCAGAACCCCCACGACCCAAGGTGGTGATATTGCCATTGGGATCAACACCCTGAAAACCCGTTACTACTACTGCACGTCCTGCATTGAGATCAGCAAGGATTTTTTTGTCATCAATACTTTTGATGCGTGCTTTAGTAAATGAGGAGTCCGTATGAACTGTCACCTGCCAACCGGCGTAGCTCACTGCATCAACGCCTTCACGCAGCAATGCCAATGCCAATAAGCCAGAACTGACTTGCTCGCCTGTGGAGGCAATTTGATCGAGTTCGCGTGGGTTTGCATCTGGATTGATATCTTTTGCCAGGCCAAGCAAACGATTAGTTTCGCCGGACATCGCTGAGGGCACCACAACTACCTGGTGACCTGCACGCATCCATTTGGCAACGCGTTTAGCGACATTCTGAATGCGCTCAACCGAGCCCATTGAGGTGCCACCATACTTATGAACGATAAGAGCCATAAAAACCGTTGTATTGTCTATTTACAGGGAATTACATTCCCTAGGGTCTAAAAGGGGCTTATTTTACAGGGTTTTTATTGCTCAAAACTAAGGTGATTGACAGTAGATCAATCTGAATATACGATTTGGTGTTACCTAAGTAACACCAGGAGACCGATTATGAGCATTGTCAGCACAACCTCTTTAAAACTCACAGAAGAAATTAAGCTGCAAGCTGCGAATGCCGCTAAAGAACTGGGCATGACTCCCCATGCATTTATGGTGGAAGCAATCAAGCAAGCCAGCATCAATGCGGAAATACGCAGAAACTTCATTCAGCAAGCCAGCATTGCTCGCGAAGGGGTTATGAAGAATGCTAAGGTCTATGAATCAGACAAAGTTTTCGAGGCCATGAAAGCCCGTATAGCTGGAAAAAAATCTACACTAAAGGCTAGCAATTGCTAAGAATTGTTTTTGCACTGCAAGCAGTTGATGATTTAGAGAGACTTACTGACTTCTTAATTGAAAATGACAAAAATGCTGCGCTTCACACTATCGAGCTTATTGAAGAAGCGATTCAAATTCTAGCGAGACATCCTCTAGTAGGACGCCTTTGCGATAGCCACTTAAGAGAGCTGGTGATTTCACGCGGAAAAAGCGGCTATGTCGCTCTATACAGTTACGAGGAATCAAAAAATATGATTCTCATCAATGCCATTCGTCACCAAAAAGAATCTGGCGGGCTTTACTGAGTTATAGCAACTCCCAGGAAGGCAGAACTCTTTTTCCTGATGAGGCTAAATGCGGGTAGCTCGTCCCTACCCCAGCAACGGCTACGAGCTGGCCCTTGATATAGAGCAGCGGAGCCTGTCGCTCCCAAGGCGGTGTATCCGATTCTTGAAAGAGATTCTTGAGCGTTTTGCGTGGGGTATTGGGTTTGATTTGAATCTTTTCTGCCCCCTGGCGCAGTCTTTCCTCAATTAGGCCTTTTTCTTCGGCGGTATTGACCCAATCAGCAGGCAAGCCAAGTAACTTACTTCGTAAAGGCACATTTTGAAACACCCACCGCCCTGTCATGCAATGCGCTATCTGCAAGACGTTGCGCCACAGATAAATACTGACTTCATCATGTTGCCACTCCAAGCTGGAGTCTGGTTTTACAACCTTAAGGTCTTTCCACCAAGATTCAAGACGTTCCTGGGATGGCATTGCCAGATTATTTAACTTCAACCAATAACGCAGGACATTATTCGCTGCAGCTTGATCTGTTTTGGCTAGAGCCAAGAGAGGCGCTAGCTTTAACCGACTACCCTGAAAAAGATCCTTCCCATCTAGCTTAGCTAGGCGATCGAGCAACACTTGAGATTGGGCCAATAAAGTAGCGCTTCGAGCTAGATTGCCAATTGCACCTGGCTGAATTTTCTCCAGCCTTGGAATGATTTCTTTACGAATCGCATTGCGGCGATAGCGTGTATTTTGATTGCTAGGATCTTCTACCCATTTGAGTTTGTATTCTTTGGCATAGACCTCTAACTCCGCCCTGCTTTGATTAAGTAATGGACGCCAAAGAGTAATTGGGTCACCTTGGTTACCGTTGGCGCGGTGAAGTGGCATACCAGAGAGACCCGCTACGCCAGAGCCACGTAAGAGTTGCAAAAGCACAGTTTCAGCTTGGTCGTTTTGATGGTGCGCAAGCAGCAAATCTTCAATGCCATGCTCAATACATAAATCCGTCAAGGCATCGTAACGCTCTACCCTCGCTCTAGCTTCAATATTGCCCTGAGATGGATCAGCAAAGTGCAGTAGACGAAAGTCAAAATGCACCTGGTATTTTTTGGCTAGCTGCTCACAAAACACCAGCCATTGATCAGCGGGCTTTTGCAATCCGTGATGAATATGAAATACCCAAAGCTCAGTTGGGTCATGAGAATTTTCTTTGACAGCTTTACAAATAGTGTCAAGCAACACAACCGAATCGAGCCCACCGCTTAAGGCAAGCCCAATCCGTTTGGCTGCTGGTAAAGCCGCCTTAAGACTTGACTTCGATTTCCTTGAACTTGCCATAACTCATCAAGCGTTCATGGCGACGCTCTAACAGCGCATCCACTTTCATCCCATCGAAAGTCTTGAGTGACTCAGCCAAAGCTTTACGCATATTGTTCATCATCGTATCGTAATCACGATGTGCGCCGCCAGTAGGCTCGGCGACGATCTTATCGATCAAGCCGATCGCTTTTAAACGTTGTGCAGTCAAACCCAATTGCTCAGCAGCTTCAGGTGCTTTATCTGCAGTCTTCCAAAGAATGGATGCGCAGCCTTCTGGTGAAATTACCGAGTAAGTTGAGTTTTGCAACATCAAAACCACATCACCCATTGCAATCGCTAGTGCACCACCAGAACCACCCTCACCGATGATGGTGGCGATAATTGGTACTTCTAATTCAGCCTGAACATAGAGGTTGTGACCAATCGCTTCTGATTGGTTACGCTCTTCTGCATCTATTCCAGGAAATGCACCCGGTGTATCGACAAACGTAAACACTGGCAATTTAAATTTTTCTGCCAGGCGCATGACACGCTTTGCTTTTCGGTAACCCTCAGGGCGACTCATGCCAAAGTTTCTTAAAGCACGCTCTTTAGTATCACGACCTTTTTGGTGGCCAATGACAACGCAAGGTTGATTCTGAAAACGGGCTAAGCCAGTAATGATAGATTGGTCATCTGCAAAATTACGATCGCCATGAAGTTCATGAAAATCGGTAAACAATGCGCCGACGTAATCTAATGTATAAGGACGCTGAGGATGACGCGCTACCTGAGAAACTTGCCATGGACTTAAATTGGCATAGACATCTTTGGTTAGTTGCTGACTTTTTTCAGTCAGCGTTTTGATCTCATCAGAGATATCTACTGATGATTCATCTTGCACAAATTGCAGCTCTTCAATCTTTGACTCTAATTCAGCGATTGACTGCTCAAAATCCAGGAAAGTCGTTTTCATAGTTCGATTTTAATATTCAACGGGCTTGGGGTCGATACTTCTCCACATATACCAAGTGGCTACCGTGCGCCATGGGGCCCAATTTGAAGCCACTTCGCGGGCTTCATGCCTGCTCACAGGCTCTCCGCTGAAGTAATTGAGGGAAATCGCCTTAATCAGACCGGCATCGTCCAAGGGGAGGATATTTGGCCTAATCATATTGAAAATCAGGAACATTTCAGCTGTCCAGCGACCAATTCCCCGAATCCCACATAATTCTTTGATGATGACCTCATCCTCCATGCCTTTCCACTGATTGGCATGTAATCGACCAGAATCAAAGTGTTCGGCCAAATCGCGGATGTACTCCACCTTACGACCCGATAATCCCGCTGCACGCAAATCTTCAATACTTAAGGCAAGAATATTTTTAGGATTTACCTTGTTTTTAGATGCCAATAAAACCTTGGTCCAGACAGACTGAGCCGCAGCAACCGAAATTTGCTGGCCAACAATAGCTCTTGCTAGGGTAGTAAATGCATCACCACGAGTTCGCAAAAAACCTGAGCCATATTTTGGAATCAGTTTTTTTAAGATACGATCATGCTTCATCAGCTCAGTACAAGCCTGCTCCCAATAATCAGGAGCAACTTCTTCAATGATGACTTGTTGTGCCACTTTACTCAAAATAAATATTCTTCAATTAACTTTTGCGCCATTCAGTAATGCCACCGGGTTTATCCTCCAATACTACGCCCTGATCTAATAAAGTCTTGCGAATTAAATCAGCTTTAGCAAAATCTTTAGCTAGCTTTGCAGCGACTCGTGCCGCAATCTGCTCTTCAATAGCAGCAGCAGATAAGCTCGTATCACCACCTCGGGATCCTTCTTGCAAAAATACGATGGGGTCACGTTGCAAGAAATTAAGATCTCCAGCCAAGCTTTTGAGAAGGCTAGCCAACTGCGCCTTGTCTTCGCCCAGCGTTCGGTTCACTTCGCTAGCTAAATCAAACAGAACTGCTATCGCCTCAGGCGTATTAAAGTCATCATTCATCGCATTAGTGAAGCGCTGAGACCATGGCGAATGTGGGTCTATAGGCATATCGCTTAATGTCACTTGCGCTAAAGCCGTGTAAAGACGAACTAGTCCAGCGCGAGCTTCTTCAAGCTGTGAATCACTATAGTTAATTGGGCTGCGATAGTGGGCGCGTAACATAAAGAAACGCAAGACTTCGGGGTCGAAGCTCTTCAAGACATCACGAATGAGGAAAAAATTACCCAATGACTTGGACATCTTCTCTTCATTTACCCGAATATGCCCGTTATGCATCCAGTAATTTACAAAAGGCTCATCACTAGCTTGGTGATCTTGGCCGTAGAGAGCCCCCTCGCTCTGAGCAATCTCGTTCTCATGATGCGGAAACTGCAAATCTGCACCACCACCATGAATATCAAAATGCTCACCTAGCAAATCGCATGACATGGCAGAGCATTCAATATGCCATCCGGGGCGACCTTCACCCCAGGGGGATTTCCAACGCGTATCTGCAGGCTCCTCTGGTTTGGCACTCTTCCATAGAACAAAATCCAATGGATCTCGTTTACCACCACCCACAGCGACACGCTCACCGGCATTTAATTCATCAAGAGATTTACCGGAAAGGCGACCGTATTCTGGAAACAATCGAACGGCGAAATTAACATCGCCATCCTCGCCTTGATAGGCTAATTCTTTTTCAATCAAGCGGCCAATGATGCCCTGCATCTGCCCGATGTAATCGGTTGCACGAGGCTCATGATCGGGGTGCATCAAGCCCAATTCATTTGAATCGGCATGCATTGCATCGATAAAACGCTGCGTTAATACAGAAATAGGCTCGCCATTCTCAATTGCACGATTAATGATCTTGTCATCAATATCGGTAATATTACGGACGTAAACAACCTCATAAGCACTGGCACGCAACCAGCGCACCACCATATCAAACACAATCATCACCCGGGCATGACCAATATGGCAAAAGTCATAAACCGTCATTCCGCAGACGTATATCTTCACCTTACCCGACTCAATGGGTTTAAAGGCCTGCTTGGAACGACTGAGAGTGTTATAGATTTGCAGCATAGGGGCTATAAAGGGTGGGCAAGTAGCGCCAATTTGTTAGACTGAGCGCTGAGTATATCGAATGAGCCCGTTTTTCACCCCACACCCTATGCCAGCTAACCATTTTTTACTACGTCCAGCCCGGCTGGGTGGCTTTTGCGCCATTTTTGCCATTTTATTCCTCACGGGCTGCAGTACTCCTGGGCAACAGTTAGCAGAGGCTGAAATTAATGCCCTCAATAGAGCCCCCGCTAGCGCTCAAGGCACTCAAGCGCCCTATCTAGGATCTTACGGTCCCAATGACCCTCCAAGACTTGCCGGTAGTGACGTAGGCTACGATCAATTTAACGCCGAGTTGTCAGACTCTGTCGCTGTTCCGTTTTTGTCCTTTTTAATTATTGAACCTGATCCTGTAACTAAAAACGGGGTTCCGTCCGACATAGAAAAGTTAGTTAAAGCCAAAAAATATCCTGAAGCCATTGATAGTATTAATAAGCAACTGAAGAAGACGCCAGGTAATGTGCAGTTACGTTACGTCAAAGCGCGTATGCAGATTGAAATGCGTCAGTGGGTAGAGGCTAAAAAGACCCTGATTGAGATTACCCAGCAATTTCCGGAACTACCTGAGCCTTATAACAACTTAGCCGCACTAGCGGCAAATCAAGGTAGCTGGATCGAGGCAAGAGATTATTTAGAGCTCGCCTTGAAATTACGTCCGAGCTATACAGTTGCCTCCGCTAACTTAGGCGAGGTCTACATTCGCCTTGCTGCCCAAGCCTATGACAATGCCGCTAAGGATGCAGTCTTAAATCAGCGTCAATATACCAATCGTGCAAAAGCACTGATGGAGATACTGAAGCCGGCTAAAAAAGGCGTTGTGCCAGCAGCGCCTGCAATCCCAGCAACACCTACTTCAAAATAATTTTCATACCTTTTTATCTACTAATTCATAGAAAGTAAATTCATCATGGCCAAAGTTCTACTGAAAACAAATAAGGGCGATATCACCCTCACTCTGGATGCTGCCAAAGCGCCAAAGACTGTTGCTAATTTTGTGCAGTACGTCAAAAGCGGTCACTACGATGGCACGATATTCCATCGCGTGATTGATAATTTTATGATTCAAGGTGGCGGCATGACTGCTGGCCTAAAAGAAAAATCGTCTGGCGCTCAAATTGAGAATGAAGCAAACAACGGCCTCAAGAATGACCGTGGGACAGTGGCTATGGCTCGCACTAGCGACCCGCACTCTGCGACAGCGCAATTTTTCATTAACGTCAATGACAATGATTTCTTAAACCACACCGCCCCTAATGCTCAAGGTTGGGGTTACGCTGTTTTTGGCAAAGTCACTGATGGTCTTGATGTGGTTGATGTCATTCGTAAAGTTAAAACAGGTAATTCAGGCTTTCATCAAGATGTTCCTGCTGAAGACATCCTCATTGAAAAGGCAAGCGTTCTCGAGGAATGATTCCGCAATACTCGAGCGCGCTGCTCATTTCTGATTTGCATCTCACGCCGTCAATGCCCTTGACGGCGCAACGTTTCTTTGATTTTTGTGAAAAAGACGCCCCTCGGGTAGAGGCTGTATTGATCTTGGGTGATCTATTTGAATATTGGGTCGGAGATGATGCCGCTTTACATTCACCTTTTCAACAAGAGGTAAAAAATGCGCTTGCAACACTGTCCACTAAAGTCAATACTTATTACCTTCACGGCAATCGAGACTTTTTAGTTGGCAAGCATTTTTTAAGTAAAACTGGCATGACCCTGATGACAGATCCTTCTAAGATCAATATTGCTGGCTCTGAATATATTCTTTGTCACGGCGACTCACTTTGCACGGCAGATATTGGCTATCAAGTTTTCCGTAGCACGGTTCGTAAACCCTGGATCCAAAAACTATTCTTGAGAATGCCTTTGAATTGGCGCCGCTCCATTGCTAATCATTTGCGCAGCAATAGTAGTGTCCAATATCAACGATCAATGAGATCTTCAGTTGAGGGTGCGCAAGTCAAAACGAATGTCACCTTAGCCGCCTGCGCAGCAGTTCTCAAAGATCAGGCTGGAAATTTGTTGATACATGGTCACACCCATCTCCCTAAACATCATCAAGAGCATCTACAAGACCAGGAATGGCAACGCTGGGTCTTATCAGACTGGGATTTAGATCACCCTGAGAGTGGGCGACCACGCGCAAGCGCACTACTCATTAATCAAGACGGCGTACGTTACACCGACCTGATCAAAACTTAATACTGCCGCCTAATTAACAGGTGGAATATTTAGATAAGCACTGCACCATCTGAGCAAAAATCCGTGGGTTTGCGCACATCACTTCACCGCTTTGTAAGAAGCCTTCTTCACCACGGTAGTTACCAACAAGTCCACCAGACTCAGTAATCAATAAAGCGCCTGCAGCCATATCCCATGGCTTGAGATCGCTCTCAAAAAATCCATCGTATCGACCAGCAGCAACATAGGCTAAGTCAAGAGATGCAGCGCCAGGACGACGCAAGCCGGCACATTGGCGCGACATATCTGCAAAGATTTTTAAATACTTTTCTAAGTCCTGATCATCCCGATAAGGAAAGCCCGTACCTAACAAAGAATTGGCTAAACGATCTTGCGTGGCAACACGCAAACGCCGACGATCCAAATAAGCGCCTGCACCACGCGTAGCAGTGAATAACTCATCACGAGTCGGGTCATACACTACGGCCTGTTGGGTGACCCCGTATACAGACAGCGCAATGGAAACTGCATATTGCGGGAAACCGTGAATAAAGTTGGTTGTGCCATCGAGCGGATCAATGATCCAGACATTTTCAGCATCAGCGTTTTGGGCGCCAGTTTCTTCGGCTAAGAATCCGTGCGAAGGATAGGCTTCGCTGAGCGTTTCGATAATGGCCGCTTCAGCCTGTCTGTCCACCTCAGTTACGAAATCATTATGTTGTTTGCGGTCAACCTGAAGACGCTCTAAATTCAGAGAGGCTCTATTAATCACGGTTCCGGCACGACGGGCAGCCTTAACGGCCACATTTAACATGGGATGCATAGTATTGATGGACAAATTAAATAAGAACAAGCTCACCAAATTGCAAACTGCGGGACAATAAGGAGCTAACACCCTGATTCTAAACGATTGCTACATTGAACTCGCAAGCCACTAGAGAATTCCCGTTGACATGAATGCATCACAAGCACAGTTACTACGCTGGGTTTTAGTTGAAACCAGTCACCCAAGAAACGTAGGGTCGGCAGCCCGCGCACTGAAAACCATGGGCTTTAGCGATCTACGCCTGATTGAACCGAAGATTGCAGGGGTTGCCCAGACCCCTGAGGCCATTGCTTTAGCGAGCGGTGCAGTCGATGTCTTGGAATCCAGTCAAGAGACTTTGTCTTTGGAATCAGCCGTTCAAGGCTGCACTCTTGTCTTAGGACTCACCAGTCGTGATCGTGAATTTGGGCCACCAGCATTAAATTGGCAAGAAGCTCGCCCATTAGTTCAGGCAGCTATTGCAGGGAATCAGCAAGTTGCCCTTCTCTTTGGGCCTGAGCGCACAGGGCTAGATAACCAGCACCTTTCACTGTGCACCCATCGCGTATGGCTCGATGCGAACCCACTCTACCCCTCGCTAAACCTGGCACAAGCCATCATGGTTTGCGCCTTCACCCTCAGAGAATCCCTGGGAGAGGATTTGGGGCTTAGATCCTTAGTTCCTAATACTGAATCGGTAGATTATGCGGATCCTGCAGCTGTAGCTGCCATGCTGGATCACTGGCGCGAGGGGCTAGAGGCCATTGGCTACCTTGACCCCGTCAATCCCAAAAAGCTCATGCCCCGCTTACAAGCGCTATTTGCCAGAACACGCCTCCATAAAGAAGAAATCGACCTGCTCCGTGGCATTGCCAAACAGATGCTTTTGAAAAAATAGATTGGGCATTACCCGTTAAAATCAATTTATGTTTAATTCGCTCTTCGACCAAATCGACTCCATCATTGTTCGTGACCCTGCCGCAAGAAATCGCTTAGAGGTCATTACATGTTATCCAGGCTTACATGCTGTTTGGATACATCGGGTATCTCATGGTCTATGGAACTTGGGTTTGAAGTGGATAGCCCGCCTGCTATCGCTGCTAGCCCGCTTCATTACTGGTATTGAAATTCATCCTGGGGCCAAGATCGGTCGCAGGGTATTTTTAGATCATGGTCTTGGAATTGTGATTGGCGAGACTACTGAAATTGGTGATGACTGCACCATCTATCAAGGCGTTACTTTAGGTGGGACCTCTCTATATAAAGGTGTAAAGCGTCACCCTACTCTCGGTAAAGGCGTAGTCATTAGCGCAGGCGCCAAGGTTCTTGGGGGCTTTACCGTTGGTGATGGCGCTCGCGTTGGATCCAATGCTGTAGTGCTAAAAGAAATCCCGGCTGGAGCAACTGCCGTGGGAATTCCAGCGCGTGTCTTGCATCCTGATTTGCCTCAGGCTAGTAGTCCTGACAGCAAGACTAAAGAATACTTCTCAGCCTATGGCGTAACACCAAACGTAGATGATCCAGTTTCTATGGCATTAAAAGGTTTAATTGATGCCACTCTAGAACAAGAGGCGAAGATCGCTGCACTTGAAAAAGCGCTAGCAAAATTGAGCAATATGCCTTCAACACATACCGATGAATCTAGCGATACCAAGCGAGAGCTCGACGTTTTAAAAGAGTGGCTTAAGGAATAGATTTAGTCTTAATGCAGAGTTGGTGATGAGCTGCCAGGCCGAGAGACTGTACCAACAGAATCATCCTCGCCATCATCTAAATCATCAGGCATCCCAAATGCAAATGCTTCTGCACCGACAGGATGTCGATTTTCAATCTCTTCATCTGTAGCAGTTCGAATATCTTCCACTTGAACCCAGAAACGCAAAGCAATACCAGCAAGTGGATGATTCCCATCTAAAACAACTTGGCTATCAGCCACATCAGTAACGGTATAGATCAAGGGGTCTTCATCTTCATCATCAGAGTCTTCCCCTTCTTCATCTGGAACACCCTCAAACTGCATGCCGACTTCCAAAGGCTCAGGAAAGCGTGCGCGTGGCTCAATCTTAAGTAACTCGGGGTCGTACTCTCCAAAGGCTTCGCTAGGTTCAAGCTGAATGCTGGCTTCGTAGCCCACATCCTGACCATCCAATAAAGTTTCAATTTTAGGAAAAGTACCCTCATATCCGCCATGCAGGTATACCATCGGAGAGTCCGGTTCCTCGATAATATTATTTTGCGCATCAGTTAATTTGTAGCGCAGGGATACAACGGTATTTTTTTCGATCTTCATGCGTAATTCATTCAACATTGTGTTTTAAACAGCTTCTTACTGATATGACAGCATTTTACTTGAGCAAAGCCTACGATCCACCACAGGCACCCCAAAACCTGCTGTTAGATCGCCCATGGGCTCTTCTGGGGGGCAATAGTCCTCAACAGTTCATGAAAGCCTATTGGCATAAGAAACCGCTATTAGTCCGAGGCGCCATCCCCGCCTTTGAACTCGCCAAACAAATAGGCCAACCCTTGGGTAGCGCGATATCACCTGAAGAGTTATTCAAAATAGCGGGTGATGATGCAGTGGAATCTAGATTAATTAAGGCAAAGCCTTGGACTTTTACAAACGGTCCATTTAAAAAGAAATTGATTCCCTCTATTGAGAAGTCGGATTGGACACTGCTACTTCAAGGCATGGAGGCCAAACATCCTGCAGCCGCAAAAGTACTTTCTTGGTTTCGCTTTATTCCGGATGCACGTTTAGATGATTTGATGATCAGCATTGCTGGTCATGGCGGTGGCGTAGGCCCCCACTTTGATTCTTATGATGTCTTTTTGATTCAGATGTCGGGACGCAGACGTTGGCGCATTTCTGAGCAAAAGGATTTAACGCTGAATCCAAATCTCCCTTTGAAAATTCTGCAGGACTTTAGAGTAGAGCAGGAGTGGGATTTAGAGCCAGGCGACATGCTATACCTGCCACCCCATATTGCTCATGATGGCATTGCTTTAGATGCAGGCTGTCAAACTTGGTCCGTTGGCTTTAGATCGCAAAGCTATAAAGAAATCTTGCAAGAAGGCTTATGGCGTTTGGCTGAGTCACTAGAGGATATTCCTGAGCTAAATAAGTACTTCGCAGATCCCAAGCAAGCGGCAACTCATTGCGCAGAACAGCTTCCGGATGAAATCATTGCACAAGTAAAGCAAAAGTTGAAAAGCTTAAAACTCGATCGCGTAGAAACTTTTCTTCCTGGCATAGCTGCCTATCTCAGCGAACCAAAACCACAGGCCTACTTTGATGGAACGACCAATACACTATCGCCCGAACAATTTAGACGCCAACTTAATAAGCAAGCCTTACATGTACATCCCTATACAAGGCTTCTCGCTTTAGACTCAAGAATTTACTGCAACGGCGAAGAAATGACCGGCGGTCAAACCGCCCTGGTACAGGCAGCCTGGCGCTCATTGGCAAGCAGCAAGCAGTTCAAGGGCTCCCTAGGGAAAATTGGAGTAAACAACAGTCTTTTTGAGGCTTTTGAGGCCGGATGGCTGCTTTTTTAACGCTCAATTAGTAGATGGCTATAATGCATACTGGAAAGTACTTAGGGTCTAACCCTGTACTTACCAAGTATTCATAACCGGTTATTCAAGATATTTTTTAAGAGGAAATTACAAATGAAGAAGTCACTAGCACTCGTAGCAATGTTGGCAATCGTTTTGGCCGCTTGCGGTAAAAAAGAAGAAGCAAAACCTGTTGAAGCTGCTCCTGCTGCACCTGCTGCTGCCGCTCCAGCTGCTGACGCTCCTGCTGCCGCTCCAGCTGCTCCTGCTGCTGCACCTGCTGCTGACGCTAAGAAGTAATCTTCTTCTTGAAGAAAAAAAGCCGCTGATCAGCGGCTTTTTTATTACCTAATTTCTCTCAGCTTTAATACCTATCGGGCCATTTGCTCCGTCAGCAATGTTAAGAGTTGCAATCCAGCTGCAGTATTTTCAGGCTTACCATCCGCATTTTGAACGAAGACGCTTGAAGAATTATCGCCAGCCGATTTAACCACGACGAGATACTTCTTAGCCTTCAAACTTGAGTCGTCTTTGCTACTGAACAAGTTAGTGAAAAATCCTTTGGTGTCGCCCAAATCCTTAGGGTTGACATAACGTACATAGTAAACGCCATTCGCACGATTACGATCTTCAACAGTAAAGTTGGAGCGATCCAAGGCAAGTCCAGTATCACGCCATGCACGATCAAATCCGGCTGCCACATTAATGTAAGCGGTATTCACGCCCTCTTGAACTAACTTTGCCTTAGGCGTCTTTGGACCTAGTGGTGCTGCAACCTGAGCCCTCGCCATCTCTTGGGTCATGCCCAAACGCTCCATCAAGCGAGCCAAGAATACTGCTTCAAGCTCAGGATCATTTGGACGCGAGGTCCAAATAGTCGATATACAAGCGCCAGTACTATCGGTTGTACATTTTTCAATCGCACCCCGTTGAGTAATATAAACTTCTGTTTCACCAGGTTTACTGACTTCAAGACGTGTTTTATATCTATCGCGCTCACCGGTATCGTAAAGAGAATCCAATGCACCACCAATTGCAGAGCGAATAAAGTCTTGTGCGATCTTAGCGCGATTCTCCGCCCAATCCGTTTCCATAATGCCGGTAGAGGGTGAGTCAATCACCAAAAGGAAACCATTCTCTTGCCAGAAATCTTTAATTTGTGGATAGAGTTCTGGAGCTGGCTTTTCTACAACCAACCAACGACGTTCACCATCACGGGCGATGCGCATCCCCGGAATACCAGTCATAACGTTCTTGCGGGTTTGGACTGATTTTTTTACTGCAGCATTGTACTCAGACATGGTGGCAGAACCATCCTGAACGATATAACGACGATCAGCTTGAGCGGTAATTAGGTCTGGTGGATAAGACAAATTAGGTCCACGCACAGCCCCAGCAGATTTGTAGTCGACTGTGTCATTCGTTGTTACAGATTTACAGCCAAGCAAAACAACGCTTACCAACGAGAGCATTAGTAGGATTGCACAGTGTTGGCGCAAGGGTCGCATCAAATTCATCATAGTAAGCCAGCCTGTTTCAATGCAGCCTTCAAAGGTTCGCGCAAGGCAACACTCAAAGGGGTTAAGGGTAATCGAATGCCTGAGGTCACTTTACCCATTTGATGCAGAGCCCATTTCACAGGAATCGGATTTGCCTCAGTAAACATAGCTTTATGTACCGCCAGTAATTGATATTGAATCGCGCGCGTCTTGACCACGTCATCAGACATTGCGGCCTGACAGAGCTCATGCATTAAGCGGGGCGCGATATTAGCCGTTACAGAAATATTACCCTTGCCACCCATGAGCATCAGCATTGCGGCACTGAGATCGTCGCCAGAAAATACGGAAAAATCTTGATGCCCAGCACGCTGTAGATCAGCTAGCAACAAAGTGCCGCGCTCAATACTTCCAGTGGCATCTTTAATGCCGATAATTCCCGGGACTCCTGCTAGGCGAACAGTTGTCTCGCCAGCAAGATCAGCAACAGTTCTACCGGGGACGTTATACAGAATTACAGGCAAATCAACCGACTCTGCAATTTTCTTGAAGTGGGCATACATACCCTCTTGGGTTGGCTTGTTGTAATAAGGTACCACCTGCAGACTCGCATCAGCACCAACTGACTTAGCAAAGTTGGTTAGCTCGATTGCCTCAGTAGTGGAATTACCACCAGTGCCAGCGATCACTGGGATGCGCCCAGCAACATGATCAACAGTTACTTTAATGAGCTCACAATGCTCTTCTACGGATACCGTAGGGGACTCTCCACTAGTACCCACAATAACAATGCCATCAGAACCTTCGGCAACATGCCAATCTAGCAAGGAACGTAAAGCCGGAAAATCCAGGCTTCCATCCTCGAACATCGGCGTCACAATGGCAGGCATACTGCCTGCGATAGGCTTTTTACTGACTTTGGATTGTGTTGTATTAGTCACTGAATGTGTCTGAATTTTCTGAATGTTAAGCAACAAATTGTAACGGAATGCACCCTTTTAAATGCCCTTTTACGGCACAAATCCGCTGAACCATGGCTGGTTTAGGCTGATCTAGGTAAATATCCTCGTAGGCAATCACTTTCAGGCCGGATCGCTGTGCCAAAGCCAGTAATTCCCCTGGATTTAGTAAGAAATTGGGGTTTGAGGGTTTACCGAATACCGCATTCCCATCGGCAAAGGTCTCATAGATGAGGATGCCACCCTGAGATAGCATTTTGGGTAACTCATCTAGAAAAGGACGATAAAGATAATTCGTCACCACAATTCCTGAAAACTGCTGGTCTAGCAAGGGCCAATCTGCGCCTTCTAGATTGAGTTTCTGGATTTGAATAGCATCACTTTTCAGCAGCTCTATGGCAGAAACATCTTGGTCAACCGCTAGAATCCGATGACCAAGAGAAGCCAGCAAGGTCGTATGTCGACCGGCGCCGCAGGCCAGGTCAAGAACTACCCCATCAACTGGGATAGCTGCAGCAAAACGCTTCACCCAAGGCGAAGCATTTGCGATTGCATCATGTGCAGTCAAGGGAGCCTTAGTCGTAAGCCAAGCCCATGGACTCTCGGACCTCGCGCATGGTTTCTTGAGCAACCTTACGCGCTTTATCGGAACCATCAGCAATGATGGAGCGCAATAAACTTGGGTCATCCAAGTACTTTTGGGCACGTTCAAACATGGGCTGCTGCTCAGCAAGAATGGCATCAATCACAGGCTGCTTGCACTCTAAGCAACCAATGCCTGCAGATTGACATTCTTTTTGAACCCAAGTTTTGGTGTCTTCGCTCGAATACACTGTGTGGAGTTGCCAAACAGGACAACGCGCTGGGTCACCTGGATCGGTTCTGCGCACGCGAGCTGGATCAGTTGGCATGGTGCGGATTGAGCGAATAAGCTCTTCAGGTTTTTCGCGAATACTAATCGTATTACCGTAAGACTTGGACATCTTCTGCCCATCAATGCCCGGCATGCGGGATGCCGAAGTTAACAAAGCTTGTGGCTCTGGCAGAATAATTTTGCGAGCCCCCTCTAAGAAACCAAACAACCTCTCGCGATCAGCCATCGACAGGCTTTGCGCTTCTTGTAATAGTGCCTGGGCTTGCTCTAGAGCCTCTTCATCGCCCCGCTCCTGAAAAGCGACACGCAATTCAGCATACATTTTGGCGCGCTTACTACCCAATTTTTTAACTGCCTCTAAGGCCTTCTCTTCGAAGCCAGGCTCGCGACCATAGAGATAATTAAAACGACGCGCTACTTCACGAGTCATCTCGACGTGTGGCACTTGATCCTCGCCTACCGGTACAAATTGAGCGCGATACATCAAAATGTCAGCGGCTTGTAGCAAGGGGTAGCCTAAGAAGCCATAGGTCTGCAAATCTTTCTCTTTGAGCTTTTCAATTTGATCTTTATACGTTGGCACGCGCTCTAACCAACCCAAAGGAGTGCCCATCGCCAACAATAGAAATAGCTCTGCATGCTCAGGCACTTTGCTCTGAATGAATAAAGTCGCTTGGTTTGGATCAACACCACATGCTAACCAGTCAATCACCATATCCCATACCGATTTCTCGATCACTTCCGGAGTTTCATAGTGGGTCGTTAAGGCGTGCCAGTCAGCAACAAAAAAGTAGCAGGGGTACTCAGATTGCAAGCGAACCCAATTCTTTAAAACACCATGGTAGTGGCCAAGGTGCAAGCTACCAGTTGGGCGCATGCCAGAGAGAACGCGTTCTGCAAACATCTTGATCTTTATTCTTTAAGAGTATTTAAAAAAGGTTAAGTATGTTAGGCCGCTTAATGAAACAGCGACCACACTGGAGTCAGGTGATCCGGCAAATGCGGCAAGGTGCCTAGGTCAATATAACTTTCCTCTGGGTCATGAAAGTCTGAGCCTCGAGAAGCTAAAAATCCATAGTGTTGGGCAATCTTGCCATAGGTTTGATATTGATTTGGACTATGACTGCCGGTAATGACTTCAATACCAATGCCGCCGATTTCTTTAAAATGTTTGTAGAGTTCATCCATCTGCATGGCGCTCAGCTTATAACGGCCAGGATGTGCAATCACAGCAACACCTCCCGCCCCTTTAATCCAAGCAACTGCATCATCTAGCGTTGCCCAAAGATGCGGTACGTAGCCCGGCTTGTCTTCAACCAGATATCTTTTAAAGACTTGGTCAGTATCTTTGCAAATGCCCTGTTCCACCAGAAAGCGTGCAAAGTGTGTGCGAGAAATGAGTTCTTGATTACCGGCAAAGTGCAATGCGCCTTCATACGCGCCAGGTATCCCAGCTTTCAATAATTGTTCGGCCATCTGCTTAGCGCGATTACCGCGACCTTCGCGAGTACGACGTAAGCCCTCTAGAATTCCTGCATGGGCAGCATCAATACCTAAGCCAACGATATGGATAGTTTGCCCCATCCAGGTTACCGAAATCTCAACCCCAGGTAGATAATCTATACCCAGTGCGCTAGCAGCAAGCTGCGCCCTCTCTTGACCGCCTAGCTCATCGTGATCGGTCAATGCCCATAAACGCACGCCGTTCGCATAGGCACGCTCAGCCAGCTCCTCAGGCGTCAGTGTTCCATCAGACACAACGGAGTGACAGTGTAAATCTGCGTTTAGGCTGGAATTGCTAGTCATGACCTTATTTTAGGTCAAGCTGGTATCAATTACCCGGCGCGGTGCATCTAGGTAATCACGAGACTGCATCTCAATTAAACGAGAAACCGTTCTGGAGAACTCACTGGTAATCTGGCCTTCGGTATATAAATCGACCGCCGGGACCTCTGCAGAGATGATTAGTTTGATTTTATGGTCATAGAGGACATCAATCAGCCAAATAAAGCGGCGGGCTTCATTAGTCATTCTAGGGGGCATGTAAGGCACCCCAGACAAAATCACCGTATGAAACTGCTTGGCAATCTCCAAATAGTCGTTTTGTGACCTTGGACCACAGCATAAGGTTTGAAAATCAAACCAAACTACACCCTCGGCCATATGTAGTGGCCTTAGCTCCCGAGATTCAATACGCAACACCGGACGGACAGTCTCTTTTTGATTACCAATTAAGGTCTGAAACATCTGCATCAAGATCGCATGAGTTGCGGCATTTAATGGTATCAAGTAGGCCTCAACTCGAGCCATCTGTACGCGGCGATAGTCATTGCCAGCATCGACATTCATGACATCGAGTTGCTCTTCTAATAGCTTAATGGCCGGTAGCAAACGATCCCGATGCAAGCCGTTGGGATAGAGCTGGCTAGGTTCATAGTTTGAGGTCATCACAAACTGGACGCGATCTTCAAAGAGTGCGCTCAGCAAGCGATACAAAATCATGGCATCGGCAATATCATTGATATGAAACTCATCAAAACAAATGAGTCGGTACCTATTAGCAATTCTTTTGGCAAGTTCATCTAATGGATCCGCCATACCAGAAAGCTCATGAAGCTCACGATGCACTTCTCGCATGAATTCATGAAAATGAATGCGGATCTTTTTCTCTAAAGGAGATGCAGCAAAAAAGACATCCATCAAAAAGGATTTGCCGCGACCTACTCCGCCCCACAAATAGACGCCGCGAGGGAGTTTTGGTTTAAAGAGTTTCTTTTTTAAACCGCTGCTGCGGATCTCTTTATAAGCAACCCACTCATCTTCACAGCGCTGCAAGCGCTCAATAGCAGCTAGTTGCGCGGGATCGCTGTGATACCCGCGCGCCTTTAACTCTTGATGATAAAACTCTAATGCTTTCAATTACATGTTTAATGCACGTTTATCCGTCGCTAATGCTGCCTCGCGAACCACTTCCGATAGACTTGGATGTGGATGACAGATACGTGCAATATCTTCAGCTGCTGCTTTGAATTCCATCGCTACGGCCGCTTCAGCAATTAAATCGGAAGCATTTGGTCCAATGATGTGAACACCCAAGATTTCGTCTGTTTTTTCATCAGCCAAAACTTTGACAAAACCATCAGCACGATCCATGCCTAATGCACGACCGTTAGCCGCGAATGGGAACTGACCTGCTTTATAGGCAATACCAGCCTGTTTAAGCTGCTCTTCAGTTTTACCAACCCAAGCAATTTCGGGGTCGGTATAAATCACCCAAGGAATACAGTTGTAATCAATGTGCGGCTTCTGACCTGCGATCGTTTCAGCAACAAGCACACCTTCGTCTTCAGCCTTATGAGCCAGCATAGGTCCACGCACTACATCACCCACAGCGTAAACACCGGGCGCTGCTGTTGAGCAAGTATGATCATCGATTGGAATGAAACCACGCTCATCTACTTTCAGACCAATCTTATCGAGACCTAGTTTGTCCGTATTGGGAACCCGACCAACAGAAACAATTAAACGATCGCACTCTAGTTTCTGAGCTTTGCCTTCACTATCAGTGTAGTTAACTACAACACCTTTTTTATCTGCCTTCACTTCGCCAATCTTGACACCCATATTGATTTTGAGGCCTTGCTTGGTGAAGATCTTATGAGCTTCTTTTGCAATGCCTTGATCACATGCGCCCAAGAAAGTTGGGAGCGCTTCAAGAATAGTCACATCAGAGCCAACACGACGCCATACCGAACCGAGCTCTAAGCCAATGACACCAGCGCCGATGACACCAAGCTTCTTCGGAATGGAATCAAACTTGAGACCACCTTCGTTATCGCTAATTAAAACGTTATCAACCGGAATGCCTGGCAAATGACGCGCTTTAGATCCTGTAGCAATGATCACATTTTTAGCAGTAACTACTTCTTTATCTTTGCCGTCAATTTTGACTTGATAACCGTCAGCGCCCTTACCTTCAAATGATGCATGACCTTTTAACAAAGTAATTTTGTTTTTTCGGAACAAAAACTGGATACCCGCAGTCATCTTGGTCACAATCGCATCCTTACGAGCGATCATCTTGTCGGAGTCTAACTTTACCGATCCAACGGTAATGCCATGGTCGGCTACGTGATGACTAATCTTCTCGAATTCCTCAGACGAAGCAAGCAAAGCTTTAGAAGGAATACAGCCAACGTTCAAGCAAGTTCCACCCAGACGTATCTCACCCTTTGGATCGTCATATGCACTGGATTCAGCGCAGGCAACCTTAAAGCCAAGTTGCGCCGCACGAATCGCAGCGATATAACCGCCAGGACCACCGCCGATTACTACTATGTCAAATGATTGGCTCATGTTCTTTCCTTTTACAGATCTAGGAGAAGACGTGAAGGATCTTCCAATGCATCCTTCATGGCTACTAAGCCAAGCACTGCCTCACGACCGTCAATAATGCGATGGTCATATGACAAAGCCAGGTAGTTAATCGGACGAATCACGATTTGACCGTTCTCAACCACTGCACGCTCTTTAGTTGCATGAATGCCTAAAATCGCAGACTGTGGGGGATTGATAATCGGAGTAGAAAGCATCGAACCAAATACGCCACCATTAGAGATGGAGAATGTACCGCCGGTTAAATCTTCTAACGACAACTTACCTTCGCGAGCTTTTACACCAAACTCAGCTATCTTCTTCTCGATATCAGCCAAATTCATTTGATCCACATCACGCAGAATTGGAACTACTAAGCCACGTGGTGAGCTCACTGCAATGCCGATGTCAAAGTAACCGTGATACACGATGTCGTTGCCGTCAACAGATGCGTTTAATAATGGGAACTTCTTCAGGGCATGGGTAGCAGCTTTAACAAAGAAGGACATAAAGCCTAACTTCACGCCGTGCACTTTTTCAAACTGATCTTTGTACTTGTTGCGCATAGCGATTACTGGAGCCATATTGACTTCATTAAAAGTAGTCAAGATGGCATTGTTTGCTTGAGACTCTAGCAAACGCTCAGCAATACGGGCACGCAAGCGACTCATTGGTACACGCTCTTCAGGGCGATTACCTAGTGGAATTGGTGCGCTTGGCAAAGCAGAGGAAGATGCACCTCCAGCGACAGCATTGAGTGCATCACCTTTAGTCACACGACCATCCCGACCGGAGCCTGCAACTTGAGCGGTAGTCATATTATTTTCAGCCAAAATTTTTGCTGCGGAAGGTGCAGCCGCCGCGCCAGATGATTTTGCTGCAGGCGTTGCTTTAGCTGGAGCAGCAGCTGGAGCGGCGACAGGTGCTGGTGCAGCGGCGGCAGGAGCCGCTGCAGCAACAGCCGTACTATCAATTTTCGCAATCAATTGCTCAGCAACAACGGTGCCGCCATCAGCAACAACGATTTCTGTAATAACGCCAGCAGATGGTGAAGGAACTTCTAGTACAACTTTGTCAGTTTCAATTTCAATCAAGATCTCATCTTGACCGACCGCATCACCGACTTTCTTTTTCCATTGCAACAAAGTAGCTTCTGCTACTGACTCGGAGAGCTGGGGGACTTTAACTTCAAAAATAGCCATGATTAATCCTGTTTAGTATTTATATGTGAGTAAGGTCTACGATTACTTCGTAATGACATAACCCTTTAGTTTTGCGAATGCTGCAGTAAGAAGAGACTTCTGTTGTTCTTGATGGAGATGAGCGTAGCCACAAGCTGGTGAAGCAGAAGCTGGACGACCTGCATAAGCCAGTTTCATTCCCTCAGACATATTCTCCAAAATATTATGCTGAACAAAGAACCATGCGCCTTGGTTCTGTGGCTCATCTTGACACCACACTACCTCTTCTAAGTTTGGATATTTCTTCAACTCAACAGTCAACGCTTTATGCGGGAAGGGATAGAGCTGCTCCAAACGAATAATCGCTACATCCTCTAGTTTTTTATCGGCACGTACTTTGGCTAAGTCGTAATAGACTTTGCCAGAACACATGATTAATCGAGTGACCTTTTTACCGTCGATGCTCTCATCGCGCTCGGGAAGGATGGTATGAAAACCACCCTTGGTGAACTCAGTCAATGGCGAAGCAGCCTCTTTATTACGTAGTAATGATTTTGGTGTCATTAAAATCAACGGCTTGCGGAACTGACGAATCATTTGACGACGCAAGACGTGGAAGATCTGCGATGCGGTTGTTGGCTGAATCACTTGCATATTAGTATCAGCGCATAACTGCATAAAGCGCTCTAAACGTGCAGATGAGTGCTCCGGGCCTTGGCCCTCATAGCCGTGAGGCAACATCATGACCAAACCGTTTGCACGACCCCATTTCACCTCTCCTGAAGCGATAAATTGGTCGATCACCACTTGAGCGCCGTTCGCAAAGTCGCCGAACTGGGCCTCCCAAATAGTCAGTGTATTTGGCTCTGCAGCGGCATAGCCATACTCAAAACCAAGAACAGCCTCTTCAGAAAGGATGGAATCAATCACTAAAAAAGGAGCCTGATCTTTGGCAATATGGCGCAGGGGAATGTAGACCCCTGTATCCCATTTTTCGCGGTTTTGATTATGCAAAACTGCATGACGATGGGTAAAAGTACCGCGACCACTGTCCTCGCCGGATAAGCGAACTGGATAGCCGCTAGCCACTAGGGATGCGAAAGCCATATGCTCACCCATACCCCAGTCAACATTAGTTTCACCACGGCCCATAGCGGCACGATCTTTTAAGACCTTTTCGACTAAGGGATGAACCTTAAAACCCTCTCGAGCGGTAGAAACTCGTTCTGCTAGGCGCTTCCACTCGGTCAATGGAATGGCAGTATCAGCCTCATCAGTCCAACGCTTATTGAGAAATGGTGACCAATCAACCGCAAACTTACCTTTGAAGTTACTGAGAACGGGGTCTGAAGTCTGCTTACCAGCATCCATCGCCGCGCGATACTCTTTGACCATCAGTTCACCGGTGCCAGCAGGCAAAACACCTTGAGCTTCTAATTTATCCGCATACAACTTACGTGTGCCCGGATGAGCTGCGATGATTTTGTACATCAATGGCTGTGTCATTGCTGGAGTGTCCTGCTCGTTATGACCCAGCTTTCTGAAGCAAACAATGTCAATGGCCACATCTTTGTGGAACTGAGTGCGGAACTCAACAGCTAGCTTGGTAGCCAAAACAACCGCTTCAGGATCATCACCGTTCACATGCAATACAGGCGCATCAATCACCTTCATGATGTCTGTGCAATACAAGCTAGAACGCAAGTCACGAGGATCGGATGTAGTAAAACCAATCTGATTGTTAATCACGATATGAATCGTGCCGCCAGTGTAATAGCCGCGGACCTCTGCCATTGCTAAGGTTTCTTGCATCACACCTTGACCTGCAATAGCGGCATCTCCATGCACTAATACTGGCAGTACTTGCTCACCCAACATATCACCACGACGCTCCATGCGAGCGCGTGCGGAGCCCTCTACTACCGGGTTCACGATTTCTAAATGAGAGGGATTAAATGCAAGCGATAGATGAACAGGTCCCGCTGGAGTAGAAATGTCGCTCGAGAAACCTTGGTGATACTTCACATCACCCGCAGGCAATGTTTCTGGACCCTTATGCTCAAACTCAGCAAAAAGATCTGAAGGCATTTTTCCTAAAACATTCACCAGTACATTCAGACGGCCACGATGAGCCATACCAATCACAATCTCTTGCACACCTTTAGAGCCGGACTCACGAATCAGTTCATCCATACAGGCAATAAAGCTCTCACCACCTTCAAGGGAGAAACGCTTTTGACCAACGTACTTTGCTTGAAGATAGCGCTCCAAACCTTCTGCTGAAGTCACGCGATCCAAAATATGGCGTTTCTCATCCATATTAAATCTAGGTGTTGAGCGAATCGACTCTAATTTTTCTTGCCACCATTTCTTGATGGTCTGGTCAGCAATAAACATGTACTCGGCACCCAAGGTGCCGCAATAAGTTTGACGCAATGCCTGCAGCAAATCACGCAAGGTCATTTCGTTGCGGCCAAAGAAGGTATTGCTCGTATTGAAGACGATATCCATATCGCCATCAGTAAAACCATAAAAAGCAGGATCTAGCTCTGGAATATCCTTGCGCTCGATTCGCTTCAAAGGATCAATATCAGCCCAGCGATTACCAACGTTACGATATGCGGCAATTAACTGCTGAACGGCAACGCGTTTACGCCCCATTTCAGAGTCAGCCGAATCAGAAACTGTTCTGATGGGGCCTTGCTTAGCCCGCTCAGCAAAGGAAGCAACGATAGGTCCATGAGCGACATCGGCCCTAGAGGAGCCATCGAACGCTGGGACTTGCTTCACATTATCAAAATAATCTCGCCAATGGTCGGCTACAGAGCCTGGATCGTGCAAATAAGATTCGTAGAGTTCCTCTACGTAAGGGGCGTTTCCACCGAAGAGATAAGAGCTATCTCTTTGATCTTGCATCATGATGCTCACCTTTCATCGGGTTTCCCGAATAAAGACTGTGGTTAAAACCATTCGCTCCACGGCTAAACCGCTTTACGAATTGATCTGTGCGAATACTCTTACAACTACACTAATTTAACACGACTACCCATTGATTCATAAAGGGCTTTCCCTGATTTGAGGACTTTTAGAGCCGCCGCCCCTTTTTTAGGACTTGAATAAGAATTTTCCTACTCTGATTTAAACCATACCCGACAGATTCCCTCAGACTTGATTCGTATTCTCTAAATCTCCAAATAAATTAATGAGATTAGGGACATATGAAAGCGATTACCCCAGAATTGGAATATCTAAGCACCCGTCAAAGCGCAAAAGTGCTGCAGGTATCACTTGGCACCGTCCAGAAAATGGTTGAATTAGGTGAATTAATCGCCTGGAAGACGCGTGGGGGTCACCGACGTATCTTGGCAAGCTCTCTAGATCAGCAGCTAGCACGCCGTAAAAGAGCCATGCGCCAAAAAACTACCCAAAACTGTATTGCGATGGGCATATTCAGAAGAGCTGAAAATAGCCATGAGTTAATCGAATCTATTCAATGCTGGCAGCTAAAGGTAGATATGGAGGTATCTGTTGATAGCCTTGAGGGTCTGATGAAGGCAGTTTCAATTGCCCCCGACCTCATTTTTCTAGATGCCCTGATTCCACCAGTTGAGCAGGTACATCTCATCCATTATTTGAGCAAAAACAAGGACACGCAGCGTATTCCTATTTTGGTGGATGAGGGATTTATTCGCCTTCATCCTGGGGTTATAGGCCTTGCAGATGAAAATACGGTTGGCGTAAAGTCGCGTTACCCTGAAGTGCTACAGGAGGAACTTGAAAACGGCCTGATTGACCAAAATCCGCTGATTATTGGCTATCCAGCTACTAACCCAGAGCTTGAAAATAACGTAGGGGATAAAAATCGGCACGAACTCTTGGAGCCTATATTTATTCAGGCGCTCAATAGAAAGTGTGCCTAGACTCTAAGCCAGCCCCATAAAACATAAAAGCCGCTCAATCTGATATTGAGCGGCTTTTTAAATAAAAAATCTAATTAAATCAATAGCTTATATCAAAAAATTACTGCGATCTCTACCTTCAATCCATTTTGGAGCCTTACCACGTCCAGTCCAAGTATCACCATTAGATGGATTACGGTACTTTGGGGCAACCTTGCCACCAGAGCTACGGGCGCCAGCTTTACGACTGAATAAGTCTGAAGCTGTTAAATCATACTGCTCAATAATAAGCTTGGCTTTAGCGATGCCGTCAGCCTTTTCACGTAAAACTGCTTCTTTAATTTGTTTATCTAACTGTTCACGCTGGGCTAAAAGCTCTTTATAAGATGACATTTAGTAATTTCTCCGAATATTAGTTACGAGATAATCAAAAAGATAATTATTTCTAGATTCACATTATACGCTTAATATGAATTGGAGAGTGATTTTAGTGAATAAACCATAAAACCTGAATAGGTTAATGCTTTTCGTACTAATGCTGGAATTATATAAATATCATTATAAATACTATATTTATTATTAATAAGTTACATTACCTTCTCAGCATAAATGTCCCGCTAGATTTAGCAGTAACTTCACCGTCCTCATTCAATACTACGGCCTCGCAGTAATGAATCGTTTTACCAAACTTCAGAACGCTACCCTCCACCGCAATCTTGCCGATACTTGGGCGCAAGAAGCTGACGTTCATATCAATTGTCATGGCGCCAAGTTGCTGGTTCACAGTACTGCGAGCTGCCGCTCCCATCGCAAAGTCTAATAGGGTCATGACAACGCCACCATGAGCAATCTGAAAGCTATTCTCGAATTCTGGTTTGATGACTAGGCTAATACGGGATTTACCGCCTTCGGCATACTCAGGAACAACCCCCAAGTGAGCCAAAAAAGGGATGGTCAATCCAAAATACGTAGTGTTGTTTGAGTTTGATGTCATAAGAAGGAGATGTGCAATTGAATGGTCGGGGCGAGAGGATTTGAACCTCCGACCACATGCACCCCATGCATGTACGCTACCAGGCTGCGCTACGCCCCGACGAGAAACAAAATTGTATCAGTAACTATTTGGAGAGAATTTGCAGGACAGCCTGCAACTCATCGCGCAAGCGAAGCTCACCACGAGCCTCATCAAGACGATTTCGGGCACCGCTGATCGTGAAGCCCTCTTCATATAAAAGCGCCCTAATCTTACGAATTAAGACAACTTCATGATGTTGATAGTAGCGGCGATTACCGCGACGCTTTTGGGGGCTTAGTTGGGTAAACTCTTGCTCCCAATAGCGCAATACATGGGAACGAACACCGCAAAGCTCGGATACCTCACCAATAGTGAAATAACGCTTAGAAGGAATTGGGGGGAGCTGCGAACTCAGCAGCACCGACCCAGTATCAAATGCTGTTTTCTCGAGCATGAGACTCAACTACGTCCTTCAGCTTTTGGCTTGCATGAAATGTCACAACACGACGAGCAGCAATTGGAATCATTTGACCAGTTTTTGGATTACGTCCTGGGCGAGCAGATTTGTTGCGTAACTGAAAATTACCAAATCCAGAAATCTTCACCTCAACACCAGTCTCCAGAGATTTTCCAATACGGTCAAAGAAGGCATCAATCATGTCCTTAGCTTCGCGCTTATTTAAGCCAACTTGATCAAAGAGAGCTTCCGAGAGCTCATTCTTGGTAACGGTATCGTTGCTAACTAAATCATTCATGGCGAAAGTCTCTTCTTACTGATCTATTGCTTATATTAAACCTAGCGCAGGCGGGCTGCGCAATTTTTCTCAAGTGTCGCTAATAAAGCAGTCATAACCGCTTCAATTTGAGCATCCTGTAATGTTTCCTGTGGATTGAGCAAAGTCACACGGTAGGCCAAACTCTTCTCATCATCGGCCATACTACTAGAGCCAGCTTTTGGTTTGAACTCATCAAATAGCTCAATCGCCTTAACAAAGTTCTGCTTCTTCGCATTCATTGCATCGAGCAAAGTCTGTGAAGAAATGGATTGCTTTACCACTACTGCTAGATCTCGCTGTACAGCAGGAAATTTACTTAACTCTTCCGGCTGCGGAATACTTAAATTGCGAATAGCCTCTAAATCCATTTCAAAAAGAACTGGAGCCTGTGGCAACTCGTAGGCTTGCTGTAAACCAGGATGTAATTCACCAATCCAGCCAATATGGTGTTTTCCAGTCGGGGTTATCAAGTGAATTTGTGCGCTGCGACCTGGATGTAGTGCAGGATGAACGGCAGCCTCAGTCGTGAAATGCAATGGATCGAGCACACGCTCCAGATCACCCTTCACATCAAAGAAATCGACTGCACGATCAATGCTTGCCCACTGCTCCGCTACAAATGATCCATAAGCCAAACCACCAATTTGCTGAGGCTGATGAAAGCCTGCAACTCTGCCAGCCTCTTCTTGTACGCTTACATCACGCTTAAATACACGACCTGTTTCAAATAAACGGACACGTCCAGCACCACGATTTAAGTTTGACTTTAGGTTAGTCAACAAACCACCCCACAGATTGCTGCGCATCACACCATACTGATTGGCAATCGGGTTGAGCACAGCAATGAGGTCTTTGTCAGTGGCTGCAGCTAATCGTTGTTCACTCTCAAGATCAGTAAATCCAAAGTTCACCGCCTCTTGATAGCCTTGTAGAGCTAAACGCTGGCGCAATAAATGCAGGCCACGCTTTGCCTCAGCCCTGGCGCTCATTTTTAAGGAGGAAATTGGCGGCACATCAGGAATATTTTCAAAGCCGTACATGCGGGCGACTTCTTCTATTAAATCTTCCTCAATTTCGATATCGAAGCGATAGCTTGGCGGTGTTACAACAAATACATCACCTGCTTCTTGCTTGAACTCAAAACCAAGGCGCTTGAACACATCAGCAACAATTTCAGCAGTGAGCGGAATACCGATGACTTTCATAGCGCGAGCTAAACGCATGCTGACTGGTTTGCGCTCAGGAATAGCTAATACTTGATCATCAATTGGGCTAACTTGGCCACCGCATACTTCAACAATCAAAGCCGTTAAATATTCTAGGCAGTTAGCCGTATTTTGTGGATCAACACCACGCTCAAAGCGATGCGCCGCATCGGTGCTGAAATTAAAACGACGAGCACGCCCCTGAATTGCCGAAGGCTGCCAATAAGCGGCCTCAACATAAATATTTTTAGTGTCATCAGTCACGGCGCAATGATTGCCACCCATAATCCCAGCTAACGCTACAGGACCATTTTGATCGGCAACCACACCAGCATCCTGGATCTTGCCCGCAGAATCTGGACCTTGCAAAGTCACCGTCTGGCCGTTCAATAACTCAAGACTTTCACCCGTCTTCGCCCAACGAACAGATAAGTCACCAGTCAATTTATCAATGTCAAATACATGGGTCGGCTGACCCATTTCCAACATGACATAGTTAGAAAGATCCACCAATGGAGAAATGCTTCTTTGACCGGCATTGCAAAGTCGTTGAATGATCCAATCTGGTGTTGCAGCTTTTGGATTGACGCCACGAATCACGCGACCAGCAAAACGACCGCAAAGATCAGTGCTTTCAACCGTAACTTTGAGCTTGTCTTGTATAGAAACATCAACAGGGTTCCACTTGGGTGCGCACAATGCAGCACCAGTGATGGCTGACACTTCACGCGCCATCCCCATTAGAGACAAACAATCCGCTTTATTAGGAGTCAACTTAATCACAAAGATCTGATCATCTAGACTTAAATACTGACGAATATCTTCACCCACTGGGGCATCTGCAGGTAACTCCAAAATACCTTCGTGATCATCACCAAGACCAAGCTCGCGACCAGAGCACAACATCCCCTGGCTTTCGACACCACGTAACTTACCCACTTTGATCATGAATGGTTTGCCACCCACATCTGCTGGTGGCAATTCAGCGCCAACCATCGCGCAAGGGATTTTGATACCAGCACGCGCATTCGGCGCACCGCAAACAATTTGTAACTCTTGGCCAGTTCCTGCGTCGACCTTGCAAACGCGCAAGCGGTCTGCATCAGGATGCTGCTCAGCAGAAAGAATTTGTGCAACCACAATCTTCGTAAATGCAGGCGCTACTGAATGCTGCTCTTCCACCTCAAGCCCGGCCATAGTCATTGCATGACCTAATGCATTGCTATCGAGCGAAGGATTTACATATTGGCGTAACCAAGATTCAGAAAATTGCATATGCGCTATCTACTATTAGAAGGTTGGCGAATTAAGCCGGAAATTGCGCTAAGAAACGGAGATCGTTCTCAAAGAAAAGACGTAAATCATCAACGCCGTAACGCAACATCGTCAAACGCTCTAAGCCAGAGCCAAAAGCAAAACCGGTATAGCGCTCTGGATCAATACCCATATTGCGCAATACATTTGGATGAACCTGCCCTGCACCAGAAATCTCTAACCATCGGCCGGCTAGCTTGCCGCTACCGAAGGCCATATCAATTTCGGCCGAAGGCTCAGTGAATGGGAAATACGATGGGCGGAAACGAACCTGCAGCTCATTCGTTTCAAAAAAAGTTCTGAGAAAATCGGTATACACACCTTTAAGGTCTGCAAAGGAAACGCTCTCAGCAATCCACAAGCCCTCAACCTGATGAAACATCGGTGAATGGGTTGCGTCACTATCCACGCGATAGGTTCTACCTGGCGCAATAACCTTAATTGGCGGCATCACATCGGCATGGGCGTATTTCTTGACATGCTCACTCGCATAACGAACCTGAATCGGACTAGTATGCGTACGCAATAACAAAGGCTTTCCATTGGAATCTTTGCCATCAATATAAAAAGTATCCTGCATTGAACGTGCAGGATGATTCTCGGGACTGTTTAAGGCGGTGAAATTAAACCAATCAGTTTCAATTTCAGGGCCGTCAGCTACATCAAAACCAATAGAGCGGAAGATCTCTTCAACACGTTCCCAGGTACGCATCACCGGATGCAAGCTACCTACAGATTGGCCACGGCCAGGCAAAGAGACGTCAATCGATTCCGCCGCAAGCCGTTGCAGCAATACCGCATCAGCCAATGCTTGGCGACGTTCCTGCAATGAAGCCTCTACTTGAGTTTTGATTTGATTAATCTGGGCGCCAGCACTCTTGCGCTCATCAGGCGACATTCCACCTAGCGCTTTTAAACGCTCAGTGAGAACACCTGACTTACCGAGATACTTGGCTTTCGCGTCCTCTAGAGCTGCCGAATCGGCAGCTCCGAGGAAATCACGTTTAGCATCCTCGACAATGTGGTCGAGAGAAACCATTGCAGCTTAGTTTTTTTATGGACTAAGAATTAAGCTGCAGCGCTTACTACGGATTTGATCCGAGTAACCAAAGCAGCAAAAGCCGCCTTATCAGCAATGGCCATATCAGAAAGCACTTTACGGTCGAGTTCGATCGCGGCTTTCTTCATACCATTCATGAATACGCTATAGGTCATGTCATGCTGACGAACTGCCGCGTTGATACGAGCAATCCACAATGCGCGGAATACACGTTTCTTATTACGACGGTCGCGGTATGCATATTGACCAGCACGCATAACTGCTTGCTTAGCAATACGGAATACGTTTTTACGACGTCCACGATAGCCTGTTGCGGCATCGGTGACTTTCTTATGACGGGCTCTTGCTGTAACCCCACGTTTGACTCTTGGCATTTAAATTCTCCTAATCTAGTCTGAGGTTAAGCGTATGGAAGCATGGAGCGAATTGACTTAACGTCTGCCTTCGCAACTTCGGTAGTACCACGTAGGTGACGCTTATTCTTTGTGGTCTTCTTGGTGAGGATGTGGCGTTTGAAAGCCTGGCCTCGTTTGATCGTTCCGCCTGCGCGAACCGTGAAGCGCTTTTTGGCGCTACTCTTACTCTTCATCTTGGGCATAAAGCACCCCTTCTTCTGCATGTGCAACTTAGGTGGTAACCGACGGTTACGCTTCCTGTACCTAGAAGCACTTCTTGCTACCAGGGTCTACGACCCCTCCCTACTTAAACAACAAACCTCATCTTGCGATTTGGTTTATTACTTAGCCTTACGAATGGGGGCCAACACCATCACCATTTGGCGACCCTCCATCTTTGGAAACTGTTCTACTTGACCATGCTCAATCAGGTCTGACTTCAAACGTTCCAACATTCTGACTCCGATTTCTTGGTGAGCCATTTCACGACCCCGAAACCGCAGCGTAATCTTTGTCTTATCGCCATCTTCCAAAAAGCGGATTAGATTGCGTAGCTTCACACCATAGTCACCATCATCTGTGCCGGGACGGAATTTAACTTCCTTCACCTGAATCACTTTTTGCTTGAGCTTAGCTTCATGCAAACGTTTGGCTTCTTGGTACTTGAATTTGCCGAAGTCCATGATCCGGACTACAGGTGGCACAGCCGTCGGAGCAATTTCAACCAAATCGGTTTCTTTCTCTTCTGCTAAAGCCAGGGCTTCACTCAACTTAACTACACCGATGGGTTCTCCATCCAGTCCAATCAGACGCACTTCAGGAGCAGTAATCTCCCGATTTATGCGCTGCGATTTATCAGTAGCGATCTTCTTAATTCCTTTAAAAAAACAATAAAAACCATTCCACCCCTAGCTAAGCTCGGGTCCGACTTTCTGAGAAATATCCTGCTGGAGTCGGGCAACGAAGGCATCAAGAGGCATTACCCCTAAATCCACTCCGCCACGGGCACGAACGGCCACCGAATTACTTTCTGCTTCTTTGTCCCCTACAACTAACAAAAATGGGAGCTTCTGTAATGCGTGCTCGCGTATTTTATACGTAATTTTCTCATTTCGCAAATCCGATTCGACTCTAAACCCTTGTTTTTTCAGAGATTGCTGGACTTTTTGAGCATACGCAGCAGAATTATCCGAGATATTGAGGACTATAGCCTGAGTCGGAGCAAGCCAAACTGGCATATTTCCAGCATGGTTTTCGATCAAAATACCGATAAAACGCTCCAAAGAGCCCACAATTGCTCTATGAAGCATCACTGGAGCCTTGCGAGTGTTCTCTTCGGTGACATATTCAGCACCTAAACGTGCTGGCATCGAGAAATCCACCTGAATCGTGCCGCACTGCCAAGTACGGCCAATCGAGTCTTTCAGGTGATATTCAATCTTCGGACCATAAAAAGCACCCTCACCTGGTAATTCTTCCCATTCTTGACCTGAAGCGGTCAAGGCGCCACGTAAGGCAGCCTCCGCTTTATCCCAAATAGCGTCATCACCAACGCGTTTTACTGGGCGCAAGGCTAGCTTGACAGCCACCTCAGTAAAGCCAAAATCTTGATAAACCTCACGAACCGCCTTATCAAAGGCAGCTACTTCAGACTGAATTTGATCTTCAGTACAGAAAATGTGACCATCATCTTGCGTGAAACCGCGGACGCGCATCAAACCGTGCAATGCGCCAGATGGTTCGTTGCGGTGACACTGGCCAAACTCGCCGTAGCGCAATGGCAATTCACGATAGCTATGCAAGCCAGAATTAAAAATCTGCACATGTCCTGGGCAGTTCATCGGCTTTAATGCATATGCACGATTCTCTGACTCGGTTGTAAACATGTTTTCTTTGTAGTTATCCCAGTGGCCAGACTTTTCCCAAAGACCACGATCCAAAATTTGCGGGGCTTTTACTTCTTGGTAGCCTTCGCGCTGATAAACGCGGCGCATGTACTGTTCAACCTCTTGCCAAATAGACCAGCCTTTTGGATGCCAGAAAATTAAACCAGGCGCTTCAGCTTGAAAGTGAAATAAATCTAAGAACTTACCAAGGCGACGGTGGTCACGCTTCTCAGCTTCTTCGAGCATATGCAGATGTGCGTCTTGATCTTCTTTTTTCAACCAAGCCGTACCGTAGATCCGTTGCAACATTTCATTCTTGCTATCGCCACGCCAGTAAGCACCAGCAACGCTCAGAAGCTTAAATACTTTGAGCTTGCCAGTAGATGGCACATGGGGTCCGCGACATAAGTCAGTGAATTTTCCTTCGGCATACAAAGACACATCCTCGCCTTGCGGGATGCTAGAAATAATTTCTGCTTTGTAATTTTCGCCCTGATCCTTGAAGAACTTCACAGCCTCATCACGCGGCATTACTGTACGAATTACTGACTCATCTTTCTTGGCCAGCTCAGTCATTTTCTTCTCAATTGCCACCAAATCGTCAGGCGTGAATGCGCGATGAAATGAGAAGTCGTAATAAAAACCGTTTTCGATGACAGGGCCAATAGTAACTTGCGCCTCTGGGAACAGCTCTTTAACGGCATAGGCCAATAAGTGAGCTGTGGAATGGCGCACAATTTCTAGCGCTTCTGGGCTTTTATCAGTAATGATTGCCAGTTGACTATCTTTGTCTATAAGAAAACTGGCATCCACCATCTTGCCATCCACTATGCCGCCAAGGGCGGCTTTGGCAAGCCCACTTCCAATGCTTTGGGCAACATCAAGAACGCGCACGGGAGCCTCAAACTCACGTTTAGATCCATCTGGCAGGGTAACTACAAGCATGACCGCTCCATCTTATTAAGATTCAGCCGAAAGACTGATTTACTGCACAACATCCACCAAAAAAAAGCGCGGGAGCTTTTGGGCAACCGCGCACTTTTGGGTCTTTATTCGTTGGTAGGCTCGATTGGACTCGAACCAACGACCCCCACCATGTCAAGGTGGTGCTCTAACCAGCTGAGCTACGAGCCTATATAAGCCTTAGAGTTTATCACCGGCGGCGTACCTGGGTCACCCCTTTGACTTCTTCTAGCGCATTTTGGGTAAGCCGCAAGGCTTCCGAGTCTTTAATCTCTACTGTCAACAGTATTTGAGCTAGGCCTCGCTTGGCAGATTTGCGAAGATCAATCACGTGGACACCCTGTCGTGTCAGAATCTCAAACAACTCGCGCATCAACTCAGGGCGATCGAGCCCGGTTACGGCTAAATCTGCAGGAAATACACGCCGAGGATCATTTCCGGCGGCCGTTTCAACCCCAGAATCATTCCAGGCCGTTTGGATAACGCGCTCAGGGGCTCGCTCCAATAAACCTCTCAACGTTTTGCAAGAGCGCCGATGAATCGATACACCACGACCTTGGGTTACAAAGCCTGCAATCGCATCGGGTGGCACCGGCCGGCAGCACCGCGCCAACTGAGTCATCAATGAATCCACCCCCACTACCAAAACATCACTTGCATGACCCTGCTTGCGAGTGCTTTGCTTAAGAACAATGTCTGGGGCTGGAGTAATAACCTTCGCCTCTGTCTTTTGTTCCACCTTGGTGTCGGTGGACTTAGATCCCGCCTCTTCATCATCTAAAGCATTAAACCAAGCGCGTACACGTGTGCGAGCACGCTGCGAGCGCAAGTAATTGCGGCTAGGACTAATCCAATCTCGTGAAGGGCCGCCATGCTTTACGGCGACGATTTCAACCGTTTGACCATTCTGCAATGACGTGTCTAAAGGTACCATCGCACCATCTACGCGAGCGCCACGACAGCGGTGACCTAGGTCGGTATGAACTGCGTATGCAAAATCAATCGGCGATGAACCCTTTTCTAAAGAAATTACTTTTCCTAAGGGAGTGAGTACATAAATATGGTCATCGATCTCATGGTGCTTGAGTTGCTCCCAAGCATCCTCTTTCCAAGAAATGAGTTGCCTTGCCCAAGCAATTTGACGTTCATAGGCAACTGCTGCACTGTGGGTACCAGTTTGATGACTTGGATTTACATCATTGGATTTATTTTTTGGCGGAGTTGCAGTGCCAACATAAGCGCCCTCCTTGTAGCGCCAATGAGCTGCCAAACCATACTCAGCCTGTTGATGCATTTCATTGGTGCGCACCTGAATCTCAAATGCCGTTCCGTGCTCATCCATCACTACGGTATGCAAAGATTGATATCCGTTTGGCTTTGGCCTCGCAATGTAGTCATCAAATTCACGTGGCACAGGCTGCCAGACGTTATGCACTATTCCTAAAATGGCATAACAGGATTTAACGTCATCTACTAAAACTCTAAACGCCCTAACGTCATAGAGATTGGCAAAATCTAATGACTTGCCCTGCATCTTTTTCCAAATACTGTAGATGTGCTTTGGGCGACCCTGAACCTCACCTTCAATACGGGCAACATTTAATTCTTCTTTAAGCTTGCTCACAATCAGATTAATAAAAGATTCACGCTCAATACGCTTACCATCCAACATCTTGGCGATGTCACGGTATATCTCTGGTGAGAGAACTCGGAATGCCAAGTCCTCCATCTCCCATTTCATTTGCCAAATACCGAGGCGATTCGCAAGTGATGCATCAATATTCAGAATCTCTTGCGCCCAAGCTTTTGGCATCGCAATTTTTTCATGAGTAATCCAACGCAGCGTTTGTAAGCGTGAAGCAAGATAAATGAGAACGACGCGTAGATCATCACCAAAAGCAAGCAACATCTTTCTGAGCATTTCTTCTTGCCCAGAAATACTCAGACCGCCATCATTGCGAACGAGCTTGGCTTGAGCCTGCCTCAGGCCCCGGTAGCCAATCAACAGTCTGGCTGACTCATCGCCAATTAATTTGGTGAGTGATTCTTTGCCATGGGTGCGGGCAATATTAAGTGCAGCGGTAAGGGTTGCTTCATCTAGGTGAAGCAGCTTCAATATGCTGAGTACACCAGCGGCATGATTTTCAGAAGGCTCGCCATACCAACCATCAATAATTTTGATGGCCTCAGATGCATGACCGGCATTTGACATGAGCGAAGAAATCCTTAACTAAAAAATTCTTTTGCTAAAGCCACTTGCTCTGATTTCACGAAGGCAGGCGCATGACCAACTTCCGGAATTTCAATACTCCGAATGTAAGGATTGACCTTGCACATCTCGGCTACCGTTTTAGCGGAAAGTAAATCTGACTCACCGCCACGCACAATCAACATCGGGATATGAATTTGCTTGAAGGCATGCCACATCGCCATCTCTCCCGCCTTTGCCATAATCGGATTGACCGATGCAAACGGTACAGAAATATCAGGGTCGTAGTGCATTACCCAAAGACCATCTTTTTGCACGAGCATGGGACCGTTATAAATCTCCCACTCTTCTGGGGTATGAGCACCGAATGAAGCGCAGATCTGATTTAAACGTTGCAATGCATCAGCGCGATTAGAAAAGCTAAAAGGCTGGCCAACATAAGAGCCCAGACGCTTGATGGCCTCAGGCTCAATGCGTGGACCCACATCATTAATCAGCATACGACGAATTGGACTCTTGGGCATTGCGGCATAGACCATACCAATCAAACCACCCATAGAGGTTCCTAACCAATCTACCTGCGCAACGTCGAGATGCCCAATTAAGCTTGCCATGTCTGCGACGTATTGGGGAACGGCATAGAGCATAGGATTTTTAAGTCGATCAGAATCACCCCGGCCCACTACATCCGGACAAACCACGTAGTAATCTAGACTCATTGCCTCTGCCAGAGTTTTGAAATCACTCCCCCTGCGCGTGAGGCCATGAACACAAACTAGAACCCTGGAATTATTCGGATTACCCCAGGCGTGATAAGCCATCCGATGCGGGCCATCGGGGCTGGTACAGGTCACATAAAAAGTATCACCCTGATGAATAACATTCGGCTGTTGAATCTCAGCAGCAAGGTGTTCATCGTGAGCATGCACATCAGCCATACCTGGAACTTCTGGCTGCAGCGTTACGTGATCAATACCATGATCCCTTAGCAACATCGCGTTGATGCGTGCCATGATTTCAGGCCATTCTCCAATACGCTCAATTTCAATATGACCGATCAGGGCTGGGAAGCTGGGAGTCATCTCCCAAACATGCAGATCATGTACTGCTAAAACGCCTGGCACTTTTTTTAAATCCTGACCCACTTGAAGATAGTCGATATGGAGAGGCACCCCCTCCATCAGGAAGTGATAGGACTCTTTCAGAATAGAAATGGTGGACTTCAAAATTAAGAGGGAAACCAAGATAGATAAGATGGCATCAATTGGCATCCATCCAGTAAGCTGAATCACAATACCCGCAATCAGAGCGGCTATAGACCCCAGCAAGTCACCCATGACATGAACCAAGGCAGCGCGGGTATTAACACTCTTTTTATCGCGCGACAGCACCCATGCCACCACAATATTCATGAGTAAGCCAATGGCTGCTACTATCGTGACAGTTAAGCCATCCACCTTATGTGGGTCATAGAATCGACTAATTGCCTCAACCATAATCCAGGCAACTAAGGCCAGCATCGCAATGCTATTAACAAAGGCCGCCAAGGCTTCAGCCCTTCCAAACCCAAACGAATGTTTTGGTGATGGCGGGCGACGAGAAATGATTTGTGCCAACAACGCCAGTCCTAGCGCGGCAGCATCTGTCACCATATGGCCAGCATCGGATATCAGTGCTAAAGAATTCGCAAAGTAAGCAGCGGCACCCTCAACCCCTGAAAAACCGAGTGTGAGCACTAAGGCAATCAGCAAGAGATTCTGGTTGGAGACTTCCTTGCTATGGGTATGCTTAGCATCGCCCTGCTTGTGTGCGTGAAGCGAGTGATCTACAACGCTCATAAGGGAATCTTTAAAAAAGAAAATGGGGTCATTGACCCCATTATTTCACTATCCATCAAAAAAGGTTAGAAACCTGCGACGTCTATAGGGGCACCTGTTTTGGATATGACTTCTTCCTTAGTTACACCGGGAGCCAACTCCACCAACTTCAAACCCTTTGGCGTAATGTCGAGTACGCAAAGGTCAGTAATGATGCGACTAATAACACCCACACCAGTTAATGGCAGAGTGCACTTAGGTAGAATCTTGATTTCTTCTGTGCCATCTTTTTTCTTGGCAACGTGCTCCATCAAAACAACCACATGCTTTACGCCTGCAACCAAGTCCATAGCGCCGCCCATACCCTTTACCATCTTGCCAGGGATCATCCAGTTCGCTAAGTCACCATATTCGCTTACTTGCATCGCACCCAAAATTGCGATATTAATTTTTCCACCACGAATCATTCCGAAGGAATCTGCAGAAGAAAAAATAGATGAGCCAGGCAAAGTAGTAATCGTTTGCTTGCCCGCATTAATTAAATCCGCATCAATCGTTTCTTCAGTTGGAAATGGGCCAATACCCAACAAACCATTTTCAGACTGAAGCCATACCTCCATGCCTTCAGGCACATGGTTGGCCACTAAGGTTGGCATACCAATGCCTAAATTGACGTAATAACCATCCTTTAGCTCTTTAGCAGCACGTGCTGCCATTTCATCTCTATTCCAAGGCATATCGATCTTCCTAAATATTCTGTACTGTTTTTATATGGCGTCTATAGGTATTAAGCAGCAGACAAAGTACGTTGCTCAATACGCTTCTCAGGCGTAGTGTTTAGTACCAAGCGATGCACATAAATGCCTGGTGTATGAATCTGATCGGGATCTAACTCACCGTTCTCTACAATTTCTTCAACTTCAGCAACCGTGATCTTGCCAGCCATTGCAACCATAGGATTGAAGTTTCGGGCGGTGTAGCGATAAATCAAATTACCGGATTTATCCGCCTTCCAGGCTTTTACCAGGGAGATATCAGAGACGATTGCACGCTCCATGATGTAGCGCTCACCGTCAAACTCTTTTTCTTCTTTGCCCTCAGCAACTAATGTACCCACACCTGTTTTAGTATAAAAAGCAGGAATGCCGCAACCGCCAGCACGCAACTTCTCAGCAAGCGTTCCTTGCGGAGTAAATTCCAGCTCGAGCTCACCAGCCAAAAACTGACGCTCAAATTCTTTGTTCTCACCTACGTAGGAAGCAACCATCCTTTTGACTTGTCTTGAGTTCAGCAGTAGACCCAAGCCAAAGCCATCCACCCCAGCGTTATTAGCAATCGCAGTCAGATTTTGCGCACCGAGGTCCTTAACCGCTTGGATCAAGGCTTCAGGAATACCGCACAAGCCAAAACCACCAACAGCCAGTTTTTGGCCATCTTTTAAGATATCCCGTAAGGCATCCACAGCCGATGGGTAAGTTTTGTTCATAAATTCGTCCTAATATTGCCAAAAAAGATAAAAAAGTAATCATAACGCCTTAGACCTCTCAGCCTATTGGCATTGGGCGCTAACTTGGTTTTTATGGCTTAGAACTAAACTATAGGTGTAGCTTAGTGCTTTAAAGGTTGCGGAAATGCACAAAATACCAAAATAGCCACAATGCCTAATGCGCCCTATTGATAAGTAATGTCGGAGAAATGAAATGACAGCCCAGGAATTACTCGAACAGTTTGGACCTAGAGAATCCATGGACTATGACCTCGTCATCGTAGGGGGTGGTCCTGCAGGCTTATCCGCAGCCATTAAAGCAAAAAAACTAGCCGATGAATCCGGCAAAGAAATAAGCGTGTGCGTGCTTGAAAAAGGATCTGAAATCGGCGCGCACATCCTGTCTGGTGCCGTCATGGACCCTAGGGCATTAACTGAGCTCTTCCCCAACTGGAAGGAGTTAGGCGCGCCATTGGATACCGAAGTAAGCGAAGATCAGTTTTTATTTCTGACTAAAGAGAGCTCATTTCAAGTTCCAAACTGGATGCTGCCCCATTGTTTTAAGAATGAGGGCAACTATATTGTTAGCTTGGCCAATGTGACGCGCTGGCTAGGTCAACAGGCTGAGAACTTGGGCGTAGAAATCTTTCCAGGCTTTCCTGCTGCAGAAATTCTCTATAACGAGCAAGGCGCAGTTTGCGGCGTGATCACTGGTTCAATGGGTTTGGATAAAGCGGGTCAACCCACTGATCAATTTCAGCTCGGCATGGAATTGCGTGCCAAGTACACCCTATTTGCCGAAGGTTCGCGCGGACATTTAGGCAAACAACTGATTGCCAAGTTTGCCTTAGATCAAGATGCCGATCTACAAAGCTACGGCATTGGCATTAAAGAACTATGGGAAGTAGAGCCCTCCAAGAGTAAGCCTGGTCTAGTAGTTCATACCGCAGGCTGGCCATTGGAAAGTGATACCTATGGTGGCTCATTCTTATATCACTTAGGTGATAACAAAGTTGCAGTAGGCTTAGTAGTAGGGCTTTCTTATAAGAATCCCCACCTATCTCCGTTTGAAGAATTTCAGCGCTACAAGCTTCATCCGAAGATTCGTGAAACCTTTGAAGGTGGTAAGCGCCTAGCCTATGGTGCACGGGCGTTGACAGCGGGTGGCTTAAATAGCTTACCTAAAACTGTTTTCCCCGGTGGTGCACTCATTGGTTGTGATGCTGGATTCCTCAATGCCTCACGCATTAAAGGGAGTCATGCTGCTATTAAGACCGGCATGCTGGCTGCACAAGCAGCAGTTGCAGCGCTTGCTGAGAATCGTTCCGCTGATGTGCTGGCTGCCTATCCAAGTGCGTTCAAAAATAGCTGGCTCCATACTGAATTAAATCAGGCGCGCAACTTTAAGCCGTGGATGTCAAAAGGTTTGTATTTAGGCACCCTCATGGTTGGCCTTGAACAGAAAATTTTGGGTGGCAATATGCCCTGGACCATTCATTTAAAGCATGCAGATCATGAATGCTTAGAGCCAGCAGCGCAGCATCAAGCTATTGATTATCCAAAGCCGGATGGCAAGATTACTTTTGATCGGCTCTCATCGGTATTTATCTCCAATACCAATCATGCTGAGAATCAACCTGTTCATCTCACCTTAAAAGATGCGTCGGTACCCGTGAACTTGAATCTCAAAACTTATGCAGGCCCAGAGCAACGCTACTGCCCTGCTGGTGTGTATGAATATGTAGAAAAAGAGGGGCAACCGCAGTTGCAGATTAATTCGCAAAACTGTGTGCATTGCAAGACTTGTGATATCAAGGATCCAAGTCAGAACATTGTTTGGATTACCCCTGAAGGTGGTGGTGGCCCGAACTACGGATCAATGTAAAGCTGCTGATCCAGTTATCTCGGGCTAGTGGCGAGGTCGTAGCTTTCCAATTGCCATGCCCCCTAAGCCGCAGGCTAAAGCGGCCATCACAAAGACATTGCGAGGCTCAGTAGCATCCCATAGCCAACCAGCAAATAAACCGCCTAAGGTTCCGCCTAAGCCATAAGACACAGTTGCCATTAGAGCTTGTCCTCGAGCCTGAAGTGGGCCAGTAAACCAACGTTGTAATAGTTTTGTAGCAGCGCTATGGTGCGCCCCAAAAGTAGCGGCGTGCATGAGCTGAGCCAGAATCAATACCCAAGTGAGCGGGAAGAAGGCCATCAAGATAAATCGAAACACGCCTATGCCAAAAGCGATTTGCAAAACGACTTCGGCATCCAAGCGACTGAGCACTTTGCTCTGGAAATAAAAGAAGATCACTTCAGCTGCAACACCTAAGGCCCAGAACAAACCAATCTGAAATTTATCGTAACCTAAATCGGCCAGGTAAAGCGAATAGAAAACATACAAAGCAGCATGCGCAAAAATCATAAAAAATCCTGAGAGCAAGAACCAGCGCACATCCGGATTAAATAGAACAATCAGCAGTTCACCCTTGACCATCTTGCGACGCTCCATCTTAGGTTCATGCAAGCGAAAGGTAACCAAAGCCAAGAAGGTCAAAATCACCGCGCCCACGATGGGATAGAGCTCAATACCCTTGCGCTGAAATAATTCACCCGCAAATAAGACCATCGCTATAAAACCAATTGAGCCCCACAAACGCAAACGGCCGTAACGCTTATCAAATGAATTGTCTTTAAACAAGGCATGCACAGTTGCCGACTCACCCAATGGCATCAAGCTACTGAGGATGGTGTGCAATACAAACATCCAAATAAAAAATGCAACATAGCTATTGAGAAAAAAGATACTTAGAAAAGTGACTGCGGCTAAACATGCGCAAAAGCGAATGATGCCAATGCGATCCGATAGGTAGTCTGATAACCAACCCCAAGAGAATGGTCCCACTATTCGGGTGATTTGTAGCATGGACATTAAAACTGCAATCTCAATAACGCTAAAGCCACGATCTAAAAAAAAGAGGCTGGCATATGGAGAAACTAAACCAACATAAGCAAAATATAAAAAGAAAAAGGACCCGAAGGCCCAACGCACTGAAGGTGTCATTTTCTTTTTAGGTTTCTAAAGTGAATTTTGTATCAATCTTTTACAGAGTCGGGACGTGCAGCTGGGATCGAAGAAATAGGATGTTTCACATCGCCGCACTGAGCGCGGTGACGCAAAGCGTGGTCCATTAATACTAAGGCTAGCATCGCTTCAGCAATTGGAGTGGCACGAATACCAACACAAGGATCATGACGACCTTTGGTTTGCACGGTAATCGGCTTACCGTCTAAATCAACCGATTCTTTTGGGCTCAAAATACTAGAGGTTGGCTTAATGGCAATCGACACCCGCAAATCTTGACCAGTACTGATGCCGCCTACAGTGCCACCCGCATTATTACTAGCGAAACCATCTGGATGCAACTCATCACCATGCTCACTACCGCGTTGCGTTACTGACTTAAAGCCTGAGCCAATCTCAACACCCTTCACTGCATTGATGCCCATCATGGCATGAGCAATATCCGCATCTAACTTATCAAATAAAGGCTCGCCCAATCCAATCGGAACATTGCGCGCCCGCACTTCAATCTTCGCTCCGCAAGAATCCCCTGCTTTGCGCAGTCCATCCATATAAGCCTCTAACTGAGGAACGATATCGGCATTAGCAGCAAAGAAAGGATTGCTCTCAATCAGTGCTGCATCTTTAAATGGGATTTCAATTTCACCGAGTTGGCTCATGTAGCCATAAAACTCGGTGCCATATTGTTCTTTGAGCCACTTCTTGGCGATTGCAGCTGAAGCTACTACCGGCGCAGTCAATCTTGCTGAAGAGCGCCCGCCGCCACGAGGATCACGCAAGCCATATTTATAGTGATAAGCGTAATCAGCGTGACCGGGTCTAAATGTTTGCAGGATATTGCCGTAATCTTGGCTACGTTGGTCGGTGTTTCGAATTAATAAGCCAATGGGCGCACCCGTGGTTTTGCCTTCATAGACGCCAGACAGAATTTCAACTCTGTCAGCCTCTTGACGTTGGGTCACATGACGAGAGGTTCCCGGCTTGCGACGATCCAGATCAATCTGCAAGTCTGCTTCACACAGGGACATGCCTGGAGGGCAGCCATCAACAATAGCGCCAATAGCGGGACCGTGGGATTCACCAAAAGTGGTGACAGTAAAAAGAAGGCCTAAGGTATTTCCTGACATATTGACATTATGTCATTGCTCGGTGGCTTGGGCTAGGCTGAGCCTATGGGGTAGATTTTTCAGCCTCTTCTGGCCAGTCTCGGATGTAAGCCTTGAGCATGGTGTTTTCAAAGTCCTGAGCCTCAACAACGGATTTAGCCACGTCGTAGAAAGAAATCACGCCCATCAGCATCTTTTGATCAATCACCGGCAAGTAGCGGGCATGATCCACTAGCATCATGCGGCGAACCTCATCGATCTCTGTCTCCATATTGCAAGTCAGAGGCTTGGCATTCATAACGCTTTGAACCTTGAGCTCATCTAATTTGCCATGGTGTTTTGCTAAAGCTGCAATCACCTCACGAAATGTCAGGATACCGACGAGCTTGTCGTACTCCATCACTACCAATGAACCAATGTCGTGCTCGCTCATGACCAAGACGGCAGTTTGCAAAGCAGTATCCGGCGCCACCGTAAATAGTGTGCTGCCCTTTACGCGCAGTATGTCGCAAACTTTCATGTGATCTCCAAGAATGAGTTCTTATTCGACCAATATATGCTCATGCCCCCCAGGAATCAAGCGACATGGGAAGTATTTCAGTAACGAATAACCCTAAGCAACCCATTGCGAATGCTGGGAAGATTGGCAACCAAGACTGCCCCTGCCAAGGTAATCCACCAAGTAAGGTAAATCCAAATCAGCGCTAAGGGGAAGATCGCAAAAGCGCCATAGACCGTTTTGTAAAAGGCGACATTGGTCAGAAAGAGGCCAAAGCCAAACTTCATCAACTCAAAGGTCAGGGCTGCAAAAAAAGCACCACTGAAAGCATCACGCCACTCAATGTGGGTATAAGGGAGGATTTTGTAAACGACTGAAAATACGGACACAGCCAGTAGTACTGGCACCACCGTTGCCACAAACCCCAAACCAAAGCTCAGGGTTTCCGTCCACCCCTCTGCAGCACTAAATAGAAGACCACTTAAGTAGGTGCCAATACCCAAGAGAATGGGCCCCAATATGGTCGCAGAGGAATAAATCGCAACCTTCTTCAAAATAGGTCGACTTTCAACGACACGAAAGATCTGATTAAAGGCGCTTTCAATCACTGCCAATGTCATGATGGTCGTAATCACCAAGCCAAGCAAACCAATCAAGGTGAGGCCTTTGGCCTGAGCTGAAAATTGATCCAAGTAATTAAAGACCTGCTGATTTAAGCCCCCGGGCATATAGGTATCGAGCAACCAGGCCTGAAAGGCATACTTAATCCGCACCACACTGGGGAGATAGCCAATCAAAATGGAGGCGACAGTCAGCATGGGAATCAAGGCAAGCGTAGTAGTAAAGGCCAAGCTAGCGGCTACTTGCTTCAGATTTTGACCCCGGTTACGCTCCCAGATCTCTTTTCCAAGAGAGAGCCATAATTGAGGATTCTGTATGAGGCGCATCGCCCATATCATAAGAGATAAGAGAAGAATATGAGCCAATCCGACATTTTAGTTTTGTACTACTCACGCTACGGAGCGACCCGAGACTTAGCTCGACTTATTGCCGAGGGTATTGAGAGTATCCCGGGTGTTAACGCTAGACTACGCACCGTGCCAGCGATCTCCACAGTATGTGAAGCTACTGAATCTGCTGTCCCAGCTGATGGTGCACCCTATGTTGAATATGCCGATTTAAAAGAATGCATTGGTCTAGCCCTAGGCTCTCCTACGCGCTTTGGCAATATGGCCGCTCCGATGAAATACTTTTGGGATGCAAGCTCTTCAGAATGGCTCAATGGAGCTCTCATTGGTAAACCAGCCTGCGTCTTTACTAGTACGGGTAGCCTGCACGGCGGTCAAGAAAGCACCCTGCTCACCATGATGATTCCCCTGCTTCACCACGGCATGATGCTCATGGGTATTCCGTATAGCGAGCCTGACCTGATGAGCACCTCAAGCGGTGGGAGTCCTTATGGCGTTACCCACCTGGCGCATGCTGATGGTCGAGCGCCCATTAGCGCCGAAGAACAGCGCCTGGCTATTGCTCAAGGCAAGCGCTTGGCACTTGCAGCACTCAAACTCATTTAAGGCAATTCATGCTCAAAAGCTGGCTCTCCAAAAACCCTTACCAGCTGATCGCTACGGCAGCTTTTGTTGACCTGTTCATTCTGTGCGTTGCTTGGGAATGGTTTATCTCGCCACTCAGGCCAGGAGGCTCTTGGCTCATTCTCAAGGCTATCCCCTTGTTGTTTGCGATTCCGGGAATATGGAGAGGCAATGTCTACACCATGCAATGGGCCTCCATGCTGATCCTGCTCTATATCACCGAGGGCTTGGTCCGTATTTTGGAAACTGGAGTCAATTTCTGGATGGCCGCCCTAGAAACTACTATTGGAACAGTTGGGTTTATATGTCTGCTGATGTTCCTCAAACCCATCAAAGCGCGGGCTAAAGCAGCAAAAAAGGAGCGGGCTGCAGCGGAAAAGTAGCCTTAAGGGGTCAAAAACACTCGATTTGACCGGTTTTTGTCAATTTCTTTAAAAATATTACTTATTTCTGTCATCCCAGCCACTTTTCCATGCGTTGTATGCACATGGAGGTAGTAAAAATGTCAACAAGACTGAAACGTTGGGCCCGCACAATTGAACAGATCGACTTGTCCAAAAGGACGCCTGAAGTCGCTATTGGCTATTTAGACAGCAAATACCGCGACATCGCCTGGCGCTATATCCGCATTTTGGGCTTTGAGCGCACTATCAGCTTTATGGCCAGTAATAACTTCCACCCAGAATAATCCGCCTTGCTCAAAAAAACCCCAGAGGATCTCCTATCTGGGGTTTTTCAATTTGGATCCAGCCATTAGCGGGCATTAATTGCTACTTCTGGCCTTTAAAGCCTCTTCCAGCTGATTAATCTTGTTTTGCATCGCAGATATTTTTGCATTCAAGGCGCCTACATTTAAAAAGCTTTCGTCAGATACTTGCGCTTTGAGGTTATTTCCCCAGCCAAGCCAAGATGAGTCATAGACCTTTACTTTCTTAAAGCCAAGATTTTTGAGGACTGTAGCCGTTTCGGCAGCACGAACGCCGCTTTGGCAATAGACAACCGTCTCTTGATTGGGATCCAGGCTCGAATATAACTTTTTCAAATCCGCCTGGCTTTTTAAGCTCATCCCCGCATTATCAGATACCTGCTTCTTACCAAGTTTGATAGACGTTGCAGGATCCTGCCAATTTTCCTCGTAAGGAATATTAATCGCATTGGGAATATGTCCACCTCGAATTGCACGCACATCTTTGCCAGAAAACTCATCAGGAGTTCGCACGTCAATAATTTGAACCGATTTGGATTGAGCCAACTTCAACATCTCCTCATTAGTCACCAACAAATGAGGCTGAGGCACCAGTGTTACAGAGACAGCCGGCAGATTGGGGCGCTCCTTTTGCAGCGGCAATCCAGCCGATTTCCAAGCATCAATCCCATCATGATAGATTTGAGCCTGCTTACCGCCAAAGTAATGAATCGTATAAAGGCCGAAGTAAGCATAGGGATTTCCACGGGAGCCGTAAACCACAATATCTTTATTCACATCGAGTCCGGCAGCATTAAAAATGGATTGAATTTTTGCGGTGGCGATGTAGTCCTCTTTATTGGCATCCCTCAGAATATTGCCTGCATCACCAATATTGATGGCGCCAGGGATATGTCCCTCTAAGTAACTTTTTTCATCACGCACATCCCAAATAATTGCACCTCGGGATATGGCCTCCTGCACTTGCCCCATCTGAATAATGGCATCATTTTTTTGGGCGCTAACTAAGTAGCTTACGAGCAACAGGCTGATGGAGAGGATGTATTTCATGGGTAGGCGCATATAGATGTCTTCTTTTCAAAATAGGGCTTAGGATTAAATATTATCTCCTTGCTCTTGATGCGGAAGAAATACATAGAGCACCGAATTAAATATGGCACTAAGTGTCACAATCGCTTGAAACTCATCCCAATAAAACGTAGGATCAGAGGTTAGATATCAGCCATTTTGCAGATTGAATAAACAGTACTCTCTTGAAAGGAATACACCATGAGTCAGAAAAAATTAGTTAAGCAGTTATTGAAAAAACTAGATAAGCTCGAGGCAGATAGAGAAAAGCTAATCGACAAACTAGCAAAAGCGTTGGATAAGCTCGAGAAGAAAACTCCAGTTAAAAAGGTAGCCTCCAAAAAAGCAGTGGCAAAGAAAGCTACGGCTAAAAAGACTCCAGTTAAAAAAGTTGCAGCTAAGAAAGTACTAGCAAAAAAGGTCCCGGCTAAAAAAGTAGCAGTCAAAAAAGCTGTTGCGAAAAAAGTGATTTCAGCAACACCTACTGCTGAATAGCAAATTGCTTAGTGAAGGCTGCCCGTGAGTAAATCTGAAATTCATGAACATACTTACGAGGCAGACCTCAGACTTCTTCAAATTGAATTAGTCAAACTCCAGCGTCACATTATTCAAAAAGGTAAGCGTCTCTTAGTGATTTTCGAAGGGCGTGATACCGCTGGTAAAGATGGGTCCATTAAAAGTGTTACGGAAAATTTAAGTCCTAGAGATACTAGAGTCGTTGCCTTGAATAGGCCCTCCCCGCACGAGGAAGGGGAATGGTACTTCCAAAGATATGTTGGGCAACTTCCAAGCGCTGGTGAATTCGTATTATTCAACCGCAGTTGGTATAACCGTGCGGGCGTTGAAAAAGTCATGGGATTTTGTACTGATGCGCAGTACAAGCAGTTTATGAATACGGTCAATGATTTTGAGTCTCTGCTAGTCGGATCCAATATTCAGCTCATTAAATATTACTTGGATATCAGCAAAGAGGAGCAAGCCATTCGACTCAAGGATCGCGCTAAGGATCCACTCAAGCAATGGAAAATTAGTCCGATAGACCAAAAAGCACAGAGAATGTGGGACGCCTATTCAGATGCTAGAGACACTATGCTCAAGAAAACTAGCTCATCAGATGCTCCATGGACAGTCGTTAGTGCTAACGATAAAAGGCTTGCTCACCTTAATCTGATTGCCAATTTGTTGTCACAAGTTGATTACCCAAACAAAGACAAGAAGATCTTGAAGATTGACCCCAAGATTGTGCTGACTTGGCCTGTGAATTCTAAAAAACTACCGAAGCTCTCCGAATAGATTAACGATCTGCCATTGCCTGAATCTGAGCAACGGTGACATAGCCTCTGCCCTGCTCGTCAATTCTACTGAAATGGCTGTAGATTCGAGGCATACAGCCTTTGGCCTCATCCATAGTCAACTTACCATCTCGATTGGTATCGCATTTAGCAAAGCGTTCTTGAATTTCTCTATTACGTGAAGCTTCATCAGCGTAGACAGGAACTGCCAGAAACATGAACGTTGCTGTACCGATGAAGCATAAGTTACCAATAGGGAATCGCATGGAGACCCTTATTTTGTAGAAGTTGCTCTTGGATCAGCGGAAGTCTCCATTGCTACCCTGACCACCTTCTTAGCCATAGCTACAAATGATTCAACTGAACCACCACCCGTGCGGAAAGATTCACCCTGAATGGTGACTAAGCCCTCGCCAATCACTTCTTTAGTTTGGCTATCAGTAATTTTGCTCTCCACTAACATTGCTGGCGTTTTAGAGTTCACACCACCAGCATAAGCAGCTGCATTCATCGCCAAGCCAATCGGCGTAAAATTCCATGGCTGAAGGCTATCTGCCGAGCTCTCTGCACCAGTAATACCAACGGAGATTCGAGCAACACCTGAACCAGGTTGATTTACGATCTTAATATTGCCACGACTATTGACTGCATTCACCATGGAATCTTGCAATGCAATCTGCGCTTGATGAATCACCTCTGGAGAAATTTCCTTCGTAGCATTTTGGTTCAAGTAAATTGGATCTAAAATCACTGCGGTATAGGCGCCTGGATTAACCCCGTCTTTACGGTATCTCCAAATACGAGTATCAGCTTCAGATGTCGCCATCGGCACCAGCACCGAGTAATTTGGTAAAAAACCAGACTTGGGCATTGGCTGGCTTGCCAATTTAGGGGTGTTACTACAAGCAGCCAACAAAGTAGCTACAGAGATTGCTGCAACTAGAGCGCCTAATTTGTTCATATTTTCTTTCGGTGAATGATCTATGTGATCTTTGATTACGGTGCTGGGCAAGGCATCAGGCTACCTGATTTTTGATGAAGTTGTGGTTTGCACTCTACTGGAGAAGTAATGACTTTTGGAGTGGATGCCAAGCTAGAAGCAGATACTTGCACCACTTCGGCTTGAGCCACCTTGGACGCTATCGTATTTAGGGCCAGAGCAGATTTATAAAATTCTTTATCGGTGCCAGGGCATGGCATTAAAGCCCCCGTTTTAGAATTCATCACTGATTTACATTGTGGGTCAGCCTGCAACCTAGCCTCGAGCTTATCAACAGTGCAGGCACTGAGTTGAGTCAAGGTGAAAAATAAGGCAGTAACACGCAAATTAAGAGGCAGGTTCATAAAAATCATTCTAGGCTAAACGGGGACGCCTGAATAGTGGCAATATATGAAATCTATTTAACATGGCAACAGCACAGGAGATCAGTATGAATAAAGAAGCATTTGAAAAAGGCCTCAAAACTCGCCGCGAAGTACTGGGGGCGGATTATGTAGACAACTCTATCAAGAATGCCGACGCATTCAATATGCCTATGCAGGAATTAGTCACTGAGTATTGTTGGAATGAAATCTGGAATCGCCCTGGACTAGACCGCAGGACTAGAAGCATTATTAATTTATCCATGATTACCGCTTTAAATCGCCCCCACGAACTTAAGCTTCATGTGCGTGGCGCTATTAATAATGGGCTAAGCAAAGAAGATATTCAGGAGGTATTTTTGCAGGCTGCCATTTACTGCGGAGTGCCAGCAGCAATCGATAGCTTCCGATGCGCCAAGGAAGTTTTTGCTGAGATGGAAATTTAAGTCAATAATCTAAAATTTTTGAGAGGAAATCTTTGGCTCTTAACGATCTCGCTTCCGGATTGCCAAAGAACTCCTCCTTGCTGCAGTCCTCAATAATTTTGCCCTGATCCATAAAGATCACGCGGTGACTCACCTTACGAGCGAAGCCCATTTCATGAGTAACGCAGCACATCGTCATCCCCTCATGAGCGAGTTTCACCATCACATCTAGCACCTCACCTACCATCTCGGGGTCTAAGGCTGAGGTTGGCTCATCAAATAACATCACAATCGGATCCATACTCAAGGCACGGGCAATCGCTACTCGCTGCTGCTGGCCACCAGACAACTGCCCAGGAAACTTATCCTTTTGAGCCATTAGTCCAACACGCTCTAAATACCTAAGACCATGAGTCCTGGCTTCATCTACCGACCTACCTAAGACCTTCATTTGGGCAAGCGTCAGATTTTCGGTAACACTGAGATGCGGGAATAGCTCAAAGTGTTGAAATACCATACCAACACGTGAACGTAGTTTTGGTAAATCAGTTTTTGGGTCGTGTAGCGCAATTCCATCAACCCTAATCTCACCCGCCTGAAAAGGCTCAAGAGCGTTAATGGTTTTAATCAAAGTGGATTTGCCAGAGCCGGATGGTCCACAAATCACAACTACCTCACCTTTTTTAATCGAAGTAGAACAATCAGTGAGCACCTGAAATGAGCCATACCATTTAGAAACGTTTTGAAGTTCAATCATGATGATCTATTTAATTTGCACTAGGGAAGATTAGCGAATAATGGCGACTCTAGCTTGTATCTTGCGTACTAGCTTAGAAAGAGAGAAACAAATTAGAAAATAAGTTGCTGCAGCCAAAATATAAGTTTCAATTGGGCGGCCGTAATTTTTACCAGCAATCTCAAATCCCTTAAGTAAGTCATATGCGCCAATGGCATAGACCAATGAGGTATCTTGAAACAAGACAATGGTCTGGGTCATAAAAACAGGGATCATGTTTCTAAAAGCTTGGGGCAAAACTACAAGACGCATGTTCTGGCCATAAGTCATGCCCAAAGCCTCACCTGCATAGCTCTGCCCCTTTGGTACGGATTGAATACCAGCGCGCACAATCTCTGAGAAAAATGCCGCCTCAAATGCAATGAAAGTAATTGTGGCTGAGAGATCTGCGCCAATGGGTCTGCCAATCAACATCGGGATGAGCAAGAAAAACCAAAGAATCACCATCACCAAGGGTATGGACCTCATGGTATTGACATAGAAGGTGGCTGGATATACCAAGAATGATTTTCCAGACAAACGCATTAACGCCAAAAATGTCCCGAATAGGATGCCGCCAACCGTTGCAAAGATAGTCAACTGAACACTAAATACCAAGCCCTTCAGAATATAGTTAGTAAATAATTCCCAGTTATAAAAACTCAGGTCTAAGTTCAACATCCCATCAATCCTATTAACCTTTAGTGAGCTAAGCTTGCATCATGAGAAATAATAAAACCCGGAATACAGCTACGCTTTTCAATCAGAGTCATCACTCGATTCACCGCGAATGCCGAGAGCGCGTATAACAAAGTCACTGCTAAATAGATTTCAACGCCCTTAGATGTTTCTTCTTGGGCCTGCATTGCAAATAAGGTCAGTTCGGGTACAGAAACCGCAAAAGCTACTGAAGAGTTTTTAATGAGATTCATGCTCTCAGAAGTCAGTGGTGGCATCACAATCCGTAATGCCATTGGCAAGATAACGTAACGATAACTTTGTACGGTTGTTAAACCCAATGCAGTTGCAGCAGCCCTTTGTCCGCTTGGCAGTGCCTGAATACCCGCCCTAACCTGCTCAGCTATACGAGCAGATGTGAAGAAACCAAGAGCAATACTCACCAACCAATATGATGGCAAGGACTTTAAGGGCAATACGAAAGATGGAATAACGTGATACCAAAGAAATACTTGAACCAAGATGGGGATATTTCTAAATAGCTCTACCCAAGCAGTAGCAATACGAATTAGCCATCTATTCAGAGGGCTAGTAGCTGGCAAAGTACGTAATGTACCTATCACTGCGCCAACAGTAAAAGCAATAATCAAACCTATTGCGGCTACTGCTAAAGTCCAGCCCCAGGCCTTTAATAGCCAATCAAGATAGCTTGGATCACTATTCTGAGCAAACCCAAAGACAGCGGAGAAACAGTGCTCAACTATCTCTCCATCTAGGGTGTTCTTACAAAAGACGCCTAGATCTAAAGACATATTGAAGACCCTGCTACGGGTACTAGTGAAGACTTATCAAATTCAATCACTTCTTGTTGTAATCTTCCGCCGGCTTATCATTCAAATTAGCCCAAGCGTTTTTAGTTGCCGGAGATAATTCAAGACCTACGATAATATTTTTTGGTGGGATTGGTTTCAAAAACCATTTATCCCAAAGCTTAGGCATATTGCCATTAGCAACAATCTTGGCAATTGCGGCATTCACAGCAGCCTTAAATTCTGGATCATTTTTGGGGACCATGATGGCGATAGGCTCAGTTGCCAACACCTCACCAACAATCTTGTAATCCTTTGGATTCTTAGAGTTAGCAATGTTGCCCGCCAGAATGGAGCCATCCATTACAAACGCATCTGCGCGACCCGACTCTAGCAATAAAAAGCTATCGGCGTGATCCTTACCAAATACTTCGTCAAAATTAACGCCGTTGGCTTTTTCATGTTTGCGTAATAACTGTACTGAAGTAGTGCCAGTCGTGGTTGCGATTTTTTTTCCTGCTAGTTGCGCGATGGAAGTAATTCCTGAGTTTGCCTTTACGGCAATTCGTACCTCCTCAACATATAAAGTATTAGCAAAGCCTACATCTTTAGCACGCGCAGAATTATTAGTAGTAGTACCGCACTCAATATCTACAGTACCGTTTTGCACTAAAGGTACACGGTTTTGTGAAGTTACGGGTTGATAGTTAATGCGCAGAGTGCTCATACCTAACTGGTCTTTAATGCTACCCAAAACCATTCGGCAAACTTCAACATGGTAACCATCAAAACGGCTATCACCAGTGGTATAGGACATAGGAATAGAGGATTCACGTACACCCATAGTGATTGCACCGGTTGATTTCATCTTATCCATTGTTGCGCTAGCAGACAAAACATTTGTAGCGCCCAAAAATAATGTTGTAGCGATCAAGTACTTAGTGCTGAGTTTTTTACTTTTCACGAATATCTCCCTTTTGCTATAGATATCAATATATTAATAGCCAGTATATCGATACGAAAAAAGTAAAGCCATTTTCGTAATCATTAATAAAGGGGCTACTTACTTAGTAAGATTTGAGTGGGCAAGCTAAGCCTCCGAAGGGGTGTCCCTTTAAAGTGGAAAATAACCACAAATCTCGCTTGAAACGCCACCAAGATTCAAGCAGCTCATCACTAAATTACTGCAATTGTGACATGTAGTGGGCAATTGCTTTTAGATCATCATCATTCATACCGTACAGGCCCTCTAGAATTCATCTTTTTCATATAAAACTGAGAGTTTATAGCTGAGGGCTTATTGTGAAATTTGGCATACCCAGCACGATTCAAACGTGCAACCTACGACTTAACAAATGCAATCATCTGTCATAGTCACTGGCAAATTGATGGTTTGTATCTCGATGGTGGGCTTCATCATTTCGGACAGCAATCACTACATCACGCAAGGTTGCATTGGCATCAAGTTTCCAATAATCAATAGCAATCTTAGGGGCAGGGATATTGGGTGTGCGTCCCTCATCAATTTCTTTTAAATATTCGGTATAGGAGTAAACAGCCTCTTCCTCAAAATAGCCGACTATGCGATGTGCTGTTCTTGGAAAAAACACATAAATAATGAAAAAGAAATTCCAGAAAATGGCTTGTGTAATCAAGACCAAATAGCGCTCAAATATATTGGGCTTTGCAATCTCGATAAAGGTCATTAAATGCATTCTTTCGTTCTCCGCTTCTGCTAAAAGCGTGCGAATCTTTGGTCCATAGCCTACCTTCATACTGCGTAGACTTGTTAAATGAGTCCACATACCAGCAACCATTCCCGGAACTCCTGCGACGGTTTCTAAAACAACAGCTCGGTGCCCGTAACGTTTCTTAAAAAAAGCATCAGCAAAAAAACGCATGCCCTTTGTAAAAGACAGAGCGACTCGATCAGAAAATTCAATGGGGGTGTAGTGAATGGGGTCTTTCATAACAAATACTTTAAGTGTTTTTTGACTTTTGTGCCCGCAAGTCTCTGTTTTACTTACACGGAGCCTTAATATTTGGCCTGCCAAGTACGATTCGAATGTGCGCCCTACTCCTTAGAAGAATTCGTGGCCGCTCGAATATCTCATTATTTCAATGACTTACAGTATATAAATGGCACTGTGCAAAGACTTTTTTGCCCAATGAGATAGCGCCTGCCATTAAAGAAGATTACTTAGAGCTAGATAGATCCGATATTGATATTTATGGAAGAATGTCTACTAATCAGTTTTAAAAAGGAAAAGTCAACATGTCAATATTTCGCACCGTTCTATCGTTAGCATTTATGTTGATTATGGCTAATCAGTCATTTGCTCAGGCAATCTCTAAGGACTATCAAAAAAATTGTGCTCGCGAACAAGCAGCCGAGCATCAAGGCATTAAAGGCAAAGCCCTTACTGAGGAAGACTTTACAGTTTATTGCGCTTGCCAAGCAGACTACATTTCTAAAAATGCTTCCAATGGACAAGTCAAAGAGTTGCTGATGAGTCCAAAAGTAAAGCCTGAATGGCTCAAAGTTATAGAGTTAAAAGCAATGAAGGCCTGTATTTCAGATCCTAAAATGAATACATAGCATTTCTATATACCAATACAACATCAGTATTAAATCGACGCTTAAAGTGAACTAAATGGATAACTTCGGTCCCGTTATCTTAATTGAAGTAGTGCTGATCTTCGGAGGGGTTTTACTATTTGCATGGTGGCAATTGCGAGACCTTAAAAAGGAGCGAGAAAAAGATCTGAAGAAGAGAGAGAAAAATCAAAGTCATTAGCATTTTTTGATTTAATAGGTGGGCCTGCTCAGCGCAATTCCAACGTGCGGTCTAAGCCATAAAAAAACCCCAGCTATTTCTAACTGGGGATGTTGATTGACTATCAGGCTGGAGTAAATGATTTTGAAGACTTGCAGAAGTCCACTATTAGCTCTGAAAAGCCAAGGTGGCGAGCATTCATTTTTCTAAAGCCCTCTAATTCGGCAATCACTGGTGAAACTTCATTTTTATAGGAAGCATCCTCATACCCAGGGTGAAAAGGGGCTTCTTGGACTAGTTTATTGCTCATGATATGTATCCTTATTCAGTAAATGGAAATTAAAATAATTGATCCGCATTTGCAAAAACTGAATTAGCTCGGAAGTATGTACATACGAAATCTCCTAAAGTGCCATATCAATATGGCTGCCGCTCCCCCTGTCCCTGATACCTGAGAGATTCACACTACAGCGTGGCTGAGTGCTTGCTCCTTCGGTGCACCATAAAAATGGTGTCTCTCCAGACGGCTATTTAGGATAAGCAGTACCTTCCTGATGGATACCTGAGCGTTCATGGGAGTTTGCGCCTTCGGTGGAGATAAGATCTCACTCTCCTGCTTGCGAAAAAGTATATCCTTAAGATTGGTATCTATTCAAGTGTTATTTAAAGCAATCGGTGTTTTGGACAAGTTCTCGTTATATTGGACAACTTAGTAGATGTTGTTTTAGCTTCTGAAATTGATTGCAAAGCATTGATTTAAAAGGATGGGGGTAGAACTTATTTGGCCTGCCCAGCACGATTCCAACGTGCAACCTACGCCTTAGAAGAATTCGTGGCTTCTGGAATATTTTTATGTTTCAATGACTTACATTGCAAAAATTCAACTGAGCAATAAGTTCGAGGGTTAATTACCCTTAAAAGCGCTGGCTAAATATATTTTAATTTCACAAGCAACCCGACCTTAAGCCATAACTCAGAGAGGATGATTGGACTGTCAAAACCATGGGATTGAGTCAGTTCAATGTGCAATATTTTTCTTAAGCCGCAGAATGAGCAGTGCTACAAGACCTACAAGCATTACATACAAGGAGATCAAAACCGCTCCTTTGCTATGGGCATAGCTAAAACTAGAATAGGCTAAATAGGCGGATGCCAAACAGAATATCAATGGGGTAATCGGATATAGCGGTACAGAAAATACCCGAGTTTTCTGATCCTTTACTCGCAAAATAAACAGACTAATACCCACTAAGAATAAGAAACTCCAAAATACGGGGGCAGTAAACTCGACCATAGCTTCAAAGCCATCACTTTGTAAAGCACCAAAGCCAACTAAGGCGAGGCTAATAACACCTTGTATCAGATAGGCGAACACAGGAGTACCGCGGGAAGATTCCCAATGGGCCATTTTACGAAGACCATACCAATCCTCACCCATTGCAAAGTTGGTTCGGGCTCCAACAATCATCGTGGCATTTATGCTAGTTAGCGCAGCAACCGCTACAAAAAGGCCGAGTAACTTCTCTCCGATCGGACCAAAAGCAAGACCAAGTAGGTCGGCGGATGCTGCCTTGCTATTGGCCAACTGCTTTAAACCTAGGCCATTAATGAGTGCCATGTTTACTAAAATATAAATAATCGAGATGATTAAAAGACTGAAGGCAATCACCCGGACAATCGTATGAAGACTTCCTTTTAGTTCGGCTGAAATATAAGCAGACTCGTTCCAACCACCAAAAGTGAGCAAGACAAAAACCATTGCGAGACCCAACATCCCAAATTGCGGTGTACTAGAAAATAAAGGAGGATTTACAACGGGTGGCAGTGGGGAAGTGAAAAGACCAAAACCAGCAATAATGATGGCTATCAGACCAGAAATTTCTAAAACTGTTAATACCGTTTGTATATTGGCTGATGCCTGAATACCAAGCAAGTTGATGATAGTCAGGACTACAACTATCACCGCTGCCCAGTAAATATCTGAGTGAGACCCTAAGGGGATCACCTTGGTCATGTAATCACCAAAGACAAAAGCGAGCAATGCAATTGATCCAGTATTGATCACCATCGCTTTAGCCCAGCCATATAAGAAAGAAACATTCTTACCGTAGGCCCTGGTTAAAAAATGATAATCTCCGCCTGCATGAGGGTAAAGAGTTGCCAGTTCGGCATAACAAAGAGCGCCGGCAAGGGAGATGATGGCTCCCCCCACCCAAAGGGTAAGAGCCCAACCCACATCACCAGTAATCTCAGCTACTAAGGATGGTGTTTTAAAGATGCCAGCACCAATGACGATGCCAACAATAATTGCAACAGCCCCTAAGGGGCTGAGTAGGCGCTGAGGCAAAGCCCCCGAATCATTAACTGACATCCAATGAAATCTTAAAGACGCTTACCAGTAATTTTGTTGTCGTTGTAAGACCTACTTTTATAGATGCCCTTGATCTCATTATTATCTACAGTCAACATCACAAAATGTGAACTTTTATCACGATCAAGGTATGTGAAGCTCAGAGTTGACCCATCTAATTTAGGGTTGAGAAGAGGTTGTGAATCATTGCCAATTTGAATACTACCGCCTATTTTTTGGAAATACTGAGACAGTTTTAAAATCGTCCTACTTGGCTCCATTCCAGAAATTAACCATTCTCCCTGCACTTGAGCAGGAACAACCCAATAGTAAGCTTTAGCAGGACTATCGATTTCAATATCCGCATCCCAATCACCCATATTAAATGCATGTGATGTTACCCGCGTGCCAGGCTTCATCTTTAATATCGTAGGACGTAAGGCGATATTTAATTCAGGCAATAAATACATGGTGACCACAGATGCCTTACTAAAATCTTCTACAAAGATATCACCATTAATAATCTTCACGCGATCGCCAACTCCAGAGCGATTAACATTACGCTGGGCTAATTCTGCCATTGCGGGATTAAATTCGATTCCAACAGCTCGCGCACCAAAATCTTTCGCAGCTGCAATCGCTATTCTGCCATCGCCAGAGCCAAGGTCATAGACTAAATCGTTAGAATTGACTTTGGCAGTTTTTAACATGATGGCAAGTAACTCGTTCGTAGTAGGTACCCAAACCACGTCTTTACCCTCTTGACCAACTCGAGGCTTATATTGATCATCGCCACCGTCTAAGACGCCTTGGGCAAATGTATTGAGAGTATAAAAAGCACTGAAAATAGTAAACCAAACTTTAAAATACTTCATAAAATTTCCATAAAAGAAAGTAGTTAGATGATTTATACAGTGAAGAACTAAGAAAAGACATAGCAGAGTAAATATTCTGATTTGACTTAATTATTTTAGACTATTCAGAAAAATACGTATTTCAACAAATGCACCCTAAAGAAGATCTGTCGTAGAGGAAATTTATAGGCAGAGTGATTTTGGCTATTACTAAACCAAGCTGAGTGCCGGACGAAGTTGGATATTTTGGCCTGCCCAGCACGATTCGAATCTGCAACCTACGCCTGAGAAGAATTTATAGCCGCTGGAAAGTCTATATATTTTAATGGCTTACAGTGTAAAAATGGCACTGTGCAATACATAAGTACTGCTTAAAAGACAAAATCCTCATCTAGCTTTCAACGCTCAATAAGCATTATTTGACAAAATTCATGCAATCATGCAATCATGCAATAATGCTGCATGAATATAGGAGAATGTCATGGGCGCAGTTATAGATCACCAAGTTATTAAATCAATTGGATCGAGTGGGCAAATCTCGCTTGGAAAAGAATATGCAGGACGTCAAGTTCTAGTTGAAAACCCAGAGCCTGGAGTTTGGTTGATTCGTACTGCCACTGTTGTTCCAGATAATGAAAAGTGGATGCATACGCCAGCCCTTAAAAAGGATTTAACTGCTGCTTTAGCTTGGGCACAAAAAACACCCGCTAAAGTAAGCGACCTTTCTAAATTAAAAATGGCTAAAGCGCATGGCACAAAGCGTAAAGCCTGAGCCATTAGTCGAACTCGATCTTAATAGTCCTGTTTTTAAATCCGCCTGGAGTGATTTAGAGCTAGCTGAGCAAGAAAAGGCATTTGCTACCTTTAATAAGCGCACACAACTAACCTGGAATCAGGTCTATAGAGATAAGGGCTTGAAATGGGAAAAGATTCACAGTATTGCAGCCCCTAAAAATATTGAAGCGCTCTACTCCTTTCGTGTAAGCAAATCGATTCGAGGGATTGGCTTTAGAGAAAATCACTTTTTACGAGTCTTATTGATAGAGCCAGACCATGATGCCGCTTATGGGAAAAAATAGTTAGGGTGACTAGCAGCTGTAAATTTATGCGCTCGGTGCTGGATGTAAACCATGTGTCCGGTCCGGACCCTAGTAAAGTGGCCTGCCCAGCACGATTCGAACGTGCGACCTACGCCTTAGAAGAATTCGTGGCTGTTCAAAAGTCTTTATATTTCAATGACTTAGACTCATAAATCGGGACTGTGCAATAAACTGTGCAATTATTTTTGGGTGATATTTGGCCACCTGCATTGGTTACTGTCGGTTCACCCGACAGCGTTGCACCAGGGCTGAGATAAAGTGTTGCTTTACATAAAGCAGATCTTCGCCTTACTTACCGATGGTAGGCTCAAAACGACCCAAAGCAGCCTCTCAAAAAACAACTAGAAAATAGATTTAGCGGTTTAATAAAAGGCGAATGGCTTTGATGGGGATGCAGCGCCACTAGTATGGCAGCATCGTCACCAAACTAGGATTAAGTAACTACAACTACGTAGCTGAGTTTCCCCAAGAAATTCTGCCAGCACAGCGCCTTGATCCGGCTTTCTTACAGACTATCTTATGGTGCCGGCGCTACGATCTAAATAAGAGGTTTGATAGTTAGTCTTTACAAAAGGTCTTTTTAATATGCGTCAATAGTAATTAAGGATTTCTGTGTATGCTTAAACCGCATTTAAAAGATTTTTTAAATCCTTTATGCGCTATATAAGTATCTAGCTGCCATACTCATCTGACTACAAAACGATCCTAGACAGTGAACCAGCCCCCTATTAAGAGGGCTTTTTAATTAATGCGAGTTAAGCCAACTTAAGAGGCTGTGATTAAATTTTTCTGCTTGCTCCATTAAGAAAAAATGGCTAGCATTTTCAAATAAGATGGTTTGCGAATCCTGAATTCCACTACTGAGAGTATGCGTAGCAGTTAATGAACAAATAGGATCGCTTGTTCCTGCCATGATTAAGGTTGGCTGCTTGATCAGAGCCAATTGGGTGCTTGTATCATGATTTTGACATGCTTCATTCTGACGAATGTAGCATGCTGGTAATCTGGTTTCGCCACCAATTAAGGATTCAATCTTTTTCACTTGCTCTTGCTTGTGGTTAAAAAAATCAGCAGATACAAAGTTTTGTACTGAGTGACGGGCATGATCCGCCCAATTCATGCGCCATTCAAGCGCCTCCCGCATATTAAACAGAACACGACGCCCTAGAGGATCCAAAATAGCGAATGATGCACACAACACCAAGGATTTCACACGCTCAGGGGACATTAGTGCCATATGCTGCGCTACCGCACCACCCATCGAGCGACCGACGATGTGTGCCGACTGCACACCAAGAGAATCCATCAGGCCCAAGGTATCTTTTGCCAAATCTTGGGTACTAATAGGCTCATCAATTTGGGTGCTTTTTCCTGCTCCACGGTTATCAAAAGCAATAACCCTGTAATGATCTTTCAAGATTTGAATCTGACTAGTCCAGGCACTGTAATCGCCAGCCAAGCCATGAATCAAGACAACAGGAATACCTTCACCAATATCTAAATACTGAATATCGTATTTACCAATTTTGCTAGTTTTTAAGTGCTCTTCCATTGCTCCGCTCACTATTCCACACTCAAATGACTTTGTAATTCATTTTGCTTTTCATTAAAAAGCGCCTTAGTTCCAGAAAACACTACCTTGCCTCCATTGAGCAAAACAATATCATCTGCAACACTTAAAGCAAGACTGAGATTTTGCTCAACCAATACAATCGAAATAAATGGCTTGAGCATCGCAATAATATTGCCAACTTCTTTAACGATTTGCGGAGCTAAACCCTCAGATGGCTCATCTAACAACAATACTTTTGGGTTGGTCATCAACGCCCTACCAATAGCAAGCATCTGCTGCTCGCCCCCTGACAAGCTCCCTGCAACTTGATTTTGACGTTCTTGAAGGCGCGGGAAAAACTGAAATATATCTTCAAGAACCCATTTTCGGCAACTTGCGGAACGAGGCGTTTGATAGGCTACCTCAAGATTTTCTTTCACCGATAGGCTAGGGAAAATACGTCGCCCTTGCGGAACAATCCCAATGCCTGCTTTGCAAATCTTCTCAGGAGAGAGTTTTTGCAATGGCACCCCGTCAAGCTCAATTAAGCCATTACGCTCAGCTAGAAAGCCAATAATAGAACTAATACAGGTTGTTTTTCCAGCGCCGTTTCTTCCAAGGAGTGCAAGTACAGTATCTCTTTTTAAGTCAAAGGAAACGTCGTAAAGAATATGGCTATCGCCATAAAAAGCATTCAAGCCCTCGACCCTCAAAATAGTATTAGTGGCCAAGATATATCTCCTTGGTACGGGGATCATTTACTACCTCTTGACGCGTACCACTTGTAATCACTTCACCATAGTGCAATAGCGTTACTCGATCAGCGAAAGCTAAGGCAACTGCCATATCGTGCTCAATCATCAGTATGGTGATAGCGCGATTAATGCCTTGTAGCAATGTCGTAATCGTTTCACGCTCTTCAGTAGACAGGCCTGCTAAAGGCTCATCCAGCAATAAGATAGTTGGATTTTGAGCCAAGGCCATAGCAATCTCAAGTCGACGCTTCTCACCGTACGATGTTTGCTCTAAAGGCAAATAGGCTTTGGAGTCCAGCCCTACCTTTTCTAAAATATCTAGCGCTTTTTTATCTAAGGCACGCTCTGTCGAGAATGCGCCCCAACACTTCCAACGCAGCGACATTTTTCCTAACAATGCCAATTTCACGTTCGAGATTAAATTATCCTTACCAAAGAGCGTCAAGATTTGATAAGTTCTAGCTAGATCGAGTTGCGCACGCTTAGCAGTCGTGAGCTTGGTAATATTTTTCCCATTGAGCCTAATGGAACCTGAGTCAGAGGCTAAGTCTCCTGCGATTAAATTAAATAGTGTCGTTTTGCCTGCGCCATTTGGCCCAATTAACAAGTGCCGCTCTCCTGGGTTCACACTAAGATTAACTCCTTTGGTTACCTTAAGGCCACCAAAAGATTTGCTTAAATCAGAAACTTCAAGAATAGGACTCATTTTTTACTTGGGTGTATTAAATGCGCTTTTAATGCGCATAAATCCAGCAACAATTCCACCTGGAATAAACATCACAATGAAAATAAATACCAAGCCGAGGAGAGTGACCCAATGATCAACATATTGACTTGCCACATTCTTTAGTAGCATCACCAAGGCAGCTCCAATGACTGGCCCAGCTAAAGTGCCAGCACCACCAGCAATCACCATCAGTAGCATTTCAGCAGAATTGGCCAATGACAGACTATGGGGGCTAATAAATTGGTGATAGTAGACGTACATGATGCCGCCAATAGACCCAAAGAAGCCGCAGGCTGTAAAAGTAATCCAGCGAATTAACCAGACATTAAAACCGAGCGCACTCATACGACGAGGCTGATCTTTAGTTCCTCGGATAGTGGCTCCAAAAGGAGATCGCACTAAGACTGCAATCGCAATCCAAACCAACAAAAAGATGAACAGAGTAAAGTAATAAAAATAACTAGCCTCTCCCAAATCCAAACCAAAAAATGGCGGTCTTGTAATACCAGATATTCCATTATCGCCACCGGTAACGCTAGCCCAGCGATAAGCTAAGCCCCATAGAATCTGACCGAACGCCAAAGTAATCATTAAAAAACTAATGCCTGTTGCACGCAGGGCAATCAAACCAAAGATTCCTGCAATGACGGTAGTTCCGATGATTGCAATCGCCGCAGTACTTGCATGATCCCATCCCAACTTTACTGTCAGCCAACTACTGATATAGGCTGCTAGGCCAAGATACCCTGCATGGCCTAGAGAGGTTAAGCCAGCATATCCCACAAGTAAATTCAAGCTCATTGCAAAAATTGCAGCAATGAGAATTTGGCTCGCTAAGTTAGTGTAATAAGTGCCCCCAAGAATCAAAGGGAGGGCAAGTAGTACCGCGAAAATGGCAATATAAAAAATGCGGTTCAAGCAGTTATCCTTCCGAACAAGCCACGTGGTCTAACTGCCAGAATGATGAGCATTGGTAAAAACAAGATGATGTAAGCCAAGTCTGGAAAAAGCGCTTGACCAAAACTGTAGATAAATCCAATGAGGAAGCTGCCAATGAATGCACCCATTAAACTACCGAGACCCCCCAAGATCACCACTACCAATGCAATTGGCAGCATATCCGCATCTAAGCCTGGGTAAACTGAAAGAATTGGGGCTGCAGCAATACCACCCACCCCTGCTAATGCAGCACCCAAACAAAAAACAATTGAAAACAATTTGGTAGCTGGTACACCAATACCTTGTGCCATTTGGCGATCATCAACACTGGCACGAATCATGACACCAAGTTTGGTTTTTTCTAGTAATAGCCACAAACCAAGCGCAATAAAGATACTAAAAATTACTAAAGCAATTCTGTAAAGAGGAAACGTTTGCCCGAATATCTGAACACCGCCACTCAGAAAACTGGGTGCAGCGACTGGACGAGGATCACCACCCCAAAACCAAAGACTACAATCGGCAATGACGAAAGCAACCCCTAAAGTCGCCAATACCTGAGACAAGCTGTTGCCGGCAAGGCGACGCAAAATTAACCACTCAACAATGCAGCCCAAAAGACCAATCGCTATCCCTGCAGCCAAAATGGCTAAATAGAAAGAGTGCCCCGCCTCGATCACGCTTAACCCAACATAAGCGCCCAACATGAAATAAGCACCATGTGAAAGATTAGCGATACGCATTAATCCGAAAATTAATGAAAAGCCTGCTGCTAGGGTGAAAAGAACTCCCCCTAGAGCAAGGCTATTGAGGCTCTGAATTAGCCAAAAAGACATTATTAAAGAATCAGTTCTCTAAATTCGTCGCTGGCGGGTAATCTCTTGAATAGACGGGATTGGAGAGAAAGTCTTTAGTTTTATATGTCCAGAACTGACTAACCGATGGATAAGTCTTAATCACAACGTTGCTGAGCTTACCGTCTTTTTTCTCAACCTTACGAATATAAATATCCATAATCGGGTTGCCCAAGGCGTCCAAGGTAACCTTACCTCTTGGATCATTTGGCAACTGAACTGCACGTAATGCAGCCATAAATGCATTCTTATCTTCAATATTGCCTTTGACATCCTTAAGTGCTTGCTCAAGCATTAAAGCTGCACCATATGCACCCATAGAATAGTAGCCAGGATCTTTTTTATACGTTGCGTTGAAATCCTTAACAAACTTTGTATTAGCTGCATTGTTTAAGTTCGCAGAGTACCAGCCAGTAGAAATTACGCCTAGCGCATCATCACCCATGAAAGGCAAGATACCCTCATCTACAGTGGTCATTGCGCCGAGGAGAGGAATTTTTCCCTTTAAACCGTACTCGCTATATTGCTTTACAAACTTCACGCCGTTACCGCCAGCGAAGGCCGCAAATACCGCATCCACATTTGGCTTAATCTGACCAATGTAAGTACCATAGTCAGCTACGTTCAAAGGAGACCATAGCTTTTGAACTACCTTGCCGCCATTTTCTTCAAAAGTTCTCTGAAATCCGGCGGCAATTTCATGGCCAAAAGCAAAATCATCGGCAATGATAGCAATGCGCTTGTACTTCAAATCTTTAGCGGCATACTCTCCAAGAGCATGACTTGGTTGGGCAGAAGTTCCAACGCCTCTAACAAACCAAGGATTTGGCTTGCGCTGGGTTAAATCTTCAGCTCCAGCTGAAGGGGATATCACTGGAACCCCTACCTTCTTAATATAGTCATCCACAGCTAATGCCTCAAATGCAGCTAATGGTCCAATGATGACTTGAACTTTATCTTTTTCAACGAGCTCTTGCATTTTGGTTTTGGTAATTGCTGGCTGACCAGATGTATCGGCGACAAAAAGCTCAATCTTTCTGCCTGCAATCGTATTGTTACGCTCCTTCATGAACAAGTTAATGCCTTCTTCCATCTGCTTTCCACCAGCAGCAAGAGCGCCTGATTTGATAGTTAGAAATCCGACTCTAATTGGCGCCTTATCAGCGGCAAAAGAGCTTGGTGCCAATAACGCGCCTACTAGGGCAAGTGCTACAGCCTTTAAACGTATCTTGTTCAACATGAATGTCTCCTCACGATGTTTGGTAGTCTTTTAAAATTGTTTTGTAGATCTACTTGATATACTACAATAAAATTTAATTAAATCAATAAGTCCTTTGAAAATTTATTTATTGTTTAAAATCAATTGCTTATATTTTTACCTATACCCGTAAAAAGCTCTTGTGATATATTAGCAGGGATCATTAAGGACTACCTAATATTTTTAAGCCCATGGCAAGTACCACCATAGAACCCATAGAATCTGACGGCCGACTGCTTCGAGAAAGAGTCTACGAAGAGTTGCGTCATGACATTCTGACTTGCAATCTTATGCCTGGCGCTGAAATACGAGAGGCTGAGTTAGCGGTTCGTTTTGAGGTCAGTAAATCCCCCGTCCGCGATGCGCTCATTAGCCTAGAGCGCGAAGGTCTTGTGATTACTATTCCCCGTCAAGGATACCGCGTTGCACCAGTATCCATCTCTGATATGTTGGACATGTTTCATTTGCGAGCTGCCCTTGAGCGCGCCAATATTGAACGCATCATTCGTAATGCCAGTGATGAGCAACTTCAAATGCTTGATCAATTCAAGAGCTTTCATCGGGACCAATGGCCCGATGGTTTTATCGGTTACAACAAAAAATTCCACCGACTCTTAGCTGAATTAGGCGGCAATCCAAGAATGCGTGATCAACTGATCGACCTCATTGATCTGATGGAAAGAGCTGTGCAAATTAGCGTTAGAAATATAGATCATGGAACTCCGGAAGCATTGGTAGCAGAACATCGCGAAATCATAGATGGTATTCAATCTAGATCCGTCAAGACCGCCCAGAGATTAGCGGAGCAGCATGTGCTTGCAGCAGGTAAGCGTGTCAGCAATGCTGTGTCAAGCGGAATGATCGTCAGTTAATTCAACACATATTTTTTAATAAGGATCCTCATGCCAACAACTCAAAAGCAAGCACCTATCCGTGGACTATTTATCGATGGTAAGGAAGTTCCGGCCTCCCAGCCTGATTTACTGGATGTATTAAATCCAGCGACTGGTGAGATGCTTGCGCAAATTTCACACGCAACTGATGCCGATGTTGACAAGGCAGTGAAGAGCTCAGCAAAAGCATTTGCTAGTCCCGAGTGGAGTTCAATGTCTAATCGCACACGCGCTAAATTAATTAATAAATTAGCGGATGTGTTTGAAGCCAACTTAGAAGAGATCTACACCTTAGAAACTGCTAACAATGGTCGCTCTTTAAATGAAACGCGTGCACAAGTTTCGCGTCTACCTGACTTTTTTCGCTACAACGCAGGTCTTGCCATTGCGCGCCGTGATTCCGTCATTCCAGTAGATGGCAACTACCTTAACTACACCTTGCGCACTCCAATTGGTGTTGTCGGTAATTCCACACCATTTAATCATCCTTTAATGATCATGGTGAAAAGCTTAGCCCCTACGCTGGCATCTGGTTGTACTACCGTAGTGAAGCCATCTGAGTACACTCCACTAACCACACTGCGCCTCGCGCAACTATTCGTTGAAGCAGGCTTGCCGCCTGGAGTGTTTAATGTGATCACCGGACTTGGGCCCTCTACTGGCAAAGCGCTAGCTGAGCATCCTGGTTTAGCAAAATGGGTGCTGACTGGCGGCACCGAAGCTGGACGTATTACCGGGGCTTTAGCAGGTAGTAACTTCGCCCACCAAACATTAGAACTTGGCGGCAAAACTCCTGTTCTCGTGTTTGACGACTTCAATGTTGATCAAGCAGTGAACTACGCTGCTTTTGGCGCCTTCATTGGCGCAGGACAAACTTGTATTTGTGGTAGCCGTCAAATTGTTCAGGCAAGCATTTACGATGAGTTCGTAGAAAAGTTGGCAGCTAAGGCAAAATCGATTCGTATCGGAAACCCCATTGACGCTAGTGTGCAACTTGGACCTGTAGTTTCAGCTCGCCAGCAGCAGCGCGTTCTGAAATATATCGATATTGGATTAAATGAAGATAAAGCACGCTTGGTTGCCGGAGGCAAGGTGCCTACTGACCCAAGTCTTCAGAATGGTTTCTTTGTAGAGCCGACTGTTTTTGCTGACGTTACTAGAAACATGCGCATCTTCCAAGAGGAGGTATTTGGCCCATTTGTATCGGTTACTAAATTTACAACCGAAGAAGAGGGTCTTGAACTGGCAAATGACTCTCCGTTCGGTTTGGCTGGTGCAATTCGAACAAATGATGTCACTAGAGCCCACCGTGTTGCTGCAAAACTTAAATGCGGCATTGTCTGGGTAAACGACCATCATCGCTTGGATCCAGCTTCACCTTGGGGCGGCATCAAAGACTCAGGAATTGGCCGCGAGTGCGGAACAGAGTCATTTGACCAACACTTTGAAACTAAGAGTGTCATGATTCGATTGGATGATGCGCCATTTGACTGGTACAAAGATACTGCTAGCCAGCCACGACTGAACTAATACGAAAAGTAGTTTTAAGAATATAAGAACTAAAGGAACAATATAATATGGCACATCAAACGCTAAATATCGACAACAAAAAGTTGAGTCTGGAAATTACAGGCACAGGCACCCCAGTTATTTTGTTCCACTCATTGCTTGCAGACAGCAGCTCTTTTAAGCCACTAGCTCATGAGTTAGAAAAAACTCATCAAGTTATCACTTTAAATCTTCCCGGATTTGAAGGCTCTGACTTTGTGGGCGGTGACCTTAATGTGATCGCTGATCATATTGCTAAAGGCATTGAATCCCTGAAACTTTCTGAAAAGCCAATATTCTTGGGTAACGGTTATGGCGGATTTATAGCCTTAATTACCAGCATTCGCCACCCACAATTAGCCGCACGCTTAATCTTGGCTGATTGCGGTGCGATGTTCACTGAACCAGGGCGTGCAGCCTTCAGAGGCATGTCAGCCGCTGCTAAAGAAAAAGGGTTGGAAGCGATTGCAGATGTGGCAATGCGCCGCTTATTTGCTCCAGAATTTCAGGAACAGAACCCAAGCTTGGTTGCGGATAGAAAAAAACGCTTCTTAGCTCTCGATACCGAAACCTTTCACGGTGCCTGCTCCGCTTTAGCTGGACTTGATATTCGCGATCAACTTTCAAAAGTGTTCCAACCAGTGCTCGTGCTAGTTGGAGAATTGGATGAAGCCACTCCATCATCCATGTCTGTAGAACTTCATGCTGGGCTGCCAAACGCAACATTAAATATCCTGCCAGGCTTAGCGCATGTACCACAGTTGCAGGCACCAGCCATCTTTATGGATGCGATTCGAAACTTCATAAACACCAAATAATGAAAGTCACTCTTTACGGATACTGGCGATCCCTAGCAGCTTATCGAGTTAGGGTTGCGCTATCGCTGAAGGGAGTCCCCTTTGAAGAGATATCGATCAATTTAGCGAATGGGGAACAATTTGGAGAAGCATACAGCTTAATCAATCCTCAGCATGTAGTGCCATTGCTTAAGCATGATGGCCATGAAATTGGTCAGTCGCTAGCCATTCTTGAATACATCGAAGATGTTTGGCCTAATCCAAAACTGATCCCCAGTATGCCTATCGACAAAGCAGAGGTCAGAGCGCTAGCTCTGATAGCTATCGCCGATACCCACCCCCTCATCATACCGCGAGTTAGAAACTTTCTGAATCAAGAATGGGGTTTGGATGAGTCTCATCAAACTAGATGGGCTCAACATTGGTTTTCTGAAGGCAATGAAGCCATCGAAAATATGCTGAAGAAGTTGGCAAAGTCTCAGGTCTACTCATTTGGTGATGAGCTAACCATAGCTGATATTGCCCTGGTATCCCACGTCATTGGCGCTAAAATTTTTGGTGTAGATATGAATACGGCCCCCATTCTGAACGGCATCTTTGAAAACTGTATGAAGCTGGACAGCTTTTCAAACGCCCACCCCCTGAAACAAACAGGTGCGCCCAATCAAGTATAGTATTCAAGTCCTATAAAAATCTATCAGAATTTCAAAGCACGCTTGGCAGCAACTGAGTCGACTTAGCCCTTTAAGCAGTAAGCTCCCGATTAAAAATGAGGTAGCTTTTGGCTCAATCAGTCCAAGCTGGATGTCTATCCTTCACAGCATTTAATAACTCAGACTCCTGGCCCCCTCAAATTCGCTTGAGCATTAGCAAGTGGCGCAGCACTTAAGCGGCGAACCGAACACTACTAAAAATAACCTTGAAGTTAAGGTTGGCAGACTTCGAAAAAAACTATTAGTTCGGGTGCTAAAAGTCCTGGAATACGGTCATTGCGTAATCGTAGATATAAATTGTGTTTTAAAGTCATGCTTTCAACATAACGATCATTTTTTATATCATTTCTTGAAAGTCCGCAATTGGCCGAAAGCAGTCATCCAGAATCAACCTACGCCCTGCCCGGGCGCTCCATAAGATGGGCGAGCTTGGTCAACTGAATTAAATAAAACAAGGTTTTTTGGAGTCATCTCATCGGCCAGCCAGGCCTTTGGCCTGCCCAGCACGATTCGAACGTGCGACCTACGCCTTAGAAGAATTCGTGGCTACTGGAATGTCTATATATTTCAATGACTTAGATTAATAAATCGGGACTGTGTAATAAACTGTGCAGTGCAGTTTGGGGTCTTTGGGCGACCTGAATTAATTAGTGTCGGTTAAACCGACATTACAGCGTCAGGGCCGCGATGGGCTGTTGCTAATCACAAAGCAATCTATCGCACGAAGTTTACTTAACCTCAAAAAAACAATTTGTCCAACTATGGACGAATAAACAAATCCTTACCATTCTTAATGGTCTTCACAATCTGAATATCCTTAATTTCCATTGGGTCCACTTTCATTGGATTGCGGTCAAGAATCACCATATCCGCAAGTTTTCCAGCTGTAATAGTGCCCTTTGATGCCTCTTCTTTGTACTGATATGCAGGCATAGCAGTAAAGCCACGCAGAGCGGTATATGGATCTATGCGTTGATTGGGTCCTAAAGTACTGCCTCCATAGGTCTTGCGATTAACCGCAGTCCAAATCGTGAACAATGCACTGGGGCCAGATGAAGGCGTGTCATTGTGAAGGCCAAATTGAACTCCTTTTGTCTTAGCCAAATTCAGCGGAACCATATTGTTAGCCCTCTCGTCCCCTAGAATCTTTCTATATACATCGCCATACATCCAAATATGGTTAGGCATAAATTGAGGCAGGATTTTATGGGTTTTATATTGGTCCAATTGATCATCACGAACAAAGAATGAATGGGAGATCACTGATCTACGATCTTCAGTAACGCCTGTTTCTTTTATTGCTTTAGAAATTCCAGAAAGCGCCATATCAATACCAGCATCGCCATTGGAATAGCCGAAGTACTGAATATTTTTTTCATAAGCTAACTTTGCGTACTTATTAACCAAATCCTGAGAAGCAACAGCCATCCCGCGCCATTCTTTTGGAAATCCTGTGGTGTCGTTATAAGGCTTGGTGAAATAGGCCAAACGTAATTGTGGCGCACCATCTGTAGAAACCAATATTCCAGCAACCTTAAAGCCGCCATCACCCTTGGTATAGACTCCAAAAGGATAATTTTTATTAGTTGCAAGCAATTGATCAACCACATCATAGGTGGGTAGCGCAATCAGGTCTAAGCTGATCACATTGCGATCAACTGCTTGGCGCATATTACTAATATCTTGAATCGTAGTTTCATAGCTTTGCGCAGTAGTGTATCCATTTGAGACATAGATCTGTTCGGCTTTGCGATAAGTTTCCATCATTAAATCTTGAGAATACTTACCGAATACCTTCACTGTTGCCTCGAAATTAGGGTCACCAATCAACTCACCAGTAAGTTTTCCTGTCTTTGGATCAACGGGCAGCATGCCTTGTGTCACTTTAGTGGCTGTGGTAAATCCTAGCTTCTTGAGTCCCGCAGTATTCACGATCCCGGTCAGGGTAGAAATATTATTAACAAATACTGATTGATTAGGAAATGCTGCATCTAACTGAGCAATGGTTAAAGGGCCATCGGTAAGAAAAGCGTCTGCATACTCTGCGCCAATAATCCAACCGTTAAATGGCCTTGCTTCTGCTTTCAAGCGGTCTATTAGCTGCTTGGTAGTTTTTGGCGGATTCTTTGAAAAGTACCCTAGATTGACAGCGAGAGTGTTCTGAGCAATCAGGGTAAAGTGGCCCCAGGCATCTATAAATCCTGGTAGTAAAGTTTGACCTTTTAAATCCTGCATTACTGGATTAGCGCCGGCTCCATTTAAAGCGTCTCGCAGATTGCCGACAAAAGTAATTTTCTTACCCTTTACAACAACAGCTTCAGCATACTGTGGCTTATCACCCTCCATCGTCAGGATGTCACCATTGAAATAAATCGCTGCATTGTCGGCAAAGACTTGGGTGGCAATTAAAAGAAGGAGTGCCGATAGATAACATTGAAATTTTTTCATAAATGCTTTTATTTATTTTAAAATAACTAAGGTTGCTGTGGCGCGAGCACCCCATCCTGACGGACCACCTGGAGTATTACTGATGTAATACATAGGGCCAGCGGCAAACTGCAAAGGTACACCATCAAATACCATTAATTTCGATACGCCGACATATAGGGGGTTGGATGTGCGATGCGTGTCGTAGTTATATTGCGCCTCCATATTCACGGTATAAGTAAATGCGTCCTTGTTGGTGAAAGCGACAAACGGTTGGCCATATAAATTGTTTTGCGTGCCAAAGCTTGGATTGCCACCTACACTCCAAGACTGATAACCTAGCAATCCATACGTCCAGGGGCCATGACGATTGAGTACTACACCCGTCACACCAGCACCAGTTTCTTGTGAGCCAAACTTGCCGCTATTGCCCGAGGGAGATACGGCATAGGGACCTACCCCCCAGATCCAAGATGAATTAGTGTTGGGTGCATAAAACGATTCCACCGTAACGCTGGCAATGCCATAGCCAGAAAAGCTTTGTCCATTCGCAGCCTGAACACTGACCTCTCTTACACCGGCGACAATTGGGCGAACAATGAAAGTATCTCCACCACCCAAATTAAATGGCATCACCGGTTGAAAGAGTAAGGTCTGCTCTGAGCCCCCCTGATTTTTGCCAACACCACGACTAAATTCGTATTGCAGTGGCACCGAAATCATATTGGCAATCGGGTTGGCTAGTTTTTTAGCAATGCCGACCTTATCCACACCCCCATCGGGAGTACTGCTACTTTGAGCAGATACTAGACTAGACCATGCAGTCGCTGCGATAACTACAAGAATACATTTGAATATTTTCATGGGACCAGTCGTTCAGAATCAAAATTTAAAAGTAATGGCCATTTGCGGGCCTTGCATCGTGGTCTTTTGCAAAACACCACCAGCCTTCATGTCGTAATACAGCGCGCGATACGTCAATGACGCATCAATCAAGCTACCAAATGATTTACCAATGCCAGCCATCACCTGCCATGTCAAATTCGTAGTGCCACCACCGCCGCCGATATCAGCATAGGCAGGTAGATACCAACTAGAGTCTGCGATACGGTAGCGTCCCTTAGCACCGATAATAGGGTCGACCGTTGAGGTTTTCTTTGAAATTGTTTCTTTTTCAGCAGTACCCACTAAATTGCCGTTTAAGGTAGCCGTGATATCAATTGCTCGAGCTCCTAGCAAGGCGTCAACGTATATGTCCCGTGTATTAGCAAGTGTATAAGTCGCAGCACCAGTTAAAACCGTTTGCTGCAGCGTAATTTTGTCTGCCACGGTGGCAGCGCCGCCATATACGGGAATTGATCCTGAATTTTGTAAGGTTGCCGAGACAAGATCGCCCATGATGCCCCAATTACCCTTGTGTGCTTCAGCAGTCATCATCGCGCCAGACTTTAGATTATTAAGCACATTGCTTGAAGAAAAATCAGCAGTTTTAGCAAGGCCATTATCAAAATTTATAGTGCTTTTAATGCCAGGCGCCCATACATAGGGAGTTGCTTCAAAACGCCATTCTTGCGAGACTTTTGGTAGTGGATTTGAAACATTGCTATCTTGAGAAAACACTGGTGAAGTCACCATTAAAATCGACAAAAATCCAACTAGTTTTTTTGAGAATATTGACATCCCTACCCCTTTGAATTTATATGTTAATTAAAGTTATTAGATATAGAAGGTACTTTAGTACTTCCTAGGTAGTAGTTACCAATATTTTTGAAGTTTTTGGCCTGCCCAGCACGATTCGAACGTGCGACCTACGCCTTAGCTAAAAGTGGTCTGTAAGGTCTCAACAAATATATCGGCCTGATTAACTGCCCAAGTGGCATCCTCTTCCAAAATGGCATCCCCTTTATAGTCCGCCATCAATCTCAGATCCTCGACTTTGTTTAGTGACTTGCCAAGCTCTACGGAAACTTGACCAGATTTAACAAGCTCAAGACTGAATTTTGATATAAGGCCACTATGGGTCTTTGTATTGACTGTTGATTCATCGATACCAGATGCCAAAAGAGCTGCCCTAGCAGCATCAAACATGGCGTAATAAGCACGGTTACAAGCACCATCAACATCCCCAGCATTTAACAAAATTCGAGCTGAAGCTGCTGCAGTTTGAGCTTTAGTAAAAAGTTCTTTCGCCCTCAAAGAACAATGCCTTCATTTTGAATATTCCTTAAAAGACTCGGATTGGAATAATTTTCTGGGTGATCCCACTCCTCCTGCCAAATAGGTAGAGGCTGAATGCGAATGCCGGAGTCCAATAGAACATCATAGGCCAGATCATCCATCGCAAACTTAGTAGCCATAAAGCGGCCCGGTTTGCCTCGCAATAAAATAGCAATATCAGCATCACTCTCACCTTGGTGCGTATTGCGAGCACGACTACCGAACAAAAAAGCCTTGCTGACATCATATTGATGTGCAATTTTTTCCATAAATGCATGAGCTGCATTTTGAGTAGCTAAGTCGATCAGAGCTGTATTCATATGATGTAATTATGCTAAGAAATAGGTATCTGAGCAACAGATACGCACTAAATAGGGGTACTAGTTGGATTTTTGGCCTGCCCAGCACGATTCGAACGTGCGGCCTGGGCCTTAGAAGCTTTAATCTAGCCAGTATTTCTAAGTCCGGCCGCAATTCCATTAATAGCAATATGTATACCCCTCTGCACCCTATCATCATGCTTGCCTGCTCGATAGCGTCTTACTAACTCGATCTGTAAATGATGTAGTGGGTCGATATAAGGAAAGCGGGTCCGTATCGATCTTGCTAAGGATGGATTGTTGGCTAGACGTACTTTTTCACCAGTGACCAAGTTTAAGGCATCTACTGTTTTATTCCACTCAGCTTCGATAGCAATAAATATCCTCTTGCGCAGCTTCACATCAGGGACTAGCTCGCTATAACGAGAAGCCAATGCTAAATCACTCTTGGCTAGGGCCATATCCATATTCGATAACAAGGTCCTAAAGAATGGCCAATCCTTATACATCTTTTGCAAAAGAGCGAGTGCCGCTTTCTTGTCTGCAGCCTGAGGATGATCTAAGAACTCATCAACAGCAGAACCAAAGCCAAACCAACCTGGGAGTGTTAGACGACACTGACCCCAACTAAATCCCCATGGAATCGCCCTTAAGTCTTCGATTTTCTGACTAGCCTTTCGACTAGCCGGCCTAGAACCAATATTGAGCTTTGCAATCTCTCGAATTGGCGTTGCATCAAAGAAATACTCTGCAAATCCCGGGGTTTCATATACGAGACGTCGATACGCATCCATACTCGTTTGAGAAATTTGTGCGGCAGCATCTAAAAAAGCATTGGTAGCTTGTTTAGTTGGCTTTAATAACGTGGCCTCTAGGGTGGCGGCTACTAATGTTTCTAAATTACGTCTACCAATTTCAGGGTTGGCATACTTTGATCCAATCACTTCACCCTGCTCGGTTAAACGAATTTGACCCCGAACCGTGCCTGGAGGCTGAGCGAGGATTGCCTCATAACTTGGGCCACCACCACGGCCTACTGTGCCACCCCTACCGTGAAATAAGCGCAGTTTCACCCCATGCTTTTGTTCTAGAGGCTCAAATACCTGAACCAAAGCAAGCTCTGCGCAATACAACTCCCAATTACTAGTGACAATACCGCCATCCTTGTTGGAGTCGGAGTAGCCCAACATAATGTCTTGCTCAGCACCAGAGCGCTTTACTAAATCTAAAATGCCAGGCAAGGCATAAAAATCCTGCATGATTGGCGCAGCATTGCGCAAATCTTCAATTGTCTCGAATAAAGGTACAACAATGAGGTCAGCTGAGGACTTCTTACCTAAAGTTCCATGCATTAAGCCCACTTCTTTTTGCAGCAATAAAACTTCTAGTAGATCACTGACAGTCTCGGTATGGCTAATGATGTAGTGGCGAATAGCGTCATTACCAAAAAGCTTGCGTATCCTCTTAGCCATTTCAAAAATAACGATTTCAGAAAGTGCAAACTCAGAGTATTGATGGCCAACTACTCGCAGTGGTCTTGGATCTTTTAAGAGAGATAGCAAAAGCTCACGTTTTTGCTGTTCAGAGAGATTTGGATATTCCTTTTGAATCGACGCCATACCAAGCAACTCAGCCAAAACAGCTTCATGCATATCTGAACTTTGACGCAAATCAACAGTAGCTAAATGAAAGCCGAAAACCTCAACCGCTCTGATTAAGCCACGTAAGCGGCGATCCGCTAGTACTTTTGCACCCTGAGAAATGAGTGAAGCTTCAATTGTCTTGAGATCAGATATAAATTCCTGTGCGCTGATATAGGAGTTTTGAGGCGGGACTGCATGGCGAGCTGCATCAGTACCGGTCAATTGCTTTAAAGTAGCTGCAAGTCTTGAATAAATGCCAGTTAGCGCCCTTCGATAAGGCTCATCCTGACGATGCTCATTCGTATCTGGCGAACTTGTTGCAAGCTCTTGCATCTTTTTTGGAAATTTCAGAAGCAATGCAGATACAGATAGCTCTCTACCCAAGTAATGCACCTCTGTTAAGTAATGACGTAAGACCATTTCAGCCTGTCTTGAAACAGCGTACTCTAGTGTCTTAGCGCTGACATTGGGGTTCCCATCGCGATCGCCACCAATCCATTGACCCATCTTCAGAAAACTAGCTACAGCATTCCCAGAAAGCGAGTCTTCCAATTGAGCGTAGATCTTGGGAATCTCTCTTAAAAAAGTGGTCTCGTAATAGGTGAGAGCATTCTCGATCTCGTCAGCAACCGTGAGCTTAGTAAACCGCAATAAACGCGTATACCAGAGCTGAAGTACTCGTGTGCGAATTTGCTCTTCATTTGCCTTAAGCTCTTTATTTAACAAGGCATCTTTTTTAGGGTTGTTTGCTCTAGATGATTCTTTAATCTGATCGCGTGCAGTTAATAGATTAGCAATATCTCGCTCAGCCTCCAAAATACTCGTTCTTTGCACTTCAGTTGGATGTGCAGTGAGTACTGGCGAGATCAAGCTTTCTTCTAATGCCTTGGAGATCATCTTGCTAGTCACCCCTGCAGCTTGAAGCTTTTTCATTGCCATGGGAATACTGCCATCTTGATAACTACCAACGCGCTCATGCGCTATGCGACGACGAATGTGATGCCTATCTTCAGCCAAATTAGCTAAATGACTAAAGTAAGTAAAAGCACGAAGTACTTTTACAGCGCTTTCGCTAGTAAGGCCTTTAAGTAGTTTGCCTAACTCTTGATTAGCTTTTTGATTTGCATCACGATGAAAGGCTACAGATAATTTTCTGACTTGTTCTACCAAAGCATAGGCAGGTTCGCCCTCTTGCTCACGAACTATATCGCCTAGAATTTTTCCCAATAGACGAATATCATCAATTAACGGTAATTCAGTATTTTTCATATTAACTATCACTATAGCAAGGCCGTCCATATGCTATGTGAACTCATCGATGCTAAAGCCAATCGAGCAGGTAATTTGACTAAATATCAAGGGCCAGTCAGGCCTTTGGCCTGCCCAGCACGATTCGAACGTGCGACCTACGCCTTAGAAGGATTTGTGGCTGCTCAATAGTTTATATATTTCAATAACTTAGACGCATAAATCAGGACTGTGTAATAAACTGTGCAATGCAGTTTTGAGTCTTTGGGAGACCCGAATTATCTACTGTCGGTTAAACCGACATCGCAGCGTCAGGAATAGTAATGGACTGTTGCTGATCACAAAGCAGCCCTATGCTGTAACTGCTAATGGCCGGTAGAGGCCGACCCAAAGCGGACCTTGGTGGAACATGACTCAGAAAGTACAATCTAAACGTGCGGCCTACGCCTTTAGATATTAAGACTTCGAATAATTGCAGATAATTCATCGAACGTTTTATATCCATTAATGGGCATAAAACTCTTAGGTGAAAAATCTTTCTCACCGATTAACATTGCCGGTAATCCTTGGAAACCATAGGTCTTAAATTCTTGTTCATCAGCCATGACGTGCTTAGTCAGCTCACTGCTATCAAGAGCCTGCCTTAACAGTTGGCAATCAATTCCACTCTGGGAAGCAATTTGCATGACCACCTCTTCATTGCCAATATCAAGTCCTTCTAAAAAGAATGCATCGAATAATGCTCTAGCAAGCTTTAGCGATAACCCCTGTGAATTAGCAAAGTACACACTCTCTTGTGCAAGCCATGTATAGGTCAGAAATTTTGGCGTTAAGAGCTTAAGCCCCTCATTTACAACAATGAGCTCTAGCTTGGCCTCATCAAAAGTATTGATATAGGACTTTGACGGCAAAATATTGCCATCGACTGGAGTTAACTCAAATGCCCTCCACACTATCTCCACTCTGTCTTGATACTGCGCTTGTATTTTTTCAAGAACAATAGTTTGAAAATAACTATATGGACATTCAAAATCAGCCCAGACCTGGATCTGAATCATCGTATTTTTACCTTTAGTAACTCACTACATTCATCATTTTTTTATATACGCCTTGCCAGCAAAACTGCTACGGCTGAGCCGCTACCCACCATAGCGCACCATGCTCTTAGGGCTAAGGGTAATGAGGGGGAGACTTTTGATCGTGCCTCATTTTTATGATTAATCTCATCGGCTTGACAACGGACTAAGAGGTCAAGCAATTGCTCATAGCCGCTATGTGTTTTAAGGTGATTAATCTGCTCTTGGTAGTGCTGCTCTACAAATGTCTCAACTGCATCAATAGTGGCATAGACCGCTTTTCTGCCAAATAATGCTGGTATGGCTCCTGTTAGCCATCCCGCTATCCGCCATGGCCCTAACAAACGGCTACGATACTTTTCCTCAAAGACAGCCTCTATTAGCCGCAAGTGCTCTGCCTCAGTTGCTCCATGTTCTTTTGCAAAACAGATGAGCTCCTGATTCTTAAATAGGGTTGCAATAGCGATGATTCCTTTGTAAATATAGACAGCGCCTGTTTCACCCGCATGATCAGATCGAAGTTCTTGCTCTAGGTATTCAGAGTATGGAGCTATGCCAGGCTCAATCACGGCGCTCATCTTAAACATGCCCTGATGTAACTGACTATCTCGTCATAAAACTGTCGCATTTTTTGAATCAATCTCATTTTTATTATTGAAGGTAATCACTGGAATCAAAATGGATGTTAGGGCCAAGCTTTGGGGCTTATTACGTCGTTACTCTGATTTCCATTACGCTTTTGCGGTTACTTTAAAAAAGAAGTCGCCTAAAGGCGACTGAAGGACTTTTGAGGCCGTTCAAAAGTCAAACAACATTCTCTACCTGTCGAGGCTTTTACGTATAAAACTACTAATAAAGGGGTTTTTGTCGCTCTGCACCATCAATAAATTGAGCGCATACTACTTAAGTGTTAACCCTAACAC